>CACXXO010000017.1 GCA_902771735.1 uncultured Bacteroidota bacterium
CAAAATAATATTATCGTTGACAAGAAGGTCCATACGATAGGTTTGGTCAAGTTGCACGTCATCCCAAAAGATAGGGAGGAAAACCTGACGTTCTACCTTATAGCCATCGATTTCAAGAAGATACTTGAGTGCTGCCTCATAAGCAGATTCCAGCAATCCAGGACGGTACTTGTTGTATACCTTCATGGCGACACCCGTGATGTCGTGGAAGAACTGGTATTTCTTGTTATGCTCCTGAATCAAATTCATTTTCTGGATTTTAATTGGATTTTGTTGGATTTTGAGGCCTTTAGGCCGACCCCTTCATTTCCAGGGAGACAATGGCGGCGGGGCGGCGGGAGGTCGGCCTGAAGGCCTCAAAATCTGGCAAAATCTTTTTTATAATCTTCTTTTATTCTCATTTTTTGGTCGCTACACTTTTTTGGGTCGCTACGCTCAAAATCTGGCAAAAATCTTTTTTATAATCTTTATTTCTTTTTATCGGCGTTTCTTTCTTTTTGCGGTTGCCGCTACTTCGTGCGGCAGGGGTTGGGGGGTCGCTACGCTCAAAATCTGGCAAAAATCTTTTTTAAAATCTTTATTTCTTTTTATCGGCGAATGTTTCTTTTTGCAGTTGCAGCTTCTTCGGGCGGCGAGGAGGGGGGTCGCTACGCTCAAAATCCTTCAAAATCAATCTTAAAATCTTCTTATCATTGTTTTAACGGCGAATGTCTCTTATTTTGCGGATGCAGCAGGCTTCGCTGCTGCGGGGGGAGGGAAGGGTCGCTTCGCTCAAAATCTGGCAAAATCTTTTTTAAAATCTTTTTTCTTTTTATCGGCGTTTCTTTCTTTTGGCGGTTGCAGCTTCTTCGTGCGGCAGGGGATGGGGGGTCGCTTCGCTCAAAATCTGGCATAATCTTTTTTAAAATCTTTATTTCTTTTTTTATCGGCGAATGTTTCTTTTGGCGGTTGCCGCTTTCTTCGTGCGGCAGGGGTTGGGGGTCGCTTCGCTCAAAATCTGTCAAAATCTTTTTTATAATCTTTATTTCATTTTTTTACGGCGAATGTTTCTAATTGTGCGAATTGCTTGCGCAGGGCAATTGCGGGGCCAATGGGGCGGATGCAGCAGGCTTCGCTGCTGCGGGGGTTGGGGGGCGCTTCGCTCAAAATCTGTCAAAAATCTTTTTTAAAATCTTTTTTCTTTTTACGGCGTTTCTTTCTTTTTGCGGATGCCGCTTCTTCGGGCGGCGGAGGGGCGGCGGGAGGGGTTTCATCCACTGTGATGGTCTTAGAGCAGAGGGTGCGGACGGCGTCGAGGTTGTGGGTGGAGAGGAGGATGGCGGTACCCGAAGCACTGAGAGATTCTATCTCGCGGCGCAACATGGCGGCGTTGTCCTTATCGAATCCGGAGAAGGGCTCGTCAAGAATCAGGAGCTGCGGATGGTGGACAACCGATGCGATGAACTGTACCTTCTGCTGCATGCCCTTGCTCAGCTTGGAGGCAGGACGGTCCCACCACGCCCCGGCTCCCAATCGCTGGAACCATTCGTGTGCCGACGTCTCGGCCTCAGACTTTTTCATACCCTTGAGGCGTGCCAGGTAGAGCACCTGCTCCCCCACCTTCATGCGGCGATAGAGGCCTCGTTCTTCCGGGAGGTAGCCCACCCGAGCGAGGTCGTCCCGGGTCATGGGATGGCCATCGAAGAACACCTGGCCTTCATCGGCCTCGAGAAGGCATGTAACAATGCGCAGGAGGGTGGTCTTCCCCGCCCCATTGGCACCCAACACACCCACAATCTCCCCCCTCTCCACAGTAAAGCTGATATCAGAGAGGACCTTGTGGGAGCCATAGGATTTGGTGATATTATTTACTTCTAAGAGCATGAGGCATCTGCTGTTAATGGGTTTTATTGGTTTTATGGGTTTTATGGGCTTTCAGGAAAACTGTCTCACCCAAGAGTGCAAGGAGTGCAAGGATGAGGCACCAGCGCCAGAGGGGGGTGCCATTCTCGCGAGCACGAATTTCCTGATCGAGGGGTTTGGCGGCATTGCGGACCATAGAGACATTGGGGAGGTCCTCCACCAGCTCCTCTATCTCGCCACGCGAGAGGAAATCCAACCGGGATTCCAGGCGGGGGTAGTTGAAGGCCAGATGCTCGGAGGGGATGGTGCTACTGCGCTGGATGAGTTGGTAGTGTCCGTCGGCAGTAAGCTCGCCATGGAGCATCAGTGCCGAGCGGCTGCCCAACCGGCGAAGGTCAGGGATCATGCTGAATCCCGAGTTTCGGCTTACGAGTTCCGAAGGCGAGGAGGTGGGTTCATAGCTGCCTTGGAGGAAAATGGGATTACGGTCGCCAAGGGTATGGGAAGCGGCGGGCTGCTGACGGCTATAGAGGGCCATATTGTAGAGCGTCGGCACGAAAAGGGCCTGCGACACGAGGGTGGTCCATTCCTCTGTGAGGGGAGTCGTGAAGAGGTAAAGGCGCCCCTCGCCACAAGGGGTGGCGGAGAGGAGGCTGGTGCCATCGGCCAACGTGATGATGTTCTGTCGCACGGCGCCCTGGTCGGACAAGGTATAGTGGCCCTGCACGGTAGGCATCTCCATCTCGTCGCTGGTGCCGTTGAAAACGCCTCGGTAAAGGCTGCTCTGACAGTCGACCGAGGAGGCTTTGACCGGACGTTTCACCCAGCGGTCGAGACGAGGGGCCTGCAACTGTGCCAGCAGGACATTCAGATGCTCCACTTTGCTGTCGGCCGGTGGGACGACCACCAGGGTACCGCCTTGCTTCACCCATGAGTCGAGGGCCTGGGCTTGTCCGGAGGGCAAATCGCGTAGATCGTTGAGAACAATAACGTTTAACGGTGAGAGATTAACGGCCAAAGAGGATTGTTGCTGGTAGCTGATGGCGCTGTCGATAGAGAACAGTTTGGACAAATATCCATTCGGTGCGCCATCGACTTCGAGCATATTGATACGTTCGCCTGCGAGGAGGGAGAAATGGTAGTGGTCGTCGAAGGTGATGGGGTAGTCGGTCAATTCCACATGTCCGTCCATCCACCCGGCGCTGTCGATGGTGAAATGGAGGGCTGCTTTGGCGGAGCCTCCGGCAGGGACATCGAGTGTAGCGAGTGCGCGCTCGCGACCGTTGACGATGAGCTTGACGGGCAGTTTCTCCACATCGGAGCTGCCACCGTTGACAACCGTGGCCTCAGCGGTGACGCTGCCACCCACGAAGTAGGCGGGGGCATCGAGCCGCAGGGTGTCGATGTAGATATTATCCGTAGAAACGCCCTCCAACGGAACCATTGTAAAATAGACAAGGGTGTCGGCAGCGAGGGCGCCGACGGTGCCGTCGTCCACGCAAGAGCGCTGGAAGTCGCTGACGAGGTAAGCATGGCGGTTGGAGGCGCCCGATTGTTTGAGGAAATCGCTTTGGCGCCGGACCACCTCGCCAAGCTTATGGCTGGCGGGGCTTATGGCCAACTCGTCAACGGCATCGAGAAACTCCTCGCGGCTCAGCCAGCGGAACTCCTCCCCTCTCATGGTGTTGGTCATCAGCTGGTAGCGGTCGCCGGGGCGGTAGGCAGCCACAATCTCGCGGGCTTTCTGCTTGGCAATCTCCAACTGGCTGCCGTCGCTGCCGCTGTTCTCCATACTGAACGAGTTGTCGACATAGACGCTCACCGCCGTGCTTCCCGAGTGCAAGGTCAGCCCTTTGCCAGGAAGGGTGGGTTGGGCAAAAGCCAAAACCAGGAATATGATAGCCAGGCAGCGCATCGCAAGCACCATCCAGCGTCGCAAGGTGCTGCGACGGCGACTCTCCGCCTGCAAAGCATTCAGGCGTTCTACATTGCTGAAATAAACCTTCTTATAGCGGCGGAACTGGAACAGGTGCACCGCAATGGGGATGGCCAATGCCAGCAGGCCCCAGAGGAAGAGTGGGTTGGCGAATATCATGCGTAGCCTCCTTTCTGTTTATACGCACAGAGGTCGTTGATGCAGCACTGGTCACACTTGGGCTTGCGGGCCTGGCAGACATAGCGGCCATGGAGGATGAGCCAGTGGTGGGCTGTAGGTATCTTCTCCGGGGGTATGTGCTTCGTCAGCTCGCGCTCGGTCTCGAGGGGAGTCTTGGAATTGCGTGTCAAGCCAATTCTGTTTGAGACGCGGAAGACATGAGTATCTACCGGCATAGCGGGCTGCTCGAAGACCACGGCGGCGATGACGTTGGCTGTCTTTCTCCCTACCCCGGGGAGCTTCTGCAGGTCACATACATCCTCGGGCACCACACCGCCGAAGTCGCTCACCAGCATCCTCGCCATAGCGGCCAGGTGTTTGCTCTTGTTGTTGGGGTAGGAAACCGAATGCACATATTCGAAGATTTCCTCAGGTGTGGCGAGGGCCATAGCTTCAGCGTCGGGATATGCTTTGAAGAGTGCCGGCGTCACCATATTGACGCGCTTGTCCGTACACTGTGCCGAGAGGATGACAGCCACCAGCAGCTGAAACGGCGTCTCGTAGTGGAGCTCCGTCTCCGCCACCGGCATAGCCTCCTCGAAACGGGATATCACCTGATTATATCTTTCTTGTATTCTCATTTTATGGTCGCTACGTTTTTGGGGGTCGCTGCGCTCAAAATCTGTCAAAATCTTCTTTCATATCTTCTTGTATTCTCATTTTTGGGGTCGCTGCGCTCAAAATCCTTCAAAAATCTTTTTTAAAATCTTTCTTTTTTTTTCGGCGTGGGGCTTTTTGTGGTTGCCGCTTCCTTCGGGCGGCGAGGAGGTCGCTACGCTCAAAATCTGGCAAAATCTTCTTTCATATCTTCTTGTATTCTCATTTTTGGGGTCGCTACGCTCAAAATCTGGCAAAATCAACTTTAAAATCTTTTTCTCATAACAGGCGCACCTTTTCAATATCCCCGTTATCATATCGCTCATACCATTCGGAATACAAGCCCTCTGGACCAAAATTGATCAGCATGCCGTATGGCTGATGGGTTAGATTCATATAATTCCACAACTGACGGCGATGGCTTTTGTCTACAAAATTAACAGCTTTCAATTCCAAAATAATATTATCGTTGACAAGAAGGTCCATACAGGACGGTACTTGTTGTATACCTTCATGGCAACACCCGTGATGTCGTGGAAGAACTGGTATTTCTTGTTATGCTCTTGAAGCAAATTCATTTTCTGATTTTTGGATTAGATTTTGTTGGATTTTGAGGCCTTTAGGCCGACCCTCTCTTTTCCAGGGAGACGATGACGGGGTAGTGGTCGGAGATGGGGGTCTTGATGCGGCGGTAGCTGAGGGTGGAGAACTCCTTGGAGCGGAACACCATGTCGATGCGGAAGCGAGGGAAACTGCCGTTATAGGTGGTGCAGAACCCCAGTCCCTTGTCGCGGTAGGTGTCATCCAGATACTTGGTAATCTGACTATAGAGGTGCGACGAGGGGATATCGTTCATGTCGCCGGCCAAGATTAGCGGCAGGCTGCAGTCGCTAATGAGCGGCCGCAACTGCTCGTTCCATTCTGTCTCGTGGCGGATAACGGTCTCCTTAGCCTTGCCCATGGTGCGTCGCGAGGTAGAGTCAATCTTCAGGCGTGCCATCTGTTCGATGTCGTTGCGATCGTCGAGGTCGAAGGCATAGCTGTCCATATGGACGCATATGAGGCGGAACGGCTGGTCTCCGTTCATAATCTCCACGAGAATCTTCTGGCCGTCAATCTTCTTGACGAAAGAGATAGGCAGTTTGGAGAAGACCACCGTGCCAAAGGGATTCGTATTGGATCCATGGGCACCGAAATAATGGTTGTATCCCATCAGTTCCAGGCTGTCGGTGATTTTCATGCCACTCACGTTCACGTACTCCTGCAGGCAGAGCACCATGGGTTGTTCCTCGCGCAAGAGGTCGAGGAAAGCCAGCGCATTGCTGTCCTTTGGAGCCGACTCAAAGCCGTCGCCACCGAAGTTGTGGAGGTTGTAGCTCATGAGGGTCACCATACCGGGATGTTCCTCAATGGGAGGCACCGTGGAGGTGCCGCCAATCTGGAAGAAGAGGCCCACAAAGGAGAAGCGGGCGGCGATGGCGGCGGTAGAGATGAGGAACTGCCACTTGCCCATGAAGAGCCACAGCAACAGGAAGATGATATTCACTCCCAGCATCGGCAGATAGCCGTAGGCCAACACCGACGGCAGTATGTTGCTCGACGGCGCCACGACTCCCGCCAGTGTGGTGGCTATCAGTCCCAACGCAGCGAGGATATTGAGTAACAGCAGTATGGCGCGTATTATCTTCATCTCTTCAAAAATGCAAAGATACTAAAAAATTAGGAACTGAGCATTATGCCTCGAGAGTTTTTTTCCAAAAATGCCAGCTCATGTCGGCCTGAAGGTGCAGCATCTCGAGGCCATCCTTTGTGCAGGCGCCACGCTCGGCAGCCTGCCGCAACAACAAGGTGGGCGAAGGGTTGTAGACCAAGTCGTAGAAAGTGACCCCTGAAAGGGGCGCCGCGGAAGAGGACAGGTTGAGCGGGGTGCGGCCGGTTTCGGGATACATGCCCACCGGCGTGGCGTTGACAACCAATATGCCTGTGTCAATGCATGCTTGTGCCAACAGATGAGTCAATTGGGCGTATGAGATGGCGTTCCCGTGCCGCTCGGGGTGGCGAGAGACGAAGGTATGGGGGGTGCCGCGTTGACCAAGCGCATAGGCCACCGCGCGGGCGGCACCACCGGTGCCCAACACGAACGCTTCCCTCTTCCCGTCTTTCACCTTCCAGGCTCCCCTATCGAGCGTTTGCCCGAATGCCGGGGCATCGGTGTTGTGGCCTATCAGGCGGCCGTTCTCCACCGTGACACAGTTCACGGCACCCATTTCCGCAGCCACCTCATCGAGAGCATCGAGTTCCCCGACAACTGCCATCTTGTACGGCACCGTGACGTTGAAGCCCGACAGCCCTTCGCGCAATGCCCATTCCTTCAGACCCTCCACCGAGGGCAACTCGAAGAGCGCATAGTTGTGGTCCTTCAATCCCAACTCTGCAAACTTCCGCGTGAAATACTCCTGCGACCAAGAGTGCCCCAACTTGCGTCCAATCAATCCAAATCTATGCTTCATCATTCCTCCTTTTTCAATTCCTCAATCCAGTCCATCAAAGCTTTCACAGCCGCCATCTTGTCGGGATACAAGGCTTCGAAACGGTGGTAGCGACCCTCGAGGACATATTCGAATACGGCAGTCCCCTGGTCTGTGCAACCTGGCATCGGGCCAGGGCCCACCATGCCCTTATAGTCCTCGGCGGCGAGGACCTCGAGCCGGCGGCGCAGGGCATCCTGGTCGGCGGCGCTGAGAGCCTGCTTGCGCACCACGACGGTGTCGGGCCACTCCTGCGAAATGTCGGCAGAGTCATAAAGGTCCCTTGTATTGAACATCTCCTTGACATACAGTGTGTCACCATCGATGCGGACAATCTCGGTGCTGCCCGAGACCGGACTGAAACCAATCCACCGAAACGACGGCCATTCCCTCTGCGGGAACACCAGGCTGGGCTCCTGCATGGTGGCAAGGTGGCGGCGATAGCTGTCCGATTCCTCTTGCGCCTCACGGAAAGGGGTGAGCAGGTCATAGTCGACGTAGTGTTTCTTCTCCCACAGCTCCTCGGGCATCGGCACATAGCAGGTGCTGTCCACCACGGGCTTGTGGATGGTGGAGTCATTCTTCAAATCCCAGTTCTTCCAGACAAGGTGCTGGATGGGGTAGTAGAGATAGCCGTATTGCAGGGGGTCGCTGTGGTAGACGCGCCGCAGGCAGTCGTAGGCCAAACTGTCGGCCTTGGGGAAGGACTGCCAGGTAGGGATATCCTCCAGCAGGGCGTCATAATAGTACAGCTCTCCAAGCTCCAGGTCGTGGTTGCCTCCGGAGAGTCTTCTGTTGCGGACGATGCCGTTCAGGTGAATGTCCTTCCTGCTGCGCGAGGAGAAGTATTCGCGACTGCGGTCGAGGCGCATCATCAGGGTGTCGGCCTCCGTCCATGTGCGCACAAACGACACCTGCGAGTGGTACCATCCGCCGCCGCGCCCCACATGTTCAACGAGGTAGTAATCGCAGGCTGCCGGCACATCGTGGAACACCACCGTCTGCCCTATCGGGTCGAAATCTCCCACGATGGCGCTGTCCACGCCGTCGACATACATCCCAATGGGTCCAGAGAGCGGCCATCCACTTTCCGTCTGCAGCCGCAGGGTGAGGGTGATGCGCTTGTGACGCATCCGCAGGGTGTCGAGCATAACGTCACCCTTCACGTCGATCGTCCGCTCAATGGTCTCGTAGCCGGGCTTCTCGACGCTGAGGGTATATTTGCCCTTGGGGACATAGTGGGTCGTGGGTTCGCCCTTCCACCGGTGCGCCTCGCGGAAGCTCAGCCACCGGCGTCCACGCGTGTAGCTCTCGGCCGAGAAATACTTGTGCCCCGGGAACTCGTCCTCCAGATAGAAACTCACCTTGCAGAGGTGCCGCAGGCGGAGGCGGATGAGGTAGTCAAAAAGGGTCTTTATCGGTTCCTCCTTTCCGGGATGGTAGCAGATAACACTGCGGTAGTTTCCATCCTTCACCCACTCGAACTCGAACGTCGGGCCGTCGATGCCCGGCCAGTCTCCCACGAGGTTGGTCGTGAGGGTGTCGAGGGCGGCGATGCAACGCGCCATCGTGTCGAGCTCGGCCTTGGTGAGGGCGAAGTCGAGCGCCTCGTCCACCCTCTTGGGCGGCTCGCCGTCCCATGTATACTCGCGGCAGCGGTAATAGAAACGCCCCTCCTCCACACGCACCGATGTCGGCGTGCTCAACCCGCCGTCCATCACCATGCGGAACGCCAGCCCCTTGCGCTTCGGGTACACCAGGCTCTTCTCGCCCATGGGTTCCAGGCTTAGTGCCCTCCCCTTCGACCACTCGCGAGCATGCGCTATGAGGTCGCCGTAGTCGGTCGCGGTGTCGTCCATCCAGTTCTCCGGCACCTCAGGCATAGGGCAATACCATCTTCCGTCGGGCTTGCGCGGAGGCTTCACGCGGAGGTCGGGTTCCAACCCCATCCTGCGCTCCATCTGGCGGATGGTATAGTAGAGGTAGTCGTATTCATTGCGGTCGCAGAAGTAGCAGAACTTCAGGTAGTACAGCACCGTATCCATACTGTAGGTGCGCCAGCGCGGCAGGCGGTAGAACAGGTCGTCCTCCATCATCTGCGCCAGCGTGGCGTAGTTGGGCTGGTAGGGCCAGCGGTTGGTGTCCGTGCCGTAGAGGTCGGCCTTCAGCAATGCCTCGCGTGCATGGAGGGTGCTGTCCTTCTCGCGCCGCGAGCGATAGCCGTCTCTGTGCATCGGCCAGGGGGTAACTATCAGGTCCAACGCAATGGAGGTATCGCTCTGCAAGTCGAGGCAGACATCGTCCAGCATCAACGCACTTATCACACAGCGTCCGCGTGGCACCACCATGCGGAAGTGACCCGTGCTGTCGGGTTCAACGGAAAAAACGCTGTCCAGGCCGTCGCAGGTCACAGCCACCCCGAAGATTATTGGGAAACCCTCCTCGGTAATCTTGATGTCCGCCGTCACCGTCTGCGCCTTCGCGCCGACCGTCAGCAACAGCAAAACCGATACTATAAAAAATGTTTTATTCATATAATATATAATAACGCCAAAAACGCCAAATCTCTACACGGCAGGGTCGGATTTAATATAATTTAACATTAACACCCTGTCATCGACCTACCACCGACCTATCATCTCCTACCGTGGTGGGAGATGATAAGGAGGTGGTAGGGAGATGGTAAGGAGTTGGGAAAGAGTTGGTGGTTATGGGACACAGATTTACAGCAAGTTAGAAAAGAGCTTCCAGCGAGGTTCGAGATAAAAAAAAGGCCGCCGGGTTAGCGGCGGGCCTTGGAGAGGACGACCATGGTTACGGCCGTCAGTATCAGGATGATACCCAGCAAAAGCCGTGGTGAGAAAGGCTCGGCGAAGACGAAGACCCCGATGAGGACAGCGGTCATGGGCTCGAGGGCTCCGAGGATGGCCGTGGGGGTGGAGCCGAGGTACTTGGCGGCGTAGACCATCATCACCAAGGCCATGATGGCGGGGACGACGGCGAGCCAGCCCACCCAGAACCAGGCCGTGGGCGACGGTGGCAGCATGAGTGGCTGATGGCTGAGGAGTGCATAGACGACATTGCCTAACGCACAGTAGAAGAGGACATAAAAATTAATCTTGAACGACGACATCTGCAGGGGCGACTTGTCTACGACGATGATGTAGAGCGCATAGGTGAGTGCCGAGATGAGCACAAGCACGATGCCGAGGAGGGAGAAAGTGCCGCCTTCGTCGTTGAACGACAGGAGTGCCACGCCCACAAGCGAGAGGGCGATGGAGAGGACTGTAGTCCAGGTGATTCGTTCGCGGAAGAAGAATGTCATGATGGCGGCGGTCATGACGGGATAGGTGAAGAGGATAGTGGAGGCGATGCCCGAGGGCATGAGGGAGAAGGAGGTGTAGAGGGTGGTGGAGGAGAGGATGAAGAGGATGCCGAGGGCGCTGAGGGTGAGGAATTCGCGTCGGTTGACGCGGAGGTTTTCTTTTTTCAGCGCGCAGCGGCCGAGCATGACGAGGGCCACGATTATCCAGGCGAGTCCGAAACGGTAAAAGAGTACCGAGGGGATGTTCATCCCCTCGGCGTAGAGGTAGCGGGCCAGCGGATTGGTACCGTAGCACACCGCAGCGCCAATAGCGCAGACGATGCCTATAATCTTCTTATTCATCAATCGACACCGGCGTCGTAGTAGGTATTTTTGGCCAAAGAGCCGTCGGCACGCATGGAATAGGACGGGGCCTCGCGGTCGCTGGAGTGGCGGCCTTCGTAGAGGTCGGTCTCGGCATACTCGCGTGTGGCGGGCATGGACTGTACGATGTCGGCGCCGTTGGCGTTGTTGCGCAGGAGGTCGTGGATGCGGCGGATGCGGTCGGCCGTGGTCTTGACGTCGTTTTCGTTCTCGAAGGCGCTGCGGCCGGGTTCGGGAGCCGAATAGACGGGAGCGGGAGCCGGTTTTGGGGCTTCGGCGACGGGGGCCTCGACGGTCATGGTGTCGAGGATGTGGATTTCGTCGACCATGGCGTCGGCCGTAGGTTCGGCCACGGGGCGCACGGGTTCGACAACGGCCACAGGCTCTTCATCCTCGAGGACGAAGACATGCTTCTCGGCATTTGCCGCAGCCATCGGGATTTCGGGGGCGACGGCGATGACCGGGGTCTCGGCGACGGGTTCCTCTTTCTTGATGAGGACAGGCTCGTCGATGGCCGCGGGCTCGGGAGCCACCACGGGGGCGGGTTTGGCGGGTTCGACGTCCTGAGGCAGTTCGATGACCTTGGGGCCTTCGGGGATGAGGGTAGACTTCTCGAAGCCGGTGGCGATGAGGGTCACCTTGAGTTCGTCGTCGAGGGTCTCGTCGGCGCCGGCGCCCCAGATGACGTCGGCGGTGCCGTCGGTCTTCTCGCTGAGGAAGTCGGTGATTTCGCCGAGTTCGTCCATGGTGATTTCGTGGTCGGGGTGGTAGGAGAAGTAGAGGAGGACGTTTTTGGCGCCGCGGATGTCGTTGTCGTTGAGCAGCACGGAAGTGGAGGCGGCGGAGATAGCGTCGATGGCACGGTTCTCGCCCTTGCCGCTACCGGAGCCCATGAGGGCGGTGCCGCTGTTCTCCATGACGGTGTTGACATCCTGGAAGTCGATGTTGACGTAGGCGTCGACGGTGATAATTTCGGCGATACCCTTGGCGGCGGTGAGCAGCACGTCGTTGGCCATGCCGAAGGCCTCGGAGAGTTTGAAGTTGCTGAAGGAGCGGAGCTTGTCGTTGTTGATGATGAGGATGGAGTCGACATGCTTGCGGAGCTCGGCGATGCCGGCCTGAGCCTGCTCGCGGCGGGTCTTGTTCTCGAAGCTGAAGGGGAGGGTGACGATGGCCACCACGAGGATGTGGCTCGTCTCCTCGTTGTCGAGCTCGATGCTCTTGGCGATTTCGGCGATGACAGGTGCCGCACCGGTGCCGGTGCCGCCGCCCATGCCGGCGGTGATGAAGAGCATCTGGGTGTTGTGGGAGATGGCGTCGCGGATTTCGTCGGCCTTCTCAAGTGCAGCCTGACGGGCGCGCTCGGGTTTGTTGCCGGCACCAAGTCCGTGACCCAGAGGAATTTTGTTGGGGACAGGCGAGGTGTTGAGGGCCTTCATGTCGGTGTTGCAGACGATGAAGTCGACTCCCTTGATACCCTGACGGAACATGTGGTTGACCGCGTTGCCACCGCCACCGCCGACACCAATGACTTTGATGTAGGAGGACTGGCCTTTGGGCGAGTCAAAATCGACATTAGGGGTTCCGAAAGAGAAATTTACTACTTCTTCCATGTGCTTGTATATTTCTATCTTACTGAATAAGAATTCGTTATTAAAATATTCCGTATTATTTTGGCAGTATAAAATTACTACTTTTCTGTCGTATAAATAAACTATCTACCAATTAGTTATCAACAAAATAATTCACATCAGTCGTCGATACCCTCGTCGAAGAGTTTCTTGAAAAAGCCTCCGATGGTCTTCTCGAAGTTATCGCCTTTCTTCTCTTTCTTTTCCTTCTTGACCTTTTTGGGCTGTTTCTCCGAGGTCTCGTCGTCGCTGTCGGGAGTGGGATCGGCGGCGGGTTCCATATCCATATTGGCGAAGATGTCGACCTTGCCGTCGTTGTTGTCCGCCTCGGTTTTCACGTCATCCTCGAACGAGTCCTCGTGCTCGGCTTCGGCCTGTTCGAGACCGTAGAGGACGAGGCCGATACCGGTGGCATACATGGGATGGGCCAGGTCGGCGAAGGAGACGCTGTCGGGCGAGAGATGTTCGTTGGGGACACCGATGCGGGTGTCGGTGGTGGTGATGAGTTCGCAGAGTTCCTTGATGTTCTTGAGCTGGGCACCGCCGCCGGTGAGGGTAACGCCGGCGATGAGTTTCTTGTGGAAGCCAGAAAGCTTGATGGAGTAGTCGACCTGCTCGAGAATCATGCGTGTGCGGGCATTGATGATGCCGGCGAGGGTTTTGACGTAGATCTCGCGCGGGGCCTGGCTACGGATGCCGGGGATGGAGATGACGTCGTTCTCGGAGACGGCGGAGGTAAGGCAGGAGCCAAACTTGACTTTGAGACTCTCGGCCTGCTTCTTGAGGATGTTGCATCCCTCGCGGATGTCGTTGGTGATGGCGTTGCCGGCCAAGGGGAGCACCTCGGTGTGGCGGATGATGCCGTCGTGGAAGATGGCGATATCGGTGGTGCCGCCGCCGATGTCGACCATGGCGACGCCGGCGTCGCGGTCGGAGTCGTCGAGGACAGCCTTAGCCGAGGCCACGGGTTCGAGGACGACACCCTTGATGTGGAGACCGGCATCCTGGACGGCATACTTGATGTACTGGAGGTTCTGCACGTTGGCAGTAACCATGTGGAAGTCGGCCTCAAGATTTTTGCCCACCACGCCCACGGGAGAGATCTCGCGGCTGAGGGGTTCGCGGTCGACGATATACTGCTGGGGGAAGATGTGGATAATCTCCTCACCGGGCTCGAGCATGGTGTTGTACTGCTCGGAGATGAGTCGGTCGACATCCTCCTGCTCGATGAGGCGATGCTCGACGGGAATCATGACGCTGCCGTGGGAGGGGCGCGACTTGATGTGCTGGCCGGCAATGCCCACCCAGACCTCGTCGATGTCGACGTCGGCCTGGTCGGCGGCTTCGCTGACGGCGCGACGGATGGACTCGGCGGTATCGGTGACGCTCTTCACCACGCCATGCTCAACGCCTTTGGAGTCGGTTTTTCCAAAACCCAGGATTTTCACTTTGCCATTTTCGGCACGCATGCCCACGAAACAGGCAATCTTGGTGGTGCCAATGTCAAGACCTACAATGATTTCGTTTTCCATAAAATGTGTTATTTTTGATTTATTTTTTCGTACAAACTACTTGTCCTTTGAACTTGAGACTTATCTTGGAATAGGTGTTCCATCCGGCGCGGGGCATTCCTTTTCGATAGAAGGTGAGGAGATTGGAGAACTTGTTGTCGAGGTCGTCGACGGCGCCAAGTTCGATGACATGGTCGCCCACTTTGGGGACCATCATCATGTTGCCGTCGCGCTCGATGAATATCTGGTCGATGAGGTCGCGGTAGTCGTCCTCGTCGTCGAGGAAGCAAGCCAGTTTCCAGATAGCCGTGGCTTGGGCGTTGAGGCTATCGAGGCGCAGAGGCTCGGTGAAGGAGCCCCCTGCCACGAGGACATCACAGAAACCCAAAGCCGAGGGAGGGAAGAGCACCCCATCGCGGTCGATGTAGAACTCGCGTGTGCCATAATAGAGGCGTGCGATGGGACGGCGCTGCCCGGCACGCACCACCACCTTGCCACCCACGCTGACGGAAGCGGAGACCTGGGTGAGGAACGGCACTCGGCGTGCCACCGAGGCCACGCGCTTGCAGTCGACATTCTTCACACTCAACTGCAGGAGGTTGGGCATGCTGCGAAGGACGGTGTCGACCACTGTCTGGCTACCCACCAGCTGTGGGGTGTCGCCATAGCGGATGACAACCTCGATGCCACGCACCTGCGAACGCGAGCGCACCACATTGGCGACAATCACCAACACGGCGAGCACCACGGCGCTCAGGACGATGAGCATGATTTTGGCAGGACGTTTCATTGTGACGGTTAAAGTTTATCGATTAAAGATTATAGGAGTTGTTCTCTAAGGGTGGTTTCGAGACGGGGTACAAGGCGGTCGATGTCGCCGGCGCCGAGGGTGAGAACCACGTCGGGGCAGAGGGCCGGGATGAGCTCGAGGGCCTGGTCGGGCGTGCAGAGGTACTTGGACATGGTATCCATCTTGCGAAGCACCATGGAGGAGGTGACGCCAAGGATGGGTTTTTCGCGGGCAGGATAGATGGGGAGCATGACGACCTCGTCGAGGGTTTGCAGCACACGGGCGAAATCGTCAGCGAAGTCGCGTGTGCGGGAGTAGAGGTGAGGTTGGAAGATGCCTACCACGCGCTTGCCGGGATAGAGGAACCGGACAGCCTCGATGGTGGAGGCAATCTCATTGGGATGATGAGCATAGTCGTCGATGTAGATGAGGTTTTTCTCACGGATACGGTAGTCGAAGCGGCGGCGCACGCCGGAGAAGGATTTCAGACCATGGCGCAATTGATATTGGTCGAGGCCGCAACTGAGGGCTACCGCCGAGGCGACCACGGCATTCTCGACATTGACAAGTGGTGCGCCGTCGAGTTCGAGGTCGAAGAGCACACCGTCGGGGGTGCGGAGGTCGAAGAAGAGGTTGCCATTATAGTTGCGGACATTGATGGCATAGTAGTCGGCCTCGATGCCGCGTGCGGTATAGGTCTGAATGTTTGGATGTGCGAGTGTATGGGTGTGGGGATGGTCGTGGCCGTCGTGGTCGTGGCCGTCGTGGTCGTGGTGGTCATGGTCGTGGTGGTGCTCGTGGCCGTATTCGGCAAATTCCTCGCCGTCGGCGGTACAGAAGATGCCCTGCTTGAGGAAGAGACGTCCGTTGGGGTCGGTTTGGTTGGCGAACTGGAGATAAGCCTCCATCATGGCCTCATGGGTACCATAGATATCCAGATGGTCGGGGTCGGTGGCAGTGATGACGGCCATGTGAGGATGAAGCTGGAGGAAGGAGCGATCATACTCGTCGGCCTCGACGACGACATAGTCGCTATTGTTGTTCACGAGGAGGTTGCTATTGAAGTTTTTGCTGATACCGCCCAAGAAAGCATTGCACCCACAAGGAGCTTGTGAAAGCATATGGGCAATCATGGTGGTGGTGGTGGTCTTTCCATGGCTGCCGGCCACAGCGATGCATTTCTTGCCATGTGTCACCTCTCCCAGCACCTGCGAACGTTTCTCCATCTTCACACCACGGGCGGCGAGGGATTGGAACTCACGGGTATCGGCAGGCACGGCGGGCGTATAGACCACGAGGTCGATCTCGGCAGGGAGCAAATCGGGGTTGTCCTCGTAATGTATGGCGATGCCTTCGTCCTCGAGCTCGGCCGTGAGAGGGCTGGGGGTGCGGTCGTAGCCACTGACGTGGTCGCCACGCCGATGGAAGAAGCGCGCCAGAGCGCTCATGCCTATGCCTCCTATGCCAAGGAAATAGTAGTTCATCATTTAAAGGTTTTTGAGATTCTCAAGTTGCTGAAGCGGGTCGGGCAATTTTGCAGAAGCCTTTCTTGTGGCGCCATAGACGAGGTCGTCTATTTGATCGACAATCTTGTTGGCGGCGTTGCGAACGGCCATCTTGGCAATGGCGGTGCACATGGTGGCCTGCCGCTCGGGTGCATCGAAGAGTTCTTTGACAGCCGCCAGGCCCTGGCTGTTGCAGTCGGCATCCTTCACCATGACAGCGGCACCGCGGTCGACGAGGGCGAGGGCGTTCTTGGTCTGATGGTCTTCTGCCACATTGGGCGATGGGATGAGCACCACGGGTTTTCCCACAAGGCAGAGTTCGCTGATGGCTATGGCGCCGGCGCGAGACACCACAATGTCGGCGGCGGCATAGGCCATGTCCATGCGCGAAATGAACTGGTGCACCTTGACCCACTGACCTACCTGGGCACGCTCGACAGCGGTTACCGCTTGGTCGTACATCCAGCGGCCCGTTTGCCAAAGAAGCTGGATGCGATTTTCACGGAAAAAATGGAGGTGACTGATGATCATCTCGTTGATACTTCGAGCGCCGAGACTTCCTCCCACAGAGAGCAACACACGTCCTTCAGCCTCAAGACCGAAATGAGCACGACCCTCGGCGGAAGAGACGTTCATCTGCTCGATGTCGGCACGCACGGGATTCCCGGTGAAGACAATCTTCTCGCGAGGGAAGAAACGCTCCATGCCATCGTAGGCCACGCATATTCTCTCGGCCTTGCGTGCAAGCATTTTGTTGGTCAGGCCGGCATAGGAGTTCTGCTCCTGGATGAGCGTCTTGTAGCCCATGGAAGCAGCGGCCTTGAGCGTGGGCTCGCTGGCGAATCCTCCGACCCCCACCACAATATCGGGGTTGAATTCGCGGATGACCCCCTTCACCATGCGACGGCTCTTCATGATGCGGAAAGGCAACTGAAGATTCTTCACAATATTCTCGGGTGTGAGTTTGCGCTGGAGACCGGCGATAGGCAGACCCACAATCTTATAGCCTGCCGCAGGCACCTTTTCCATTTCCATACGGCCCTCGGCACCCACAAAGAGCACCTCGGCATCGGTCCAACGCGCCTTGACTGCGTTGGCGATAGCCACGGCGGGGAATATATGTCCGCCACTTCCTCCTCCACTAATGATTATCTTCATATCTTATACTTTTTTTTCTTCGTTATCAGTATCGTCTGTTATCACCATACCCTCACCCTCCACAGCCACCTGGGGCTCCGTCTCGGGCAGTTCTTTCTTTTTCTCTCCATAGACATCGGCTGCCACCGATTGGATAACGCCCAAACCGCAGCCGAGGAAGATGTAGGCCGTGCCGCCATAGGAAATGAACGGCAGGGTCTGACCGGTGACAGGAAGGACACCGACAGCCACACACATATTGGCCAGTGCCTGCAGGTAAATCATAGTACCGAATCCTGCCACAGCCAAAGCTCCGAAACGGCCTTTGCAGCGCCAAGTCAACCGGATACACCTGAAATAGAAGAAACTGTAGAGCACCAGCACCAGAATACCGGTCAACATGCCAAGTTCCTCAATAATGATGGCGTAGATGAAGTCATTGTGAGCCTGCGTCATGAGGCGGGCGTGGACAGTGTTGCCGGGGCCCTTGCCGAAGAAACCGCCGCGGGCAACAGCCATACGGGCCATATTCTCCTGAGAGAGCTCGTCGGGTTGCGGGTTTATCCATGAATGGACACGATGGCCCCACGTGGCCTGACGCTCGATGGTCATCTCAGTCCCTACATCGTTTTGCGTTTTTTCATATTTATAATAGCTCACCGCAAGGAAACCAATCGCACACACCACGCCCACCAGGAATAGTCGCCACCACCACGTGCGATTGACCCCACCAAAGAGCATCATCAAATAGCACGAGAGGAAAATCAAGGCAGCAGTGGAGAAGTTCTCGGGGAGAACCAGCACCACCACAAGACCGATATAGATAAGCAAGGAGACGAAGGTGCCGATGTCGTCGGTTTTCTCTTTCCTGAGAGCCAGTTGGCGTGCCACAAAGAGCACCAGCATCACCTTGGCCACCTCCGATGGCTGGAATTGGCCCACCACCGGCAGGCGGAACCAGCGTCCTCCCATCATGAGCACCACCGCCAGCAGAACCACCGATATCCAGAAGCCCATCAATGCAAATCGCGAGAAGAAGCGGTAGTTGACATGCGAGAGGAATACCACCACCACCCATGTGACAACGACAATAAACAGGTGCTTCAGGAAAAGACCCGTGGGCCACCCGCTGCTCTGAGAATAGGCAAAGAGGCCGATGGAGCTGTAAACCTCCACCAGCGATATGATGCTGAGCAGCAGGAACACCACCCAGATCGTCCGATCGCCTCTGAATATCTTGGATACTTTCATTTTACAATTCGTTTACTTCATGACGGAAAGCCTCGCCACGGTCCTCGACAGTTTGTCCATTGTCGCATGCCGGAGAATAGAGCACCTTGACGTCGTCGGCCTCGTAGCGGTAAGCCTTCTGCAATGCAGCGGCCATCGAAGGGCAGGCCTCGATGGTGGGAATGATACCGGAGAAGGATTTGCGCATACGTTCGCTGTCGCCTCCAACAATGAGAAGCATCCTCACTTTGCGCAGTGCCGGAGGCACCAGACGGCTGTAGTCGGCATCGGCCTTGGGAGCGTCGGCAATCCATATCAGGCCGCCTTTGGTACTTTCAAGGGTATACCAAGTGGCATTGATGTTACGCGCAGCGGCATCGTTGATATATTCGCGACCACGGACACGGGCAACGAATTCCATGCGGTAGCGGGTCTCTTCCATGCGGTTGAAGCAGGCTCGCAACGATGCGTTGCGCATCGCTTTGAGACGCTGGGTGTCGATACCGGCCAACCCGGTGTGGATTCTGTCGCGGCTCTGAACGGCCATAGTTTCAATAGTCATGTTCTGAATGTGTGATTGTTTGATTGTGTTATTAGTGTTTGTTTTTATCGCAGTTTAAGTGTCGAGAGGGTGAAGATGGCGAGAAGAATGGCGATAATGATGAAACGGATAACCACCTTCTCTTCGGCCACCCCTTTCTTCTGGTAGTGGTGATGGAGGGGGGTCATGAGGAAGGGGCGTTTCTCGACAGGCACTATCTGTCCCGCAGGTAGTTTGTGTTTCCTTCGATAATGCTTGCAGTAGGTGGTCTGTATGATAACCGAGAGATTCTCCACCACATAGATACCACACAATACGGGTAGCAGGAGTTCCTTCTTGATAAGCACGGCGAAGACAGCGATGATGCTTCCGATGGCCAACGAGCCTGTGTCGCCCATGAAGATTTCCGCCGGGTGTCCGTTGAACCACAGGAAACCCAGCGTGGCTCCCACGAAGGCGGTGCTGAAGATGGCCAACTCGCCGATGTTGGAAAGGTACATGATATTGAGGTAACTGGCCATCACGATATTGCCGCTCACCCATGCCAGCAGGGCCAGGGCGCCACCATTGACAGCCGCCACTCCGGTGGCGATGCCGTCGATACCGTCGGTGAGGTTCGAGGCGTTGCTGATGGCAGTAACAATAAATATAATGATAAGCACATAGACCACCCACACCAGGTCGTTGGCCCAATCGCCCATCCAGGTGACGAGCCACGCATAGTCGAACTCATTGTTTTTCACGAAAGGAATGGTGGTAGTGGTGGAACCCGACATCGAGGGGTGGTGCATGATGAGCAAACCCACGACGAGACCGAGAATGACCTGGCCGAGAACCTTGTACTTGCCCGGAAGACCTGCTTTGCCACGGGTCTTCTTCAAGTAGTCGTCAAGAAACCCTATCATACCCATCCACACCGTGGTGCCCAACATGATAAGGACATAGATGTTGTCGAGTTTGGCAAAGAGCAGCGTCGGGATGATGATGGCCGCCAGGATGAGCAAGCCGCCCATCGTGGGTGTCTGGCTCTTGCGGGCAGCGCCCTCAAGGCCCAATTCCGTACGAACCTCATCCATCATACCCAGTTTGTTCTTCATCCAGCGGATGAATGGCTTGCCGAGGAACAGCATGATGAACAGAGCCGTCACCATGCTCGCTCCCGACCGGAACGAGATGTACTCGAACACGCCCGTTCCCGGAACGTTCAGGCTCTCATGCAACCAGTGAAACAGATAATATAGCATAACTTTTAACTCTTATTTCTTAATTCTCTCTCCGCCTCCTCCACGTCATCGAAGTGGCTGCGCACGCCATTCACTTCCTGATATTTCTCATGGCCCTTGCCGGCAATGAGGATAATATCGCCCTCGCGAGCCATCATACAGGCTGTGCGTATGGCCTGTCGGCGATCGGTGATGCGCACGGTATGGCTCAGCTGCTCGGCAGTGAGTCCGGCCTCCATGTCGTCAAGGATGCTGTCCGGCTTCTCCGTACGAGGATTGTCGGAGGTGAGCACCAGCTTGTCGCTGCCCTTGCAGGCAATCTGTGCCATCTCGGGACGCTTGGTCTTGTCACGGTCGCCGCCGCAGCCCACCACGGTAATCAGTTGTTGTGTGGGACGGCGGATGGCGTCAATGGTCTCTATCACGTTCTGCAGGGCATCGGGAGTGTGGGCGTAGTCGACGATGGCGGTGATACCGCTACCGCTGACATACTGGAAACGTCCCGGCGCGGGCTCGAGGGTTGACAGCAGACGCACCACCTCGTCTTCCTTGGCACCGCTCAACACTGCGGCTCCGTAGATAGCCAACAGATTGTAGGCGTTGAAGCGGCCCACCAGCCGGCACCACACCTCGCGGCCGTTGATGCCGAGATGCATGCCTTCGAATCCTTCCTCGATAATCTTGCAGTGGAAGTCACCCATCTGGTTGAGTCCGTAAGTGCTCACTTTGGCCTTGGTGTTCTGCACCATGACGCGACCGTTCTTGTCGTCGATATTCACCAGTGCCCATGCCGTTGCGGGCAATCCGTCGAAGAAGCCCTTCTTGGCGGCAATGTAGTTGGCCATGGTCTTGTGGAAGTCCAAGTGGTCGTGGGTAATATTACTGAAGATACCGCCGGCGAACTCCACGCCTGCAATGCGCTGTTGCACCACAGCGTGAGAACTCACCTCCATAAAGCAGTAGTCGCATCCCGCATCCACCATCTTTCTCAGCAGTTGGTTCAGTTCCAGCGAGTCGGGAGTTGTGTGACCCGTGGCCAGTTCCTCCTCGTCAATTTTATTGACGATGGTGGAGACCAATCCCACATGGTGGCCCATCATGCGGAACATCCTGTGCAGCAAGGTCACCGTGGTGGTCTTGCCGTTGGTTCCGGTGATGCCGATGAGCTTCAGGCTGCGCGACGGGTGTCCGTAGAAGTTGGCTGCCATCTCACCGAGGGCTTTGCTGCTGTCTTTCGTCACCACATAGGTCGTCCCTTCGGGGGCTTCCGCAGGCACCTGCTGGCAAACCACGGCCACAGCACCCGACTCCACGGCTTTGCCTATGAAGTCGTGTCCATCAACCTTGGTGCCCGGCTGCGCCACAAAGAGAGTGCCTTTTTCCACCTTGCGCGAGTCAAACTGGAGATTTTCCACCTCCACTCCGGCATCCCCGCGCACCTCGCAGTCAATTCCTTTTATGATATCTTTCAGTTTCATCTATTTCGTCTATCGTATCTATAATATCTATCCAATCTATTTCAGTGTCAACGTCACCACCGAGCCTCGCTTGGCAACAGTCGTTCCTTTGGGCACCTGCGAATACACCTTGCCATAACCCACAACCTTCGCCTTGTATCCCATCGATTGCAGCAGTGCCACTGCATCCTTGGCCGTCATGCCATAGCAGTTGGGCACATTGCCTTCGGCGGGCGTGTAGGCTACATAACCTCCGGGAATGGAATCGGTACCTGTCCGGTAGGTGACCCATTCGCTCGTGGGATCGGCCGAACAGTATTGCTGTCCCAGAAGTTTGTACACCCGCATAATTTCCTCCTGGTCGCCCCGTTCCAGAACGGGCTGCTGAAGCATCTTCGTACTGTCGGCCTCCAACGTCGGCCAGGCGCTCTTCACAGCGCCGTCGCTCAACCGCTTGTCGACAGCCACCACGCAGTCGCTGATGGCTTTGAACACCAAAGCCGCCTGACGGCCGTAGGCAGGGCTGTTCTCGATGACCACCAGACAGGTGTAGCGCGGATTCTCCGACGGGAAGAAGCCCGCGAAGGAACCGTTGTAGCGACTCTTGTCGCGATAGCTGTGGACAGCCGTTCCGGTCTTGCCGGCAATGCCGTAAGTGTTGTTCTTTATGTTGTCGCCCGTGCCATTCTCCACTACGCCCTCCAGCAGGGTTTTCATCATGGCGGCAGTCTCTTTCGAGCAAATCTGCGGGTTGAGGACAATAGGCTTCACCTCACGCACCTTGTCGCCCTCCACAATGCCGCGGCAGAACAGCGGCTTCACCATACGTCCTCCGGCGCCAAGGGCGTTGTAGAACGTGATCAGCCGCATGGCCGACACCGTGGTGGAATAGCCGTAGCAGAAGTTCAAGAAGTCGCGGTTCGAGGCGTTGACGTTGTTCACACGGGTGTCGTATTCGTCAGCCTGCACATCCAAATGCAACTTGTCGTAGGGGAAAAGATTCTTCACCAAGTCCACCAGCTTGTTACGCCGGTTGTTGTAATACATCCAGCCCAGGTCGCACATACCCACGTTCGACGACTCTTCCATCACCTCCTTCACGCTCAGCGAGTCTTTCTTCTTGTGCGAATCCTTGATGACACCATTCTTGCCGCCGAAGTCCTTGTAGAAAGACTTGACCTTCATCGCAGTGTCTATCTTTATGTCGGGGTCGCTCATCATGGCAGTAAGGATGATGGTCTTGAAGGTCGAGCCCGGCTCATAGACATGGCTCACTGCCACATTGGCGTCTCGCAACTCCACATAGTCGTGTCTCGAGGTGTCTATGGTCAGGTTGGCACATGCCAGCACATAACCCGTCTCCATCTCCATCAGCACCGCGCAGCCCGATGTGCCGCCATACTGGTTCAATGCCTTGCGAAGCGAATTCTCGGCAATGTCCTGATAGCGCGTGTCGATGGTCGACACGATGCTCATGCCGTCCACCTTGTTCTGCACCACGATAGTGTCGATGCGGTCGTTGTCGGTGCGTTGCGGCACCTCTTTGCGCTCACGCGGTTCGTCGGGAAGCCAGATACCCTTGGTCAGGCGGCGGCAGTTGAAGATGCCGTCCTGGCCGCGGAGGATGGAATCGTAGGCACCTTCGAGTCCGGTGAAGGTACCCTGTTTCTCCGAGTTGTTGAAACCTATCGTGTTGCCGGCCATATTGCCATAGATATGGGCACGCACCTGGCGGATGACACTGCGGCCATCCACCTGTTTCACCACGCCCACCTTCCAACCCGGCAAACGGCCTATGGCCTGCCAGGTGGAATAGGGGATGCGGCGTTCCACGAGGAAACAGCGCCGTGGCGTCTCCTTGGCGCGCTCGGCGCTGATACGGTCGTAGTAGTAGCGTTTGTCGTGGCCCGACGACACCTCGGCCAGCATCTCGCAGACAGTGTCGAGGTAAAGGGCGAAGCACGAGTCGGCAATGCCGCTCTCCAAGGGCTGGCCCTTGGCATTGAGCTTGGGCTTGCCATTCTCTACAACAGGCTTGTTGAGCAGGTCGAGATAGAAGTCGCATTCCGTCACCGTGGTAGCCAATATCTTGCCGTCGCTCGAATAGATGTTGCCCCTGCGTGCGGGGTCGGTGCGCAGACCCAGCTCGCGCTTCTCGCCTCGCGCGCGCCATTCGTCGCCGTGAACCCACTGTATGTTGATCAGGCTTGCCACAATGGCGATGCCACCCACTATCGTCAGCAGCAGGTAGAACACCGTCATTCCGCGGGTCATCCTTGTGTCTTTCTTTTCGGTCTTGTCCTTTTTCATTTCTTCCTCTTTTCGTTCTATCGCTCTATCTCATACGGCGGGCCGCTCGTGATGCCCACCCCGCTCTCTCTCAGTTCCTCGGCTATCTGCGAAATCTTCACACTCTTCTGATATTGTTTCTGCATCTGTATCCTCTGCTCGCGCAGGTCGTTGATGCGCTCCAACGAGGCTATCTTCTCGCGGCTGAGGCTCTCCACCTTGTATCGGTTGGCCACCAGCAGCAACAGGAAGAACAGGCACAACAGCAGCAGCGGTATCTGCTTCACCACCATCTTGTCGCCCAGAATGTCGCCGCCCAGCACCTTGGCCACTCCCTTCGCCACCTTGTCGCCCTTGCCATTAGTCCTCGGATGCTGCTCCTCTTCGGCACTCTCCGGCTCCTCCACCATCACGTCGTTCTCCTTCTCCTCCATCTCCACAGCCCGCTGTTCCACAACCTCTTCCTGTCGCTTCTCTGTTGCTTTCTCTCTAAACCTGTTTCCCATATATATTATTAATGTATACTAATTTATACTTTTTTATCGGTTATTCTGCGGCACGGCCTTGGAGTCATTCTCGGCCTCCACCTTCTCCCCCACCCTCAACCTGGCGCTGCGGGCCCGGTTGTTCACCGCCAGTTCGGCCTCGCCGGCCTGCACGGCGCCGCGGCTCACCATCCTGATGGGCGACAGCACATTGCCGTAGAAATCCTTCTCCACCTCGCCTTCGAAATTGCCGCTCCGCATGAAATTCTTCACCAAACGGTCCTCGAGCGAGTGATAGCTGATGACCACCAGCCTTCCGCCCGGCTCCAGCACCTCGCAAGCCTGCTGCAGCATCGCCTTCAACGCCTCAAGTTCGCCGTTCACCTCGATGCGCAGCGCCTGGAAGAGCATGGCCAGATACTTGTTCTCCATACCCCTCGGCAGATGTCTCTGCACCGCAGCCTTCAACTCGCCCGTCGTCTGGATGGGAGAGCCGGCCTCCTGCCGGTATTTCACAATGGCCCGGGCCATCTGCTTGGCATTGGGCAGCTCGCCGTAGAGCTTCAGCAGCCGCGCCAACTCACTCTCGTCGAGGCTGTTCACCAGGTCGGCGGCCGTCATCTCGCCACGGCGGTCCATCCGAAGATCGAGGGCGCCGTCGAAACGGGTAGAGAAACCGCGTTCGGCCACGTCGAACTGGTGGCTGCTCACTCCCAGGTCAGCCAGTATGCCGTCTACCCGGCGCACCCCGTGGAGCCGCAGGAAATTCTTCAAGTATCTGAAATTCTCGTTGATAAGCACAAAGCGGGAATCATCGATGGCATTGGCGAGTGCATCCTCGTCCTGGTCGAATGCAAAAAGCCGTCCCTCGGAACCGAGAGCGGAGAGAATGGCACGCGAATGACCGCCGCCTCCGAAGGTCACGTCGACATACGTTCCCCCGGGACGGATGGCGAGCCCCCCAAGGGCCTCGTCGAGCATCACTGGCCTATGATATTCATACTCTTGCATCGCTCTCAACCGGCTTTTCTTTCCCCTGTGCGGGGACGCATCCCAGCAACGACTCCGCCCTCTCGGCATAGTCGCCACCAGACTGGTTCATCTTGTCGTAGGCCTCACGGTTCCAGAGCTCGATGAACTTGCCAGTCGATTGCAAAACGATTTCTTTCGCCTTGGCTATCACATGCTTCTGCTCGGCAGGCACCAGCAGGCGGTCGTTCGAGTCGAGCTCGATGACGTTGCCCTCGGTCAGCTTGCGCAGCAGGTTGCGATCCTCGCGGCGATAGGGATTAAGCTTCTCCTGGAGTTTCTCCACTTCCTCCCTGAAACTGGCGTAAGTCCACAGCTCCAAACACTCGGCATAGACACTCTCGCGAATCACGAAACGACCGTCCTCGGTCTCCAACTGGCGTTTCAGCGCAATTGGGAACTTGAAGCGACCGTTCGAGTCCACCTTACAGTATTCTTTTCCAAGTATTAAGGCCATTTCACCTACTTTTTTTCAGGTTGTAAAATTACGAAGAAATTTCCAATTTCTGCCTAAAAAATCCTTTTTTTGTTTTTTTTAACCAATTTTTGTTGTTCATAACCTTAAACGAACAAATCGGAAAAAAGTTTCATCCCGGAGCAACTTTTTTTACAAAGCCCACAAAATCCGCCCCTCCCGCAACCACCACCCTTCAACTTCCAACCTCCACCCCCCTATCGACCCACCCTTCTCCCCTGTTGAAAACTTTTTTCCTCCCGCCCCCCTCCTGCCACCCCCTTGCCTCCTTCTCCGCCCCACCGCCCTGCCACCACCCTACCCTCGCCCTACCATCTCCCACCGTGGCCGGAGATGACATGGAGTTGGCAAGGAGTTGGATAAGACTTGGGAAAGAGTTGATATTAACAAAGCACTATGTATAAGCATCTTGCAATCACGGTCTCCTCTCCGGTTAACGGTGGCGGACAACGCCTGCGGAGCGTCGAACCCACCGTTTTTGGCGACACATCCTGTACTGTCACCCCCGGTGCCACCTGTCACCGTCACACTTGTCCTATAACTCCACGCCATGCAACATTTTTTTCCCCATTTCGGGGATTTTTTGTATCTTTGCATTTTCGATTCAATTAAATTATTAATAATAAAAAACATTTAAGACAATGAAAATTCGTACATTAGTATTGGCCCTGGTCATGACGCTGGTGCTGCCCAATGCAGTGCGCGCCGACGAAGGCATGTGGCTTCTCTCCCTGATTGGCAAGAACTATCAGGACATGCAGAAAGCCGGTTTCAAACTCACTCCCGAGGACATCTACAGCATCAACAAGAGCTGCCTGAAGGATGCCATCGTGGGTCTCGGCAATGCCGGCAGCCCCTTCTGGCACTTCTGCACCGGTGAAATCATCTCCTCGAAAGGTCTCGTGAGCACCAACCATCACTGCGGATACGGCAAGCTGCAGGAGCACTCGAGCGTGGAGCACGACTATCTGCGCGACGGTTTCTGGGCCTACAGCATGGACCAGGAACTGCCCAATCCCGGACTCACCGCCTCGATTCTCGTGCGCATGGAGGATGTCACCGCCAAGGTGAAGGAAGCGCTCACCGACGAGATGAGCGAGAGCGACCGCCAGACTGCCATCGAGAAGGTCTCCAAGATGATTGCCGACGAGGCTGTCAAGGGTACCCAGTACAACGCCACGGTGAAGCCTATGTTCAACGACAACCAGTTCTTCCTCTTTGTCCACATCATCTACAAGGATGTCCGCCTCGTGGGCGCTCCTCCTTCGTCGATGGGCAAGTTTGGTGGCGACACCGACAACTGGAGCTGGCCGCGCCACACCTGCGACTTCTCCATGTTCCGCATCTACACCGCCCCCGACGGCAGCCCCGCCGAATACAGCAAGGACAACGTTCCCCTGAGCCCCAAGCATCACCTGCCCGTCAACGCCGGTGAAATCAAGGACGGCGACTTCGCCATGGTCATGGGCTTCCCCGGCACCACCGACCACTTCCTCACCTCCTTCGGCCTCGAGGAGACCATGAACATCACTAACAAGCTGGTCTACGAAATCCGCACCGTCAAGATCAACATCCTCCGCGAGGAGATGGCCGCCAGCCAGGCCACCCGCATCAAATACGCCTCGAAGTATGCCTCCTGCTCCAACTACTGGAAATACAGCAACGAGCAGAACAAAGCCCTCAAGGCCCTCAACACCATGGGTGTCAAGAAAGAGGTGGAGAAAGATTACATGCAGTGGGCCAGCCGCCAGACCAACCCCAAATACAGCCGCGCCCTCGACCTCATCAAGAAAGGCTACGCCGCCCGCGCCACCGTCGAGGAAGCCCAGCTCTACCTCCGCGAAGGCCTCCTCTCCGGCCCCGAGAGTCCTCTCTTCGCCTTCCGCATCTCCAACACCTTCAAGAAAGTTCTCGAGAACGACCCCAAGGCCGACCTCAGCTTTATCCAAGGCTACATCGACAACTTCTACAAAGACTTTGACGTGAACGTCGAGAAACGCCTCGTCTCCTCTCTCTTCAAGTATGTCGTCGACCATATGAATCCCGACTACTGCCCCCAGTTCCTCCTCGACGCCAACAAGAAATACAAAGGCAAATTCGACGAGTATACCGAAAAGCTCTTCAGCAAATCCATCTTCGCCGATCCCGAGAAGCTGGCCAAGTTCATGAACAAACCCAACATCAAGTCCCTCGACAAAGACCCGCTGGTCCAAGTTGGCAACAACATCTATGAGGCCTATGTTGCCCTCGGCGACCAGGTGCCCCAGGAGGTGCAGGACAACCTCGAGCGCGGTATCCGCGACTTCACCGACGGTATCCTCCAAATCAACGACGGCAAGAAACTCATGTCGCCCGACGCCAACTCCACCATCCGTCTCACCTACGGCAATGTGAAGAGCTACGACCCGCGCGACGGCGTCTCCTACCACTACTACACCACCCTCCGCGGTGTCATCGAGAAAGAGGATCCCGAGAGCAGCGAGTTTGCCGTTCCCGCACGCCTCAAGGAGCTCTACGCCAAGAAGGAGTTCGGCCGCTACGCCAACAAAGACGGTGAACTGCCCACCTGCTTCATCACCAACAACGACATCACCGGCGGCAACTCCGGCTCGCCCGTCATCAACGGCAAAGGCCAGCTTATCGGCCTGGCCTTCGACGGCAACAGCGAGGCCATGAGCGGCGACATCGACTTCGAGGAGAACCTCCAGCGCTGCATCTGCCTCGACAGCCGCTACATGCTCTGGGTCATCGATATCTTCGCCGGTGCCAAGAACCTCATCGAAGAGATGGATATCGTCAGATAAATGAAACAAGTTCAGCGACAGCAACTGCAGCAGAAACTATCACCGCAACAGATACAACTGATGCGGCTGCTGCAGTTGCCCGTCACTGACCTTGAGCAGGCCATCAAGGAGGAGATAGAGAAAAACCCCCTCCTCGAGGCCGAAAGCCCCGACGCCGAGGATATAGACAACCTGGCTGCCGACAATAACCAGTCCGACTGGGACTCCGACGAGGAAGACTTCGACTACGACTACCGCGGGCGCCTTGAGAGCGACCCCAACGTACAACATCGCGAGTTCGTCCTCTCCGACACCCCCTCGTTCACCGAACGTCTCTCCTCGCAACTCTTCACCCGTCGTCTCACCGAGCGACAACAACTCATCGCCACCGAGCTCATCGGCTCCCTCGACGATGCAGGCTACCTCGGCCGCGACCTCGACCTGGTGACCAACGACATGGCTTTCCGACAAGGCATCGACGCCTCGCGCGACGAGGTCCTCGAAGTGTTGCACATCATCCAGAGCCTTGACCCCGCCGGCATCGGCGCCCGCAGCCTTCAGGAATGTCTGCTGCTGCAACTGGAACGGATGGCCGACAACACCGAATACTCCGAGTATTCCGACATCCTTCCCATCGCCACCACCATCATCAAAGACCATTTCGACGACTTCGCCAACCACCGCTACGAACGCATCTGCAACGCCCTCGCCATCAATGACGGGAAACTCGAAGAGGCCGCCGCCCTCATCCGCCGCCTCAACCCCAAGCCGGGTTCCTCCGATGCCGACAGCGATTTGGTGGCCAATGCCATCACTCCCGATATCATCATCTACCAACACGACGGCGAACTCCATTTCTACCTCAACGACGGCAACCTCCCGCGACTCTCCCTCAACACCTACTATACCGACCTCCTCGCCGAATATGAGAAAACCAAGGGTGACCGCGAAACCATCTCCTTCCTGCGCACCAAACAGGCCGACGCCCAAGGATTCATCGACCTCCTCCAGCAGCGCCACGACACCATCGTGCACGTCATGCGCTACATCGTCCGCCATCAGCGCCGCTTCCTCCTCACAGGAGACCCCGACCAGAAGCAACCCCTGCGCCAACGCGAGGTGGCCGACGCCACAGGGCTCGACATCTCCACCGTCTCGCGCATGGCCAACAGCAAATACCTTCAGACCGACTTCGGCACCATTCCCCTCAAGGAGTGCTTCTCACAAGGCATGGCCAACGCCGAAGGCGAAGAAGTGTCGGTCGAGGCCGTCAAGCAACGCCTTGCCGACGCCATCGAGCACGAGGACAAACAGGCGCCCCTCTCCGACGACGCCCTGGCGCACCTGCTCAACGAGCAAGGCTACCCCCTGGCTCGCCGCACCGTGGCCAAATACCGCGAGCAACTCGGCTTCCCCGTGGCACGCCTCCGCCGACTGCTGATACTGGCTATTATCCTACTTTCCTCCCTCCAACTTCCGCTTTCTGCCCAGGTCTCCTACTACGACTCCCTCGTCAACGCCCGCCTCGAGGCCTCGCGGCAAACAGCCAAGAGCCCGGTCCCTGAGACTGCACGGCAGGCCTCCTCCTTCCTCCAATCCAAGCAACAGAAAGCCGAGAGCAAACTGGCCGTCAAAGCCATCCGCGAAGCCGCCAAAACCACCGACGACGACACCTCGGCCCTCACCGCTGCCATGGTGCCTCTCTGGTACGACGCCTTCCCTCACCACCGCGTCAACCCCCTCGGCCGCACACGCCTCGACAACCTGCCCGACGAAATCAACCTCAAGCTCGTCAAAGACTCCTCCGACTTCTGCTTCCCCGTGCGCAACAGCAAGACCTCCAACTACGGCTGGCGGTGGCAGCGTGGCCACCACGGCGTCGACATCCGACTCAACACCGGCGACCCCGTCTATAGCGCCTTCAGCGGCATAGTGCGCATAGCAACCCGCATGGGAGGCTACGGCAACTGCGTCGTCATACGCCACCCCAACGGCCTTGAGACCCTCTACGGACACCTCTCCAAAATCAACGTCCATCCCAACCAACCCGTCGCCGCAGGCGACCTCATCGGCCTCGGCGGCTCCACCGGCAATTCCACCGGCCCACACCTCCATTTCGAGTGCCGTTTCCTCTATCAAACCTTCGACCCCGAATGGATTCTCGACTTCAACAACTTCTCTCTCCGCACTCGCCGACTCCACCTCGACAAGACCTACTTCGGCATCCACCAGCCCCGCAAGGGCCAACGTCTCGACTACAAAGCCGACAACAGCATCATCAAGGAACCCAAGAAAAAGAGAAAAAACACCTCCTCCGCTGCTGCCGCCACCTATACCTTCAACCCCAAAGACTTTTAGACCCCTAATTCCCTTATAACAATGAAAAAGACCAACCTTTCCGACTACTCACCCTCCACCGTGCCCAACGGCGCGCCTTGGACCATCGCCGTTGTGGCGGCCGAATGGAACCCCGAGGTAACCAACGCCATGCTCAAAGGCGCCGTCGAAACACTCCTCCTCCACGGAGTGAAAGAAGACAACATCATCGTCCACCGCGTGCCCGGCACCTACGAACTCTCCTATGCCGCCGACACCCTGGCCGAGCTCGACAGCATCGACGCCGTCATCTGCATCGGCTGCGTTATCCAGGGCGAGACACGCCACTTTGAATTCATCTGCCAGGCCGTCTCGCAAGGGCTCACCAATGTGGCCCTGGCCAACCACAAACCCATCATCTTCAGCGTCCTCACCACCGACACCATGCAGCAAGCCCTCGACCGTGCCGGCGGCCAACACGGCAACAAGGGGGTCGAAGGCGCCATCACCGCCCTCAAGATGCTCCAATTCACCGACCAAGCAGTCTTCTGAACGTGAAAATAGTCTATTTCGGCACCCCCGACTTCGCCGTCGAAAGCCTCGACGCCATCATGCAGAGCCCCCGCCACGAGGTCTGCGCCGTTGTCACTGTCCCCGACCGCCAGGCCGGCCGCGGACAAAAGGTCGTCTTCAGCCCCGTCAAGCAGTATGCCCTCGACCACCACCTGCCCCTCCTCCAGCCCGAGAAGCTCCGCGACCCGCAGTTCCTTGAACATCTGGCCTCCTATGGCGCCGACATGTTCGTCGTCGTGGCCTTCCGCATGCTCCCCGAGGCGGTATGGAACATGCCCGCACACGGCACCTTCAACCTCCACGCCTCGCTCCTCCCCCGCTACCGCGGCGCCGCACCCATCAACCACGCCATTATCAACGGCGACACCGTCACCGGCGTCACCACCTTCCTCCTCAACCATCAGATCGACGAAGGCCAGATCCTCCTCCAGGCCGAGACACCCATCCTGCCCGACGACAACGCCGGCACCCTCCACGACCGCCTTGCCGCCATGGGCCGCACGCTCGTCGTGCAAACCCTCGACGGCATCGCCGACGGCACCCTCACCCCGCGCCCACAGGAAGGCACACCCACCGCAGCCCCCAAAATCTTCAAGGACGACTGCATCATCCGTTTCGACCAACCCGCACAGAAGGTCGTCGACTTCATCCGCGGCCTCTCGCCCTACCCCGCCGCCCTCCTCACCCTCGTCAACCCCCAGGGCGAAGAAGTGCTCTTCAAAATCTTCGACGCCGTGGCGGTTTCCGACCCTTCGGCCACCCCAAAAACACTCATTTGTGACGAAAAAAAAGTGCTAAAAATCGGTGTAAACGACGGATTTCTACAGATTTTGAGCCTGCAAATGAGCGGGAAACGAAAAAATTCCGTCGAAGATTTTCTTCGTGGCAACAAACTAACTGGCTGGAAACTAAGACCTTGAAAATATAGTGAAAAAATTTCTTAAAAAAATTTAAAAAAAATTTGTGTCGTATTAAAAAAAATTGCTACATTTGCAGCGAAAAGAAATACAAAGTATTATAAACCCTTAAACACAAATCATTATGAACAAAACCGAACTTGTTAATGCAATGGCCGCCAAAACCGGCATGACCAAAGTTGCCGCCAAACAGGCTATGACCGCTTGCTTCGACAGCATCCAGGAACAGCTGAAAAAAGGTGAGAAAGTGACTCTCATCGGTTTCGGCACCTTCAGCGTTGTGAAGCGCAAAGCCCGCACCGCCAAGAACCCCCGCACTGGCAAAGCCGTCAAAGTGCCCGCCAAGAAAGTGGCCAAATTCAAAGCCGGCAGCAAGCTCCTTGGCAAATAATCCAAGAGCAGCAGCCTAAATCAACTGTTGAGCGGACCGACAATCTCGGTCCGCTTACTTTTTTTCCCCCCGGCACGGTTATCCAGTGACATTCCACACAATCGGTCCCGACACGCCAGGCCACGCCTCCTGCTGCACCGCCGTGTGCGGCAACACCGACGGACACTCCTCCACCGACGGAGGCTCCGGAGCCGGAGCCGCATCGGCAACAGTCTCATTGTCGACAACAATATACACCGTCTCCGACGCCCGCTGCGCATAGTCGGTCACAAAACCATAGAAGTGCAGCTCTCGCCCTGCAAACTCGTCGGGGAGCCTCATTTCCAAATGTTTGCTACGACGATAGGCTGCCGCCGACAACACACCGCGCCCCAGAGACGGGCAATAGGCGTAGACCCTCACCTCGTCGTCTCCACAGGCACTCAGATGCAACGGATTCTTGGAAAACTCGCAATGCAACACCAGGTCGGAGTCGAGCTCGGCCTGCAGGAAAGCCACCGGCGCCACCGGCCCGGCGCTCACCTGCATATGTTGATAGTCAACACCTTGCGGTGTAAAAAGATCCTTGTTGGTCTTCACGAAGAGGTTGCCCTCGGTCATCTTCTCCTCGAGGGCGGCGGCGCGGAAGCCCACGCGCAGCGTATGGTTCATGCGCGAGGCCATCTGCACCATGTCGCGGAAAAGCATGCGGTGTTCCTGCTGCCTCTCTGTCTGGGGGTTGTGCACACGGCGCGGCCGCGAGCGCAGGCACCAGCGCCCGCGCCACTGATAGCCGATGACGGGACCCACCGTCCCACAATAACCGTCCAAAATTCCAAATGTTTGCTTTGCCATACTTTCTATTCATTTTTTAATGTTCAACATATATATATATAATATAATCCTAAAACTGTTTCCTGTCAAGTAAAAAATTAAAAAAAATCAACACCCGGACATAAATCCCTGAGCACAAACCCGATACAAAACACCCTCCTACTGCCCGACAGCGACCTGCCGCGTCCCATCGTCCTGCCACCGCCCTACCATCACCCACTGCCGAGGGCGATAGCAAGGAGGAGGCAAGGAGGAGGGAAGGCGATGGGAAAGAGTTGATGCCATTTTTTGCCGCCGCGGCGGGGAAGCGTTAACGGATTTTAACATAAATATGTTATAAAATGTGAAAAAAGATTCGTATCTTTGCATTTAAAACCTAAAGCACCCAATGGCTATATGCCATTGTATAACAGTTATATATAAAATGATAGGAGTGATTGGAAGTGGCACATGGGCCACTGCAATTGTAAAAATACTGCTTGAGCAGGAGGACCGGACGGTCAATTGGTGGGTGAGAAGCGACGAAGTGCGCGAAGGGCTGGAGCGCGAGGGACGCAACCCCAAATACCTGCCCACTGTCCAACTCGACCATTCGCGGCTGAACATCAGCGGCGAGCTGGCCAAAGTGGTGGCAGAGAGCGACTACCTGTTCCTGGTGACACCCTCGGCCTACATTGCCAACGTGCTGGAGACCCTCCCCAAATCGGCCTACAAAGGCAAGAAATTCATCTCGGCCATCAAAGGCATCATCCCCGACAAGCGCACCAGCGTGTCGGTATACCTCGAGACGACCTTCAAAATCAAGAAGAACGACATCTGCGTCATCAGCGGGCCGACACACGCCGAAGAGGCGAGCCGCTGCATGCCGACCTTCCTCACCATGGCATCGAACAGCCCGACGCTGGCCATCGAGGTGGAGCAGATGATGCGCTGCCCCTATCTTCACACCACCCACACCACCGACATCTGGGTGGTGGAGCGCATAGGACTCATAAAGAACATCTACGCCATCTGCGCCGGCATGTGCCAGGGGCTGGGCTACGGCGACAACCTCAACGCCGTGATGGTGAGCGCCGCCATGCGCGAAACGGGGCGTCTGACGAGGCTCTACGGCTCGCAGCAGACCCCCATCGTCGACAACTGGTATCTGGGCGACATGATGGTGACCTGCTGGTCGAAACACAGCCGCAACCGCCGTCTGGGTGAGGAAGTGGCCAAAGGCAAAAAGCTCGAGGACATCTTTGCCGAGATGGGCATGATTGCCGAAGGCTATTTCTCGGCCAAGAACTACCACGAACTGGGCCTGATGACCGGCAAGGTCGACGAGATGCCCATTGTGGAAGCCGTCTACCACATCCTTTACGAAGGCGCCGACCCCAAGACAGAAATCGACTACCTTATCGACAACGTATTCTAATGGAAACCAACCTTTTCGACGACATAAGACCCTACAACGACAGCGAATTGCGCGAGGCCATCGGACGTATCTCCCAGTGGAGCCTCATCCCGCAGATTCTGCGTTTCATCTACCCCGAGGTCCCCGTGGAGGATTCGATGAAACAACTACGCAGCGTGCAGACCGTCAAAGACTTGCAAACCACTTTCATGTATGACGCCATCTGCCGCATCATCAAGACCACCTCGCAGGGCTTCACCTGCTCGGGATTCGACTATATCCGTCGCGACAGGCCCTGCCTCTACATATCCAACCACCGCGACATCACCCTCGACGCCTTCCTGCTCCAGAAAGAGCTCATCGACCGCCAGCGCGACACTTCCTATATCGTCTTTGGCAACAACCTGATGGAGAGCCCTCTGCTGCGCGACCTGTTCCTGAGCAACAAGCTCGTCCAGATGGAACGCGGCGGCGGCAATCCGCGTGCTTTCTACCGCAGCCTGCAGCACCTGTCGCAATATCTCCATCACCTGATTGTCGACAAGCGCCAGTCGGTGTGGATAGCGCAGAAAAACGGCCGCAGCAAGGACGGTATCGACTCCACGGCACCCGCCATCATCAAGATGCTCACCCTCGGCAGCGAGAAACCCGCCGACCAGGCCCTGGCCGACCTCAACATCATCCCCATGGCCATCTCGTACGAATGGGACCCCTGCGACCTGCTGAAAGCCACCGAGTTGTATAAACGTTCATTGGGCGAATACCACAAGGTGGAGGGCGAGGATACCAACAGCGTAACCACCGGAATCATAGCTCCCAAGGGGCATATCCACCTGTCGATAGGCAAGCCGCTGACCGCCGCCGAGATTTCAGGCGAGCAGGAGGCCGGCAAGAAAGACCTGGCCGAGCATGTGGCCAAAGTGCTCGACCGTCGCATCCAGAGACTCTACAAGCTGATGCCCACCAACTACCTGGCCTACGACATGCTGACCGGCACCAACCAGCACCGCCAGCGCTACTCGGCCGAGGTCAAGAACAAGTTCCTGCAGCGCATGAACCAGCTGCCTCAAGGCGATTGCCAGCAACTGTTCCTCAAGATGTACGCCAACCCCGTTTTCTCGACCCAGTAGGGTTCGGGAATCAATCCCCGGCGAAGAAACGGGATTCGAAATTAAGCAGATAGACCCTGTCGGTGGCTCGTGTGAAAGCAGTGTAGAGCCACCGCAGATATTCACGGTCGAGTTTCATGTCGGGCGGCAGGAAGCCTTGGTCGACAATGACCGTGCGCCATTGGCCGCCCTGGGTCTTGTGGCACGTCAGCGCATAGGCGAATTTCACTTGTAAAGCATTGTAATAGGGATTGCGGCGCAGTTCGCGCAAGCGGTCGGCCTTATGCGGCAGGTCGGCATAGTCCTCCATAACATTGGAGAACAAGGTATTGGACTCCTCGCCAGTGAGCGAGGGCGACTCGGAATAGAGCGTGGAGAGGAGCAACTTGCAGTCGCGCGGCTCCTCGTCGGGATAGTCGACGAAACGTACCGTGGCGTCGGCAAAACGGAAACCATAGAGTTCCTGCACATGGCGCACACTGAGCACCTCGACGATGTCGCCATTGGCGATGAAGCCTATGGTGCTCTCCTCGTCGAGCCAGAAATAGTTGTTTTTCACCACCATGAGATAGTCGCCGGCATTGACCTCCTCCTCGCGGAAAAGGACACTGTTGCGGATGCCCTGGTTGAAGAGATTGGCACGCTTGTTGGATCGGCAGATGACCACCACCTGGTCGAGGGCGAAGTCGCCATACTCGCGGAAGAGGGTTTCCATGAGGTCCTCGCCGGCGAGGCGGATAACGTCGGTGCCGTTGGGGCTGAAAAGGGGCAAGGAGGCCTCGTCGCCGCCCGGAAGGGTGGCAATCTGGCCGCGCAGGGCGGTGGCACCGGCGAGGATGCCGGAGAGCTGGCGCTGACGCACCACCTCGGTGAGCTCGGCTGAGAGGACATTGAGCGAGAAAGCGGCCGAAAGGTAGCGCTCGTCGAGGGCGGGGCTCTCACTCTGTCCCACGGGCGGCAACTGAGCGCTGTCGCCGATGAGCATCAGGCGGCAATGGTTGCCGTCGTAGACATAGTCGATGAGATCCTCAAGGAGGCTCTGGCGCGAAGAGGTAGGTTCGAGGCCTATCATCGACGCCTCGTCGACGATGAAAAGGGTATAGGCATGCTTGTTGACGGCGCGGACTGTACGCACGGCTCCGGAGGAGTCGGTGACAGTCATGTAGATTTTCTTGTGGATAGTGTAGGCCGGGCGCTCGGCATAGGAGGAAATGACCTTGGCGGCGCGGCCAGTGGGCGCCAGCAAAAGGGAGTTGACGCGCAGCGACGGGAGGGTCTGGATGAGGGCGGAGACGAGGGAGGTCTTGCCGGTGCCGGCATAGCCCTTCAGCAGGAAAGCCGAACGAGGGTCGCTGTCGTAAAGGAAACGTGCCATAGCGGCACAAGCATCCCACTGACCACACGTTGGGTCGTGTGGAAAGTGGGATAATATGAGTTTTTGGACAACCGGCCCGAAGCCTGAAGTAGCCACGACTTACTGCTGGTCGGCCTCGGGAGCCGGGGCTGTGGCGGGCATGGCGGCGGGGGCGGCGGGAGCCTGCTGCACGGGGCTGTAGTCGGCAACCTTCACCTCAGACTTGAGAGGATCGGAAGCCTGTCCACGGTGGATGCTGATGGTAGCAATCAGGCTGAGAGCCACGAGGAGACCGGCGAGCCACCAGGTAGCCTTCTCAATGAAGTCGGCCGACTGGCGGGCACCCAGCACCTGGGTGGGAGCAGAGAAGTTGGCGGCAAGGCCACCACCTTTGGAATTCTGGACAAGCACAACCAATGCGAGCAAAACGCAGATGATGATAATCAGGATTACGATGATGTTATACAGCATATTTTTGTAATTTATTTACTATTTATTAATGATGTCAGTCTCTCAATTCGGGGTGCAAAAATACTACTTTTTTCGGGATTATGAGCCAATAAATTCTTATAAATTGCCAAAGCCTTGTCGTAACGGCCTTGCTTTTCAAGTATAACAGCAAGTGTTTCAGTGCCTAACGAAACATCGGGTGTTAGGCTTTTTTTATCATTGACATCGCTGCCGGCAGGGGCTTTGGGGTTGGTTTTTCTCTCTTCGGAGGGGTCGACTTGCAAAAAATTGGACAGGATGACACTCTTGGGAGCGGTCTTGAAAGAGACCTCCTGGAAGGTGTTGATTTCCGACAGGATGTCGAAGTTCGTGTCGACAACATTCTGGGGGGCGGGGATGGCAGTAGCGGTAACGGCACCGGCCATCAGGCCGTCGAGGACAGCAGGGTTGCAAACCGAGAGGGCCACGGCGCGGCGTTCGACGGGGGTGTCATAACCGAAGGCATGATCGGCCAACAGCGCCAAGGTGCTGACAACAGAGGAATAAGGATACTTGGCCAGCATGGCCTTGAGCCACCCACGGTCCTGCGAGGTGAACCGCTCGGGGGCTGCCGTCATGTCGATAAACTGTTTTTTGTCCATATCCGATGTTGTTTTTTTCGATTTCTAACTTCACTAATTATGCTCCAATTAACAACTTTTTAGATTGAAAATTGGATTTGCAAATGTACAAATAATTTTTTAAACAGAAAAAAAAAGAATTTATTTTTATTGCTTTTTTATTGACAGACAGCAATTTAAATGCGAAAAAGTTTTTGGGGGAAGAAATTTTTATCAACAATTCAAAAAAATTGTGTACTTTTGCAAACTCAATTTTGACGAAAACGAGGGTCGTTTTGAGAAAAAAACAAGAAGAAAAAAGAAACAAAAAATATAGCTTAAAATGAAAAGAACATTCCAACCTTCGCTGAGAAAAAGAGCAAACAAGCACGGTTTCCGCAAGAGAATGTCTACCGCCAACGGTAGAAAAGTGCTGGCCGCCCGCCGCAGAAAAGGCAGAAAGAGACTGACCGTTTCTGACGAGCGCTAAACAGGTCCTCCACAAGCATGGAGAACAGAAAGGCGTTGCAAAGGAAAAAGAAGTATTGAGGATACTTCTTTTTTTATTTATACACCTCAAAAACAGAATCATCATGGGAAGAAGAAACAGAGAATTGCCACTGTTGGAACACATCACGATTAGCGACGCTGGCGCCGAGGGCATGGCCGTGGCCAAGGTCGACGGACTGGTGGTTTTTGTGCCGTTTGTCGTACCGGGCGATGTTGTCGACATCCAGCTCTACAAGAAGAAAAAGAGCTATGCCGAAGGGCGCGCCGTGAAGTTCCACCACTACTCCGACCTCCGAGTGGAGGCCCGCTGCCCCCATTTCGGCATCTGCGGTGGCTGCAAGTGGCAGACACTCAACTACGCTTCCCAACTGGAGGCCAAGCAGCGCCAGGTGCGCGACAACCTCGAGCGATTGGGCAACGTCGACTGTTCCGGCATGCGTACCATCTGTGGTTCGGAGAGCATCTATTACTATCGCAACAAGCTGGAATTCACCTTTTCGACCAAAGCGTGGCGCACCGCCGAGGAGATTGCCTCGGGCGACGCTTTGCCCTCACGCGGTGCCTTAGGGTTCCACATTCCGCAGCTCTTCGACAAGGTTCTCAACATCGAGCACTGCGCCCTGCAGGCCGACCCGAGCAACCAGATACGTCTCGCCGTGCGCGACTATGCCGAGGCCCACGACCTCGACTTCTATGACATACGCAACCACACGGGTTTCCTGCGCAACCTCGTTGTCCGCAACACCTCGACAGGCCACTGGATGGTTATCGTCATTGTGGCCAACGACGACCATGAGCGGCTCTTCCCCTTGCTCGACATGCTGGCTGACAAGTTCCCGCAGATCACCTCTTTGCAGTATATCGTCAACACCAAGATGAACGACTCCTATAATGACCAGACCGTGGTGACCTACCGAGGCAGCGACCACATCGAGGAGCACATGCAGGGCTACAACGGCGGCCGCGAACTGAAGTTCATCATCAATCCCAAGTCGTTCTACCAAACCAACTCGGCCCAGGCGCAGCGTCTCTACAGTTTCGTGGCCGAACTGGCCGAGCTACAGCCCACCGACACCCTCTACGACCTCTACACCGGCACTGGCACCATCGCTCTGTTCCTGGCCGACAAATGTCGTCAAGTAGTGGGCATCGAATATGTCGAAGAGGCCATCGCCGACGCCAAAGCCAACGCCCTCCTCAACGGTTTCGGCAACACCCGCTTCTATGCCGGCGACATGGCGCAGGTGCTCACCGAAGAATTCATCGCTGCCAATGGCCGACCCGACGTGGTAGTCACCGACCCCCCACGCGCCGGCATGCACGAGAAGGTGGTGACCCAACTCCTCGCCACGGCGCCACGCAAAATCGTCTACGTCAGCTGCAACCCCGCCACCCAGGCCCGCGACCTGCAGATGCTCGCCGACCGCTACGAAGTGCAACGCATACAGCCCGTCGACATGTTCCCTCACACCCAACACGTGGAAAACATCGCCGAATTGGTGTTAAAATCTTAAAAAAAAACAGTTTTTTCAACAAAATTCTGTTCATTCCGAAAAAAAGTGTTATCTTTGCATGTTGTTCCTAACGGCAAGGATAATACTTTTGTCGGCGCAACAAACTATATAACAAAAGAATATATAAAAACAAATAAGAATAATAATAAATAAAAATACACACTAACAAGATGAAAAAAGCATTATTGAGTCTGTTATTGGCTATTGCATGCATGCCTATGGCTATCGGCCAGAACAAGTCCGGCCAGTTAGTAACCACCGACACCACGGTCTGCAGCAAATTCCTGTGGACTGTTGACAGTGTTGAGTACACGAACGACACCGTCGTTCTCTACCAGAAGCCTGGTGACACCACCAACACCACCTATGTACTCAACCTCACCATGCTGGACCGCAACTACGACACCGTGAATGTCCGTGAGATATCGGGCAACTGCGTTGTCTTCTGGAACCACAAGACCTGGACCGAAGAAGGCACTTTCCTCGACACCATTACCCCCGCCCGTGGCTGCGACACCATCGTTAGGGTCAACATCACCTTGAACAATGCCGACACCACCCATGAGACCGTCACCGCTTGCGACAGATACATCTTCCACGGCGACACGCTCACCACCAGTGGCACCTATACCCATGTCGACACAGCCACCGCCACCACCGACTGCCACGCATATGTCGTCGACCTTACCATCGTCAACAGTTTCCTCGACACCGCCAACACTGTTGTTCGCGACATCGAGGGTGGTTGCCGTGTGCAATGGCTCGGCACCACCTATACCTTTGGTGACACCAACGAGGTCTTCTACGGCATTGGCACCACCACCGTTGGTGGCTGCGACAGCCTCATGGCCATCCGCATCACTTCTTTCACCGGAGTCCAGCATGACACCTCCTTCGTTGAGAGTTGCGGTCTCTACCGTTGGACTGTCAACAACATCGCCTACACCGAGGATGGCGTCTACACTGTGACCGACACCACCTCCACCTGCATAGAAAACCGCCACCTCGCCTTGACCATCGTTGACAACCACGACACCGTCACCGTCACCGCCTGCGAAGATTACACCTATAGCTTCGACGCACGTTCCGGCAGTGGTCCTCGCGACCACGGCTATTACAACGCAAGCGGTATCTATGACACCGACGAGAACGGCGACACCCTCTACTCCACCCACTTCTACACTGGCTGCAAGACCTACCACACCCTTGACCTCACCATCCTCACTCCCGAGCATCGCGAGCACCCCGAAGTCATTGACACCACCGTCTGCGACGCTTTCGTCCTCTCCTTCGGTACTGCCCATACATTCACCGAGAGTGTCGACACCACCCTCATCCGCAGCCTTCGCACCCAGAAGAACTGCTACGACACCATCGTCCACCTCGACATAACTGTCAAGCACAAATCCTACAAAGACTACAATATCACCGCTTGCGACAGCTACCTCTGGCCCTTCACCAACGAGACCTACACCACCACCACCACCCAGACCATCACCCTCGACAGCATCCAAAATGCCGAAGGTTGCGACTCCATTGGCCGCCTGAACCTCACCATCAACTACACCCCCGAAGTGACCATCGAAGGCAACTGGCACCTCAACCCCGACTCCACCAACATCGCCACCCTCTCCGCCGTCGACAACGCCGCCGACCACAACACCTACAAGTGGTTCAAGAACAACGAGAGCACTCCCTTCAGCACCGCCAAGGACGTCACCCTCACCATTAACGGCAACACCGACGTGCACCTCGAGACCACCAGCAACAAGGGTTGCACCGCCAACAACTGGATTACCGTCACCTGCCATGTGGGCATCGACGAGGTGGAGACCCTCAACGTCAACCTCTACCCCAACCCCGCCAGCCGCTACCTCAATGTTGAGAGCTCCGAAGGTCTCAGTCAGATTGTCATCTACAACACCCTTGGTCAGCAGGTCATCGTCCGCAACGACATCAACGCCGCCGCCACCCAGCTCGACCTCGGAGCCCTGGCCACCGGCCACTACACCATGCAGATCCTCACCGGCAATGGCACCAAAGCCACCCGCACATTCATTGTCAATAAATAATGAATAGATACTTAAAAAACAGAAGCGTTCGGCACCACGGTGCCGGACGCTTTTTGGTAGCAGTGGCAGTCGTCGCTTTCCTCGTCTCCTGCCACCAGCCGTCGCCCATGCAGTTCCTCGGACAAGCCCAGGGAACCTATTACAGTATCCAATACTATGACGCGCAGCAGCGGAACTTCCAGCCCCAAATCGACTCCCTCCTCGACGCCTTCGACCTCTCGGCCTCCCTCTGGGTCGACAGTTCACTCCTGCGACGCATCAACGCCAACCTCACCGACAGCCTCGACAACATCCTCTACACACTCCTCGGAAACTCCCTCGCTATCGAGCACTACACCGACGGGGCCTTCAACTGCCGTGTGGGTCGTCTCGTACAAACCTGGGGCTTCAGTTTCAAGCAACGCAGTGAACCCGACAGCACCGCACTCGCCGCCATGCTGCAGGCCGCCCATGCCGAGGTCACCCTCGACAACCGCCACCTGACCAAAAAACCTGACACCGAATTCGACTTCAACGCCATCGCCCAAGGATACGCCTCCGACCTCGTGGCCCATTTCCTTGCCTCTCAAGGCATCGAGAGCTACCTCGTCGATATCGGTGGCGAAGTGATAGCCCATGGCCGCAAAGCCGACGGAAAGCCGTGGAAAGTGGGTATCGAGCGTCCTGCCGAGGACAGCATCAGTGCTCCTGTCGTGGACATTGCCATACCCCTCGTCGACCGTTCCGTCGTCACCTCGGGCAACTACCGCAAATATTATGAAAAGGACGGCGTGAAATACTCCCACACCATCGATCCCTCCACCGGCCGTCCTGTCACCCACTCACTTCTCAGTGTCTCCGTCGTCGAGAAGGAATGCTGGCTGGCCGACGCCATGGCCACAGCCTATATGGTCATGGGGCTCGAACGAGCCAAAAACTTCATTGCCGACAATCCCCAAGGGCCCGGCACCGACGCTGTATTCTTCATCTACGACTCCTGCGGCACCATGGCCACCTATGCCACCCCCGGATGGAAAAAACTAAAATAAAACATATATGAAATCAATGACCGGCTATGCCAAAGTACAGTCTGTCTTTGGCGACAAGAAACTGAACATAGAAATCAAAACCCTCAACAGCAAGCAGCTTGACCTTATTGTGAAGGTTCCCGCAGCCTATCGTTCTCGCGAACTCGACATCCGCGCCATGCTGGGCCGGTTGGAGCGCGGCAAGGTGGAATGCATCCTTTCGGAAGAGTCCACCGACACCGACACCATCACCTTCAACCGAGACCTCGTCATCGCACGCTTCAACGCGCTCTGCCAGACTGCCGACGAACTCGCAGCCATCAACCCCGACAGCCGTTCAGCGCTCTTCAACACCATCGTCTCCATGAACGATATATGGAGCAGCGCGGCCAACGATGAAATCAGCGACGAACAGTGGACCATGGTCAGTGCCGACTTGCAGCGCGCCATCGACCTCTGCGACCAATTCCGCAGTCACGAAGGCAGTGTCCTCGAGGTCGACTTCCACAAACATGTAGACCTCATCGAGGAGAAGCTGCGCCAGATTCCCGCCCTGGAAGGTGAGCGCATCGACACTGCCAAGGAGCGCATCAAACGCTACATGGCCGATGCCGCCGTCAAGGACATCGACGAGAACCGCTTCGAGCAGGAACTCATCTACTACCTCGAGAAACTCGACATCACTGAAGAGAAGGTGCGTTTGCAGAAACACATCGACTACTTCCGCCAGACCATGGCCGTCGAGCCCGTCTGTGGCAAGAAACTCGGATTTGTGGCTCAGGAGATGGGGCGCGAAATCAACACCACCGGTTCCAAGGCCAACCATGCCGGCATTCAGAAGATTGTCGTCGAGATGAAAGACGAGCTCGAGAAAATCAAAGAGCAGCTGGGCAACGTATTGTAAAGAAAGCCTCCATTAGGGGCTTCCGCCGAAGGCGGAGAACACCATACAAAAAAAAGGCTCCCGATTTGGGAGCCTTTTTTAGTATCAAGTGAAAAATTACTTGATGATGAGTTTCTCAATCTTGCTGAAGGTGTCGTTGGTGACGCGGACGAAGTAGGCGCCGGCAGGCATGCTGCTGACGTTGAGGGTCGTCTCGACCTCAGCGTTGATGTTGGCATTGTAAACCACGCGGCCGCTCATGTCAATGATGCTGCAGTTGACCATACCGGTGACACCGGCGATGTCGAGCTTAACAGAGTTGGTGGCGGGGTTGGGCGAGAGGTGGAGGTAGGACTCGGGGGCAACGGGGTCGATGCCGGAGAGATCCCAAGGCTCCCAGCTGTACTCGGCGGTAATCACATAGCCGTCAGCGTTGTCAGCGATGCCATTGATGTGGAGAGTGTAGGCATAGCGGTCGAGGATGGAATACTCACCACCGTGGCGGTGCTCCATCACGTTGTCCTCGGAAGCAACAATGTACATGTTGCCATCGGGCACATCGCCACCCTGGACATACTCGGGAACGGTCTGACCGTTAACCTTGATAGCGGTGATAACGCTGTGCTCTCCGATAGGATAGATATCGAAGCTCTGGTTGGAACCAATAGCGACATCGGCAGCACCATGGCAGAGGTTATCGGTACCGCGCTCGACGGTGACACCGAGGGTATCCATATTGTTGTTGGTGCAGTTCTCAGCACGCACGGAGACGGTGGGCAGAGCCTGAGGAGTACCAACGATGGGGCGAATCATAGGATAGTTGTCAATGTTCCAGCCATAGATCCAGTGGCTTCCGCTGCTGTTGGTACCGGAGTAGTCATACACCAGAACCTCGAGAGGCATGATGGGGCTGTTCTGACGATAGTAGGGGGCGGTAGCCTCATTGGCGTTGTAACGGACGGTCTGACCATCTTCGACATAACCCCACTGCTGTTTGGCAACGGCGAACTGAGCATCCTCGTTGAGCTGATAGCCAAAGAGGTAGGCGGTGTTCTTCTTCAGACGGGGCTGGTCGGGGAACTGGATGTTGACAGCGCTGTAGTTAGACTCACTGCCGGGGAGGGCATAGGTCTGAGGCAGGTTGCTGACAGCGTCGGGAGTAATCTTATAGGCGGAACCAGCGATACCGCAGGGGAGCTCGACCCAGTCGAGGCCACCTTCACCGTTGGCCACCTCTTCATAGATGATGGGCACCAGGACATAGTCATCGGTAGCCATGTTGCCATCGACGAATTCGCCAGCCTGATTCTGGAGGGTGGTGTGGGGGATGTACTCAACGCCACGGAAGACGAAGTCATTGGGAACCTCGCTACCAGTGACATAACGCAGGAAGACGCCGTAACCGGCATTGAAGACGTGCTCGGCATCGTCGTCAGCATCGAGATAGTGGTCGGCAGTGAAACCAACTTTGAAGATGGATCCACGGGGAATCAGACCATTGTCGCGAGCCCAACGGTAACCGTCGATACGGTTGGAGTCGGCGGCCTCAGTGAACTCAAAGTAGTCGGAAACAGTGTAGAGAACAGTGTCGAGTTCGGTAACCAGACCGGTGCCGCCCTGAGCCTTGATGGCATAGAAATTGGGGCCAAGGGTGCTGGTGTTGAGCGAACGGCCTTGGTAGCCACCGGTGAGGGCACCCTGGTTGCCGTAGTTCTCAAACTGGCCAAGCATGCTGTGGGCACCCCAGTCGAAGAGGGTGTCGTCGCGGTTGGTGGTGCACATGAAACCACGCTCGTTGATATACATCTTATAGTCTTTCGTGGTGTTGCCAGAGACCAGGGTGAAGGGGGTACCTTCGGCGACAGTGGTGAAGGAACCACCGGCAGGAGCGTTGGTGATGACGAGGCGAGCGTTGTTAATGTCAGAGATGTTGGTGTTGCGGACATGGATACCGTAGGTCACGGGGATGGTCATGTTCTGGGGGATCATGCCATAGAGACCGTCGAGGGCGGAACCGCGGTGGAACTCCCACGACTCGGCACGGAGGTCGTTGATAACGGCCACATCGTCGAGGAACCAAGCATAACCATAAGCAGCATACTTCTGAGCGCTCACGCGGATACGAAGTTTGATGTTGGCCTGGTCGACGAGGTTGTAGGGCATGACGAAGCGAGCCTTGTAGGCTGCAGTGCTGTTGACCTCAACGTCGATACCGTTGACGTTGATTTCGCGGGTGTACCAAGTGGTACCAATCTGATAGTCGACGAAGCACTGGTCATAGAAGCTGTAGTAGAACTGGCTGACGCTGACGGCCACAACATGGTGGGCGTCGGTACGGGTAACGACGGGGAGCTCCATGTAGACGTTGACGTTACCGATGTTACCCTGACCGTTGTTGTTGTCATAAGCAAACACCATGAAACCATCGTTGTAGGAAGATTTCATGCGCTGAAGGAGCCAGGAGTACTCATCGGGAGTCGAGGCGTTAGCGGAGGCACCGAAGAAAAGGCGGTTGATCCAGGTGGGATAATCGGTAGCGAAGTTGGCAACGAGGTCGGCGGAGTCAGCATAACGCTTCCAAGCGGCCCAGCTCTGCGAACCGGGGATGCTGTGGGCATCACGGTTGAAGATGCTGTCGTGACCATCAATATTGATGTGGTCGCTGCTACCGATGGTACCAAAGGTAATGTCACTCATATCAGTGCTGCTGAATGAGAAGGTACGGAGAGTGTCGAGCTGCGAATCCTTGGTGAAGATGGAAGCCTTGTAGTCGACCTCCTTCTGGGCGTCCACGCTCGAAGTGGGGATTTTCTCAGTACGGAGCATTCTGTCCGGGCTGAGGGTGGATTGCGTTTGTGCAAAAGCAAAGGTGCTGCACATAGCAAAACCAAGAGCCAATAATGCTTTTTTCATGGTTGTTGTTTTTTGATGGTTAATATTACTTTTTTTCAATCAATTATTTTCCAACGGTTTAAATCATCCAAGTACACTATTCCACACTATATTTTACGATGCAAATATAGTACTTTTTTTTTACATGACAATTTTTTTTTATTTTTTTAACCATCCGTCAGCGGCCATGAGTCATCCCCCACCCTTCCCGCCGCAGCATCCACCCCTCCCGGAAGGGGCGCCGGGAGGCAGGGGGTTGATATCATGGGAGTTTTTTGCGGTTTTTTGCGGCCACTGACACAATAAAAAAAGGGTTTTTGAGTTGTTTTAGGAGTAAAAAAAGACATCCCCGGAAGATTGGGGAGACGCTATCGGGAAAAATAAAAATATAATGTATACATATAAAAAAGGAAATATCATCCTTTGGGTTGTGGCGATGGCGCTGCTGTGGAGTTGCGGCGGCGGGAAGAAGGCTGCCGTTGACAGCCGCGGACGCTACGAGCGTCCGCCCATCAAGGAGGTGACCGAGGAGGAACTCGAGGCCGACGGCATGCTCATCGACGCACTGTCGCTGCAAGAGAGCGGCCGCACGGGCGAGGCTCTCGAGGCCTACGGCCGTGTAGTGGCGAAGCACCCCGAATGTGCGGCAGCATGGTACGGCATGAGCCAGCTGCTGGGAGCCCGCGGATGGATAGACAGCGCCGAGTCCTGTGCCTGGCACGCCGTGACACTGAACACTGACAACGTGTGGTACCGTTTGGCGCTGGCGCAGTGCCAGCAGGCGAAAGGCGACACCAAGGGGCTGACCGCCAATTGGGAAGCCATCGTCAAAAGCCATCCCGAGACACTGGAATACTACTACGAGCTGTCGAACGCCTATATCGCCGCCGGCGACCTGCCTCGGGCCGTCGAAGCGCTGAACCGCGTGGAGAAGCAAATTGGCGTCACCGAGCCCATCTCGCTTCAGAAACAGAAGCTGTGGAACGCTGCCGGCAAACCCGACAAAGCCATGAAAGAGGTCGAGGCGTTGGCCGAAGCCATGCCGCAGGAGAAGCGCTACCAGGCCATCCTGGCCGAGATGCACATGCAACAGAAGAACTATGCGAAAGCCAAGACCTACTACGACCGCATTGTTGCCGCCGACCCCGACGACCCCTATATCCACATCCAACTGGCTGAATACTACAAGGCCCTGGGCAAAGCTGCCGAAGCCGACAGCGAGATGGTGCGTGCCTTCGACAACCGTGCCCTCGACAGCAAGAGCAAGTTGCAGATCCTGGGGTCCTTCTACACCAACGAGGAATTCTTCGGTTCGCGGCGGCAGACGACGTTCCGCCTGATGGACAAGGCCATGGAGGGCTGCAAGGACAGCACCGAGTTTGCAGCCTTCTACGGCAACGTGCTCTTCAACCAGGAGCGCTATGCCGAGGCGGCGCGCCAATTTGAGACGGCACTGGGCAAGGACAGCAGCATGTACGAGGTGTGGGAGCTCCTGCTGGTGAGCCTGGCGAGCAGCCCCGGCAACGAGACCAAAATAGAACACTATGCGCGGCGCGCGGCACAGCTCTTCCCGGTACACACGCTGCCGCACTTCCTGCTGGCTCAGTCGGCCCTCGTGAAAGAGCGCTACGACGAAGCCCTCAAGGAACTGCAGACGGCCGAGCGCTGGGGATTCACCAAAGGTTACCTCGAGGCCGAGACCTACGGCCTGATGGGCGAGGCCTACTACCGCACGGGGCAATACGACAAAGCATGGAAGAGCTATGAGCGCTGCCTGTCGCTGCGACCCGACGATATGGAGACCCTCAACAACTACGCCTACCACCTGGCCGAGCAAAACACCGAGCTGGAAAAAGCCGAGCGGATGAGCCGCCGAACCATCGAGGCTCAGCCCGACAACGCCAACAGCCTCGACACCTACGCATGGATTCTCCATCTGATGGGGCGCGACAGCGAAGCACTGCCCTATATGGAGAAGGCCGTCAGCCTCGACCCGAAAAGCGAGACTCTGAGGGAGCACCTTAAGGAAATAAAGAAGTAAGACCGAAGAATCAAGAATCATGAGGAGATGTGTTGTATATATCATGCTGCTGGCGGCGATGGTCGTTGCGGGATGCCGCGGGACCAAGAGCATCGTCGAACCCACCCCACAGCAGGAAGAGCGCCACGACTACACGGTGATGACCTTCAACGGGACGGTGGACGGCATGAGCGTGAACGGACAGGTGCGCATGGAGCGCGACAAGCAGATATGGTGCAGCGTGAACAAGTTCATCGAGGTGGGACGCGCCCTGGCGACGGCCGACTCGGTGTGGGTGCGGGTGCCGCTGATGAACCGCTACCAGAAAGGCGACTACAAAGACCTGAGCCGCCTGGCGAATATGCAACTCACCTTCAAGGACCTGCAAGGCATCCTCGAGAGCGACGACGTCGAGCAGAAAATCGAAGAGCTGGGCCGACGCTTCGGCGTGGCGATGCGGGTGAAAATCCTCCGCAAGGAGAAGGTGGAGAAATTGACATTCCCGTTCGACAAGGGGAATTTCTGATAAACATAGATTGGATAGAAAAATGAAAAAACTGGCATTGTTTTTTATGCTGCTGGCGCCAATGGCCGGCTGGGGGCAGAACCACGAAGACCTGCTGAGCGACACGGCACAGACGGTGGTGGAGCGCTACCTGGCGATGCTCAACATCGACGGCCTGCCGCAGGACAGCCTGCTGGTGATGGAGACCGCCATCACCTTCTACGGCGAGAAAGACACCATCTGGATGCGGCGCTGGTATGCCGCGCCGGAGAAATTCCGCGTAGAGGTGTGGAACCGGGGAAAACTGGAGACGGGATTGGTGACCAATGGCAAAGACCGGTTCCGCTACTATGTGGAATCGCTCAAGAGATGGGAGAGCACCGACCGCGACAACTTCGCGGAACGGTTGCAGGGCTACGACTTCCGCGGACCCCTCTACGGATGGCGCGCCAAAGGAGCCACCCTGACATGGAACGGAACGACGACCCTCAAGGGAGAACCGTTGCAGGTGGTGAAAGTGAACTGCCCGGCAATGTATGAGCGCTACTACATGTTCGAGCCCGAGAGCGGACTGCTGACACTGATTTTCGAGACGGAGACCCTGCCTGAAGGCTATTCGACACTGCTGAAGGGTCATATCGACTGGAAGAGCGTGCACGAATACCAGCCGCTGGCAACGGGCATCCTGCCGTCGCTCGAAAGCTTCATGCGCAACGGCGTGCTGACCATCATGAGCAGCACGACGCACTTCGAGAAAATGGACTCCGGACTGTTCGAGCGCGACTGATTGAGGATTTAAGAATCGAGAGATATGGGAATATTGCAGCCTGACGACGACTACTTCATGGGCGAGGCCCTGCGCGAGGCGCGCAAAGCCGAGGCCAAGGGAGAGATCCCCGTGGGTGCGGTGGTGGTGGCTGGCGAGAAGGTAATCGCCCGCGCCCACAACCAGACAGAGTTGCTGCACGACGTGACGGCACATGCCGAGATGCTGGCCATCACGGCGGCGGCAGAGCACCTGGGGGCTAAATACCTGACGGGATGCACTCTTTTCGTGACGCTGGAACCCTGCGTGATGTGTGCGGGAGCTTTGGGCTGGAGCCAGGTGGAGAGGATTGTCTACGGGGCGTCCGACGAGAAGAGAGGTTTCGAGCGATTGGGACGCGGGATGCTACACCCGAAGACCGAAGTCAAGGGCGGCGTCAGGAGCGAGGAATGCGGGACCTTGGTGAAGGAGTTTTTCAAGAAAAAACGATAGAATACAAATAGAAACAATAGATTAAACAGAAAGCATTATGAAACCTACATTACTTGTTCTGGCTGCCGGCATGGGCAGCCGCTATGGCGGACTGAAGCAGATGGACGGCGTGGGTCCTCACGGCGAAATCATCATGGACTACAGCATCGAGGATGCCATCCGCGCGGGCTTCGGCAAGGTGGTCTTCGTCATCCGCCACTCGTTCGAGGAGGAGTTCAAGCGCCACATCAACGCCGACCATTTCGGCAACCGCATCGCGGTGGAGTATGTTTTCCAGGAGCTCGACAAGCTGCCGCAAGGCTTCTCCGTCCCCGAAGGACGTGAGAAACCCTGGGGTACCAACCACGCCATCCTCATGGCCAAGGAGGTCATCCACGAACCCTTCGCCATCATCAACGCCGACGACTTCTACGGCCGCGACGCCTTCATGGTGATGGCCCGGCACCTGATGACCCTCGACGGCACCAAGGGCAAATACTGCATGGTGGGCTACCGCTTAGAGAACACGCTGAGCGAGAACGGCACCGTGAGCCGCGGCGTCTGCGAGACCGACGCCGAGGGTCTGCTCATGGGCATGACCGAGCGCACCTCCATCGGCCGCACCGCCAACGGCATCGAATACAAGGATGCCGACGGCAGCATGCACCCCCTGGCAGCCGACGCCACGGTGAGCATGAACCTCTTCGGCTTCACACCCGACTATTTCGCCAAGAGCGAGGAACTCTTCGTCGACTTCCTCCGCGAGCACGGCAACGAGCTGAAGAGCGAATACTACATCCCCTTCGCGGTGAACACCTTCATCCACAGCGGCTATGCCACGATGACGGTGCTCAAGACCACGGCCCAGTGGTTCGGCGTCACCTACAAGGAGGACCGCCCCATGGTCGTCGCCCGCCTCGCCAAGCTGCATGAACAGGGAGTGTATTGATTCTCCCCGCCTCTGGATTGTAAATCTCCCCGCCTCTGGATTATAAATCTCCCGCCTCCGACGGAAATCTATAAATCCAGATTAATAATTACATATAATCGATGATACCATTAGAGTATTTGACTGACCTTTCCTATGAAATCAGGGGTGCCGCCATGGACGTGTACAATGAGCTTGGGCCGGGCCTTCTGGAGTCCGTCTACGAGAAAGCCCTTATCCACGAGTTCAAACTGAGAGATATCAAAGCAACCTCGCAGATTCCAGTCAACATTGTTTACAAAGGCGAGTTGGTGGGTAACGATTTGAGAGCGGATATTCTAGTGGAAGACACCGTTATTCTGGAATTGAAATCGGTCGAGGAAATCAAGAGGGTGCACTATAAGCAATTGCGTACCTACATGAAGCTGTTGAACAAACCGGAAGGATGGCTCATAAACTTTGGCGAGGATGATTTTGCCAAAGGATTGATAAAACTGAAAAACCTACAGTTTGTCCAATAAACGACCTCTACAGACCCATGCCGAAAAATGGATTTATAGATTACGCCGCAGGCGGGAATAATAATTTCCAAGATTTCCAGGATCTCGCGAAGCGGGAAATCATCGAGTTTGCCAGGGAGCATGAATGGGACGATACCGCGAGGCTGCTGCTGAGTGCCGCGCGGTATCCTCATATTGATATGGCGGCGGCGGTGCAGCAGATAGAGGGACGGCGCACGGCGCGGGAGAAATGGCCTTCGCTGCTGGAGTGCCCCGATTTCGTCTACCCGCCCCGACTGAACCGCGAGCAGTCCTCGTCGGAAGCCACAGCCCTCCACAAGGCAGGGATAATCCTCCGGCACCTCGGCGAGACCCCTGCCCGACCGCTCCGCATCGCCGACCTCACGGGCGGCATGGGCATCGACACCTTCGCCCTGGCCGGATGGGGGGCCGAAGAGACGACAGAGGTGGAGGTGGACTATGTGGAACAGGACAAAGGACTTTGCGACCTGGCACGCCACAATGCCGATGCACTGGGGCTACACAACATACGTTTCCACTGCGCCGACAGCATGGAGTGGCTGCAGAAGCAGCAGCGGCGCTTCGACCTGCTCTTTGTCGACCCCGCCCGCCGCGACAAACAGGGGCGCAAGGTGGCCGCTTTCGAGGACTGCACGCCCGACATCTTGATGCGCCGGGACCTGCTGCTGTCGATGAGCCAAGAGCTGATGGTGAAGGCGAGCCCGATGATCGACCTCACATTGGGGGCTTCTCAGCTGGCCAACGTCAGCGATATCTACGTCATAGCCGTCAATGGCGAGTGCAAGGAGGTTCTGTTCCGCTGTCGACAGTCCGACAGAGAACCACGCATCCACTGCCACCACCTGCACCACGGCGAAACAGACGACTATGTCTTCACGCGCGAGGACGAGTCGCGTGCGCAGGCCTCCTATGCCAGCGAGGTGGGAACATATCTCTACGAACCCAACGCCGCGCTGATGAAAGCAGGCCCCTTCAAACTGCTGAGCCAGTGGGAGGGGGTGGAAAAACTGTCGCAGAACACACACCTCTACACGAGCAACCGCCTCATTCCCCACTTCCCCGGACGCGTGTTGAGCGTCCGGGTGGAGACCAGCCTCAGCCGCAAGGAGATGCAGAAATGGATTCCCGACGGGAAAGCCCACGTGGTGACGAGAAACTACCCCGTGGCGGCAACAGAGCTACAGAAACAATTGGGGCTGAAAGAGGGGGGAGACCTCTTTGTCGTCGCGGCGACGATGGGACGGAAACGGTACGGCTGGGTGTGCAGCGAGTGTTAAAAAAACAACTTTTTGAAAAGGGTCTTCCGGAAACACCGGAAGACCCTTTTTTATTTCGCTGATTCACAGCATACTGTAAGTATCAACTCTTTCCCAACTCCTTACCATCTCCCAACCAACTCCTACCCATCTCCCACCGTGGTGGGAGATGATAGGTCGTTGACAGGCCGGTGGCAGGCTGTTGGCACCCGTTCTGTTCCTCTGCGCCCCCACGTCCTGCCCGCCCCGGGCGGTAAATGTTAAAAATTCATAAAAACAAAGGGGCCGTGTTAGATTTTGGGGAAAACGTGGTTATTATATATAGTAGAAAAGAGACACGTGTCTCCATGGACGACAAGGAACAATACACAGCCCTTCTGCTTCGGCACCGGAAGCTTGTCTGGAAGCTCTGCAGCAGATATGCCAAAGGCGATTACGACCTCTGTGCCGACTTGGTGCAGGAGGTGTCCATTGCCCTATGGGAGCGCTATGGGCTGTTGCGTCCCAAGTCGCCTTTCTTTGTGGAGCGGAGATGGGTGGAGCTGAACACCCGCTCGGTGCTGGCCCACAGGCACCGCCGCGGCGTGATAGCCACGGTCCCCATCACCCCCGAGATGGCCGAGCGCATTGCCGTCGAGCAGGACAAGGGGGAAGAGCTCATCGACGAGCTGGCGGCGGCCCTGTCGGACAAGGAGAGGGAGATCCTGCAGCTGAGGCGCGACGGCTACAGCGCCGACGAGATTGCCGACCGGATGCGCATGAGCCGCCCCGCCGTCTACCAGAGTATATACAGAATAGTTGGAAAACTAAAACAGGCTTATGATGAAAGATAAGATGACAGAAACCGTCGACGCCCTGCTGGGTTTCGACAGCGACGAGCTACAGCGGCGCATGACCGACGGGCTTGCCGAGTGGATGCACCGCCGCAAGGAGGCCGCACACACGCGAAAGCTGTGCCTGCCGGTGCTGTGCACCGTGCTGCTGGCGGCCTCCGCGACCTACTACGCGACACCCGCCCTCGACTATTGCCTCGGCGACGGCATGACCTACGAGGAGGCAGCGGCGAAGACCGGAAAAATGCTGGAGTTATGAAAAGGAGACACTACATAGCGCTGGCCATCGTCCTTGGAGGCATTGCCCTCTGCTCCTGGATCCACGCCCATCCGCGCCAGCTGCCCTACGACCAGTGCAGCGAGGTCTTCCTGCGGTACAAAGATGCCGACGGGGTCAGCGCCGCTTTCCTCAAGAATTTCCGCGCCAACGACACCACCACTGTCGACGTGACAATACTCCAAGCCAATGATTCCACAAGTTGGGAAAAACTAAAAATAGAGTTCGGTCTTCGAACATTGCCAGCAGAATTCATGAAAATGATTGAGGGCAAAAATGATTTTATAATGACATACATTGCAGCATCGGATTACAAAGAACAATTCAAAAAAATCGGGATTGAAGAGATGGATGTCATTGCAGGAAACTATACACGAAAGAATATCGGGATATTCCATGTTCGGTCGAAAGAACAGCAACATGCCTTGTTGCACTACAATTTAAACAAATCAATTTAACCAAATTAGAAAATATAATATAGAATGATTGAATAATGAATAAATTTAACCTATAAAAATAAAACATTATGAAAAAATTAACATTAGTAATGGCCTTTGTGGCGGCCTTCGGTGTCACTGTTATGGCACAGGACACCATTGCGACGGACACCCTCAAGAGCTCCTATTTCCACAACCGGTGGTTCGACCAGGATACCCTCCTGCTGTCACAAAATGGATACGTGAGCTTTCATTTCAGCGAGCTTGCCTTCGCCTACCACACCGACGACACCATGAAAGTCTACGGCGTGGCTATCAGTTCGAGCTTGGATACTAATATTTATGGCAACACCTGGCTCGACACCACGTTGGACAAAGTCTACCGCACGGTGCGTCTCTATGTTCCCGAAGGCGACTCGCTGCGAATGCTGGCCGAGCGCCAATTTCCTGTCTACGAACTCTTCTTCGACAGCCCGGTTGCCGTAAAGGACACGTTCTATATCGGGTTCAACTTTGAGACCAACTGTAGGTATCACGACCCCACCCTTGGACGGGTATTCAACTATAAATATACAATGACGCTCAACGGACTCTTGCCAGCCTGGGTAGCCGGAAGAAGAGACACCGTCACCATAGCGCAACGAAGGACAGAAGAGAGCCCAAATTATGACCAGGGCACCTGGCTAATCAGGACGCGTATTGCTCCTCAGACAATAGTTTTCCTGTATGCCATCACAGAGCCTGATGACGGCACCGGCGGCGGCAGTGGCAGCGACACGACATTGACAATTACGGCTTCGGACGCCGCAGCCCGCTATGTGTCGGTGCAGCCGAACCCGGCGGTGGACGAGGCGCGGGTGCTGTCGAGCCTCGGGCTGCGCGGCATCGAGGCCTACAACGCCGGCGGGCAGAAGGTCTACGAGGGCAAGGCCGAGGGCCTCGAGGCCACCCTCGACGTCAAGGGCTGGCCCCGCGGCACCTTGGAGTGAGGCTCCCGAGAGGGACAGAAACCGGGAGGGGCCACCCGCAAGGGTGGCCCCTCCCGGCTGTTTTAGGAAGGAGAAAGGGGGAGGGTGAAAAAAAGGCGTGAGGGTTGGAAAATTTTTCGTATCTTTGCAACTTTAATTTGAAGGGAAAAAATGAGTGAATTGCTTGACCAACTGAATGAACCCCAGCGCGAGGCCGCCGAGTGTGTCGACGGGCCGGTGATGATTATCGCCGGAGCCGGCAGCGGCAAGACGCGCACGCTGACCTACCGCATAGCCCACCTGATGGAGCTGGGCGTGGACCCGTTCCACATCTTGGCACTGACATTTACGAACAAGGCCGCCAACGAGATGAAGGAAAGAATCATCAAGCTGGTGGGCGACGAGGGAAGGAACCTGTGGATGGGCACCTTCCACTCGATTTTCGCCCGCGTGCTGAGGGCCGAGGCCACGAAGCTGGGCTACACGTCGAGCTTCACCATCTACGACACCGACGACTCGAAGTCGGCCATCAAGCAGGTTGTCAAGCAGCTGAACCTCGACCCGAAGGTCTACAAACCCACCACGGTGTTGAGCCGCATCTCGATGGCCAAGAGCAACCTGATGGGTCCGAAGGACTATCAGGAGAACCCCGAGGTCTACCAGACAGACATCGACTCGAAGCGTCCCGCCATCGGCATGATCTACCAGATGTACGACCAGCGGCTCCACAACTCGAACGCCATGGACTTCGACGACCTGCTGTTCAACATGAACATCCTGCTGAGGGACTTCCCCGACGTGCTGCTCAAGTACCAGCAGCGGTTCCAGTACATCATGGTTGACGAGTACCAGGACACCAACTATGCGCAGTACCTCATTGTGAAGAAGCTAGCGGCGCGGAACCAGAACATCTGCGTGGTGGGCGACGACGCGCAGAGCATCTACGCCTTCCGCGGGGCCAACATACAAAATATCTTCAACTTCAAGCGCGACTACCCGACGATGCAACTCTTCAAGCTGGAGCAGAACTACCGCTCGACCAAGAACATCGTCAACGCCGCCAACAGCATCATCAGCCGCAACCGCGACCAGATACAGAAGGAGCTGTGGAGCGACAACGGGGAGGGCAACCGCATCAAGCTTGTGCGTGCCGTCGACGAGAAGGAGGAGGGCATGCGCGTGGCCGATGCCATACAGAACTACCGCCTCGGCGAGGATGCCGACTGGCGCGACTTCGCGGTGCTCTACCGCCAGAACTCCCTCTCGCGTTCCATCGAGGACGCGCTGAGGAAGATGAACATCCCGTACAGAATCTATCAGGGGCTGTCGTTCTACGGGCGCCGCGAGGTGAAGGACGTGCTGGCCTACATGCGCGTGGCCATCAATCCCCACGACGACGAGAGCCTGGTGCGCATCATCAACTATCCCACCCGCGGCATCGGACAGACCACGATGGACAAGATTCGCGTGGCGGCGGCCGACAACGACGTGAGCATCTGGACGGTGCTGGAGAACCTCGCCGACTTCGGCCTGCCCCTCCAGAGCGGCGCGGTGCAGAAGATTGGCGAGTTTGTATACATGATGAAACGTTTCGGCGCCGAGGTGCCGACGAAGGATGCCTTCGCGCTGGCCAAGGAGATTGTCGTCGCCAGCGGCATAGTGAAAGCCCTGCGCGAGGAGGACGACCCCGAGAGTGCCGAGCGCATAGACAATATCGACGAGCTGCTGAACGGTGTGCAGGAGTTCTGCGAGGAAGAGGAAGCGGAATATTCAGAAAACTCGGAAAAATCTGATAAACCCTTCCGCACCCTCGACGAGTTCCTCCAGCAGGTGCTGCTCTACACCAGCGAGGACAAAGACAAGGACAAGGATGCCGACAAGGTGAGCCTGATGACCATCCATGCCGCCAAGGGATTGGAGTTTCCCTATGTTTTCGTGGTGGGCATGGAGGAGCAGATTTTCCCGTCGTTCCTGGCCATGAGCCGTCCGGAGCTGGAGGAGGAACGCCGCCTGTTCTATGTGGCGGTGACGAGGGCCGAGAAGCAGGTGACGCTGAGCTATGCCCAGACGCGCTTCAACAACGGGCAGCGCATGGGTGGCGAGATGAGCCGCTTTGTAGAGGAGATAGACCCGCAATATATCGAGACACCGTCGCAGCGACGCAGCATGCCCGAGCCGGGGACGCTGCCGAGGGCCTTCTTCAATGCCGGGAAACCGGTTCAGAATACTCAGAATATTAGGAGTACTCAAAATATTCAAAAGCCCCGCACGGCCCCCATTCCCAACAATCCGGCCCAGATTGGCGCCATCATGCCCGGCATGAGGGTGAGCCACGAGAAGTTTGGCATCGGCAAGGTGCTGGGAGTGGAGGGTTCCGACGCCTCGCGCAAGGCCACGGTCTTCTTCGAGGGCGTGGGGCAGAAACAGCTGATGCTCAAGTTTGCCAAACTGACGATAGTGGAATGAGGAATGAGGGATCAGGGATGAAGGATTCGGCGGCCGCAGGGAACTTGCGCAAGCTTTTTTTGTTCTTCATTTTCAATTCGTCACTCTTCGTTTCCGTTTCCGGACAGGCGGTGGTGTTTTCGCATCCGGGAGGCTTCTATGCCGACACTTTCAGCCTGTCGATGCACATCGACTTTGCCCCCCAGGGTGCGGAGGGCTATGCGATACACTACACCCTCGACGGGGGCGAGCCCACGGAGTGCGCCACACGCTACGAGGCGCCGCTCCCGCTGTCGGCGGCATGCTATTCGCAATCGGAGGCCTACAAGGTGAAGACGGTGCCCGACGACCGGTGGTTTGCACCCGACAGCGTGGAGCGCATCATCGTGGTGAGGGCGGCGGCTTTCGACAGCAACGGCTACCGCTGCTCGCCGGTAACGTCGCATTCCTACTTGATAGACAGCCTGCTGGGACGACGGATAAGTCTGCCCGTGGTGTCGGTATGTGCCGACTCGTTGAGCCTCTTCGACCACGACACGGGGCTTTTTGTCCCGGGGTGGTACCACGACCCGCACTATGCCTACAGCACCGGCAACTATTTCCAGAAAGGACGCCACTGGGAACGCGAAGCCGCCATGGGCTACTATGCTCCCGACGGCACCGCCCTGGAACAGGACTGTGGCCTGCGGGCTCACGGCAACAGCCAGCGTGTGCTGGTACAGAAAGGCATGTCGCTCTATGCGCGGAACGACTACGGCGAGCGAAGCTTCGACTACCCCTTCTTCGGCGACCGCGGCCGACGGAATTACCGCCGGCTGGTATTGCGGCCGTGGTCCACCTCGTGGAGTGGCGCAGGGGTGGAGGACTGGCTCTGCCAGCATCTGGCCGACTCGCTGCGCTTCGACCATCTGTCGACGAGGCCCGTGGTGCTTTTCCTCAATGGTGAATACTGGGGAATCTATTTCCTCGAGGAGAAGGCCGACGAGCACTACCTCGAGGCGCGTCATGGCGTCGAGGCCGACAGCGTGGACCTGCTGGCCTACTGGGGCAGCGAGGTGGAGAACGGGGCGGCGGAACGGTGGGAACACTTCTACCGATGGCTGGAACGTGAGGGAAGCGACATCGGATACATAGCCGCGCAGGTGGACACCGGCGCAGTGATGGACTACATGCTGATGCAGATACTCATCCTCAACGACGACTGGCCGGTGAGCAATGTGCGGCAGTGGGCCGCGCCGCAGGGCCGCTGGCGCTGGATTTTCTTCGATGCCGACGGCGCCCTGTCGTCGTTTCCCGACAATGCAGCCATCCTTGACTATATGACCTACAAAGCATCGGGGGCAGGCTCCCATACCTCGCATCGCTCCACGCTGTTGTTCCGTCGGTTGTTTGCCGACCGACAGTTTCTTGAGCGGTCGATGGCGCGTCTGCGCGAGGTGGTGGACACACGCTTCTCCTATAGTCGTTCGGGGGCGCTGCTGCGCGATATCGTGGCGCAGGTGGAATCGGAGGTGCCGTACCAGATACGGCGGTTCGACAAGCCTTCGTCGATGGTGAAATGGAGGCTGTCGGTGTCGCTCATCGACGATTACCTGCGCACCGAGCCCGAAGCCATGGTGAACGAGTATGCACAGTATTTCGGCCTTGAGGTGCCACGGGATGGCTCCTTTGCCGCCTACGACCGCGTGGGACGCCAGGTGCTACCCGCAGGGAGCCGGGAAGTGCAGATGCAGGCGTTGCCCAAGGGTGTCTATTTTCTGCGCATGGCCGGCGGAGAAATAAAGAAAAAGGAAATCAAAGACTGAGAAACAATGAGAATAGTGATTCAACGGGTGCTGTCGGCCGCGGTCGACATCGAAGGCCACCGCAGGAGCGAGATTGGGAAGGGGATGATGATACTGGTGGGTATCTGTGACGAGGATACCGACGAGGACATCGAATACCTGTGCCAGAAGGTGGTGAAGATGCGTATCTTCGACGATGCCGAGGGGGTGATGAACCTGCCCATCACCGACGTGGAAGGCAGCGGCATCCTCGTGGTCAGCCAGTTCACCCTCATGGCATCCACCCGCAAGGGCAACCGCCCCAGCTACATCCATGCCTCGAAACCCGACATCGCTGTGCCGCTCTACGAGCGTTTCGTCGCTCGTCTCCAGGAGCTCTTCGGCCGCGAGGTGCAGACGGGCACCTTCGGCGCCGACATGCAGGTGGCCCTCGTCAACGACGGTCCCGTCACCATCATCATGGACTCCCATCTGAGCGAGCAGTTCTAGCGAAAAAAAAAAAGAAGAAGGCACCACTATGGGTGCCTTCCTGTATCAGGAGTGTGTCCGCTTAGGCCATGGGAGCAACGTCGACGTTGGCGTTCTTCACCTTGCCCCAACCCACGATGAACATGATGAAGGCAATGATGGCGAGGATGGCGCCGATGATGTTGATGAGGGGGATGATGCTCAGAATGGCAGCGATGAGCTGCAGGATGGCGGTGGTGTAGAGGGTCTTCATACCGTCGCGGCCAGGGAAGTTGGCGTCGTTGCGCAGGCTGCCGTAGGCCATCAGGCACATGATGAAGGCAATGAGGTTGATGATGCCGGCAATGATGCCACCGGCAACGGGAATCATCGAGCACAGGGCAGCCACGATGTTGAGGATGGCGGCGGTGCGAATCTTTTTGATGTTGTTGCTGGTGTCGCCGTCAAACTCTTTGTAGAGGTCGCCCAGACCGAGGAAATAGTACACGTATCCCAGTATCGTCAGGATGGGCACCACATAGACATACCAGCTCGAACCACCCGACAAGGCTGAGAGGATGGCAATGGCAGAAATGAATCCGCCAAGGATGCTCAGGATGGCAATGCAAAGAACACCATAATAAATCTTGGTGGTTGCTGCTTTGTAGTTGTTTGCGTTCATAATATTTCCCCGGTTGTCGCATCGGGCCGTCGGTTTTAAAAGGATTAATAATTCCAAACGCTCTCGATGAGGGTTAGACAAGCTGGTAATCAATGTGTTGTGTGTAGTGTTCTAATGGTTTCCTCAATGCAAATATACATTTTTTTGAAATATTAGCAATATTTTATTAAAAAAAGTTAATTTCTTTTTGCACTGATGAATCGTGATTTGCCACGGAAATCGATGTGGAGGGTGGGAGAAAAACCGTGTTTGTGCAACAAATTGCAGGTCTCCCCGGCAAGAGACTCGTTGATTTCCAATATCAAGAGGCCGTCGTCGCTCAGACTCTTCTGCGCGGTAAGGGCGATGGCCTGATAGAAACACAGCGGGTCGTCGTCGGGCACAAAGAGGGCCAGCGAGGGGTCGTAGTCGAGGACGTTGCGTTGCATCTGAGCCCGCTCGCTCTCCATAACATACGGCGGGTTGCTGACAATAAGGTGAAAAGTGGGAGACGGGAGGCGGAAAGCCGGGTCGAGGAGATTGGCTTGGATGAAGTTGATGGTTGTGCCATTGCCTCGGGCATTCTGCCGTGCCATCTCCAGCGCAGCTGACGAGACATCCAAGGCAGTCACTTCCGCTCCGAGGAATGCCTTCTTCAGGGCGATGGCGATGCAGCCGCTGCCGGTGCAGAGGTCGAGGATGGCGAGAGGAGGATGATGGGCCAAATGACAGATAGTCCAGTTGACGATTTCCTCAGTCTCGGGACGGGGGATGAGCACATCGGGGCTCACCTTGATGCGGCATCCACAGAAATCGGTATGGCCGATGATGTGCTGGATGGGCCGCTGTCGCTTCAGGTCCTCGAGGGCCCAGTGGAAGCGCAACAGGTCGCTTTGGTCAACGGTATGTTCCTTGGAGGTCAACAGTCGCACTTTGTCCCAGCCGAGGAAAGCCTCGAAGAGCATGTCGACAAACATGCGCACCTCGTCACTGCCATACATGCCGTCGAGTTCTTCATGGAAGAGCCCGATGATGTCGCTGACGCGATTGGAACGGAAACGAAGGTCGCGCGTATTCATCACCCTTTCCTCCCGAAGTCTGCGGGGATCTCGCCCCAGTGGTCGGTGTCCCATTTGCGAATCTCAGTGGTATAGGTGTTGGTGCGGAGCCAGTTCTCGGCGCGGTGGATGTAGTCCCACAGCTCGGCGGTCGAGGCGTCCTCCACCAGCTTGCTCTTGCACTTTTTCTGTCGCACCCAGCTGATGGCATTGACCGAGTCGGAGTAGATAATCTGGTTGAGACGGTGTTTCTTGAGATAGGAGAGTCCGTGGACGATAGCCAGGAACTCGCCGATGTTGTTGGTGCCCTTCTCGGCGCGGTAGTGGAAGACTTGGGTGCGCGTGGGGATGTAGATGCCCTGGTACTCCATCACACCGGGGTTGCCGCTGCAGGCGGCATCGACAGCCAGCGCGTCGAGCACGGGCGGGTTGGCGGTGCCGGGCTTTACGGCGGTCATGCCGTTCTCGTCGATGACGAGACACCCACTCTGCCCATTAGACCCATTAACCCCATTCGCCCCACTCGACTGCACCACACTGCTATACGGCAGCCTTATTGCCGCCTCGGCCTCGGCCATGCTGTCGAAGCCCTTGTACTGCGCACCCTGCACGCCCACGACCTGCTCCTTGCACGCGTCCCAGTCGCTGTAGATGCCCGGCTTCTTGCCCTGCCACACCACGTAGTATTTCTGTTTCTTAGCCATAAGTTTCGAAGTGCAAAGATACGATTTTTTTTGCACATAGCGAAAATATGTATATCTTTTCACATGAATGGTTGCAAATAAAAAGCGCGCTCCGGTACGGGGCGCGCTTTCTGCGGTAAATCTTGCTTAGGCGTTAGGCTTAGGCGCCGAGTTCGAGGCGCTTGAAACCGGTGCAGCGGAGATCCTTGTCGGCCTTGGCGATGAAGTCTTTCACCTTCACCTTGGCTTCCATGATGTACTCCTGCTCCATGAGGGTGTTCTCCTGGAAGTACTTGTTCAGACGGCCGTTGGCAATCTGGTTGATCTGCTGCGGCCTGGTTGACCTGCTCCTCGGTGATCCAGCCTTTGCCCATGTTGGAGGCCATGTGCTCCTCGCTGTCGACGTGGGCGGGGTTGATGCCGGCTTTCTTGAGGGCGGCGTCGACGGCCTTGCCGATGAGCTCTTCCTTGGTCTTCTCGACGGCTACGCGGAGCTCCTGGTCCTTGATCTCCTGGGGCACGCTCTCGGCGTCGAGGGCGACGGGACGCATGGCGACGACCTGCATGGCGATGTCGTGACCGACCTGGTCGTAACCGGCCTTGTTCAGTCCGACGATGGAGGCCATACGGTTGCCCGGGTGGACATAAGCGTAGACCTTCTCAGCCTCGATGACCTCGTAGTGGGCCAGCTCGATCTTCTCGCCGATCTTGGCAATCTGGTCGGTAATGGCGTCGGCCACCTTGGCACCGTTGAGGTCCATGTTGAGCACCTCATCCTTGGTGGTGATGTGCTGGGCCATGGCGGTGTCGATGATGCTGTTGGTGAAGTCGACAAAGCCAGCGTTGGTGGCGACGAAGTCGGTCTCGCAGCTCACCATGATGATGGCACCGAAGTTGCCGGTGCTCTTGGCGAGGACACAGCCTTCGTTAGCGTCGCGGTCGGCGCGTTTGGCGGCCATCTTCTGGCCTTTCTGGCGGAGGAGTTCGATAGCTTTCTGCATGTCGCCGTCGGTCTCGACGAGGGCCTTCTTGCAGTCCATCATGCCGACGCCGGTGAGTTTGCGGAGCTCGTTAACCTGTGAAGCGGTAATTGCCATATTGTGTTCCTTTCTTTTCTTTAAATTAATTACTCAGCTTTGGGAGCTTCCTCGACTTCGGCCTTGGGGGCCTCCTCGCTCTTGCGGGGACGGCGGGCGCGGGTCTTCTTCTCGACGGGCTTCTCCTCGGCGGCTTCCACGGGGGCCTCTTCCTCGGCCTGGGCGTCCTTGTCGAGCATGCGCTCGTTCAGACCTTCCTGGATGGCCTCGCACATGTGCTTGAGGATGGCGGCAATCGACTTCGACGCATCATCGTTAGCGGGAATCGGGAAGTCGATAAGCTCGGGGTTGGTGTTGGTGTCCACGAGGGCGAAGGTGGGGATGTTCAGGCGGCGGGCCTCGGCGACGGCGATGTGCTCCTTGTTGATGTCGATGACAAACAGGGCGCTGGGCAGACGGGTGAGGTCGGCGATAGAACCGAGGTTCTTGTCGAGCTTGGCACGCTCGCGCTGCACCTGGAGGCGCTCACGCTTGCTGATATTGTTGAAATCCTTGTCGTGCATCAGGCTGTCGAGGCTGTTCATCTTCTTCACAGCCTTGCGGATGGTCTGGAAGTTGGTGAGCATGCCGCCGGGCCAACGCTCGGTGACGAAGGGCATATCGACGCTCTTGGCCATCTCGGCGACAATCTCTTTGGCCTGCTTCTTGGTGGCCACAAAGAGAACCTTCTTGCCACTCTTGGCCATCTGCTTCAGGGCAGCGGCGGCCTCGTCGGCCTTGGCGATAGTCTTCTGAAGGTCTATCACGTGGATGCCGTTGTGCTCCTTAAAGATATAGGGAGCCATTTTGGGATTCCATTTACGTTTGAGGTGGCCAAAGTGGCAACCAGCCTCAAGGAGTTCTTCGAATTTGAGTTCGTTCATGTTTGTTTACTTTCCTTTTTGTTGTTAAACTTTTGCCAATTCCCGAGTAGTCCTTGGGGCTATGTTTTTCGGCCGTCCTATGCAGCACGAAGTGGCAACATAGCGGAGCATCTCGAAAATTTGGATACTAAACTGTGTCCAGCTGAATTTGGTTTAACGCTTGCTGAACTGGAAGCGCTTGCGGGCCTTGGGCTGACCGGCTTTCTTACGCTCGACCATACGCGGGTCGCGCATCAGGAATCCTTCCTTCTTCAGGGCGGGACGGTCCTCGATGTTGTTCTCGCAGAGGGCGCGGGCGATAGCCATACGCAGGGCCTGGGCCTGGCCGGTGATGCCGCCGCCGTCGAGGTTGGCTTTGACATCCCACTTGCCTTCGGCGTTAGCCACGGCGAAAGCCTGGTTCACGATGTACTGCAGCGGACCGGTGGGGAAATACTCCTTGTAGTCACGGCCGTTGACCTTGATTTCGCCATTGCCGAGGGTCATATAGACGCGGGCCACGGCGGTCTTTCTTCTACCAATGGTGTTGATAACTTCTGCCATATCTTATTCTTATCTTACTTCGTTAATATTAATGGCTTTGGGGTTCTGGCCCTGGTGGGGATGCTCGCTGCCGGCATAGATGTGCAGGTTGCGGTAGAGAGCGTCGCCCAGGCGGTTCTTCGGAAGCATGCCGCGGATGGCGTGCTCGAGGATACGCTCAGGGTGGGTGGCGCGCACCTTGGCAGGGGTGGTCTCACGCTGGCCGCCGGGATATCCGGTGTAGCGCTGATAAATCTTGTCGGTCTCCTTCTTGCCGCTGAAGACAACCTTCTCGGCATTGATGATGATGACATTGTCGCCGCAGTCGACATGCGGGGTGAAGCAGGGCTTGGTCTTGCCGCGCAGAATGTTGGCCACGCGGGTTGCCAGACGACCTACGGTCTGTCCCTCAGCGTCAACCAGGACCCATTCCTTCTGGACAGTCTGCTTGTTGGCTGAGATGGTTTTGTAACTTAACGTACTCATTTTTTTATTTTACTAACGATGATGTTTTAACTTCCTTTTTTGTTCTCTTCGTGTTCGTTTTTTTTCGCTCGACAATGCAAGTAAACTTTCATTGTTCTCGCTCTGAAAAACGTTAATTTCTCCTCCGATTGCATCGCATTTCGGCCGCCGACGGATAATTGGCCTCCATGCTTATCAACCTGAGAAAGAGCAGCTTGAACGGGTAGACAAGGTGCAACTTCCCCATTTTTGGAGAGTGCAAAGTTACGAACATTTTTTCAACTGGCAAAATTTTTTTCATAATCTTAACTTTTGGCAAACAAAAAAAATCCCCGCCCGGGGCAGGGATTTTGGAGGGTCGGCCTCCAGCGTGGCTTTTCTACTCTTTGCCTCACTCCACCAGCAGCTTCTTCGTCACCGTGCCCATGGGGGTCTGGATGCGGAGGAGGTAGGTGCCGCGGGGCCATCCCTTGACGTCGAGGGTGGCCTCGAGGCCCTCGGCCTTGCCCTCGTAGACCTTCTGCCCGCCGGCGTTGTAGGCCTCGATGCGCTCCATCCCGAGGCTCGACAGCACCCGCGCCTCGTCCACCGCCGGGTTCGGCTGCACCGACACATAGCGGGCTGCTGCGTCCGAAGCCGTGATTGTCAATGTCGTGTCGCTGCCACTGCCGCCGCCTGAGGTGCCGTCACCAGGCTCTGTGATGGCATACAGGAAATACATTGTCTGAGGAGCGATACGCGTCCTGATTAGCCAGGTGCCCTGGTCATA
>CACXXO010000018.1 GCA_902771735.1 uncultured Bacteroidota bacterium
CAACTGCCTGTCTTCCACTTACCAAGACCCTACCAACTCCTACCGCGGTAGGAGTTGGTAGGGCCTTGGTTGGGGGTTGGTTGGGCTATGGGAGCAAGAAGAGGGCTTGAGGGGAAAGGCCAGAAAAGGCGAGGATAACAAAAGCTGACGATAAAATATTTTAATGTAAATATATAATAAAAGAATAATTTTGTAGTTATTATGGCAGTGAAAAGGTTATGGAAGATAGTATCGAGAGTGCTGCTGACGCTGGGGTTGACAGTGTATGTCATTGTTGCTCTGGCCAATTATTCTATTGTACAGTCGTATGCCGGTGCGGCGGTGAGCAGTTATTTCTCGAAGGAGTGGGGTGGCAAACTGAGCATCGGTTCGCTGCACGCCATGCCTTTCGACCACCTGATTCTTGACAACATCCTTTGGATTTCCCCCACCAACGACACTATCTGCCAAGGAGAGTCGATACGGGTGAGTTTCAAGAAATTCCCATTCGATGGCAAAGGTCTGGACCTCAATAATGTTCACCTGAGAAATGTGTACTACCACTTTCAAGTGAACGAGGATGGAATCAACCTGAAGTTCTTGATTGACTATTTCAAATCGGACAAGAAAAAAAAGAAGAAGGAACACGAGCCGTTCTATGTGAAAGCCAAGACGTTGATACTCGACAACGTCCGCTACAGGATGGACCTGAAGGACCACCGGCAGGCCATCTATCCCTATGGGGTGCAGATTCCGCACATGGAGTTTTCCCACATCAATGCGAAGATGAAGAATGTCAACGTGGTGGAAGACGATGTGACATGCCGAATCGTTCGATTTGCCACTGTGGAGAAGAGTGGTTTTACACTGAAAGACATGCATGGCGATGTTCATGTGAGCCGTTATGGTATCCTGGCCAAGAATATGGGTATCGAGACCGGGGCGAGCACCATCGAGCTTGATGCGGAACTGAAATACAACACTTGGAAAGGAATCAAAGGTTATGTGTCGACAGTGGAACATCAAACCACGCTGAGGGCTGGAACGAGAGTGTCGATGAGCGATGTGGCCTATTGGGCACCCGTGCTTTGGGGAATCGACGCCGTGGCGGAAGCCGAGGGAACAGCCTCGGGGACAATCGACTCGCTGACTACCGACATGATGGTGCGATGGGGAGCAAACTCGTCGGCGCTTGTTGCCGGCACCGTCGTAGGGTTGCCAAAGATTGACACAACGGTGTTCGATCTCAACGTAGAGCACCTGAGCACCAATGTAGAAGATCTTTCGCCGCTGATAAAGAAGCTGGATTCCAGCCCCTCCCTGACAAAGATTATTGAAGAGGTGGGCTATGTGAACCTCAGCGCCACAGTGAAAGGTGGAATTAAGGACAATGCTGCCGTCAACATGCTTATCGACAGCCGACTGGGTCAGCTCCGCACCGATGCCACACTGCTTCATAAACCTGGGAGTTACCGATTCACCATCGATGCCGGCAGCGATGGACTGGGACTGGGATTGCTGAGGAGCGACTGGATTACACGCAGCGGATTCGACCTAAGCCTTGCCGGATTCTGGCAAGGGGACGTCAAAGACCTGAAACAGTGGAGCCGAAGACTCGACATTGCCATCGACGGCCATCTTACCAACAGTATCGTGAAAGGGCATCCGCTGAGTGCGGCATCCATCGTTGGCGAACTAAAGCAAGGAGTGCTTACAGCCTCAGTGGAATCTACCGACAGCCTGGCCAACCTCAGTCTCATCATGCAAAGTAACCTGGGCGACAGTCTAAAAAGCTACCATGCCGACCTTGATATCCTCAATCTCGACCTTGACATTCTCCCCCGCCCTCTCGCCACCTCGATGACCGCCGACCTCAACGGCAACACGCTGGACGAAATGGAAGGCACCGTGAGAGTCCGCTCTACGAGCTATGGAAATCTGACATTGAGGAACATCGCCTTAGACATCGAGACCGACCAACAGGGAAAAACCATCGAGTTGGAGAGCGACCTTGCCGACATTGATATCCGCGGCCAATTCAACTACAGCGACTTGCCTCTCATTGTGCGCTACTTCGGCCAACTATATCTGCCGGAGATGTTCCAGTCGGAAAATATGATTGATAGTTCTTTGGCTTCGTCGCTGGTTGACAAGACGTTGTCATGCCAATTGAGATGGCATGACGACGGAACACAATTACACCGACTGGCCGAGGGTATCGGCATTGCTCGTGGTACACGCGCCGACATTTCATACAACTATGGAGAACAGATGAAGTTGGTGGTGAGGAGCGATTCTCTGAGCATTGGATCTATAAAGCTTGACAATGTCGGCATCACTGGACGTCCTATCGGCGAGCGTTACGTGCTACAACTTGAGTCACAGAGCCTCAACGTGGGGCGGCTGGAGTTGGTCGACCGGTTGCGCACCATACTCCACAGTTCGCAAGAACAGGCCACCGCCGAACTGACATGGGGCTCAATGGAGAGTCCTTCGCGTGGCGACCTGATGTTAGCCTTGGAGGGGCACAACATTCGGGTAATCAAGCCCGATTTTTACGTCGGAGAAAACCCCTGGGTGCTGGCCATTGAACAGATGGTCCTCACCAACAACGACCGGCTGGGCATTGTTTGCGACCGGCTGAGCGTGGAAAGCCAACAGCAGAAAATCAATGCGCGGCTGAGCCTACAAGGTCTTGAGGACGACTGCGTTGAAATGTTTTTCAACAAATTCAGGCTTGACCTATTGAGCGACCTGCTGCTACAAGATTCCCCCATCGATATTCATGGCAACATCAACGGCCGATTCTCTCTCTACGGACTCAACTCAACGCCTTTCTTCAACACCAACCTCAGCATGGACAGCTGCGAAATCAACCAACAGTACCTCGGCGAACTGCAACTATCGAGCAACTGGAACGCCGAGCTCAATATGCTCGACATGCAGGTGCAGAGCCGTCAACTTGATGCCAACGGTTGGATTGAAATGGGCAAGAAAGACCCCGAGCTCACGCTCAATGCAGATTTTCGCGACTTCAGAATGGCAATGGCCGAGCCTTTGCTATCCTCGTTTTCGAGTCATTTCGACGGCAAACTGAACGGGAACCTCAGCATCAGTGGCAGCCTAAAAAAACCTTTAATCGTAGGCGATGCCATGGTGCAGGACGGAGAGTTGAAAGTGGACATCACCAATGTCACCTATCGTTTCTCCGACAGCCTGATGTTCACCAACAACATCATCAGACTGAACGATTTCGACATTGTGGATCCATTAGGCAATATAGCCTATGCCAACGGAAGAATCGAGTTGGCCGACAGCCACAGGATTGTGCTTGACTTGAACGTCAAAACCGACAATTTGCTCATTCTCGACCAAAAGAGCGGCGAGCAATTCTACGGGAAGCTTTTCGCCTCGGCCGACGGACAGGTGACGGGGCCTGTCAACAACCTCGACATCGCCGTGCGCGCCCGCACCAATCCAGGGTGCGAACTAACAGTGCCCATCAGTTACAAACAGAGTGTCAAATCGCAGAATTTCATCACTTTCGTTGGCGACGAGATGTCCGACGAGATTCTCACGGAGTCCCAAGAGCGTAAAAGCAATTTCAACCTGGAACTCGATTTTTCCATCACCTCCGACATGAAGCTCAACCTGCCGATGGATTTCAAAGAAGTGGGGGCCAACGTCGGTGCCACGGGAGCCGGCGACCTCCATCTCAACATCAACGGCAATGCAGCGCCTCAGGTCATCGGCAACTATGTCATCTCCACAGGACAGATGAAAGTGAGCCTTTTCTCGGTCTATGAGAAACGATTCACCATCGAGAACGGCAGCAGCCTCAATTTCCAAGGAAATGTCCCCGACGCTCGTTTCGATATGAGAGCCGTCTACTCACAGCGAGTCAACCTGTCAACTCTCACAGGCAATCTCTCATCAATCGACAACACTCAGAAATACCTCCAGGTGGAGAACGTGATAGCCATTGCCGGGACCCTGCAGGACCCCAGTATCAGCTTCGATCTGTGCCTGCCCAATGCCGACCAAAGCGTGGAAGAAGAGGTCTTTGCTTACATCGATCGCAAAAGCGAGCGAGACATGCTGAACCAAACCCTTTCGCTGCTCATCAGCGGCAGTTTCTATAACGTCAACAGTGAAAACAGCCAAGGTGGCGGTGCCGACGCTTTGGGCATGGTAACCTCCTTTGTGGGCAACAGTTTGACCGATATGGTACAGTTTGTAGATGTGAACATCGACTATAAGTCGGGAAATGAATTCACCAACCAACAACTCGATGTAAACATCAGCAAAGACTGGGGCCGCTGGTACTTAGAGAGCACACTGGGCTACGGTGGCGAAAGTCGTGAACTGGAAGCCAGTTCAGTCAACGGTACCGTTATCGACGCTCTCATCGGATACCGCCTCAGTCCAATGTTCCACATTTTCGCCTACAACCGCACCAACACCAACGATTACACCCGCATGGACCTGCCCTACAAACAAGGGGCAGGGTTGAAACTCACCAAAGACTTCGACCGTTGGAGCGACCTGTTCAAAAGCAAAAAATCCCCAAAGTCAAAAAATCAAAAAGAAAAGAAGAAATGAAAAAGATGCTTCTATCGATAGTTTTAACGGCTTGGGGGCTCCTGGCATGCTCGCAGGTGGACTATAGCAACGACTCGCTCCGCGTAACCAACGCCGAATGGCGCATCGACAGTCTTGACGGATTTGTTTTCAAGAGCTACCACTTCGGCGAAGGAGAACTGTTCTGCTCAGCCCAACATCTATTTGTCCTCGAAATCCCGCAAGACTCGCCTCGGCGACTGGCCTTCGCCTACGACTCGGTGCTTACCCATGTATCTACCCTCTCGGAGCGGTGCGAAGCATTTGCCGCCGTCAATGGCTCATTCTTCGACATGGGACAAGGTAATCCTGTGTGTTACCTCCGTATCGATGGCATCCAACGAGGAGAGAACACTCCCAGGCAGAACGACTCCGTGAACCGAAAATATTATCAATATGCGACCATGGCGCTTCGTCGCGGACGTCCTTGCCTGTCGGTACCTGACAGCAACCGTCTGAGTGAAGAGCAAATGAAAGAAAAAAACATCATGACTGCCGGTCCGATGCTACTGCAAGCAGGCGAGATGGTCCCACAACGCGACGACCGCACTTTCGTCACCAAACGCCACAACCGCACCGCAGTGGGCGTTCGTCCCGACGGCACAACTCTTTTGGTAGTGGCCGACGGACGCTTCAAACACCAAGCCGAAGGGCTTTCTCTCTTTGAACTGGAACGGGTGATGAGATGGTTGGGGTGCACTGAAGCCATTAACCTCGACGGCGGAGGCTCAAGCACCATGTACATCAAAGAGTTCGGAGTGGTAAACTATCCATCCGACAACGGCCTGCACGACCACGAAGGAGAGCGTCCGGTCTCCAACGCCATCCTGTTGTTGTAAAAAAAGCTACTTCTTTGCCGTCTGGCCAGGATCCATGCGTTCGTAGCTTTCCACACATCCACGCTCACCACGGGTCATCGAGTTACAAGGGGTATCACTGTCGACATAGACAACCTGTTCCATGCCATTCTCATAGCAATAGCATAGTTTGGTGTCGCACGATGAGCAACAGAGCACTGTGATAACAAATGCAGCGGGGATTATGAGACGTTTCTTCATATTCGATTTCTTTTATTACATTATAACAAGTTCATCAGCAAAGAGCCAAGCCTGTTCGCCTGCGCTGATGTGCCAGTCGGGCAGCTTGCCGTAGTTCTCGGCCGTGATTTTGAAGTATTTTGCACGGACACTCTTCTTCACCGCGAAGAGATGCGTGGTGCTCTCCTCCTGCCGTTGCTGCGCACTCTTCTCTCCGGGGGCTTCCACCAGCTCACCCAGCGTTCCGTAGGGCTGCCAGTTCTTGCCGTCGGCGCTGTATTCTATCTTCACACTCTTCGGGTAGAATATCCAGCTGCGCATATTCTCCAGACAGTTCACACCCACTATCGAGACCTTCTGCTCCTGATCGAGTTCGACCACGGCCACCAAGTCGCCCTGCCAGCCCTGCCAGCCGCCGATGCGGTAGTTGGTGGTGCCGTAGATGCGGTCGACCATACCCTCAGGGCCGTTCTCGATGTACTGAGGAGCGGGCTGCGTGAGGTAGGTGACATGCTTGTCGGTCGAGGTCTTCACCTCCACGTGGCGCACCGTCTGCGAACGAAGCCTACCCTTCCACTGCGCCGTGGTGTCGGTCACCTTGTCGCGGTCGCTCTGCATACGCCAGTCGGCAAAGACCGGGCAAGGGGTGATGCGAAGGTCCTCGTTGAATGGAGCCTCGACAAGTAAATCTCTTCCAGTAAACGTCAAATCATTTGGATCATCAGGGAGCGTGAAGATGGGTTTGGTCTTCACCCACTCGTAGCTACCCGGACAAACCTTATATCTTCCCAACGACGCCAGCACATACCAAGCGCTCATCTGGCCGCAATCCTCGTTGCCGCAGAGGCCATCGGGCTTGCTGGAATAAAGTTCGTTGAGAATCTTATGCACATACTTCTCCGTCTTTTCGGGTTGTCCAAGAAGGGTGTAGAGCCAGGCAGCATGGTGCGACGGCTCGTTGCCGTGGGCATACATGCCGATAAGGCCCGTGACGTCGGCCTGGTCGCGGCCACTCATCGTGTTGTGACCCTCGAAGAGGCTATCCAGGAAGGCGATGGCTTTGTCCTTGCCACCTATATGCTTGACCCACGCATCGATGTCGTGCGGCACATAGGTGCTATACTGCCAGCTGTTGGCCTCGGTGAAGTGGTTGTTGACCTCCGTGGGGTCGAAGGGCGTGACCCATGCACCGTTACGCTTGGGATGAGCAAAGCCGTTGCTGTCTATAATGTTCTGCCAGCTCTGGCAACGAATCCAATATTCGGCAGCGATAGCGCTGTCATCCGCAAATTCGGCCATCTGGGCGATACACCAGTCGTCGTAGGCGTATTCGAGGGTCTTACTCACGCTCTCGTTGTCAATCTCCGACGAGAGGTAACCTTGCGCGGCGTATGCACGATGGGCCTCGGTGCGGTTGCTGGTGGCCACCATAGCGTCGAGCAATTGCTTCGGCGTGTATCCCGCCAGCGTGCTGTCCGGTTTCACCAGTTGCGTATAAGCTTCGAATATCATCGGGATGGCGTGATAGCCTATCATGCAATGCGTCTCGTGCGAAGCCAGTTCCCACATGGGCAGCTCGCCGCCCTGCTCGAAGTTTTTCATGGCGGTATAGACGAAGTCGACGGTGCGCTCGGGTTCTATGCGTGTCAGCAGCGGATGCAGGGCGCGGTAGGTGTCCCACAGCGAGAAGACGGTGTAAACCTCGCGGCCGCTGTCGGCCACATGAATCTCGTTGTCGGTGCCGCGGTAGCGTCCGTCGACATCGCTCCAGAGGTAGGGCGACGTCATGCAGTGGTACAAGGCGGTATAGAAGCAGCGTTTCTGCTCCTTCGTGCCACCCTCCACCTTCAGTTTGCCGAGGGCGGCCTCCCAGGTGCTGTCGGCCCCCTGGCGGGCACTCTCGAAGTCCTCATATTCGGCAGTGTTGAGGTTGGCAATGGCACCATCGATGTCCACACCGCTGATGGCCACCTGAAGTTCAACCGCTTGGGTACGAGGCAGCAACACACAGGCCTGCGTGGAATCGGGACTGATTTTGACCTCTTTGAACGGCACATTGGCGCAAATGACAAAATACAGATGCTGGTCGGGGTTCCATGCCGAACTGTGTCGGTGTCCCACAATAAGGCCGTCGTCGGTGAGACTGATGTTGCCGTCAAGAAGCACATCGCGGTGTCTCAGGTCGATAACGAACGCGTTGTAGCCTTCCGCCATATAGGTGTAGCGGTGATAGGCCACGCGGCGGTCGGCGGTAAGCTCCACCGTGGTGCCGGGAAAACCGTTTTCGTCGAGCGTCACCTTGTAGTAACCCGCCTGGGCGGTCTCATTCTCGTGCATGAAATGACGCTTATAGCTGTCACGCATATCGGATTCCCACAATTTCAATTCGCGAATCTGCAGCTCGTCTACCGGCATCAGCAGCACGTCGCCGTAGTCCTCGCAGCCGGTGCCGCTGAGGTGCGTGTGGCTGAAGCCATAGATGGTGTCGTCCGAATAGTGGTAGCCGCTGCACCCGTCCCAGCCCTCGAGACGAGTATCGGGCGACGGCTGAATCATGCCAAACGGCACAATGGCCCCGGGGAACGTGTGCCCATGTCCGTCGGTGCCCACCATGGGGTTAACATACGAGGTCAACGGCTTCTCGCTGCACGAAGCGAAAAAGATCGCCGCCATTACAATAAGGCTAATTTTTTTCATAAGGCTTTTTATTTGAATGGGGTTCGACATGATCTTCAAAATACATGATTTTCAAAGTTTCATCTTGATCAGAGCCGCAGCTCCGAGGATAGCCACCTCGTTGGCCTTCAGCTCGCTCATGCGGATGGTGCACGAACCCTGGAAGATATTGAGCAGGTACTTGTCGAAGGCCTCGCGCAGGGGCTTCAGCAGGGGCTCTCCCACCTGCGCGGGACCGCCCATGAGGAAGATGGCCTCGGGAGCCGAGAAGGTGACGGCGTTGGCCATCGCCAATCCCAGCTGGTCGCCTACGGTGGCCCAGGTCTTCAACGCCACAGGGTCGCCCTGATGAGCCAGCTCGCCAATCATCTTGCTGGTGACGTCAGCGCTCACGGGGATGCCCTTCAATTCGCAATAGGTCTGCACGATGCCGCGTGCCGAGGTGTAGGTCTCCAGGCAGCCCTCGCGGCCGCAGGAGCATTTGCGCCCGTGATGGTACAGTATGGCATGTCCCAGCTCGCCGGCGGCACCCGTCGAACCATGCACCAGCTTGCCATCCACCACGATGCCGCTGCCCACTCCGGTACCCAAGGTGAACATGATGAAATGCTTCATGCCCTTGGCGCCGCCGTAGACATATTCGCCGTAGGCCGCCGCGTTGGCATCGTTGCTCAACACCACAGGCACATCGCGATATTTATGAATCTCCTTGCCAAAATCCAGCACACCCTTCATCGTCAGGTTGGGGGCATTGTCCACACAGCCGGTATAGAAGTTGCCGTTGGGAGCACCCACGCCGATACCGTCCAGATGCACGGCCTCGCCGTCGATGGTGCGCTGTGCCTCGAGCATCTCGTCCACCACCTTCATCATATCCTTGATATACGGCTCGAACTGCGTATAGGCATTCGTCGGCAGGTTGCGACGCTGCACAATATTACCATTTTCGGTCACCAAACCCAGATCCGTGTTGGTGCCGCCCATATCCACTCCGATAGAATATTTCATAATTTTTAATGTACATTAATAATTAAAATGCAAAAATACAAACTTTTTCCCACATGACAAAAAAAAATTGCCCCCATATTCGGAGGCAATTCTTAATCATTGTCTTTCAATGTTTAGAAGCGATAACGAATGCCGAGGGCAATGTCACCCCAATGGAACTTGTCACTCACATCGGGAATCAGCCAGAAGTTGGGGCGGATGTCGAGGGACAGCTGGAAGGGGATGGCGTCGAAGTTGTATTCGATACCGGCCTGGCCGACAAGAGCCAGAGCGAAGTCGGTGTCATGGTCTTTGTAGCCTTTTTCCCAGCTCCAGAAAGCAGCGCGGGCACCGATACCGGCATACCAGCCGAAGCCGCTTCCAAGATCGCCAGTCCACTGATAGACACCTACAAGGCTGAATGAACCGTGGTGGTCGTGATTGGCCCAGCCAAGGTCGGTTTCAAGTCGATTGCCACCCAGACCCCACATGGCAGAGAGTTCTGCACCATAACCCTGGCCACCACCCACGCGGACACCGAGGTCTTTAATCTGAGCATTGGCCATTGTACTCATGGCAAAAACGGCAACCAAAGCTAAAAAAATCTTTTTCATTTTTTCAATTGATTTTTAAATTGTTATTTAGTTATTTTGAATCCATTTGACTTTGCAAAGATATACTTTTTTCTCCATACGCCAAACAGAAATCTTCTATATACAAAAAAAAATACCCTCGCGAGGGTATTTTAAAACTGATGGTATCGATTAGATAATACCGCCAAAGAGAGGTTTGGGGAACGAACCCGGATCAACGAGCCAGATGATACCCTCGATGAAACCAATCAGACCGGGGATGCCGCACCAGAAGAAAACAAGGTGCAGGATACCGTCCTTGGTGTCACCGGTGTAGAAATGATGGATACCGAAGTCGCCGAGGAAGATGGCGAGGATGGCTCCAACAACGCGGTCACCACCTTTAACCTTGTCAAGCGACACGGTGGAAAGAGCACCGGTCTCGGTGGCAAACGAAACATCCTTCAGCTCGGAGAGGTCGAAATCGCCGATGGTCTCCATGGCCTCGAAATCGGCCTTGTTGAAGCTGAAATCAGCCTTGTTGACAGACACCTTGAGGGTGTTGTTGTCGAAAGTCATTTCGACAGCGTCCTGGGCAATGGCCATGGTGCTCATAGCAAAAACGGCCACAACAGCTAATAAAATCTTTTTCATAGAGTGTTGATTTTTTGTTGGTTATTAAAATTTGTTAAATATTTTCACATATCTATAATTTTGCAAATATAAACAAAATTTCTTAACAAACCAAAAAAAAATATCCTTTGTCAGGAAAAAAAAACGTCAAAACCACTATTTCCGGTTAATTTCCAAACGGCGGTTCATAACACTTTTTAACTTAACAAAACAGTAAAAAACGCCCCAAAACACTCCAAAAGTAGACTTAACACCAACTACCTATAAACCAGTTACTAACTCCCTACCAACACCCTACCAACTCCTACCGTGGTAGGAGTTGGTAGGGTGTTGGTAGGGTCTTCGTAGGGGTGTCGGCGCTACCGGGCACTTAGCGGATATGAATATTTTTTTGTCATTTCGACGATTCTTCGTATCTTTGCATTTTATTTTGGAATCAATATTTATGAGTATCATATTAGCGATAGAATCGAGTTGCGACGACACATCGGCGGCGGTGCTGCGCGACGATATGCTGCTGAGCAATGTCATTGCCAGCCAGAAGGTCCACGAGCAGTATGGTGGCGTCGTTCCCGAACTGGCTTCGCGCGCACATGAGCAAAACATTATCCCGGTGGTCGACGGCGCCATCCGCGAAGCGGGCATCAGAAAGGAAGAGATTGATGCCGTGGCCTTTACTCGCGGCCCTGGGCTGATGGGGAGTCTGATGGTGGGTGTTAGTTTCGCCAAGAGTTTTGCCCAAGCTTTGGGGAAGCCTCTGGTGGAAGTCAACCACCTTCAGGCCCATGTACTTAGCCACTTCATCAACCGCGGCGAACCCATCCCGCAGTTTCCCTTCATCTGCCTGCTGGTCTCAGGCGGCCACACCCAGATATTGCTGCTCAAGAGCCATTTCGAGATGGAAATCCTTGGTCAGACAATCGACGACGCCGCCGGCGAGGCTATCGACAAGGCAGCCAAAATCATGGACCTCGGCTACCCCGGCGGCCCCATCATCGACCGCCTGGCCAAGGAGGGCAATGCCGACGCCTTCAAGTTTGCCACTCCACAGATTGCAGGATACGACTACTCGTTCTCCGGCATCAAGACATCCTTCCTCTACTTCCTGAGAGACAGGCTAAAAGAGGACCCTGAATTCATCGAGAAGCACAAGGCCGACCTTTGCGCCTCGATCCAGAAGACTATTGTGGGTTTCCTTATGAAGAAAACCGAGCGGGCCGCCATCGACCGCCGTGTGCGACAGGTGGCCATTGCCGGTGGCGTGAGTGCCAACAGCCTGCTGCGTAGCGAGTTGCAGCGCATCTGCGACAAACACCATTGGCAAGCTTTCATCCCGCCTTTCAAATTCTGCACCGACAATGCCGCCATGGTGGGCATCGCCGGCTATTTCAAGTATCTAAAGGGAGAATTCGCAGATATCAGCCTGCCTCCCTACACAAGGTAGAACAAAAATGGCTTATTCTACGACAACAAAGACAACACGAAAATCGAACATCGCCATGTTTCTCCGGCGCATGTGTGCCGGGTTGTTGTTAGTGTTGTCGCTGCTGTCGTCGTCAAATGCGCAGGACATCCATTTCTCGATGCTTGACCTCGACCCGCTGCTGTTCAATCCGGCCTATAGCGGTTTCTTTGCCGACCAGGCGAGATTCGGGGCGGTATATCGCAACCAATGGGCCTCGGTAACCACGCCGTTTCAAACTTTCAGCGCCACAGCCGAAATGAGTATCCTGCGCAGCAAGCGCAACGGCAACGGCCTCAGCGCGGGCCTGTGGGTGAGCAACGACCGCGCCGGCGAGTTGAGCTACGGCTCGACGTCGGCCAGCGCCATCGTCTCCTATTTCCAAGCTTTGGGCAATGGCAACAATCTGGTTTCCATAGCCCTCGAAGGGGGCGTAGGTCAGGTGGGCTTCAATCCCGAACACCTCAACATGACCGACGGCACAGAAACCTTCGTGCGCGAAAAGGCCCTCTACCCCACCCTCGGCGCCGGCGTGGCATGGTTTTGCCAGGTGAGCGACGTGCTCTATACCAAGGTGGGTTTCTCAATGAGGAACATCAACGAACCCGACATTTCCTATTTAGGCCTGAGCGACACTCGTTTGAGCCGTCGCTGGAATCTCTACACCCGCGCCGAGTGGCGTTTCCACCCGCAGTGGAGCCTGCTGCCGGTGGCTGGCTACCAGCACCAGAAATCGTTCAGTGAGTTGGTCTACGGCTGCGACGTGAAGTACTATGTCAGCGAGCGGGCGCGCAACTATCTGGCCTTCAGCGCCGGACTGTTGGGACGCCACGGCGACGCCATGGCGGTGAATCTGGCGGTGGAATGGACGCAGTGGATTTTCGCCTTCAGCTATGACGCCAACCTCTCCACCCTCGCCGAAGCCAGCCACACGCTGGGAGCCTTCGAGGTGGGTGTGATTTACAAAATAGGCAAACGGGACGACGGCCTCCACCGCGGTGCGCTGCCGTGCCCCATCATTTAATTGAAAACCGAAAATTGAAATTATTGAAGCTCATACCAACCAAGATTATGCTCGCCGTTTGTGCAAGCATAATATTCAATTGCCAATTTCCAATTTTCAATTCAGCGTCGGCACAGTACCGCGTGGTGCACATGGAGAAGCCCGTCAACACACCGGGGAGCGAGACCGGAGCGCTGCGCGTGGGCGACACAGTGCTGGTCTTTTCGTCGATGCCGCCTACGGTAAGGACCAACAGCCAGTTTGACTTTGGAGGAAGTGTAATGCAGGTCTATCAATCCCGCATCGCCAAGAATGGCAAGATCGCCCGTCCGAAACTCGACCGTTGGGGACTCAACAGCAAGCGTGACCACACAGGCAACCTCGCCCTCGACCCCTGGACAAAAGACATCTACTTCACACGCGGCGACGTGGAGACGCTGAACTGCGAGATATACTTTGCCAAGAAGAAGAAAAAACGCGGATGGGAAAAGCCAGTGAAACTCAAGGGGCCTGTCAACCTCAAGGGCACCACATCGACGCATCCCGCCGTGGGACGGCTGAAAGACAGCACAGTGATACTCTACTTCGTGAGCGACCGCGAAGGCGGCCTTGGCGGCAACGACATCTGGTACAGCCTCATCAAGAACGGCAAGAGCACCGAGTGTGTCAACCTCGGCCCGATGGTCAACTCGCCGGCCGACGAGTTGACTCCTTTCTACGACCAGCGTAACGGCGTGCTTTATTTCTCGTCAGACCGCGAGGGCGGCAAGGGAGGCCACGACATCTACTGTGCCGTAGGCCAAAGAAACACCTGGCAAAAGGCCGAGGCGGTATGCGGATGTTTGAACAGCAAGCAAAACGACCTCTACTATAACATCACCGACTACGACAGCGTCACAGGGCGTCCGCTGGGAGGTTTCCTGTCATCGAACCGCATCGACAGCTATTTCCTCACCGATTCCACCTGCTGCAACGACATCTACCGATGGGGGCTGGATTCAGCCTTCGTCGAAGAAGTCGTGGTGAAGATGGACACCGTAGAGAGCATCGACACCATCCAGCAGCGTGTGCGGCGCTTCATGTTCCCGCTGTTCCTCTATTTCCACAACGACGACCCCGACCCGCAGAGTCGCGAAGTGGTAACCACAACCACCTATCCCGATTGCCAGCGGCGCTATGCCTCCCTGCGCAACGAGTATATCGCCAAACAGCAGAACGCTGACGACTCGGCCATGATGGCGCTCTTTTTCGACACCTGTGTGGTGGGCAACTACAATCGCGTGGAAGAACTGCTCGACTATGTGGAGAGCCTGCTCGACGCCGGCAACCGCATCACCATCACCATTGCAGGCTTCGCCAGCCCGGTCTACAAGACCGACTACAACCTCAACCTCTCGCGACGCAGGATTGGCTCCTTTATTAATATGATACGCGCATGGAGAGACGGAGTATTCGAGGACGCCCTCGACGACGGACGGCTCTTCATCTCGCAAAAACCTCATGGTGCCGTGGAGCCCACCACCGAAAGCCAGTCGCAGGACCCCGTCTACGGCCTGCCGGCGGCCATTGCACGCCGCATCGAGATTCTCGGCTGCGAGATTAGATGAAATTTTTTTCATTTTTTTTGTAAGATTTTTGCACTTCTTGCGTCAATAGGGCAAAACAACAGAAACTCGAAATGGCACAAGAAACTCTCCTCGACACCCTGATGGCCCTCCAGCCAGCCCTGCAGCTCACCGCCGAGAAGCTGCTGCACTCGGAGGCCGACGCCGAGGATGCCGTGCAGGAAGCCATCATCAACCTCTGGCAGCGCCGCAACGAGCTGGAGCATGTGCGCGACCTCCGCGCCTACGCCATGCAGAGCCTCAAGAACCGCTGCATCTCCTTCCTCCGCAAAAGTCGCGACATCGCCACCGACAAGATTGAACTCCTCGACGCCGTCGACGACGAGGCCATCCGCGAAGAGGTGGCCCTCACCGAGGAGCGTTCCGCACGATTGGACGGCATGATAACCCAACTGCCTGAACGCCAACGCGAAGCGGTGACGATGAAATACATCGAGGGCGTCAGCCACGAGGAGATGCAACGCCGCTTGGGCATGACCAGCACCAACGTCTACGCCACCCTTTCGAGGGCCATGAATACACTTAAATCGATGATTAAATGAACAAAGATATGGAAAACAAAGAATTGCAAGAACTCTTCGCCGCCAAGCGCACCACCGAGGCCAACCGCCGCCGTCAGGAGGAGCTGCGCCGGAAGCTCGAGGCATCGGCAGCCCCCGCCGCACCGGCGAAGAGCCGCCGCTTGTGGCCCGTGTGGGCTGGCGCCGCCGCCGCCAGCATCGCCCTGCTGATAGTTACACTTCCCTTGCTCTTCACCAACAGCAAGACCGCTTCCATGCCGATAGCCAAAGCCGACATGCCTGCAGTAGTGGTGCCCGCAGAGGACAGCGAAACCCCTGCACCCGCCATGGTCAAGGAACCCGTAAGGACCATTAAGCCCACAAGAATCCGCCCCATCGAGACGGCACCGGTTGCCGAAATGGTGGCCACCGCCGGAGAGCCCATTGCCCAACCCGAGGAAGAACCCCTTGCTGAAGCCCCCGTCATCGACCTTGCCGAGTACGCAGAACCGACAACCACCATAGATACCCCCTCCCCGCGCATCCACCGCCGCACCAGCACCCGCATGGTCAACATCCCCGAAGAGGCTCGCCGCGAAAGCTTCGACATGAGTTGGCTGGCCGATGCTTTTGGCAACGAAGATGCCACACCCCTCAACCTGAGCACCATCAAAATGTAATCACCATCAAAAAAAATACCATCATGAAAAAGATAACATCTGTCCTTGGCGACATCCTCAAAATCTCCTTCCTGCTTCTCATCGTCGGCAGCGGCATCGTGGCCACCGCCCACGCGCAGGACCTTTACCAGATAGAGCAGACCTTCGACCACGACTTCGACATCAGCGACCTGAAGATAAACCGTGGGTGGGACGTACACCTGCGCCAGGCGCCGAAAGGCAGCGTGACGCGTGTGGTGGTGACCACACCCTGCGCCAACTTCTTCGAGGAAGGCGAGGAACCCGACCTGATAAAGGTACACAAATACACCAAGCGCTACGGCGGCTACGAGGTGTTGACCAACCAATCCATGCCGCGCAGCACCCGGGTGGACATCATTACGTCCCAACCCATCCATCGTATCGAGGTGTATAGTGGTGCCCGCCTCACCATCGACCGCTGGGTCAGCGACTCTGTCCACTTCGACTTCAACATTGACAGCGGTGCCGTAGTGGTGATCGATTCGATGGTCAACCCCGGCACCACCACCTTCATGGTTTACGATGCCACCCTCGACCTGCGCCACTTCCGCGGCAATCGACTCTACATCTGGAACTACCGAAATAGCCGCGTGTCCGAAGGCGACGTGCAGACCACCGTCCCCCGCACCCACGAGCCTGCCAAAGAGCACAAACTGCACTACTTTAGCCTCAACTTTGGCATCGACCTGGCCCAGCCGATGCTGAACGACAGCCGCTACGGCTCGCCCTACAACACCAATTATGGCCTCACAGGCCACATACGGATGACTTCCAACGACATGTCCCTCAGCCGCCACTTCGCCTGGAACTTCGGCCTCGACGTCAGCTTCAGCACCTTGCAACTCGACAACGCGGTGAAGGTCGACGGCAGCAGCCTTGTGCTCGACCCCAGCTATGGCGCCACGCCGCCGCGTCAGAGCCTCTACTGGTGGTCCATCGGGCTGCCTGTCACTCTGAAGTTCGGATTCGGCAAGTGGAGCTACACCCACTTAGGCGGCCCCTTCCTCGGCCTCTATGCCACCCTCACCCCCACGCTCAACTTCAAGCCACGCCTCGTGACCAAAAGCCTCGACGAGGACAGCCACTGGAACACCGACCGCGAGCGGGTCGACATCCTCAGCCGCTTCAACATCCGCGCAGCCATAGGCCTCAACTGCTCCATAGGAGGCCTGGACAAAGTGGAGTTCTACATCGACCTGCTGCCTTCCTTCCGCTCCTCGGCCAACGCACCGCAGACACGCATGTTCGGTCTCAGTTTCGTCTTCTGAATACACATCCAACAGCACAAATCGGGCACTTTTTTTCAGGGTGCCCGATTTTTTTGTAAGATTTCGACAACTTTTGCGTTATATAGATGTAGAACCTCAGCACCACAGACGATGACCCAACGCCGATTCCTCGACACCCTCCTGCCCCTGCAGCCCACCATGCGAATGGTGGCGGAGCGCCTGCTGGGCGACAAGGAGGAGGCTGCGGACGCCGTGCAGGAGACCTACACCCGTCTGTGGGAGCAACGCCAGAAGGTTGCCAAACATGTAGCCCCCGAAGCCTACGCCATGCAGACGCTGAAGAACCTATGCATCAGCATGCTCCGCCAGCGGCGCCCCATTGAGCCCGTTGAACAGCTGCCGGAGGTGAGCGACGAGGATGTCCGCCACGAGACCGAGGTGCTGGAAGAACGCGCCGCCACCTTCGACCGCCTCATGGCGCGGTTGCCCGAGGTGCAGAGCAAGGCCATCCGCATGAAATACATCCAACAGATGAGCCACGAGGAGATGCAGCAGGCGCTGGGAATGACCTCCACCAACGTCTACACCACCCTCTCGCGTGCCGTCGCCAATCTGAAACAAATGATACACCATGGAAGATAAAGAATTACAAGAACTTATTGATGCTAAGCGTTGGCAGCTGGAGAACCAGCAGCAGCAGGAAGAGATAGCATCGCGGATAGGCAGCAGAAGAATTGTCTGGCCGTGGTGGGTAGGTTCGGCCGCAGCAGCCGCCATCCTCGCCTTCCTGCTTCTGTCACCGGCACTTTTCGGTGGCAAGGGAGAATTGGTCGCCAAGGCAGAAAGGATAGAAGAGATAAAAGAAATAGTAGAAGTGGAAGAAAATGAAGCGCAAGAAGAGGTGGAAACGATAGTAAGAATAGAGGCGACAGAGAAGGTTCCCGCAAAAGGGGTATCCACAACACTCCCGTCTGTTGAAGCAATTGCCGCTGTCGAGCCCATCCCCGCCGTCGAGCCTCTCCCTGTTGTTGAACCCATCCCCACACCTCCCGATATGGATTCCACCCCGTCTGCCCCCCGTGTCCATACACGCCGCAGCCACCGTCTGGCCAATGTTGAAAAAACTCCCGAAATGCCAAGGGTACCTGCACTTATCGCCCACTACATCAACATCCCCGACAGCATTCTCTTCACAAACGACATCGTCATCAACCTCAAATAAATAAGCCCTATGAAAAAGATTCTCATCACCTTGTTCCTCTTTTCTCCTCTCGTGTCCTTCCTTTCACCCTGCTTTTCGCAGGAGGATGTTTATCGCATCGAGCAGTCCTTCCCCGTGGCCATCCGCCAGTTGACCCTCGTCGAAGGTTGGACCCTCCATCTCGTCTATACCCCGGGCGAGGACTCGACGCACGTCGCCGTTGTCACCCCTTGTGCCTACTACTTCGCCGAGGGCAAGGAACCCACCATCGTCAAGCTCGATGGCGACAAACTCCATATTATGGCCAACCGCACCATGCCCCCGGGCACGCTGGTCGAGGTGCGCTACCCCAAACCGATAGAATCTGTCATTGCCACGGGCTACGTCCAACTGGACACCCTCCACATGCTACTTCGCAGCGAGGGCCCTCGCGCCGCCGCCGTCATGTCGGCGGGTCGCAACTCCAAGTTGAAAATCAACTGTCTCATATCCGACGGCGACATTGGTGTGGAGTGCCGTGACGAAGGATCCAAGGTGGAGATTGGCACTGTGCGCTGCCGCCAGCTCTTTGTCGACGAGCGGCAACAGCAGCGCGTTAAAACAGAGCGCATGGAATCCGACAAACTCGTAGTAGTGCCGCATCATTGGTGGGACGACATCAACTGGAACAATAATATTATCATCTTAGACCTCAAGATGGGCGCTGCCAGCCTGATGAGTCGCGAGTCCACCCCCTACAGTTCCACCATGATAATGTCCTACGATATAAAGGGGCGTTTGCTCGAAATCCCCCTGCCTCACCGCTGGCGTTTCAAAGCTGAATTTGGCTCAGGGTTCGAATACAAGATGCTGTCCTACGACGTGTTGCTCGACGGCAACCGCCTCGTATTCAACCCCAACCATGCCGTCGACCACCCGTTGACCTTCATCGGGCAATGCTATCTCTCCCTGCCCCTCAAACTAGAATACCGACCGAAGAAACTCCGCATGTTATCCAACTACCTCTCCTTTCGTCTCACTCCGATGCTCAATCTGGGTGGCGATGTGTCGGGCTACCGCGACGGCAGTTTCTTCAGCAAGAACACCAACCTCTTCAGCCGTTTCCAGCTGCGCCTGGGGGTGAGCAACACCTTTTTGGCTTCCGTCAGGGGAGACGTCGTCTCTGATGGCATTTCATGGGAACTCTTCGTCGACCTCCTGCCCACCTACCGTCCCTCGGCCGGCGCTCGCGGCCTACACCAGATAGGATTCGTCTTCCACCTCTGACTTGCTCCTCCATTTCTAATCTCTTACAAAAAATATAGGGGAGTAAGGGAGGAGTAAGAGAGGAGTAAGAGGGGAGTAAGACTTGGTACCTGCAGCGTATTGATTTACAGCTGTTTATAAATTATACAATTATTTATAAAAGAATGAAATGGCACTTAATCAGATGATTAAGTGCCATTCTACGCTTGTAACTTATTGATTTCCAAATTTGGCTATTTGCTGCCGAAGTGGAGCTTCAGCTCATCGAGTTTGCGCTGTTTTTTCCGTTCCCAGATCTGGGTGATGAGCTTCTTGGTGGAGAGGGGGAAGTCGGACTTCATCATCCAGTCATAGTAGGAGGGTTCCTGTTCGAAGATTTCCTCGACGGTCTTGCCCTTGTGCTTGCCGAAGTTGAACACCTCGTGGTGATGGGCGTCGAAGCCTATGTGCCCTGCGAGGTCAGCCCATTGGCGGTTGGCAGTGAAGTCGCTGAGGGCGGCCATATCGTTGACCACGGGCTGGCTGACCTTACCGGAGCGGTCCTTGTAGTCGACGCCCTGATAGCGGTCGAGCTGGGCTTTGAGCACCTCGTAGGTGGCGATGGTGTCGGCGGCGGCGCTGTGGGCGTTCTCAAGGTCTTTCTGGCAATAGAACTTATAGGCGGCCACGAGGGTGCGCTGCTCCATCTGGTGGAAAATATTCTGCACGTCGACACAGTGGCGGCACTTGAGGTCGAAGTCGAAGCCGGCACGAAGGAATTCCTCGACAAGGAGTGGGATGTCGAACTTGTTGCTGTTGTAGCCCGCGAGGTCGGCGTCGCCGATGTATTCGAGGAGGCTGGGAGCCAGCTCGCGGAAGGTGGGCTTGTCGGCCACGTCGGCGTCGGTGATGCCGTGGACGGCGGTGGTTATTTCCGGGATATGGACAGTCTTGCCGTCGGCATCGACGGGACGGACGCGTTCGACTCGTGTTTCGGTGGCACCGCCGGGCATCACTTTGTGGAGGCATATTTCGACAATATGGTCGTGGCCGACGGTGACACCGGTGGTCTCAAGGTCGAAGAAGACGATGGGTTTGGTGAGGTTGAGTTCCATGGTTATCTAATAAGACAAAAATCCTATAGTTCGTTTATTGTTTTCCTGATAGCCGTCAGGTGCCCGAGGAGTTTTTCTGCCAGATCGAGGCGCAGCATGTTGGCACCGTCGCTCTTGGCACGGGCAGGCTCAGGATGGGTTTCCATGAAGATGCCGTCGGCACCTACGGCGATGGCGGCACGGCCGATGGTCTCAATCATGTCGGGACGCCCGCCGGTGACACCGGCCGTCTGGTTGGGCTGCTGGAGCGAGTGGGTGATGTCGACCACCACGGGTACGCGGTTGTGCTGCATGGTGGGCACGCCGCGGAAGTCAACCACCAGGTCCTGGTAGCCGAAGGTGGTACCGCGCTCTGTGAGCATGAAATTCTCGCAGCCAAAGGCACGCATCTTGTCGGACACCTGTTTCATGGCCTCGGGCGAAAGGAACTGGCCTTTCTTGACGTTGACACACTTGCCGGTCTCGGCGGCAGCACGAAGCAATTCGGTTTGGCGGCAAAGGAAGGCGGGAATCTGCAGCACGTCGACATAGTCGGCAGCCATCACAGCCTCGGTCTCACTGTGGATGTCGGTGACGACGGGCACGCGGTAGCGCTCGCGGATGGCGGCGAGGATCTCCAAACCCTCTCGGTCGCCGATGCCGGTGAAAGAGTTAACGCTCGAGCGGTTGGCTTTGCGGTAGGAGGCCTTGAAGGCGAATGGGATTTGCAGCCGGTTGGTGATATCGACCAAACGTTCGCAAACCTCGAAAGGATTCTCGTGGTCCTCTATAACACACGGACCGGCAATTAGGAAGAAATTGCCGGTCTCGGTGTAGTTCAAATATGGTAAATTGGGATACATGCAATCTTATTAATAGGACATGTCGTTGGCATAGGGGTCGCCCTGCTCTTCCTCGGCTTGCTCGCTGCGGCGTTCGGCCGAGCGCTGGAGGGAGATTATGAGAGCGCCGAGCATGCGGGTGAGTTCCATGAGGTACTCGCGCGACTGGGTATACTGTTCCTCGTTCATGAGGCTCAAGTTGTGGGCCACTTCGGTGTACACCACGCATTCGCGGATGGCTGTTTTGGCAATTTTCAGGTAGTGGTCGAACTGGCTTTTGCTGCGGCTCGAACCCTCGGCGATGTTGAGGGCTATGTCAAAAGCAGAGTGGCAGAACGAAGAGGCAAGGGTTTTCTCGCTTTCGTTGCGAGGTGCGCCCATCTGGTTGGTCACCCAAGTGGCATAGTCGGTGGCCTTGGCGTAGACACGCAGGTCCTCGAAACGGAAAAAGCTGACGGTTCTTTCTTCTTGCTGGTCCATAATTTTGTAATTTTGGTTTAATGTATTTTCTGTTTTTTAGACAATTTCAGCGAAGTATTTCATAAACTGTGTACGCATAGCGACAGAGGACTTGTCGCTGGGCTGCACGGCGAGTTTGCCACGGAACTTGTCGATGCTCTCGTAGCCCTTCTTCTGCATCCAGGCAGCGAGGCCATCGTTGAGTTGGCGCAGCGTGTCGATGCCGTTCTTGTAGAGGCAGCTCACCACCTGCACGGTCGAGGCGCCGGCCAGCAGCATCTTGACCACATCGTCGGCAGTGAAGACACCTGTCGAGGCACTCAGGTCACAACGCATCTTCTTGCTCAGGATGGCCACCCAACGCAGCGTGTTGTAGATGTCGGTGGGCATCGACAGGAAGGAGGCGTTCTTCAAAGTTTCGCTCTCGATGTCGATATCAACCTGCACGCTCTTGTTGAACATCGTAACGCCCTGGATACCCATCCAGCTGAGTTGCTGCATCTGCTTGGCCATGTCGGTGAAATAGGGGCCAACCTTGATGCTGATGGGGATGGTGACCGATTTGCGCAGGGTGTTGACGATCTGAGTGAAGGTGCGCTCCACATCGTCGGCCGACATCGAAGTTTCATAGGGCAGGATAGCCATGTTTAGCTCCAGCGCGTCGCAACCGGCCTCCTGGAACTTGATGGCATAGGTGAGCCAGTTCTCATAGGAGAAGCAGTTGATGCTGCCAATCACAGGAATGGTCAGCTTCTGCTTGGCCTCGCGAATCATCTGGAAGTGCTTGTTGAGGGAATCGTCGGCCACATGCATGGCAATATACTCGTAGCTGTCGCCATAGTTGTCGGTCGGAGCCACAACATGGGTGTTGCGCTTGATATCATAGATAATCTGCTCCTCGAAAACCGACTTGAGCACCACGGCACCTGCTCCGCCCTTCTCCATTTGAACCATCTTCTCTACGTCGGAGGTTAGTCCGCAACTGCCGACAATAATCGGACTTTTCAGCTCGAGACCCAAATATTTGGTTTTAGTATTCATTGTATTTCCTTTTATTTTTTTCCGTTAATATTACACTTTTTCTCAATTCCATACGCACATTTTTCAACTTGCAAAGATATGTAAAATATATTTACGAAAAAAATTTTTCTTCACTTTTTTTAACAAAAAACATATAAGCAATTGATTTACAAGAATATTTTTTTTTATTTTAAAGTACTTCCGTGTCTTTTTGTGGTAATTCTTTCAACTTTTAGGCCATAATTCATAAAAAATTTGTATTTTTGCAACCCGAAATTTATCAAAAAGAAACAAAAAAGTTACACATAATGAAAGAGCAATTAGAAGAAAAAAACACCGAGATGACGAGTGTCATCAACCGTACCGAAGAATTTATCCAGAAGAACCAGAAGAAAATCATCATCATCGCCGTTGCCATTATCGCCGTGGCTTTGATCATCTTCTGCTATTTCAAATTCTACAAGGCTCCTCGTGAGAACAGAGCTGCTGAAGCCAGCTTCTATGCCGAGAACTATTTCGCCAATGGCGACTACCAGACCGCTCTCGACGGCGATGGCACCAACCCCGGCTTCCTGTCCGTCATCGACAACTACGGTAGCACCAAAGCCGGCAAACTGGCCAAACTCTATGCCGGCATCGCCAATCTGCGTCTTGAGAAGTATCCCGAGGCCGCCAAGTTCTTCAGCGACTACAGCGGAAAAGATCTCTACACCAAGCCTCTTGCCCTCATGTGTGAAGCCGACGCCCTCGCCGAGCAGCAGAAGTTCGACGAAGCCGCCAAACTCTACATCAAGGCCGCCGAAACCAACGAGAACGAGCTCACCTCTCCTGCCGCCCTCCTGAAGGCCGGTCTCTGCTACCTCGGCACCGACAATGCCAAAGCTATCGAGCTCCTCAAGAAGGTCAAGACCCTGTATCCCTTCAGCACCGAGGCTCCCGAAGTGGACAAATACCTCGGCCTTGCCGAAGCCAAATAAGAGTCAGCTCTTGAACAAAAAAAGCCCTCGCGTTTGCGAGGGCTTTTTTTTCGTGCCGTTAGACTGTCAAATCATCTTGGCCAGTTCGGCAACGAGGTTGGCGGCGCCGTCGAATATCTCACTGATATGAGTGGCGGCCATGTAGGCGGGGGTGGTGAGCACCTTGTGCTCGGTATCGACACAGACGTCAGTGGGGCCGCAGACCGCCACCTTGCAGCCGAAGCCTTTGGCCACGCCAGCAGGGGTGTTGGGTGCCGAGCCATCGCCGGGGCCAAGGGTGAGTTCCACCTCATAGCGTCCCAGCACCTTGGCCACCACCATGGGTGCTATGCACATGGCCACGACGGGCTTGCCGATGCGGTAGGTCTCGAGGATGGCGTCGGCCACGCTGTCGACCACTTCCATCCGCGGGCCGTCAAAGGCAAAGGTGCTCAGGTTGCGTGCAGCGCCCATTCCGCCGGGCAGGGCCAGGGCGTCGTAGTCGGCAGGCTTGTATTCCTCAATGGGCAGCAGGTTGCCGCGGGCGATGCGTGCGCTCTCCACAAAGATGTCGCGCTGCTCCATGTCGAGCACGGTGCCTTCCTCCTCGGTGTCCTCGACATCGATGTGGGGCACCACCTCGAAAAATCCTTCGGGTGCAAAACACTGGTATTGCCAACCCTGTCGGTCGATGGCCAGCAAAAGGCCCAACGATTCCTGCAGCTCGCTGCCGTCGCGGTTGCCGCAGCCACTGAGAATAACTGCTATCTTTTTCATGATTACTTCGGGGTTAATGGGAAGAATGGGTTTAACAGGCAGCAAGCAGATGCTCACTAAACCCATTAAACCCATTCAACCTATCCAAATTCTTACTTGTTGAAAGCGTCGACGCTCTCTTTGATGAGCTGGAAGGTAGCCTCGATGTCGTTGTCGAGACCCATGGAGAAGCGGATCAAGCCTTCGCTCATACCCATTTCCTTCTGGATGTCCTCGGGGACCTCGCTCGAGGTGCTCTTGCCGCTATTGCTGAAGAGGGTCTTGAAGTAGCCCAGCGAAACGGCCAGATAGCCGACACCCTTCTGCTGCATGAGCTCCATGATCTTGCTGGCGCGGTCGGCAGTGCCCATGTCGATGCTGATCATGCCGCCGAAGCCGTAGCCCTCATTCATCATGCTGCAGAACAGCTCGTAGTCGGGATGTTCGGGCAAACCGGGATAGTTGTATTTGAATCCCACCTCTTTGAAGCGCTTGGCGAGGTACATGGCGTTCTCGCCGTGTTTCTTCATGCGGATGTGGAGGGTGTGGAGGTTCTTGTTGATGGAGGCGCTGCGCATAGGATCCAGCACGGGGCCGAGGAGCATGCAGGTACCGTTGTTCACATCGATCAGGCTGCCGATGTACTCGGCGCTGCCACAGATGGCACCGGCCACGCAGTCGTTCGTACCGTTGATGTACTTGGTCATCGAGTACACGGTGACGTCGGCACCCAGACGGCAGGGGCTGAAAATCATGGGGGTGAAGGTGTTGTCGACGATGAGTTTGGCACCGGCGGCATGGGCCATCTTGCTCAGCTCGGGGATATTGGCGATGCGGAGCAGGGGGTTGTTCATGGTCTCGGTGTAGACGACCTTGGTGTTGGGATGCTCGGCGAGGGCTTTCTTCACGCTCTCGAGGTTCTGCATATTCACAAAGGTGCAGCTGACGTTGAACTTCTTCAGGTAGTTGGCCATGAAGGCGAAGGTGCCACCGTAGGTGGTCATGCTGGCCACGATGTGGTCGCCGGCGTTCACTTCGTGCAGCAAGGCGCAGGTGATGGCGGCAAGGCCGGAACCGGTAACCCAAGCAGCCTCAGTACCTTCCATGGCAGCCAGGCGCTGGCAGAGGGCGAGATTCGAGGGGTTCCAGTGGCGGCTGTAGAGGAAGTAGCCCTCGGTTTCGCCGTGGAAAGTCTCGGTCATGAGATGTGCCTCGGGGAAGGTGAAGGTGGCGCTGTCGCAGATTGCGGGGTTCACACCACGGTTGGCGTCGCGGCCATCGATGCGCTGGATGGCGGTTGCGGGATCAAATTTCGTCATAGGTATAAATTGTTTAATTGTTTTTGTTAATTTTGAAAATGCAAAAATACACATTTTGCCCGACACCACCAAATTTTTTTTTCAACCGCCATTTCCCAAACCCGTGCCAACAGAGGCCAAACTATGTTAACAAACGTTAAAAGACCCTTTTTCCGCCCTTCCAACGCCCTACCAAATCCCACTGTGGTAGGAGTTGGTAAGGAGATGGTAGGCAGTTGGTAGGTACAAAGTACGGGTTTGACTCCAATCGGAGACCGACTAAAAATCTTTTTTTTGCCATGTCCGAAAAAGTACGTATCTTTGCATTTTGAAATAGAAACATTATATATAATGAAACGCGGTTTATATATAGTTCTCGGAGTGCTCCTCGCCGCTTCCGGTGTAGATGCACAAAAGCTTGTATATGAGAGTTCTACACAGAGCTTTGGATATAAGAACGACAACGGCACGTGGAAAATAGCGCCGATGTATCAACGTGCGGGCGAGTTTGAAGGCGGAGCCCGAAAATGGGCTCCCGTGAAACTCGACGGCCGCTGGGGCTGCATCGACGTGGACGGCAACATGATTTGTCGCAACCTCTTTCCCACCAAGGAGGTGGCGCGCGAGGCGGGCCACGAATGGGAGATTATGAGCGAACCGGGCAAATGGGTTTATCCCGCCCGCAACCAAGCCGACGGCCGCTGGGGGTTTGTCGACTACTACGGCCGCTGGAAATACCAGCCTATCTATGAGAAAGCCAATCCCCACCAAGGCAAGGACCCGAAGAGTTATGCCTCGGTGAAGAAAGAAGGACGCTGGGGCTGCATTGACGGCCGCGGAGTGCTGGTTATCAACAACATCTTCCTCACCGCCGAGCAGGCCGAAGAGGCCGGCGCGCAGTGGGCCATCGGACGCAACTACTACAAATGGCGCATCGCCGTGACCCACCCCACCACGGGCCTGTGGGGCTTTGTGGACTATCTGGGCCGATGGGCCGTACAGCCGCTGTATTCCGACAAGGTGCCCTTCGGCGAGGACAACTGCTACGAGTTTACGCAGGTGAAGCAGGAAGGCCGCTGGGGCAACATCAACCGCAACGGCGAGGTGGTTTCAACCCCCATCTTCTTCACCTCGGAAGACGCAGCCTACGCCCTGCGTCAGTATGAACACGGACGCACGCTGGAAGGGTGGCGCCTGCCGGTGTCCAATCCTAAGGACGGCAAATGGGGTTGGGTCGACTGGAGCGGCGAATGGCGCATCCAGCCCATCTTCGAGGATGTGTCGCACTTTGCCAATGACACGGGAATGTTTGCCACCGCCAAGTTCGACGGCTACTGGATGGTCATCAGCGACACTGGCGAATATCTTTCGCGCAACGTCTTCACCCTGAGTCGCGAAGCCTGGCTGGCCGGCAACGAGTGGGACACCCAGCAGGAGCTTGGCCACTGGCTCTACCCCATCATGGATCCCGGCACTCAGGCCTGGGGCTATGTCGACTACCGTGGCGAATGGGTTATCAAACCCACCCTCGAAGATGCCAAACTCTTCATCAATGTTTGGAACGACCGCGTGGCACCCGCCAAGATGGACGGCAAATGGGGCTGCATCGACCATACAGGCCAGTTTGTGGTGAAAAACCAGTTCAACACCTCGGCCGACGCCCAGACCGCCGGACGCCGCTGGGCCGAAGGGAAAAGATTCTAAACGAATCACAAGTTAGGAATTAAGAATTAATAATTTTGAAAACGCTGATTCATAATGCGACCATCGTCAACGAGGGTCGCATTTTTGTTGGTTCGGTCGTCATCGACGACGACAGGATTGCCGAGATTTCGGAGAACCCGGAATACTCTGGAAAGACCGATTATTCGGAAATAATTGACGCGAAAGGGCTTTTGCTTTTGCCCGGGGTGATTGATACCCATGTCCATTTCCGCGACGGCGGCCAGAGCGAGAACCCCGCAGGCACGTTCTATTCTGAATCAAGGGCAGCCCGCGCCGGTGGCGTGACCTCGGTCGTCGACATGCCCAACACCAAACCGCAGACCACCACGATGGAGGCTCTCGAGGCCAAAGAAACTCTGGCAGCACGCGACTCCGCCGTCAACTACGGTTTCATGCTCGGCGCCACCAACGACAACATCGACACCCTGCTGGCCATCGACCCACGGCGCTATGCCGCCATCAAGCTCTTCCTCGGCTCCTCGACAGGCAACATGCTGGTGAACAACCCAGAGCAACTGGACCACCTGTTCCGCGACGCACAGAAACTCATCGTGGCACACTGCGAGCAGGAGGAGGTCATCCAGGCCAACCTTATGAACGCCAAACGCGAATTCCAAGGCACCGAGGGCGAAACCACAGCCCTGCACCCCAAGATACGCAACAACGAGGCCTGCTTCCTCAGCACCTACCACGCCATCGAGCGAGCCCGCAAATACGGTACACGATTCCATGTGGCACACATCTCGACGGCCACGGAGCTCTCGCTACTCTCCAATTTCGACCTCGAGAAAAAGAGCATCACCGCCGAGGTGTCGCCCAACCACCTGTGGTTCGACGACCGCGACTACGCCGAACTGGGCAATAAAATCAAGTGCAACCCCGCCATCAAAACCAATGAGGACCGCCTCGCACTGTGGGCGGCCTTGGAAGACGACCTCATCGACACCATCGCCACCGACCATGCCCCCCACCCTCTCGAAGCCAAGATGAGACCCTACTTCGACGCCCCGAGCGGCATCCCTTCCATCCAGCACTCGCTGCAGATGATGCTCGAGGCCGCCATCAACGACGACGCATTGCTGACGATGATAGTACAGAAGATGTGCCACAATCCAGCCTTGCTTTTCGGTATCGAGGGGCGTGGTTTCATCCGCAAAGGCTACAAAGCCGACCTGGTGTTGGTGCATCCGGGAGTGGAAGAGACCGTCGCGCGCGAATCATTATTATATAAGTGCGGCTGGAGTCCCCTCGAAGGCCAAACCTTCCACACCCGTATCGAACGCGTGTGGGTCAACGGAAACTCCGCGGTCGCCACAGGCGAACCATTGACATTCAGCAAATAAATTTCTGATTTCCATCAGCAATCCTCGCCACCACCATGCTGAGAAACAAGAAAAGCCCCGGGCGTTCAACGCCCGGGGCTTATAATTTCTTTTCGTGAAGAACACTATCAATCCATGTGGCCGAGGCTCACACCGACTCCCGCAAAGAGGGTGCTGCCTTCCCATGCCTTCTTCACCGACTCCTTGTTGGCCAGGGAGAAATCCTCGCGGTCGATGAGGCCGATGTTGTAGCCAGCGAAAAAGCGGAAACGGTAAATCTGGATACCGGCGCCAACGGTTCCGCCCATATCAAAGTGGGCGTCCATCTGGGTGGCAACATTCTTATAGTTGGCCAGCGTGGAGAGTCCTACGTTGAACACCGGGCCACCGAATACCAACAAGTCGGCACTCGCACTCAAAGGTATCTTGAAATTCAGATAGAACGGTATCTTGATGTTGATATTGGAGGTGCTGAAGTTGATGGTGTCGGAGAGGGTCTGCTTGGCCGAAGCAAAACTGAGATAGGCTCCCGGAGCAAGTCCTACACTGCCGAAGAGTTCCGTATTGAGAGACAGACCAATCATGCCGCCGTTCAAATAATCGGCATTATTGAACAATCCATCGGCAAGGTCTTTCTGATAATAGAACGTGTGATGCTGATGGATGTAGGCCGCATTGATGCTTAGCTGGGCCGAGGATTCGCCGGCAAACGACAAAGCTACCAGCAGACAAACCGTTGACAATAACTTTTTCATGGCTACTTGTTTAAAAGGAAGGACAAGAAAGGGCAAGCAAGACCCAATGTCTTTTTTGTCCTTTCTTGTCTTATAAAAATTTACTTTTCGAGGCGGATGCGGGCGTCGACGGCGGTGACGTAGCGCGGGTTGCCGAGCAGGGGGTTGAGGTCCATCTCGGCAATCTCGGGAGCAGCCTGCACGAGGGCACTCACGCGAGCCACCTGGTCGGCATAGAGGTCGAGGTTCACACCCTCCTGGCCACGCACACCCTGAAGGATCTTGTAGCCCTTGAGCTTGGTGAGCATCTCCTTGGCCTCGGCGGCGGTGATGGGGGCGAGGGCGCTCTGCACATCCTTCAGCACCTCGATGAAAATACCACCCAGACCGAAGAAAATCTGATGACCGAACTTCGGGTCGCGGATAGCGCCGATGTAGACGTCGATACCATCAAGCATGGGATACATCTCCACTGCATAGGTCTCGGGGATGACGATGAGGCGGTCGAACTCCTTGGCCACAGTGTCGAGGTCCTTCACACCGAGGGTCACGCCACCCACGTCGCTCTTGTGCAGGGGGCCGACGACCTTCATCACGAGGGGCACATCCTTCGAGCAGCCCACCTCCTTGGCGAAGGCCAGGGCATCCTCTTTCTTGCTCACCTCGACGCTCTTCTTGCGGCTGATGCCGGCGGCGTCGAGCAGCTCGTTGTAGTCGGCAATCTCCATGTAGCCGTCCTTGCAACGCTCCACAGTTTTGCGGATGCGGGCCACGTCAATCTTGGGCAGCTCGACGTTCTCGGGCTGGGGCTTGGGAGTATGGTAAACCTTCACGAGGGCGTTACCGAGCACGCACTCCTCGGGGAAGTTGATATTGCCTTTAGCGATGAAGTCCTCAATCTCGCTCTTGACGTTGATAATCGAAGGCAGCACGGGGAAGATGGGTTTCTTGCAGGTACGCATCTTCTGGTCGAGCAGGTCGTAGACCTCCTTGTTGCTGAACAGTCCCGGCGAACCGAAGATAACCACGGAAAAGTCGATGTCGGTGTATTCGTTCTCGACGGTGTCGAGGATATAGCCAAGCTGTTCGGCGGTGCCGGTGGCGAGGAAGTCGATGGGGTTACCCACCGAGGAGCCGCCGAAGAGTTTCTCGAGCAGGGCAGGGCTGGCGGGATGGTCTTTCAAGCTGGGGACCTCCATGCCGCCGTTCGACAGCACGTCGGTGAGCATCACGGCGGGGCCGCCGGCGTGGGTGACAATGGCACAACGCTTGCCCTTCAATTCGGGATACATGAAAACGGCGCAGACGGTGGTCAGCTCCTGACGGTTCTGGCAGCGCACGATGCCGGCCTTGCGGAAGAGGGCATCGACGGCGGCGTCGTTGGTGGCCAGGGCGCCGGTGTGGCTCGAGGCGGCACGGATGCCGGCGGCACTGCCACCGCTCTTGATGGCGGCGATGTGGCATCCCTTGTTGATGAGGCTGCGGCTGTGCTTGAGGAGACGCTGCGGGTCGCCGATCTTCTCCATATAAAGCATGATAACATGACTCGAGGTCTCGGGGTTGAAGGTCTCGTCGAGGTGCTCCAGCACGTCCTCGATACCCAGCTGGGCGCTGTTACCCACGGCCCACACGCTATTGAACTTGAGGCCGTTGCTCATACCGTACTCCTTGATGAACACGGCGGTGGCACCGCTACCGGTGATGAAGTCCACACCCTTGGGGTCCAGCGGAGGAATGGGGGTGTCGAAGCAGCCGGCATAGTTCACGTTGAGGAAGCCGGTGCAGTTGGGGCCGATGAGCGAACCGCCGACGCTGTTGATGGTGTCGACAATGTGCTTCTCGATTTCGGCACCCTCGTGGCTCTCCTCCGAGAAACCGGCACTGACAATGATGAAGCCCTTGCAGCCCTTCTCCTTGGCCAGGACGTCGACCGTCTGGGCGCAGAACTTGGCGGCAATGCAGAGGATGGCGCAGTCCACCTGAGGCAGGTCCTCGACCTTGGCGTAGCATTTCACGCCCTGCACTTCGGTTTCTTTGGGGTTCACGGCGTAGACCTGACCCTTGAAGGGACTCTCGAGGAGGTTCTTCAGCGACTTGCCGCCGGGTTTATGTACATCACTGGAAGCACCGCAGATAACGATGCTGCGGGGATTGAGTAATTCTTTTGCTATCATATCATTTATCGTTTTTACTTATTTCTAATAAAATGCAAAGATACGAAATGTTTTCCAATCGGCAAAATCTTTTTTCCAATTCCGCTTCACAGAAAAAATTCATCCGCGCAACCTTCCCACAACCTTCCTCACCAACTCGCGCTCGCTCCAGAGGAGGGCGCCGACAAAAATCCCCAACAGCAACGTGTTGTAGGCCAGTCGGAGCCAGAGGTTGTCGATATGAACCAGAGTGCTGGCGGCATACAATGCAAGGGCGAGGGCGAACCAGCCGAGGATGGCCGGCACAGGATAGGGCACGTGGTAGTGGCGCTGGCCGATGAAGTAGCTGAGCAACACGCAGGTACCATAGCCTGCCAAGCCGCCCCAAGCGCAGGCCATGTAGCCAATCCCCGGAACAAAAATCACATTGACAAGCACCAGTACAGCGCAGCCGATGGCACTCATGATGGCTCCCCAGTAGGTCTTGGCCGTCAATTTGTACCAGAACGAGAGGTTGAAATAGACACCCATCAGTATCTCGGCCATCATCACGATGGGCACGGCGCGCAAACCCGCCCAGTAGTCGCTCTTGATGATGTACTTGAAAACATCCATGTAGCACACCACCACCATGAAGGCCAACAAGGTGAACATCACAAAATATTTCATCACAACAGCCTGGCTCTCCTTCGATTCCTTCCCTTTGCCGCCGGCAAACACAAAAGGCTCGTAGGCGTAGCGAAACGCCTGTGTAATCATGGCCATGATCATCGCAATCTTCACGCAGGCACCATAGATACCCAGCTGCGCCTGCATGTCCTCGCCGGGATAGAGGAACGGAAACAATATCTTGTCAAGTACCTGATTCAGAATACCTACAATACCAAACACCAACAGCGGCCAGGCGTACTTGAGCATTGGTCTCAAAATTCGAAAATCGAAACTCGAAAATCGGAACCCGCGCAGTTCGCGCCAGAATCCGAAGGTCACCAAGGCAGTGCATATCAGGTTGATGTAGAAGATATAACCCACATTGTTCTGCTCGTCGTACCACTGCATGAACCCCAGGTGCTGCCACCGCGGCGCCACAAGGAAGACAAAGAGGTTGAGCCCGATGTTGAGCACAATGAACGCCAGCTTGAGTGCTGCAAATTTCCACGCCTTGTTCTCAAACCGCAAGCGGGCAAACAGTATCGCCTGGAAAGCGTCGAGCGCCACCACGATAGCCATCACGGCAATGTACTCGGGATGTGCCTCGTAGCCCATGGCCACAGAGATGGGACCCAGCAACGCCAGCACCATCAACACGAAGATTCCTCCAACCGACCCCACTGCCCCCAAGGCGGTGGAAAACACCGACTTGGAATCAGAACCCTCCTTGTTGGCAAAATAGAAAAAAGTCGTCTCCATGCCAAAGGTCAGGATTACCAACAGGAGAGCCGTGTAGGCGTAGACATTGGTCACCACCCCGTAGCCTCCCGAGGCGGCGGAGATGTGGTAAGTGTAGAGCGGAACGAGCAAATAGTTCAAAAATCTGCCCACAATGCTACTCAGTCCATAGACGACCGAGTCGGAAAAGAGTTTTTTCAACGATGCCATAATGTTAAAATAACGTCTCGAAACGTCAAATATTGCCCTCCACCGAAAAATACCTCCAAAATGCAACATAACGCACTACCAAACAGTAAGGTAGAACGCCTTACCAACTACCTACCAACACCCTACCAACTCCTACCGTGGTAGGAGTTGGTAGGGTGTTGGTAGGGCATTGACAGGTAGTTTATCCTAACAATTTGGCAAGGAAATATAATAAAAAAAGAATGGCGACGTTACTATTATGTTTTAATATAAAAACACAATGTCGTTCAAAAACCATCTCCTCTTCTTAGCCTCCGCCGCCCTCCTCGCGGCTTGCGGACGCACCGCCACCGTCACGCAGATAGACATCATCCCCGAACCAGTCTTCCAGATGCAGAAAGAGGGCTCCTACACCCTCGACCGCTCCATCGCCGTGTCCACTCAAGGCCTCGGCCAAAACTCCCCCACTGCGAAATACATCATGAACTCGCTGCGTCACGCCCATTTCCGCCCCTCCCTCGTGGCGCGGTCGGAGGAGAGCGATATCGACTTGATTATCAACGACACCATCAATCCCGAACTCGGCGACGAAGGCTACCTGCTCGAAGTGCGCCAAACGGGCATCCGTCTCTCGGCCAACACGGAGACTGGCCTCTTCTACGCCTATCAAACCTTCTCACAGATGGTTCCGTCGGACGTACTGGAACACACCTACAGTTCCATCACCCTTCCCGAGTGCACCATCCTCGACTATCCGCGCTTTGCCTGGCGCGGTGCCCATCTCGACGCCTCAACACACCATTTCCCCGTGAAATTCATCAAGAAATACCTCGACCTGATGGCCACCTACAAAATGAACCGCTTCCACTGGGGACTGGGCGACAGCGATGCGTCCACCCTCTCCCCCGAATCCATTTCCGACACCACCGACAGCATTGTATATGAAGACCTTGATAGCAGATATACCGAAGAGGAGATTGCCGAGGTGGTGGAATATGCCGCCTCGCTGGGCATCACTGTAGTGCCCGAGGAAGGCATGGAGCTGGTGTGGGACGATGAATACAGCGTGACTCGTCCTGGCGAGGAGCTGAAACGCATCGTGGCTGCTCGCACCTCCCTGCAGGCAGGCCAGCAGGCCGCCCGCGCAGGCTGCCGCGTGGTGATGTGCCCCGACGAATGGTGCCGCCTCGACTTCTACCAGGCCGACCGCCGCTACCAACCCCGTGCCACCGATGGCCAAATCACCCTGGCCAAAGCCTATGAGTTCGACCCTGCACCGCAAGGCACAAACAAATATGTGGAACAATGCATCCTGGGTGGGCAGTGCAACCTCTGGACCGAATTCATCGAGACTCCCTCTCAAGCCGAATACATGCTGCTCCCCCGCCTGCTGGCCATCAGCGAAAGCCTGTGGAGCCCTCGCGACGCCAAAAACTGGAACCATTTCCGCAAAAAAGTGGAGCTGCAAAAGAGCCGACTCGACAGTAAGGGCTACTCCTACTGCGAAGGCTCGTTCACACCGCTCTTCAGGGTCACCCGTGTCGACGACCACACCATGAACATCGCCATCGAGACCGAAGTGCCGAGCACCTACATCTTCTACACCACCGACAGCACTACACCCACACGACATTCGCAGGTCTACCTGGGACCTATCAACCTGCGCCGCGGCACCCACATCAAGATACAGCCCGTGTACAAGGACACGGAGAGAGATTCTGTGTATGAATTTGTAATCAAATAATTTACAGATTGAATAACGCTATAGACATCGAGCATCTGCTGACGACGAGCGATCCGACAGCGATAGACGAACTGTTTGCCGAGGCCTGCCGCGTGAGGGACAAGGTCTACGGGCGCCGTGTGTTCATGCGCGGACTCATCGAGATAACCAATCACTGCAAGAACAACTGCCGCTACTGCGGCATCAGATACGACGTCAGAACACAGCGCTACCGCCTGACAAAAGAGCAGATCATGGACTGCTGCCGCACAGGCAACGAGCTGGGATTCCGCACCTTTGTGCTGCAAGGCGGTGAGGACGGATGGTTTACCGACGAGGTAGTGTGCGACATCGTGAAGTCGATAAAAAGCGAATTCCCCGATAGCGCCGTCACACTGTCGCTTGGCGAGCGCGGAAGAGAAAGCTTTGCCCGGCTGCGCGAAGCCGGCGCCGACCGCTACCTGCTGCGCCACGAAACTGCCGATGCCACCCACTATGCCTTCCTCCACCCCGCCGAGATGCGCTTCGAGCACCGCATGCAGTGCCTTCGCGACTTGCGCGACCTGGGCTATCAGGTGGGCGCTGGATTCATGGTTGGTTCGCCGGGGCAAACCATCGAGACGCTGAAGAAAGACCTCCTGTTCATCGACGAGTTCCGTCCCGAGATGGTAGGTATAGGGCCCTTCATCCCCGCCGCCGGCACCCCCTTCGAGAACGAGCGTGCCGGCAGTGTAGAGCTGACGCTGAGACTGTTGGCCATCATACGCATCATTCACCCCCATGTGCTGCTGCCGGCCACCACGGCCCTCGGCACCCTGCACCCCACAGGGCGAGAACGCGCCGTAATGGCAGGAGCCAACGTGGTGATGCCCAACCTCTCGCCCCAGGACACCCGGGCGCTCTACAGCATCTACAACAACAAACTTTCCACCGGCAGCGAAGCCGCCGAAAGCGCCGCCGACATACGCCTGCGCATGAAAGCCATCGGCATGGAAGTGCCCGACGACCGGGGAGACTATGTGAATTAAGAATTAAGTGTTAAACGTTATGAAATATATTAAAATCGCAGGTTCCCTATTGTTGCTGACAATGCTACTGGGCTCGTGCCACAAGACCTGCACCTGCACCCGCTACGATGGTGCCATAGTGAACTACAGCGCAGACGAGGTCGACGACCGCGGTACAACATGTGCCAACATGGTTTTCCAGTCTGGAGTGCGATACTACTCAATATGCGAATGGGATTAACACGGAGTGAAGGATTATTGGTTTTAGGCTATGGAATGTCGGATTTGTCCAAGGGGCTGCTCTGTTGACCGGAGCCACACTATGGGATTCTGCGGTGCCCCCGAAGCACTGGAGGTCTCAGCCATCTGTGTGCACACCGGCGAAGAGCCGCCACTCAATCCCATTGTCAATGTGTTCTTTTCACATTGCAACCTGCATTGCATTTACTGCCAGAACCACGACATCTCAACCGCTGCTGTCAACACCGGATTCGTTCACTACCGCACTGCTGACGAAGTGGCCGACCGTATAGGCCAACTGCTGCCACAGACAGGCGGCCTGTTGGGATTCGTCACCGCCACCCACTACGTCAAACATCTGCCAACCATTGTGGAAGCCGTCCGCAAGCGTGGTTTTTCCCCTACTATAGTATACAATTCAAGCGGTTACGAAAGCATCGAGACCTTGCAAATGCTCGACGGCCTGGTGGACATCTACCTGCCCGACCTCAAATATCTCGACCCCGAAGTGGCCCTGAGCTACAGCCACGCCAGGGACTATCCAGAGGTGTCCACACAAGCCATCCTGGAAATGAAACGGCAGGTGGGCGCCGGACTGAAATGCGACGAGGAGGGGGTGGCCTTCCGCGGATTGATTATCCGCCACTTGGTGCTTCCGGGACATGTGGACAATTCACTAAAAGTGCTCGACTGGATTGCCGACAACCTGCCGTCATTCACCATCCATGTGTCGCTCATGGCACAATATTTTCCTCCGCAAACCGACCTTCCCGCACCTATCAACCGCACCCTCACCGAGACCGAATACCGCCAGGTAGCCGACAAATACGAGGCGTTGGGATTCGACGGATGGTTGCAGGAACTGGCCTCGGAACACCACTACCGCCCTGATTTTTCAAAGAAAGACAACCCATTCGTTTAGACCATGAAAAAACAAGTGCTCAAACTGGACCTCGACGATTTTGGCGACGACAACGAAGACCTCGCCTACCTCTTCTTCCACACTGCCTGCCCGGGCTACGTCTTCGTCGACGACCTGAACCATCTCTACGACCTCGCGCTCAGCCGAGAAAACGATTTGGACCTGAACGAACAAAGTTGGCCTCTCTACAGCTACCACGACAACCTCCGGCAACTGGACTACTATCTCATCGAACGTCCCACTGTCGGCAGTGGAGTGGCCTCGCATTGGGCCCCAGGCCATAAAATGATGATTCTTAAAGGGGAGAATGCCGCCGAGACCGCCGAAGTCATCAGCAACGATTTCGGCACTCCCCCACCCCAGCCCGACACCTGCAATCCTGCCGAAATGGAACGATACGACATCCTCACCTCCTACCAACAGGCATTCACACCAGTCAATATCTACGACATCCATGCCCCCGTTTCGACGTCGAAGAAAACACTCAAAGAACGCACCGAACTGGAGAATCTCTTCAATACCATACTCGACCTTTTGGACCTCTCGGGCATCGAATAGAAAAAAAAATATTTGCACGACTCAAATTATTTTTGTATATTTGCACTCTGTATCGGAAACAAAAACAATTCACAATAAACCATTTCAATCATGACAATTAAAGACCTCGAACCCAAAGAATTGTGGAGCAATTTCGATGCTCTTACCAAATGTCCGCGCCCCTCGAAGCACGAAGAAATCGTCCGCGATTTCCTGGTGAACTGGGCCAAAAAGAACAAAATTCAGTGCCGTGTTGACAAGGTTGGCAACGTCATCCTCGCCAAACCCGCCACGAAAGGCATGGAGAAAGTCCACCCCGTGGTGCTGCAGGCCCACATGGACATGGTTCCCCAGGCCCGTGCCGGCAAAAAGCACGACTTCCTGAAGGATCCCATCAAAACCAAGATTGTGGGCGAATGGGTCTATGCCGACGACACCACCCTGGGTGCCGACGACGGTATGGGCGTGGCCGCCATTATGGCTGTCTTTACTTCAAAGACCATCAAACACGGTCCGCTCGAGGCCCTTATCACCACCGACGAAGAGACCGGCATGACCGGCGCTTTCGGCCTGAAGAAAGGCGAGTTGCATGGCGACTACCTGCTGAACCTCGACTCCGAGACCGAGGGCGAACTCTACGTGGGTTGTGCCGGCGGTATCGATGCAGCCTTGAGCATCCCCTATAACACAGAAAAAGCCCCCAAGGGTATGGTGGCATACAAGGTAACCATCGGTGGATTGAAGGGCGGCCACTCCGGTATGGAAATCAACACCGGCCGCGCCAACGCAAACAAACTGATGTTCCGTCACCTCCGCTGGGTTGCCGAATGCGGCATCCGCCTCATCAGCATGGAAGGTGGCAATATGCGCAACGCCATCCCGCGCGACGCAGAAGCTGTTATCGCCATGCCCAAGGAACATGAGGAATGCATACTGAAAGAATTTGACAAAGTGGCTGGTTGGGTGAAGAAAGAACTTGGCAAAGTGGAGCCCGACTTCTTCATGAAATATGAGAAAGTGCGCATGAGTCCCACCGTCATCACGGAAGAAGGCACACAGAAGATCATCAACCTCATGATGGTGGCTCCCAACGGTGTCATCCGCATGAGCAAAGACATGGAAGGCCTTGTGGAGACCTCGCTCAATCTGGCCATTGCAAAGACCACGGCCAGCAAGAAGTTCGTTGTCTACGCCCTGCTGCGTTCTTCGGTCGACACCGCCAAGGAGGCCCTCGCCGAGCGCCTCGTCTGCCTGGCCGAACTGGCCGGCGGCAAATGCCAGCTTAGCGGTGCCTATCCAGGATGGAAGCCCAACATGGACAGCCAGTTGCTCAAGACCATGAAGAGCACCTACAAGAAACTCTACAAGAAAGAGCCCGCCGTGATGGCTATCCATGCCGGTCTGGAGTGCGGTCTGCTCGGTGGCAAGTATCCCGACATGGAGATGATCTCCTTCGGCCCGACGCTTCAGAGCCCCCACAGTCCCGACGAGCGCTGCAACATCCCCAGCAGCAAAAAGTTCTACGACTATCTGGTGGCTACCCTTGAGGCCATCCCCGTGAAGAAATAAAATAATCTTTCGGAAACAAAAAGAGGGGCATCCGCACGGATGCCCCTCTTTTTTATGATTCCTTCCTCATTTCAGACCAACAGCGGCCTTGATTCTTTCGATGTCAGTCTCACGCTTGAGCTGCATATCTGTACTCGAAGCAATGTCGCTCTCCAAGAGCTTCTGGAAAGCCTGCTGCATCTCGATAACACCGTCGCACTGACGGTCGTAACGGTGCAAATCATCATTGTTCTCTATATCGCCAAAGTCATCGTAGACTTTCAGCATGCGCGAATAGGCTTTGCTGATGTTACGGAACGAAGAACTGAGGTTGGATATCCTGTCATCATTCGATTCGATGGTGCGACGCTTTTGCATGATATGAAGGCAAAGTTTCTGCATTTCGATGTGCGAATTGAGCATATCGAGGAAACTAAGTCCACGCTCAAGAGTGGAGAACGACGGCTGCAAATCGGCCTGCTTGCGAAAAAGGCGATAGCCATTGTAGACCCTGCGGTCCACCTTGCGCATCGACATCAAGGAATCGTCGTTGCGTTCTATCACATTGCGCTGCTTGATAACCTGCATGTAGCACTGCTGCACCTTTACCACATCGGCCAACTGTTCCTCATAGCGCGTAGCCTCAGCGGGGCTTTTGAACGAGGGCACCGGTACCAACGATGATTTCACGTCGCGGTAAGCACTCATCACATCGCGGAACTTGTTTTCCCTTCCATTGAGTATCGAATCGGAACGCCGGCTGATATCTTCCAGGAGTATGTAGTCGTCCAAATAGCGCTGCTGTGCAGAGATGAACTCCTCGAGATTGTAGATAAAGTTGATGCTTTCGGATTTGTTGGTGAAAGCAGGCACTTTGTCCAACGAGTTTTCAACCTCTTTGTACGCATTTACCACCTCACGATATTTCTTGCCATAGAGCTGGACAATCTGATCGGTGCCAGCTTTGATGGAGGCCCTGAGATCCAACGTCTGCAAATAGCGGTTCTGAACACTTATAATGTTCTGCAATTTGTCGATATAGTTGCCATATTCCGTCACATCGGCAAACGAGATGGGGACATTGTTCTGCTGCTTGAAAACGCGTGAATAGCTGCGGAAGACATCGCTGTTGTCTTTCCCGCAACGCACTTTCAGGATATTCTTGAAATTATCAATCTGCGAAGGGAAAGAGTTGGGGCCGAGTACGCTCTCGAGAAGGTCGTTCTGGAAACTGTTGAGTTCGTCAAGTTGCGCTATCGATTCGGGCGTGGCATGGCCTGTGGAGAGGTCGTATTTGTTATACACCATCAAATAGGAGTAATACAAATCCTTCAGCCATTTGAGACGATTCTTATCCTTTTCTCCAGTGCCGTCACAAGCCTTGATAATGGCGCGATGGTGAAGGTCGATGTTTTCGCGCAAACCGGTAGCTTCCTTGTCGCGGGCCTCTTGCTGACGACGGGCTTCTTCGATGGCGCGCTGGCGGGCAGCCTCCTTCTCGGCCTCGACACGTTGCTGCTCCAAACGGCTATAGCGGATACTCATGCGACCCATCAAGTCGGCCAAACGACGTAGACGATACTCATAAATCGAATAATCCGACAGAACGGTATTCGAGTCAATCCAGATAATGCTGTCCTGATGGAGATAGTCATTCTCGATGGAGTTGATAGTCTCGAGCACCTTCATGCGAATTTCGACACAATAGTTTGTCAGGGCGACATAGTCTTGAGGGCGACTGGCAAGATCGCCGAGGACGGCAGAAGTGTCGTTGACCATCGTCGTATCCAACCCATAGTTGGGCAGAATGTCGGCCACAGAGACCAGCGTCGGCTGTTTCTTGGGTGTCGTCTTAGGCTTCTGGGCCTGAGCGACGCACAAGGGAAGTAGACATAGCAGTATGAGCAGCAGTTTCTTCATATCATTGCATCCACTTTTCAATCGCCATACGAACTTGCATCGAAACAGTGCAGGCACACTCTTTCTTTCGGAAGCCCGATGGCTTGACACACATCCTCCACAGTGTTAAACTTCAGTGTATCGACGCCTACATGCTGGCGAATCACTTCGACCATCTTGGCATACTCCTTCGTGGAGGAGTCGTGGTAAGCCTCAAGATTGCGCACCTGACCGCCCTCGAGTTCCTCGATGACACGACGGGTAATCAGTTCCCGGTCGGTCTTCGACTCGGAGAAATTGAGGAAAGTGCAACCATGGACCAACGGGGGACAGCTGATACGCACGTGCACCTTCTTGGCACCATAGTCATAAAGCATCTTCACGTTGTCGCGAAGCTGGGTGCCGCGGACGATGGAGTCATCGCAGAAAACCACCTCCTTACCTGCCAGCATGGCACGGCTGGGGATGAGTTTCATGCGGGCCACCAAGAATCGGTCGGCCTGGCTCACAGGCATGAAGGAGCGGCTCCACGTGGGGGTATATTTCAGCAAGCCACGCTTGTAGGGAATCTGACGTCCATTGCTGTAGCCCAGCGCCATGCCGATACCGCTGTCGGGGATTGGGCTGACAAAGTCGGGTGTGATATCGTCGCGCTGACCCATAATGCGTCCCAAATTATAACGCACTTCTTCGGCGTTGATGCCTTCATATTCGGTGCAAGGATAGCCATAGTAAATCCACAGGAAGGAGCAAATCTGCAACTTCTCTTCAGCCTGACGCAGCACCTTGATGCCACCTTCGGTGGTCACCTTCAGCACCTCGCCAGGTCCAACAAAGCGGCAAGTCTCGTAACCCATGTTGACATACGAGTGGCTCTCGCTGGCAAGGGCATAGTCATTGCCCCTCCGTCCGATGACAATGGGCGTGCGTCCATAACGGTCGCGAGCGGCGATGACACCGTCGGGCGTGAGAATCAACATCGAGCAACTGCCCTTCACCTTGCGATACACATTCTCGATTCCATCCACGAAATCCTTGCCCTGGGAGATAAGCAGGGCGACAAGCTCGGTAGGATTGGTCTTGCCTCTCGACAGGTCGGTGAATTGCTGGTGCTGCTGAAGGCACTCTTGCTCCAACTCTTCGATGTTGTTAATCTTGCTCACCGTGCAAATGGCCCAACGGCCCAAATGCGAATTGACCATCACGGGCTGAGCCTCTGTGTCGCTGATAACGCCAATACCCACGTTTCCCTTCATCTCGTCCAAATCCTTGGCAAACTTCGGACGGAAATGGGAGTTCTGGATGTTGTGAATGTTTTGATGGGCTTGACCATTGTCAAAAGTAGCCATGCCGGCACGCTTGGTGCCCAGATGCGAATGATAATCCGTCCCATAGAACAGATCGGAGATACATGGTTGTTCAGAAACAACACCAAAAAAACCACTCATAGTCTCTTTTCTTTTTTTAAATTACAAAATATATATAATAGATTAATACTTAATAAATAATATCTGTTTCACAACTTCTTTTGAAACTGCAAAGATACAAAAAAAACGTAAACTGCAACAAAAAAGTTGCCAACAACCAATCACCTCAGAAACTCGGCCACTTCCTCCTCGTCCACATTGCGCAGATGATAGGTCGCCTTCACCTCCTGCCCGTCCATCAGCAACATCAGCGGTCTTGCTCCGTAGGTAATCTCTACCCACAGCGACTCCCCGATATCCGTTGGCTCTACATACACCACACTCTCATCCTTCAAACCGTGTCTTTTCACCATGCTGTCGAGCTTCTTTCTCGCCAATTTGCAATAGGGGCATCTGGGCGTAACAAAAGCCACCAGCCTCCTACCCTCTCCCACTCCCATCTTCAACAACGCGCCCTCTTCTCCGGTCGCTGCCTTCAGCGACTCTTCCCCGTAAGGCTCGTCGAAGGGACCGAAGCCCCAGCTGTCGGGCACACTCACAACAAACGGCGTCGCCATCAGTAGCACCCCGACAACCACTCCGACCACCGTCTTCCATCTCTTTCTATCACTTCTGCCGTTTCCATGATAGCCCATCAGCGTCAGCACTATCAGCACACCGTTCTTCAGCAAACTCACTCCTGGGCTCAACTCAACCAGCCGGCCCATGCACTCGCACGACTCGTTCCGTCCAATCAAAGCCGCATAGCACAGAAACAGCGAAAAGCCCACCAGTGTCAGCAACGTCGCCGTCCTTGTGCAACGTTTCCACCATCCCGTCAGCAGCAGCCCGCCAAGCACCATCTCCCATCCGATGCACAAACGCGCCACCACATAGCTCACGCTCAACGGCAGCCATCCGTAGGAATAAATATAAAGTTCGAAATCGTCGATAGCCACCAATTTGGCCACCGCCGACACACAGAATATCACCCCCACCAGAATCCTCAGCACTATCCTAATCGCCATAATCGCGACACTTCACCTTGTGCACATCAACCCTTCGAAGCGTCGTTCCTCCCTCCACCGACACATGCTCCTCAAACGCCATCTCGGTGATATTGTCACACGATATTGCGCCATCAAGCACAAACACCATGTTCAACTCCGACACATCGTCGGGGGCATCCACCTTCTCGCACTTGCACTGGTGTTCTTTGCTGCATCCCACCAGCATCATCACGCTGGCCACCGCCAGCACACTTAACACCTTTTTCATAAATCTGCGTCAATTTTAAATTCATAATCCGTACACAACAGCGAATCCACTTTCAGGGAATCGAGTGCCGTGTGGTAGCGAAACAGCTTCAGGTCCTCACAGTTGCCTTTCGTGATAGTGATAATTCTCACCTTCGACGAATGCAACACGGCGCAGCGACACTTCTTCTCCTTCCCGCAACTCACCGCCCCTATCGTCAGCAGTGCCGCCAGACCCAATAACAAATACTTTTTCTTCATATCTTTGATTCTAAATTCTTAATTCATAACTGCCTCAGCAATTCTTCCAGGCTCACTTCGTCATGCACCAGCACGTCTCTCGGTTTCGAGCCGTTTGAGGGACCGACAATTCCCGCGGCTTCCAGCTGGTCGATGATTCTGCCGGCCCGGTTGTACCCCAACTGCAACTTGCGCTGGAGGAGCGACGTGCTGCCAAACTGGCTGCTCACCACCAACCGTGCTGCATCCTCGAAAAACTCGTCCTTGCTCTTGGCGTCGAATTCCTTGTTCGGCTCCTCGTTTTCATCCAGATACTCCGGCAGTTCGAAACCTTCGGGATAGCCTCGCTGGTCGCCAATGAACTTCACCAGCTTTTCAATCTCGGGCGTATCGATAAGGGCGCACTGCAATCTTATCATATCCTTGCCGGCCAGCGAGATGAGCATGTCTCCGCGTCCTATCAGCTGCTGTGCTCCGCCGGTGTCGAGGATGGTCTTCGAGTCGATGCCGCTCGTCACGCGGAAAGCCACGCGAGCCGGGAAGTTGGCCTTGATGGTGCCGGTGATGATGTTCGTCGTCGGGCGCTGGGTGGCGATAATCAGGTGGATGCCCACGGCACGTGCCAGCTGCGCCAGTCGCGCTATCGGCAGTTCCACCTCCTTGCCGGCCGTCATGATAAGGTCGCCAAACTCGTCGATAACCACCACGATATACGGCAGATAGCGGTGCCCGTTGTTGGGATTGAGCATCCGTTTGCAGAACTTTTCGTTATATTCGGTGATTTTCCTCACCTTGGCTTGTTTCAGCAGGTCGTAGCGGCTGTCCATCTCGATGCACAGCGAGTTCAGCGTGCGCACCACCTTCTTCACGTCGGTGATCACCCCTTCCTCCTCGTCGGGCATCTTGGCCAGGTAGTGGCGCTCCAAAGCCGAATAGAGGCTGAACTCCACCTTCTTCGGGTCCACCAGCACCAGTTTCAGCTCGCTGGGATGCTTGGTATAGAGCAAACTCGCCAGCACGGCGTTCAATCCCACCGATTTACCTGTGCCCGTGGCTCCGGCCATCAGCAGGTGCGGCATCTTGGCCAGGTCGGTGACGAAACATTCGTTCGAGATGGTCTTTCCGAACGCTATCGGCAGTTCCATCTTCCCCTTGGCTTTCTCGAAAGCCTCGCTTTCCAGCATCGTCTTCATGGCCACAATCTGCGGCTTGGCGTTCGGCACCTCGATGCCCACATTGCTCTCGCCGGGGATGGGGGCGATGATGCGGATACCCAACGCCGCCAGGCTCAGGGCGATATCGTCCTCAAGGTTCTTGATCTTGCTTATCCTCACACCCGGGGCGGGCTTGATTTTGTAGAGGGTCACCGTGGGACCCGGAATGGCACTGATGTCGGTAATCTCGATGCCATAGTCCTTCAGCGTCTGCACGATGCGGTCCTTGTTGGCCACCAGCTCCTCTTTGGTCACCTTGGTGTTGGCCACCTCCCAGTCCTCCAGTATACCCGTCTCGGGCATCACATAGTCGCCCAGGTCCAAGTGGGGGTCGTAGGGCTCGTCAAGCCCATAGTGGCGACGGTAGTCGTCATCGGCAAGTTCTTCTTCCGCCTCTTCCTGGTCGTCGGTGGTTCCCTGACTCTCCGCCTCCGGTTCAACCTCTGCGGCATCCTGGTTTTCCGACGCTTCGTCCATCCCTTCGATGGTAAACGTCACCTCATCGTTCTTTTCCTGTGCTTTGGCATTTACGCGGGCAAACTCCTCGTCGATGTCAAACTCCACCGTCTCCCCTTCTTGTGGTGCCGGAGTCTCGCCGCCGGCATCAGCCGCTTCGGCTTTATCATCCTGGGTGGCGATGGGGTGGGCTTTGAAGAGCTCCATCGCAGCCTCTTCAAACTCGGCGCCCTCGTCTTCTTCCTGCTGTTGCTCGGCAAAGTCGATGAAACCCTTCTCCACATTCTTCTCCTTCTTGGCATCCGACGGCTCCTCTTTCTCAATTTCTTCCACCACCTTCTTCAGGTCGACCTTGGGCATGTGGACTTCAGGCAGTTCCATCTTGTGAACCATCACGAGCACAGCCACTGCCACTGCCACCAGCAGCACCAGCGTCCACCAGCCCATGAAATTCTCGAGAGGTTCGGCCAGCATGACACCGATACCGGCATACTGTTCGAACCCCACGCCGTCTTCAATCCACTTGACGGCGATGTAGCCCAGCGTCACGCTCAGCCACGCCATCCAGAAGACGGTGCTGCCGAAGGTTTTCCACCACGGCATCACGCTCACCTTCCACAGCCTCATGCCGTAGACAAAGAAGAGCAGGGCAAATCCCAGGCTGCCGATGCCGAAGAGGTTCACGGCGAAAAACTCCGCCGTGGCGAATCCCATGGCCTTGAGCCAGTGGCGCGTGGGGTCGCAACCCGTGGCGTAATAGCTCGCGAGCGACAGCAGGAGGAAAAAGGCAAACAGCACATACACCGCTCCGCGGATATGCGCGAAACGCTCACTCTTCACAAACGCGACAAAAGCCCCCCAACGGTTCTTCCTCTTCGGGGTGCTTTTGCCTTTGCCTTTCGGCTTCGATGTCGGTTTCTTCTTTCCTGCTGCCACTGTATTCTTTAACCTTTAACCTTTATACTTTATTATTCACCCTGCAGAAGCTCGAGCTCTTCCTTGAGCTGTTCGCCGAGCTCTTCCATCTCCTCGTCGGAGAGGGTCTCATAGCCGTCGGGCAGGAGGAAGTCGACTTCCTTCACCTTGCCTTTCACCACCTCGGTGGCGGTGTAAGTGATGGCGCGGCCTTCACCGATTTCGACGGTGCACTCGAGGGGCATGCCCTTGAGGCCGCCGAAGAGGACGTTGGGACGCGGGCCGATTTCGTCGGAGTACCACATCACCTGGGGATGGTCGACACCTTCCTCGTCATACATGTGGCGGATGAGTTTTTTGGCGGTCACACCGGCAATCTGCTTGGTCTCGCCGGCAGCATACTCAAAATAGAAATGGCCGGGTTCGGTATCCTTGATCTCCAACGAGTCGAAACTGCTGGCTTCGTGGGTCTCCTTGATGATGAGCTTGCCGGCACCCTGGTAGGTGAACTCGGAGCCCTGCGAACGGAGGTAGCCGAGGAGACCGCTGAGATCATTGCAGCTGGTGGAGGTGAGGCCATTGACGAGGATGCACTCGGCGCCCATGCCGGAAAGGAAGATGGGGCTCTTGGTGAACATGTAGTTGCCGTCGACTTTGATTTCGGCCGTTGCGGCCTCGTCGGGGATGTTGAACGACACGGTGCCGGTGGACTCCACTTTGTATTTCACGATACCCTTGAAGGTGTTCTGGGCCATGAGGGGGGCCACGCTGAGCAGCAATGCGGCTGCGACAAGAAATGCTTTCTTCATTGTTATAATTCTTTTAATTGTTTTCGATATTATTAGTACAAATTTTATACAATAACTTGCAAACCGAAAAAATATTGTGTCCCCTTCGAAAAAAAAATCACCAGAAAGCCCCCCCCAAAAAAAAATGCGGCGAAGTACACCTTTTTTACGGCGGATATTACGCACAATTCTTTTTTGAAACCCTTTTCTCCACCTCTCCAAGCTACTGTAAACCAGGGCCAAGCAGATACCCTCTCTTACTCCTCTCTTTCTCTCCTCTTTATCCCCTCCTTATCCTTTTTTAGTTTTGTAGGCAATAAATAGGCGAGGATAACGTTATTGTGATTGGAAAATTAATTGTTGAACTTACGTTGATATAACCTAAATACCTGATTATTATGGCGAAGCAGACGAATGGAACCCTCGGGGGATTTGTCGGGAAGCTGGGGCCCGTGGTGGGCTACCGGTGGAAGAATGTGTGGTGCGTGCGGTCGCAGACGAGGATTGTGAACAACCCGCGCACGGAGGCGCAGCAGGAGCACCGCTCGCTCTTCAAGCAGGAGGTGCAGCTGGCGGGCCGCATGCGGTGGGCCGTCA
>CACXXO010000019.1 GCA_902771735.1 uncultured Bacteroidota bacterium
AGATCTTGTGCGTGTGCCACCTGCGGGGTCTTGCCGCACACTCCTGAAACTTTGCAGCCGGTGCATCCGGCGGTTTCCTGGCATTGGAAACAAAACATCTTATTTTCCATGTTGTTATGTGTTTTTTGGTTGATATAATCTAGTTCGTTTTCGACTGCAAAAGTACAGAGAATACCAAAGGTGAAGCGTAACAGATGTTACGCGGCCTGTTTTTTTCTGTCTCATTCGGAAAAAAATAATAATCCCGCCACCGACCCCGAGCTGAAAGCCGATTTGCTTCGGGCGAAGGCTTAGACTCAACTACCAAGTGCAACACGTTAGTGCAAAGATAGCAAGAATTTTTGTTTAGGGGAGGAAAAGTTCAAAAGTTTTCTTGGGCGGAGATTCAATTCGGATTGTACATGGAGGATGTAATCGTCGGAGAGAGTGGAGAAATCGGTGCCGTTGGGGATGTATTGCCGGACGAGTTTGTTTGTATTCTCGATGAGGCCCTTCTCCCCAGAGGAATACGGGTGGGCGAAGAAGACTTTGGTGTGCAGCATTTTTGCTATGTATTTGTGCTCGGCGAACTCGGTTCCGTTGTCTGTGGTGATGGTACGGACGTGCCGTTCAAAGGGTTTGAGGAGTTGTACGACAAGCTTTGCGACAGCCTTCGCGTTCTTGCCCCTGGGCGACTTTGCCATGAGGAGTTTCTTTGTGGTGCGCTCGACCAGCGTGACTATGGCGCCCTTGCCGTCCTTGCCGATGATGGTGTCCATCTCCCAGTCACCGAATCTGGACCTCTCGTCCACCACGGTGGGTCTTTCGTCGATGCTGACGCGGTCCCTGATGGAGATGTTCGCACTCACCGGCCGTCGTCGGTGCTTGAGGCGGTGGGGCAGGTAGGTGTACAGTATGCCGCCACGATCCTTGTCCATCCGGACAAAATGGTATATCCACTCGGCCGACACGCAGTCCCTGCCGTTGCGCCGCATGACTCCGACTATAGTCTCCGGGGACCAATGTCTCTTGAGGAGCGGGACGATCTCCTTCCATAGGTCCTTTGTCATCCTCCGCGTTCTCCTGGGGATGTGTTTTCTCATGTCGGAGAACTGCTGCGCATCTATCGAGACGTAGTGGCGGTACATGTTGGAGTTCCTTTTTATCTCCCTGCTGACCGTTGATTTGCTGACATCTATCAGTTTTGCGATATCAGACAACAACATTTTTTTCTTCAGACACACAGAAATTGTGTATCTTTGCTCTTTGGTAAGGTGTTTATATTTTTTCATAGACAACACAAAAGTAGTCACTTTGCCTGAGAGTACCAAATTTTTGGTGCTCTTTTTTCTACTTAGTGTTGCACTTGTAACTGGAATTTAAGTCCAAATTATCCATCCCCCCCCCTCCTTACCTCTTTCCATCCCACATTCCCGCATTCAATATCATTTGTTCTCCACCCATCGTTTTAGCAGGAATGAGCAATAGTACGGAAACGTGTAGAACTTGCCGTTGAAACCAATGTTTTGATGACATAGCTTGATACCCCACTTCACATCAGGATAGCTGTCGTTGTTTATCAACTTGTTCAACGATGGCGTGGCACCCGTTGTGGCTTTCACTTCCACTGGGATAAGCGTCGAATTGTCTCGGATGAAGAAATCCATCTCCAGCTGGGCATTCTCCGTCTTGTAGTAATAAAGCAGGTAGCCCTGCTTTGCCAACGCCTCCGATACGATGTTTTCATATACGGCCCCTTTGTACACGCCGAGATTGCGGTTCTGCCGAAGGTCCATGCTCGATTCCTCGTCCAATGCAGCCATCAGCAACCCGTTGTCGTGGTAATAGAGTTTATATTTGCTTTCGTCATAGTTGCCCTTCAACGGCAACTTTGGAAAATTCAGGCAGTGGCACACATTGACAATGCCGGCATCCCTCAACCATTCCACACATCCGGCATACTCGCGGTTGCGGGCGTTTTTGGCCACCTTGGTTATCTGGAATTTCTTGTTTTCTTTGGCAAGAAACACAGGAATGTTCCTATAAACACTTCTGATTTTGGCCTTGTCGAGACCTTGGGCGTATTGGATAATATCCTCCTCGTAGTCGGCCAACAGCTGACGTTGCAGCGGCAGCACGTTCGAGAAATTCCCCTCATTGATGAAAGTGGCAACCACCTCCGGCATCCCGCCCGTGACAACGTAGTCAAGAAACAGAGAATCCAGCCGTCGCATCTCAAGGTCGTTGAAAGGCCGAAGGTCAATCAGGTGCGACAGCAGCATTTCAACAAATTCCTCGTCATATCCCTTTTGCCCACAGAAACTCCTCGAAGTCAATCGAATACATCATGATGTCTGTCTTGTACCCTACGCTGTTCGACGTGATGTCCTTGTAGTTCAGTCCCCTCATCGAACCGGAGCAGATAACATCATATCGCCCATCCTCCTTGAAGAACTTGAGCGATGTGGCACAGTCGGGGTACTCCTGCAACTCATCGAAGAATATCAACGTATCCCCTTCAATGAACTTGGCATTGGGGTTGAGAAACGATATTTGCTTGACGACAGCATCCACATTGTACCCTTCCGAGAAGATCTGCTTGTAGAAAGGCTGTGTAATGAAGTTAATCTCTATAAACGAGCCGTACGAACGTCCAAACTCACGTACAGAATAAGTCTTCCCCACCTGTCTTGCACCACCAATAATCAGAGGCTTTTTCTCCTTGCTGCTCTTCCAATTTAGCAATTGCTTGTATATCTTCCTTTTCATATTCTATTTACACATTTTTATATTGTTTTTTGGTGCAAAATACACATTTTTCCAATACTAAACACCATAAAAAAACACATTTTTATACAAATAACAAACAATCTCCTAATAATCAGGCCATTCCTCTGGCTTATTATCATTCTGGAGATATACAAAATGTAAGTAAAAAAAGTCATACTCAATCCGAAAAACCACATATTTACGCATACTCAAAGCGCATTCACGCATTTCCATCGCCTTCCGAGGAACATTTTTTCATATTGTTTCACGGAAGTCGGCACCAAGTCAGCACCAAGTCGGCAAGAGGTCGCCACTCCGACACGCAACGTGCAAAAGGTTGGAGCAAACACATCCCCACATTTACGCATCCCCACATTTAAACTTATTGTTCCTTCGGTGATCCTTCGGCGATGGTTGTCAGCCGAGCCGACGGCACACCTCGGTGAAACCTCGTGTATTTCCACTAACGCATTTACAAATTCTATATCGCATTCACAAATTCACTCACGCATTTACACATTAACACATTCTGCCTCGATAGAGGCCTTGAGGTATGCCTGCGACCACTGAAAGTGTGATGGGCACCGCTTTAATACGAATTAATACAGCAAATAGCACAAACGAACCAAAGTTAACGTAGCGAGTCAGCTCCGCAAAGTAACCCAAAACTTCATCAACACGGTAGCTATATCTGAAATGGAATTTCTTTTTATGGTACCGACTGGAGGCTATCGACGATCTTTTCGAGGTAGTCGTTGTAGAGCTTTATATCCTGCAGCTCAAATTGCAGAGAGTCGTTCTGTGCTTCGAGGCTGTCGGCATGAGCCGCCACAGCATCATATTCCACCCGAGAGACGACATTGTTGTCACAGGAGACGAAGAGCAGCATAAAAAGCGTGAGGGGTAATATATGGCATTTGGTGGTCATTTTACTTGATGTTTTTCTTTACCAACTCTTTAAATTCATCACAGGGCTTAAAGAACGGTTCATTGTGTTCGGGAATCAAAATCCATTTCCCTGGAGCTGCATGGAAGTTCTTTTTTGGTCTTTTCTTCACGATAAAATTACCAAATCCTCTTAAACTCACATCTTCACCATCTATCAACGATTCGATAACACTTTCCATGAAAGCTTCAACCGTTAATTTGACAGCTTCTTTATTAATTCCTGTTCTTTGCGAGATGATATCTACAACTTGTGCTTTAACCATAATCGTGCCTCCTTTAGTTATTCATTAACGATGTTCAACGATCCTTGCCTTTTTCTTATATATAGGTTTATTGTCCACCTTCTCTCTTTCTATTAAACCAGCTGACGCATGTTTATACAACTCTGAAGCAACCGATTTTTCTGGAGTTTTACTATTTCCAACGAAATAGCCATTGTCTTTCATGAAACTATAAACTTCAAGATAATCTGCCCATTTATCCATTGCCTCGACAGCAGCAAAAGTTGATTCTTTTAAATTCATATAGCTAAAATATTTTTTTTATTAGATTGTTAATGTCTTTTTCGCATTTTTCAATTATAGCCTTGGCTCCTTTACAATAAGCTTCATGTGCTAAAATTGATAATTCAGCGATTTGTACATGATCCTTATTAGCGGGGTTATATTGAGGAATTTTTATATTTGTAACAATATCAATACCTCTATTGGTGCTTATTGTGTAGCCCTGTATTATTTCTTCAATTTCACTAGAGTTCAATACACCACACAAATAGAAAGCTTCATTTTTATCATCAAATGAAGAAGATAGAACTTTGGAATCAGTAACAACAAACTTATTCCCAATATATGGACAATCTAATGTCGAAACAACACAACAATTCATAGCGGTAGATTGCTCTTTCCATAACATCTTATAAGGCTTAAAGGTGTACTCTCCTACATTATCTAATCTATACCAAGGGAATTGTGCAGGATCGAAAAACTTTGCACTTCTGATACGGGTTTCCAGAAGCACATCATGGAAATTATCATATAGCCACTGATATGTACGAGGGTATTTGGTTCTCAAATCACATTCAGGGATACCTCGATAAATACCTTCTCCAGTAGTATAGTGTGGGACCAACATATATACATGAGAGTTAATACCCCATTTGTCAATATTTCTACCTCCAACCATCGGGAATACCAAATCAGGTTCGATAAGACCTGACCTTACCCCAATTCTTTTCACGGCATCGAGTCTGGAACGTTCAACTAAGTTTTCTATCTTTACAAGTCCATTTTGTGAACTTGTAACATTAATGAGATAAACGCCTTTGGCTCCACACGGTTCTATGCCCTTTCTTCCTCTGTATTCAGACAACCCCAGATAACTCTGAAGGTTCTGCATAATTGAAGGACTTAATGTAAGCCAAGGACTTCTTAAGTCAGAATTGATTGGTTTTGCCCACTTCTTCTCAAAGGTAATTTTGTTTATTACGTTTTCATATGCCTCATCATTACTCACAGTAAAGCCATCCTTAATATTACCCTCATAATAACTCTCCATTGGATAAATCATACTGCTCCCTTTCCGGAAATAATAAACGGACGTCTTATTTGCAGCTATTCCTTTGAATGGATTTATCTTCAACATATCGTAAAGAGACTCTACACAGAAAGGCTGATTCTGTCCATCTCTTGTTATCTCAAATTTTCTAAAACCTTCTCCTCCTTTCAAACTTTTCACGAATGTTTGTGGCAACACATAACAAGCCAATCCATTGTCTTTTAGATAATGGTCGATTGTCACATATGTAACTGCCATCGCGAAATCATCGTGACTTGTTATTTTATCATATGCATTCTTCTCAAAAATACCGTAAGACAGCCAAATATCTAAAGATAAATCCCGATAACTCTCAGACATTGCTTTCCATGCTATCCAGGGTGGATTGCCCATGATGTAATCAAACTTCTGTTGACAAAAAAGTGGAGCAAACGAATTCTTCAGTATAATTGGCCAGAAACCATCTTTCCCCGAAAGATGCAAACCTTGTAGTTGGTTGAATAGATTTTTTGATACCACAAGTAACCCTTCAGGTATTTCTATATCTTCCTGACTTTTCAGAACTGCCAAGAACTCATCATGAGTCTTATAATCACTAAGGATGCAATTGGAGAGCCTGCGCAAATATAGGTCATTCTTTATTCTGTCGCCGAATACAGGAATTTCAAAGGTTCCCACGACGGTTTCTATACTGAAACTATTTGAATCCTTTTTTTGTTTTGCATGAACCGTTGGCACCATGATACTATCACACATATAAACAGGAATTGTGATAGGATGCCCTAATTGTGTTATGTCGCCAAGAGATAATATATAGTTACCCTTCCCTTGCAATACAGCTATTGGATTAATGTCAAATCCAACAAAGTTATTTGTTATTTTTTCAACAAGTTCGTTATGAGAGAGTTTTGATGAATACTTTTCTTTGTACATCTTAATCAGATGTGTAAGAAATACACAGGAACCACTTGTGGGGTCAAGGACGGATTCATCTAAACCCACAGAATAATCACTATGTTTTATGGTAAAATCGACCAACCATTCGACAGTATAATATTCACCCATTAAATGCCTCAAATCTTTGGGCATTAGACTTTCGTAGGTCTTTTTAAGAACATCACATACTGCTTCCGGTTTGATAACGCTTGTGGTAGTCTCATATTTATCCAATTCAAGAATAATATCATTAATAAAACCTAAATCTATAGTTTCTATCATTGTGAACCATTCGAAGAAATGTATTTCAAAGAAATTATCAATGTAATCATTAAACAAATCTTTCTTGCCATAGAAAAGTGCTCTCAAATCACCTATATCATTCAATACATCAATTTTTGAAAAAGGCATCTTTAATGACACAAAAAGATTCTGTATCAAAAGTTTGATAATAATACTGTAATATGTTTGAATAACAAATAAAGCACGAACAACATCCGCATTGGAATCCAGTTTGGATATGGGGTAAATTTGATTGATTGCTGTCGCATGTTTAACAAAGTCTGTTTCCTGCCTTTCATATATACGGCCAAAAATCCTACACCATTCATTGTATAGTGTTGTTACTCTGGTATTCTTCTTTAAATTATCATTCAATAGATTATACAAATAGGCTATTGAAGTTTGTGTAATCTGAGACTTGGAAGAGAATGAATTGCAGAGGTTATCTGCTGTCAATTGCTTTCTGTTTGTAGAACGGATATAGAGCAACAACCTCTTTACTCCGTAATCAAAATCAAAAGTATTTGTTGCTTCAAACAGAACATTGTATTGTTCTTTAAATTGCGTTGGTTTTCTTTTAGTTCTTTCTTTGTCAAAAACATTACGAGCAGTATCGCTTTGCCTATATCGTCCAAATATAAATTTACTTCCATCAAATCCTACTCCGACTTTTGTCAATAAGTTGTTCAAGAAGATATTCTCATCATTATGACATTCATCTAGCGAAAAATTCACCAGATAATGCTCGATGCCATGATCCTTTTTGTTTCGTCCAGATAATGCTTCCCTAACCCCTTCTGTAGATTCCAATAAATGGGGCTTTTTCAATTCAAAAATAATGTGATTATAGATACTATCTGCTCGCCCCCCATGGAAAGATGTTCTTTCATTATCACAATTAATGGTTATTCCATAAAGCCTACTAATGTCGGTAAAGAAAATATTACATTCTCTTTTTATATCATCCTCAGTTTTTGCTGACTCACATGATGTTTTAAAGGATGATAAGATAGTGTCAAGTCGACTATCTTGTGTTTTATTGATATTTCTGGTACTTGTAGAATTACTCATATTGCGAAATTTGATAGGTTTTGCTTTCCTCCAAAAATCACAATAAAGTAACCGTGAACTTTTGTCTACTCCGAGGTTGTGCAATACCTGTAGCACCGACAGAAAGCCCACGGTATATTACCATAGGCGTTCCTGCTTTCTTCGACGCTACATTTAGAAACTTGCACATTTCGGAGTAGTCAGAAAAGCAAAACGCTTTAATTATCTTGTTGTTACTATTTTGTCTATCTCTTTGTTATTATTCTATTTAAATTATTAATTGTCATTTCGTTTTCAAAGTGCAAAGATACGACTTATTTCTGAATTGACTAAAAATAATAAAAATGTCCTTGCAGAACAAATATGTGTGCTATTTTTGATCTTTCTCAATTGATAGTATCTGCTAACTACTCTTGAACTTCACCATTTGACGTTTGTCTTTTGACCTGTTTATTCCTTCCGTATTTCATTAAACTCAAAATGATTGGGATACTTTGGTAATCGATAGTATTTCTTGTAATCTATATCGAGTTCGTTTTTGAACCCGAGACCTATTTGGTAATACGCTTCAAATATGGCTGTCATATCGGAATTAGTGCATACAATATAGTCTTTGTCCGCATACTCTTTAAATTGTTCTCTGTCGCACAAATACCACCCGCAAAGTTCCGACTCATCAGAGCAAATGATATGCCCTTGAAATCTTTCCCGATAGTCGAGAAACTCCATGAAACGAGCTGGAGCTATTCCTTTTAGCATTTTACGCATCAAAAGAAACATGGCTTCTAAATCATCGACACATACCGACCAAGGATATAATGCTCCTTCGTCTTTCTGTAACAACAAGCTGAGATCTGTCTGTATTTGACCATATTTAAAGTCGGTAACAACAATCGACCATACCCCACCAATCTTCTTGTTCTTTAAGCAATAAAGCACTTTGTGTTTATTGTTGGCATCACATATATCAACGTCTTTGCCTGACATCAAAATATCTTCAACACGCTTACATTGTTCATACCCTAGTTGGATGGCATTTTCATAGTCCCTTTTGATGCGACCATAGGCTTTTATGGGGTTACGGAATGGGGGGCGGAATCCACAATCCTTTATCTCCACAACAATACACGTGTCGCCGAATATTACAAGTAAATCATTTTCAGCAACGCCATCAACACAATAGTTGGTAAAGATTTTAGCCTTTCCCAGGAAAAAACGTCTGAATATATCCACCACTTTTTCTTCAAACGCATCGTCTTTGTTTTGCTTGTATTTATGTCCAATAGCATTGTCTTTTTGTAACGCATCGTCTATCCTAAAATAGAATCCTTCAATCAGAAACTTATCCAGACAGATGCACTTATCACCAAACTGTATCAAAGGCCTCGATTCAAAATAATGCTTGTCGGCATAATATATGGTCTGGCCTTCTATCAAATTCTTGTCATAAGTAAAGAAATCAAATATCCGTTGCAGATGTCCGGAATCAATATCCGCAGCCATCAATTCTTTCTTTGATTGAATGAATATCTCTCCGGGATTAGTCTGCATTGTTTCTCGCAGTCCGCTTAATTCTGGTTGAAACAACCATTGGTGTGGATCTTCAACACCCCTATCAATAAACTTCTGCGTCAATTTACTCCATTCTTCAGGATGGTTGGCATAACGCGAAAACACATTTGCGTAAGGATTGACAATTGCATTCAATTTGTCGTTATTAATCTTTCTAACATGCAAGAAAAAACGCAATGCCTCATCCACTGTAAATCCATACCATGATTCTATCTGGCTGTCGTATGACTTAAAGTACTTTACAATCCTATCAAGGGTTTGCTCCTCATAAACAAGTAGGGCGTTGCCAAAATAGCTCATGAATGTTGTTAACGCCACGCCAACTTTTTTGTCGCGCTCATCATGAAATAAATCGCCCTCATTTGGAAATGCAATGTTGACAAAATAAGTCATCTCTATTTCATCCAGCAATAAAGCTATCTTATTCCAACGTTCATCATCCATTTCAACGGTTTCTGTTCTATCTACTATGGAATAATAAACATCCACCATATATAGCGTTTGTCTCATAGGCGATTGAAGATGCTCATAAAGCGGCGACGACAACCTATCGCCCAACTCTACAAACAGCCGCATAGCATGAACAAGTAGCGACTCTTCCTTTATAGGTCGCAATTCATTCTGCAAGTCAACAACAATTTCCTCTATCATCCTATGGGATTCTTTAGCGGCAATCATTTTCCTGTAGGCCTCGACGTTGCTGTGATTGATTTTTTCCATCACATACTTAATTACAAAAACACAACTCGAGTCATATCGTTTTCAGCACCTCATCCACATCAAACTCTTCTATGTGCAATCCTTTCTTTTCATCAAACAGTAGGTCCGCATATGTTGTTGTCGATTTGCGGATGGTTATTGTATCTAATTCTGTGCCATACCACCTCTTATCTTCTGAATCGAAATAGGCATTAGCTGCGTTCTCGTACTCCACATCTACCGAAAATTCTATGTCACAATCTACTTCTACGCCTACAACTCCACCTTCCTCATTATAGATATAGATACTATCTCTATCAAGGTTCACACGAACATGGTTCACTGTCACTCTTGTGACCTCAACTCCCTCAATACAATTAACATAAAGACTCAAATTATCGAGTCCATTCTCGCATACATTTTGTATCTGCGAACAAAGCCCGTCATTTTGCTTTTCCAAAGCAGTTTTAATATCTTCAAATTTCTCTTTCACCACCAGCTTATCTGTTATATAATCTTTGTAATCAACAGCATATAGATAATAGGATTCGTACCTACTCATGTCATCATCGGCAGACAGAATGACTATTCTCGAACTTTTTTTCTTTCCGTAATTCTCCAACAACTTCAGAATAAAAGCATCAGGAAACTCAGATTTCTTATGACTGCTAAATGGAACTCTCTCATTGAAGAATGAGTCAAAAACATCCTTCACATCCTTTTCATTATATTTATACCCCAAGGTACAAACTTTGGAAGTTCTAAGATGCTTTTCAAAAATTTGATCAACCTCCTTTTCTACAATATCTTTATTCGCTCTACCAAAGGAATCCTTATATATTGATATATTTCTGAGGACATTACATTGTTTCCTCATTTTTGAGAATGCCTCCATACAGTCCTTCCTCATATGCCTAAGTACTTCTTGGTTTGTAATATCAGTAGATATAAGGTCAATTATATCTTCTTTTGCCAGTTTAAACAATGTGCATATAGCATTTCCTTCGGAGAAATATTTCTCCTTAATGTAAACACTTGTGTCTACAAATACGATATCCTTTTGCATATATAATCGAATTATTTTTATACACTTGGCCACTGACTACAAGCCTGGAGTAAGTGCCCCGATATAAATCGACGGCGACACAAGACGGTTGATGTTGCGGTGGCTCTTGTCGGCTTTCTTCTCGTCGGGGGAGAGGGTCGAGACGCTGGCGGTGTTGGCTGCCTCGACGATGGCATAGAGGTGGAACGTTACGGAAGTCGAGCGATGTCTACGTTTTTTTGATGTTTGAGTTCAATGCCAAAACATGCCAGCTGCCGTCGTCGCGGCGGTCGAGATAGCCTTTCTTGCGGAAACCCTCTACCTGCTTCTGGACGGCAGAACGGTTGACCGACAAAGAGTCCGCCATCTCGGAGAAGGTGACGAAGGGCTTGTCGCGCAGGAGAGCAAGCAGGCGACTGCCATTCCCACTCCTGAAGTTGATTCGCTGACCGTCGTACCACCAGGTGTCCTTGTCGGCATTCCTCACGATGTCTATCTCGCATTGCATCTCCTCGCACACCGTCTGGCGGAAGAAGGCAAGGAAGGAAGCAATCTTGCCTATGGTGGCGTGGGCGCCGTCGGCGGGCACTTTGCCTATTTTCTGGTCAGCACGATGCAGGGCCTCAAGATATTCTGCTTTCTTGCGGTTACGGATGACAATCATGGGCCACCCATGACGGGCCATGATGTAGTTCACCATCAGGCGGGCGATGCGTCCGTTGCCGTCTTCGAAGGGGTGGATGCGGATGTAGCGGTAATGGAACAAAGCAGCCAGCTCCACAGGCGACAGCTTGCCCTCCTGCTCGGCAGCGTTGTACCAATCCACAAGGTCGCTCATCAGCGAGGCCGTTTCTTCGGGCGACGCATATTCGAAACGGTCGCCATATCGGGTAATGACGCTGTTGGGACGCGTCTTATACTGCCCGGCATGGACGGTGTAGCTTGTCTGTCCGCCTCCAGGGAGGTCACGATAGACGGTGTAGTCCTCGCGTAGAAGCACTTTATGCAGTTGACGGATGAAGTTCTGTGTCAGCGGTATGCCTTTGTCGCGTACGGCTTCCATCACCATCTCAACGCCCACCTGACTGGCTTTCATATCAACAAAGTCCTTCAGGTCTCCTTCGCCGCTCACCTTGCCAAACAGCAGGAGCAACTCCGTCTGCCCATAGGTCAGCGTGTTGCCCTCGATGTGGTTGCTGTTGTAGTTGTATTCGGTCGTAAACTTGTTACGCAACAGCTCGGTATGTCTCTCCGACAACGGGAAAAGAGCCTTCCAGTCGTTGTATATTTCTTCTATCTTCATAAGCGTACCACTATATTATATGGGGTTCATACCACCTTACTAACGCATTCCCTTTGTTTTTATTGTACGTAACACCTATTTAAGTGGTATTTGTACCACCTTTGATGCAAATATCGCAGTTTCTCCGTTGATTACTTCGTGATATTCCGTAGATTTATCGACTGCAAAGATACAAAATTTTGCAATATTATTCTATTTCTTTTATTTCAGCGTCTTCCGTAGGCAGCAGGTAATCGGAGGCTCGTTTACGGGAGATGACGCTGTGGCCCACCTGCTTCTCCACTTCCTCGCGGGCCGCTTTGGCCGCTTTTCCTCCACTCTGCGCCACCTGCTTGTTCTCCTGCATGGTCTTCGGATTACGGTTACGCGATATCTCGGTGGTGGCAGCTTCCGCCAACGTGTTCAAAGCCAGCTCAAGGGTGGTCATATTGTCTCTCAGGTTCTCCTTCGTAAGTCCCTTGTACCGTTTGTATTCGCCTGTATTCATACCGCTCCACGCCTTGGTGAGGATGTTGGTAAGGATGGCAAAGTCTTTCTGCTCTTTCACCCCCGAACGCTCCCACTCGTCAGTCAGTTCCTTTCGCGTGCGTATGGACTTGAGACGGTTTTCTATCCAGCGTTCGCTATACCCTTGACGGCGGTAATCCTCTACGGCCATCTGGAATGTCAACTCAGGGTCGATCATCTGGTCGATACGTTGCGCGCCTACCTCGGAGAGCCACTGTTTGATGGGTTCCGCCTTCTTGGAAGGAATGGATTGGATGATACGCAACATCTGCTCTAAATCAGCAACATCGGTCTTGTAGTTCTTGCCGTCGGCAGCCGGCATTTTCAGTTGCTTACAATTTGTAAGCAACTCATCGGCACCCTCCTCTTTCAGGCGTTTCTTGAGAACTGCCCAGTAGGTGCTCGCCTTGCGTGGAGTGGGTTGCTCGGTCAATATCTGCACTACATCAACGATGGAGAAATAATACTTCTCTTCCTCCTCGTTCCAGGCTACACGAACCTGGTTCCCTTCAAATATCTGTATGGCGTTCTGCTGGGTCATGTTCTCAGTACATATTCTGTTTTAGTCGTTAATTTTATTGAAACTAACACATTATCGCTTTTACACATTCACGCATTCCTTCTGTTATTTCACGCTGCAAAGATACGAATAATTTTCCAAATCGGGCAAAAGAAAAAAAGTGGGGCCACGGATGAGGTCCCACTCAAGATGTTATTGAGCGATTGATTAGTAGCTGCGGGCGAAGACGACGCGGCGGTGGCTGGGCTTGCCGCTGTAGATGCAACGGCCTTCCTCTTCGGGGGCGTCGTAGGGGATGCAGCGGATGGTGGCCTTGGTCTCTTCCTTGATGCGCTCTTCGGTCTCGGGGGTGCCGTCCCAGTGGCAGAGGAGGAAGCCGTTCTTCTCAATCTCAACTTTGAAGTCGTCCCAGGTGTCGACCTTGCGGGTCATGCTGGCGCGGAAGTCGGCGGCTTTCTTGAAAAGGTTGGCCTGGATGGTCTCCATGAGCTCGTAGACATGATCGGCAATGCCTTCGATGGGCATGGTGATCTTCTCGAGGGTGTCGCGACGGCAGACTTCACAGGTGCCGTTTTCGAGGTCACGGGGGCCTATGGCGAGGCGCACCGGGACGCCCTTGAACTCGTATTCGTTGAACTTCCAGCCGGGCTTGTACTCGGGGCGGTTGTCGTATTTGACCACAAGGCCTTTGGCTTCGAGAGCCTTGACGATGGGGGCGATATGCTCGTCGAGTTGGCGCTGCTGGTCGTCGCTCTTGCAGATGGGGACGATGGCGACATGGATGGGAGCCAGACGCGGCGGCAGGACAAGGCCGTTGTCGTCGGAATGGGTCATGATGAGGGCGCCCATGAGACGGGTGCTGACACCCCACGAGGTGGCCCAGACGTACTCAAGCTGGTTCTGCTTGTTGAGGAACTGCACCTCGAAGGCTTTAGCAAAATTCTGGCCGAGGAAATGGGAGGTACCAGCCTGCAGGGCTTTGCCGTCCTGCATCATGGCTTCGATGCAGAGGGTGTCGAGGGCACCGGCGAAGCGCTCGTTGGGGCTCTTGTGACCTTTGATGACGGGCACTGCCATGTAGTTCTCGACAAAATCGCCGTAGACATCAAGCATCTTGCGAGCTTCCTCTTCAGCCTCCTCACGGGTGGCGTGGGCGGTGTGGCCCTCCTGCCAGAGGAATTCGGCGGTGCGGAGGAACATGCGGGTGCGCATCTCCCAGCGCACGACGTTGGCCCACTGGTTGCAGAGAATGGGCAGGTCGCGGTAGGACTTGATCCAGTTTTTATAGGTGCTCCAGATGATGGTCTCGGAGGTGGGGCGTACGATGAGTTCTTCCTCGAGGCGGGCGGCAGGGTCGACGACGACGCCGTTGCCGTTGGGGTCGTTCATGAGGCGGTGGTGGGTAACCACGGCACACTCCTTGGCAAAGCCTTCGACATGCTCGGCCTCACGGGAAAGGAAGGATTTGGGGATGAAGAGGGGGAAGTAGGCGTTGACGTGGCCGGTGGCTTTGAACATGGCGTCGAGCTGGTGCTGCATCTTTTCCCAGATGGCATAGCCATAGGGTTTGATGACCATGCAGCCACGGACGGCGCTCTGCTCGGCAAGGTCGGCGCGGACGACGAGCTCATTGTACCATTCGGAATAGTTTTCGCTGCGTTTGGAAAAATCTTTTGCCATTGAATATTTATTTTAATAATTAATCTACAATAAGTTAGAGCATTCCAAAAGAGGAATGAACGAGATGCAAAGATACGATTTTTTTTGGAAGCGGAGAAAAAGAGTAGGAACGGGCTGGTATTTTTTTTCGTGATATATAATAAAAAGGGGTGAAGCGCGTTATAGTAAACAAATATAAAAAACAAGAATTGAGTAATGAGAAAGAAGATTGTCCTGCTGGCAGGATTGATGATAGCGATGGCGGCAGGTGCGAAGGGGCAAGAGAAACACGGGGTGGACACACTGGAGTGCCATGCGGTGGGTTTCTCGTTTGGGGCGTTGACGCCGATGTATGGAGCCCACAGCGGGGGCGCCGACGGAGGCAACATGAGGGACCTCTACGACGGGCCTTATCTGAATTTTGCGTTGGACTGGGAATATAAGACGAAGAGCAATTGGATGTTTTCGGTAGACGGAGACCTGTGGTTCGGCTACAACAGCGACAACCTGCGTTTGAGGGCGGAGCGCATGGGCGACATCTACACGAGGCAAGGCTATGTGATGAGCATGGGGGGTAGCGACGGAGTGGTGACGCTCTACAACCGCGGGTTCGCGGTGCGTCCCGGTGTGGCGAAAATCATCCCCATTTTCAAGAAAAATCCAGACTCAGGGGTGTTGCTGAAGTTGAGCGGTGGATGGATGATGCAAAAGACGGTAATCACCCAGGATATGAACGAGGGACAGGTGCCGCAGCTTGGAGAAAAGATGATGCCACTCTACGACCACCTGAGGAACGGTGTGATAGTCACCCAAAGTGTGGGATTCATCTATATGAGCAACCGGTCGACATATGTGAATTTCAAGGTAACCTTTGACTTGAGCGAGTGCATCAGCTGGTCGTCGCGGCCCTATACGATTGACAAGGTGATGGGGTTGAACGGGAAAGACGAGAACCGCTATTTTGACCTGATGGGGGGAATCAAAGTCTCGTGGATGTTCCCGTTCACAGGGAAAACATCGTATGACTACTACTATTATTAAGTCTAAAAGGCTATAAACTATGCGTCTGATTTACACTATTGGAATTTGGTTCTATACGCTGGGAGTGCGCCTTGCAGCGCTTTTCGGCCACGAGAAGGCGCGCCAGATGGTTGAAGGATGGAAGCGCTGGCCGCAAGAGGTGGCAAAACTGAGCCACGACCGCCCCACCGTGTGGTTCCACGCTGCCAGCTTGGGTGAGTTCGAGCAGGCACGGCCCGTTCTGGAGGAATACCGCAGGCGGCATCCCGACCACCAGGTGCTGGTCACCTTCTTCTCCCCCTCGGGTTACGAGATACGAAAGAACTACGCTTTGGCCGACGCCATTTGCTACCTGCCCATGGACACCCCGCGCAATGTGCGACGTTTTGTCTCCGCCGCCAACCCCAAGACTGTCTTTTTCGTCAAATACGAATTCTGGTACAACTACCTCAAGGCGTTGCGCAACCGCGGTGTCAAGACCTATATCTTCTCCACCATCTTCCGTCCCGACCAGTACTTTTTCAAATGGTACGGCAAATGGTTTCTACACCAGCTCAGGGATGATTTCGTCCACCTTTTCGTGCAGAACGACGAGAGCCTCCATCTGCTCCAAAACCACGGCATCGGGCAATGTTCGCTGGCCGGCGACACGCGCTTCGACCGTGTGCACCAGATTGCCGAGGCTGCCGAGAGCAACGCAGTGGCAGAGTCCTTCCTCGAAGGCTATGAAGGCAAGGTTCTTGTGGCAGGAAGCACATGGCCGCCCGACGAGCAAGTGCTTGCCCATGTGCGCGAGACCAATGGCGACCGATTCCCCGGACGCATCATCCTTGCGCCACACATGATCAACGAAGAACACCTGAAAGGGATTGAAGAGTTGTTCCCCGACAGTGTGAGGTATTCTGTGTTAAATAAAGGCGACAGCCAACCAGACACTCAACACTCAACTCAAAAGACCCCAAAGGTGCTGATTGTTGACAACATAGGGCTGCTGTCGAAGTTGTACCGCTACGCCGACGTAGCTTATATCGGCGGCGGTTTCGGGGTGGGAATCCATAACATCCTGGAAGCAGTCACCTTTGGCAAGCCTGTGTTCTTTGGTCCAAACTATGAGAAATTCCAGGAAGCGCACGACATCATTGCCCGCGGCGGCGGATGGAGCATCCGTGGCGAATACGACATGGAGGAGGGTGATTTCATGCGCTTAATGACCCATCCCGAGGCGATGGAAAAAGCCTCGCAAGAGTGCCTCGATTATATGCAAGAGAACCTTGGCAGTACGGAAAAAATATTGGCAGTAATTGAAAATTAAAAACACCATAACGAGGATTGTCCTGCTGGTGGGATCGGCGTTGCTGTTCACCGGCTGCTACACCAACCGCTATATTCCCGAGGGAAGCTATCGGCTGGACGAAGTGGAGCAGACGGTGACAATGGCCGACAGCAGCGCGGTGGGCCCCGAGATAAAGGATGCATTGAAAAAATCGAGCAACTACTATGTGCAGCGAAACAACTCCAAGGTATTCGGTGTGAGATGGCTGCCTGTGGGTATGTGGCTCTATAGCGTTGCAACGCCGACAGACAGTAGCTTTTGGGGCAACTATTGGCGGCGGCTGGGCCAAGCTCCGGTGATATATGACGAGGAAAAAGCCCGACGCACAACACGCCAGCTGAAAGGACTGCTGGAGAGCAAAGGGTGTTTCAATTCCAAGGTCACCTTTGACACCATTGAAACCACGGGACGTAAAATCACCATCGGCTACCGCATCACGGCAACACAGCGCTACATGATCGACGAGGTAAACTATCGCACCGGCAACGACACCATACGGCACCTGCTGGACCGATGGAAGAACGACTCGCCACTGAAAGCAGGCATCTACTACGATCAGGAGATACTCTCGACAGAACGCTCCCGGTTGCTGAACCTCCTGCGCGAACGCGGATACTACAAAGCCACGCTTGACAACATCACTTTTGTGGTCGACACGACTTACGACGCGCAACGGTTGTCGGTAGATGTCGTCGTCGACAGCCGCAATCTGAGAGTGTTCCGCATCAACAACATCTATATCTACCCCAACAGCACGGCAGGATTGCGAAGCAACGAGTCGGCTTTCGACACAACCATAGCGCCCTTCTATGACACTCGTGGGCGAAGCATCGACTTCCAGTTTGTCAAGGAAAAGGGGAAGAAGATGACCATCGACTCCACCACCATCTGTCGTGCCATGATGATGTTCCCCGGCATGCTCTACCGTCCCTCTCACATCACCAACACCTACAATTCACTGCTCAACCTGCGCAATTTCAAGTACATCAATATCGAATTCAACGAATCGTCCTTCTCGACCGATTCTGTGCCTCTAGTTGACGCACATGTGCGTCTAATCAACGCCACACAGCAAAAACTCTCCCTCTCGCTCGAGCTCACCAATGCCTCGCCCATCGGAGCCACAGACTCGTCGTCCAACTTCTTCACATCGGGTAACCTGGGCATCGAGACTGCCCTTGAATACCAACACAAGAATCTCTTTGGCGGAGCCGAAATCCTCAAGGTGAAGAGTTCATTGCTCTTAGAACTGCCCAAATTCATTTTGAAAGGCGGCAACAGAAGTTTCTATGACAACTTTTCGACCTTTGAGGTGAACCTCGACGCCTCGCTCGACATACCGGAGGCCTATCCCTTCTCATCGTTCTTCCGTCTGCAGGAGACACGACCCCATACCCTGTTGAACCTCGGAGGGTCCTACCAATACCGTTACTGGTTTGAACGCATCTTGGCCAACACCTCGTTTGGCTACACTTGGACATACCGCTACAACGACCTGGTCACAGGCCGCCCGTCGCACCGCATCGCGCAGCACCAGCTTCTCCCCATCGAGTTCACCTTCGTCCGCATTCTCAACATCGACTACGACTTCATGCTCCGTCTCTTTGCCGTCAACGACCTGCGAATCATCTACCAATATAACTCGCACTTCATCATGGATGCCCGCTACGACTTCTCCTACTCCAACCAACGGTTCGGCAGTCGCAACAATTTCTCTCTCTTCCACTTCTCCGTGGAGAGCGCGGGTAACCTGCTCAATGCCTACTCCCACCTCGTCGACGGTAACGCCGACAGCAACTCGGTACGTGAAATACTGGGGGTTCCGTTCTCGCAATATGTACGCGGTCGCGCAGAATACACACACTATTTCTATCACGGACGACGTTCCACATTCGTCTCCCGAATTCTTCTCGGCGTGGGCATCCCCTACGGCAACTCGTTCGACATGCCCTACGAAAAGAGTTTCTTCGGTGGAGGCCCGACAACGCTCCGTGCCTGGCAATTGCGACGCATGGGCCCCGGCTCCTACGACGGCAGCACTGACATGATTGAACGCGTGGGCGACATCCAACTGGTGGTAAACCTCGAAGAGCGATTCCCCATTGCAGGCATCTTCGAAGGGGCACTCTTCGCCGACATGGGCAACGTGTGGCTTCTCAACCCCTCTGTCCTCTACCCGGGAGGAGAACTTAAATGGGGCAACATCCTGAAAGAAATAGCCGTCGGAGTGGGACTCGGACTCCGTCTCAACGTCTCCATCGCCACACTCCGCCTCGACTTTGCCATTCCTCTCTACGACCCTGGCTATGAGACCTCTCTCCGCTGGCGCCCCCCTCATTGGACCCTGTCCCACATCGTCACCAATTTCGGCATCAACTATCCTTTCTAAACCGATTCCACCAAAATGAAAAAGAGAACCAAGATACTGACATACACCCTCATTACCGCCTCCGTAGTATTCTGGGGTATCAGCTTCATCCTCACCAAAGAACTCTTCCTCACGGAGGAGCACATGACCGTCACCTCGCTCATCGCATTGCGGCTGGCCATTGCATCGGCCGTCATGCTGCCTGCCCTCGCCCTCACCCATCGCCTTCAGCGCATCCGCAAGGAAGACATCAAATGGTTTCTCCTCCTTGCTTTCTGCGAACCCTTCATCTACCACCTTTGCGAAACCAACGGCGTACGCCTTGTGAGCGGATCGTTGGCATCCGTCGTCATCGCCACCATACCCCTCTTCGTGCCTTTCGGCATGTGGCTGGGCTACCGGCAACGCATCAAACCCTCGCTCATTCTCGGCGTAGCACTCTCGCTGGCAGGTGTGATTCTTATGCTTAACGGCGAAATCGGACTACAGGGGTCTGCTTTCCAAGGAATACTCTTCCTCTGTGGTGCTGTAGCCATTGCCGTCGTTTACACCCTGCTGCTTGTCAAAGTAGTGGACCACTACCACCCCCTCGTTGTCACCACATGGCAGAATGTCATCGGGTTGGTCTACTTCCTGCCGCTCGTACTGGCATTCGACGCAGGAACCCTGCCGCTACTTTCATGGAGTCCCAAGATGTTGCTTCTCATCTTAGTGCTTGGCATCTTGTGTTCCACCCTCGCCTATGCAGGATACAACTACGGTGTGCGCAACCTGGGAGCCTCCGAGGCCTGCATCTTCAACAACGCCATCCCCGTCTTTTCGCTCATTGCGGCTGTGGCCATCGGGCAGGAAGTGTTCAGTTGGAGCAAAGTCATCGGCATGGCCATCGTCATCGCTGGCGTCATCATCGCCCAAAATCCCTTGAGGGGAAATAGGACACCTTGAAAAAACAGTAAGGATTCAATTCAAAACTTGGAAAAATCCATCACTTCCAGCTCCGTCGGCTGAGGATTGAGCACGAACCTCACCAGCGTGGCTTTCTGGTGAAACCCTTGCCGTCCTGCGGCACCGGGGTTGATATGCAAAAAGTTGTAATCCTTGTCGTACATCACCCGAAGAATATGGCTATGACCACAAACAAAAATGTCAGGCTTGGCCAACTCCAGCGTCCGGCGTAGTTCATAGGGATAATGGCCAGGCCATCCGCCAATGTGCGTCATCAGCACCCGCTGGCCTTCCACCTCGAAGAAGGCACGTTCCTCGAGCTCGTAGTGCAGCGAAAAGCTGTCGCAGTTTCCCCACACCGCCCGTACAGGTTTCCATGCCCGCAATTCCTCCAACACCCCGGGACCGAGGTCGCCAGCATGCCACAACTCGTCGCAGTCCTTGAAAAACTCAAACACCTGCTCGCGCACCACGCCGTGCGTGTCACTCAAAACCCCAATTCTACGCATAACTCAAAACTTGACACCTAACACTCAAACTACTCATTAGCCCCTATCTCTTTCAGGTTCTCCTCAACCATCTCCTTGAGATAGTTGATGATATGTATGTCGTTCATCGACATACCGTCCAGAGCCTCCTTCAGTTCGTCAGTGTCCAGCACAAACTCGTCCTTGTCGGTCTTGTAGGTAATCACAAAATGGATGTCCTCATGAGCCGACAGCAACATCACCAACGTCCCCGAGAGGTCGCCCATCGGCGGACGGTCCCAGTTGTTGTGTTCGAACCAGAACTCCAGCTTTGTCCCCACACCCACCTCGCTCTCAATCTTCATCCCGCCGCCGCAGCGCTCAGTGTTCATCTTGATGAGCGGCAGGCCGAGACCCACCTTGCGCGTGGTACGCGAGGTTGTATAGGGATCGGTCACCTTGGCCAGAAACTCCTTAGACATCCCCTTCCCGTTGTCCTCTATGGTGAAATGGAAAACATTGTCCTTAAGGCTGTCCTTGATAGTCAGTTTCACATCCTTGGCCCCGGCAGCCGTCGAATTCTCCATCAGATCATACACATGCATCGCCAACTCTTTCATATCTTGACTTTTTTGCTTTTAGACACTTTGACTTTTAGACTTTACAAATTGCAAAAATACACATAAAAAATCATTCCCGCAACAATAAAATATCAACAACCTCGTTTTTATATATAATTCATATATTTTAAGTAGAGACGTGGGCCTGCCCCGTCTCCAAATATTAAGTAATTAAAAGAGCGACATGAAACCTCTCAACATATTCCACCCGGAGCGCCGGCACCTCGCCGGCATCTGCCTGGCGGCCATTGCCATCCTGCTGTCCGCCTGCACCCGCGACGACGACTTTGTCGACCCGGCTTTCCTCCACATCGAAGCCATCGACCTCGTACCCCCGGCATCCAACCCCATTACTCTCGAAAGCGGATTCTACACCTCCGACATCGTCGCCTGCTATGTCGCCGCCCACTATCCCGGAGCCCCAAGCCTCGACACCCTGGGTCTCTTCCAACTCCCCTTCACTGTACCCATCCTCCACGACGGTCCCATCGAATACCTGCAGGTATACCCCGCCGTCCGCCAGTCGGGTTCCTCCTCCCAACTCCCCTTCTACACCTTCTACAACCCCATCACCATCACCAAGCACACCTTCACCCTCGGCGGCACCACCTACACCGACACCCTCTTCACCCGCTCCCACGACACCCTCCGTTTCGACACCCTCCACACCACCTACAACATCAACCTCTCCAACGTCCACATGTTCGAACTCTTCGAGCCCACCTCCTCCTCCCTCTTCTTCGACTCCGTCATCTGGCACAAACATGCCCCCGACGAGGCCTGTTCCGGCCAGGGCTACGCCTCCGTCCATGTCCCCGACACCCTCGACCGTGTCCCCTTCTCCATCGACTACGACTTCTACGTCAACGATCCCACACGTGCCGTCTACCTCGAACTCGACTCCCGCTCCGACATCCCCTTCGAAATCTATATGGAAGACTCCTACGTCTCGGGCTCCTCCACCGACATCCAGCGCGTCATGGTCATCAACCCCTCCACCAAATGGCAGCACATCTATGTCAACCTTGGACGCACATGGAGCTGGTTCAACCACAATATCCCCTTCCGTCTCTCCTTCGCCGCCCTCAACGTCGAACGGCAGACCGGCGACATCCGCATCGATAACGTCCGCGTCCTCTCCACCGCCATCACCAACTAACACCACTTATTTGGCATTTCGACCCTTTAGACTTTTTAGACTTTAGACTCATCTATGAAAAAAAAGCAAACCCTCAAATACATTCTCTGCGACACCCTCGCAGCCCTCCTCTCGTGGACCGCACTCTTCGCCTTCCGCAAACTCGTCCTCGACCCCGTTCCCTCGCAGCTCCTTTTCGACGATGCCAACTACTACCTCGGGCTTGTCGTCATCCCCGCCGGCTGGCTGGCGCTCTACACCATCCTCGGCACCTACCGCAACGTGCTCCGCAAGGCCCGTCTCAAGGAACTCCTCGACACCCTTCTCGCCTCTCTCCTCGGCTCCGTCGTCATCTTTTTCATCCTCCTCCTCGACGACAGCGTTGTCTCCTACCGCCAACACTACCTCGCATTCCTCTTCCTCCTCCTCGTCCACTTCACACTCACCTACCTCCTGCGTCTCATCATCACCTCGCAGACCGTCCGCCGCGTCCACACCCGCCAGATAGGCTTCCCCACCCTCCTCATTGGCTCCGGCAGCAAAGCTCTCCACACCTACCTCGACATCGAGAACCAGGAGACCTACTCCGGCAACCTCTTCATCGGTTACGTCCAAATTGAAAACTCAAAATCGGAAACCGAGAAAAGCGACGGCACAGACAATAAATCTCAACAATCATCTCTCAACCCCCAACTAACCAACGTGATGCCCCTCCTCGGCACCACCGATGACCTGCACCGCCTTATCGACGAACACCACATCGAGGAAGTCATCATAGCCCTCGAGGACAACCAGAAACACCTCATCAACAGCATCCTGCAGCACCTCAACGCCACCGCCGACCTCATCATCAAGATTACCCCCGACGCGCGCGACCTCATCGTGGGCTCCGTCAAGCAGGAATCAATCTTCCACTCCCCCTTCATCGTCATCAACAACCGACTCATGTCCGAATGGCAATACTCCCTCAAGCGCATTTCCGACGTCATCATCGCACTTCTCGCCATGGTTCTCCTCTCGCCCGTCTACCTCGTCACCGCCATCATCGTCCGTTGCACCTCCCCGGGACCCGTCTTCTATGCCCAAGAGCGCATAGGACTCCACGGACGCCCCTTCCGCATGCACAAATTCCGCTCCATGTATGTCGACGCCGAGCAGGCCGGTCCTGCCCTCTCCAAAGACGACGACCCTCGCATCACCCCCTTCGGACGCTTCATGCGCAAAGTGCGCCTCGACGAGATTCCGCAGTTCTACAACGTCCTCCGCGGCACCATGTCAATCGTCGGACCACGTCCCGAGCGCCAATACTACATCGACCAAATAGTCAAGCGCGCCCCCGAGTATCTGCTCCTGCAGCGCATCAAACCCGGCATAACCTCGTGGGGACAGGTCAAATACGGCTATGCCTCGTCGGTCGACGAGATGATCGAGCGCCTGCGTTACGACCTCCTCTACCTCGACAACATGTCCATCACCACCGACCTCAAGATCATGGTCTACACCGCCAAAATCATCCTCCAAGGCCGCGGGAAATAAATAGAGACGTGGGCCTGCCCCTTCTCCAAATATTAGTAAACCCATCAAACCTTAAACCTTATGTTCCCAGCCGTCTCCTTCCGAGAGGGAACGGCTGTTTTGTTTACCTCTCCTTCCCTATCGGAAAGGAAACGAAGAGATGCAGAGGTACCACACAACGGAAGCAGGCGAAAACCACGGAGACTCCTCCTTCCACATCACCGGACATCGACAAACATCAGAGCCAGCACCACACCCGACAACGTCGGAGATGCCTACCACACACAGAAAACGGCTGCTACCGACAAAGCACGAAATACCTACCAACTACCTGCCAACGCCCTACCAACTCCTACCATGGTAGGAGTTGGTAGGGCGTTGGCAGGGCTTTCGTAGGGCGATCACACTAAGTCTGTGGCAGTTAGATTCTTTTCAATGGTTATAATGCTGTATTTTAGCATATTATATAAAAGCACAGAAATCCGACTAAAGTTTTTTGAAAAATTTTTGACAATGTAAGTAATTTAGTTGTATATTTGCAAAACAATCCAAGTGAGTCGGATTGACAGATATGGTTGAATTTTAATTAAATCGATTAAAATGAAGAACAAGTATTACGACCTGATTGACCAGACATTCGATTTTCCGCAGGACGAATTCCGGACGGAGGACGGCGAATTGTTTTTTCACGACATACCGTTGATGGAAATCATCAAACAATACGGTACGCCGCTGAAGATCACCTACCTGCCCAAGATAAGCAGTCAGATTCAGCGGGCCAAACGCTTGTTCAACGTGGCCATTGCCAAGACCGACTACCGGGGCACCTACAACTACTGCTACTGCACCAAGAGCAGCCACTTCGCCTTCGTGCTCGAGGAGGCATTGAAGAACGACATCAACCTCGAGACGTCGTCGGCTTTCGACATCAACCTCATCCAGGAGTTGCACGCCCAGGGGTTGGTGGACAAGGATAAGGCCATCGTATGCAACGGATTTAAAAAGGAGCAGTATGTCCAGAACATCGTGGATCTCTTTGGCGAGGGGTTCCACAATGTGATTCCGGTGCTGGACAACAAGAACGAGTACTACCTGCTGGACAAAATGCTGGAGGAGGCCGGCAAGACGGGCGCGTCCACCGAGAAAGAGCGCATGTGCTTAGGAATCAGGATTGCCGCCGAAGAGGAGCCGAAGTTCGACTTCTATACCTCGAGGTTGGGAATACGCTACAACGACATCGTGAGCTTCTACGAGGAGCAGATAAAGCCCAACGAGAGGTTCCGTTTCAAGATGCTGCATTTCTTCATCAACACGGGCATCCGCGACACGGCCTACTACTGGAACGAGCTGTCGAAGTGCGTCAATGTCTACTGCGACCTGAAACGCATCTGCCCTGAACTGGACTCGCTGAACATAGGCGGCGGATTCCCCTGCAAGGTGAGTCTGGCGGCCAACTACGACTACGAGTACATGGCCGAGGAGATTCTGGCACAGATAAAGAACATCTGCACCCTGCGAGGCGTGGAGGAGCCCAACATCTTCACCGAGTTTGGGTCGTTCACCGTGGGCGAGAGCGGTGCCACCCTCTATAGCATCCTCGACCAGAAGCAGCAGAACGACCGCGAGCTGTGGTACATGATTGACAGCAGCTTCATCACCACGCTGCCCGACACCTGGGGCATCAACCAGCGCTTCATCATGCTGCCCATCAACCACTGGGACTGCGAGTACCAGCGCGTGTTCCTCGGCGGCCTGACGTGCGACTCGGAGGACTACTACAACGCCGACAGCCATGCCAACGCCATCTTCCTGCCGAAAATGCAGAAAGACGACCCCCTGTACATCGGCTTTTTCCACACGGGAGCCTACCAGGAGAGCATCGGCGGCTACGGCGGCATCCAACATTGCCTCATCCCGGCGCCCAAGCACGTCATCATCGACAAGGACGAGAACGGCGAATACACGACGAAACTCTTCGCCAAGGAGCAGAGCTACAAGTCTATGCTGAAGATATTAGGATATTAAGAGTAATGGTATACAAACAAAAATAGGCGGGCCGCCGAATGGCGGCCCGCCTCTTTTGTTTTGTGGGGTCAGTTCTCGTAGGTCTCATGGAGTTCGACTTCGTAGATGAGGGGTGTGAATCCCGGAATGGAACCCGAGCCGTTGGGACCGAAGGCAAGCTGATAGGGGAAGTAGAAACGGTAGAGGCTGCCGGCGTTCATGAGCTGGAAGCCTTCAATGAGACCGGGGAACATGGGCTCGCCGACCACATGGACGATGGGGTCGCGCCGGCCATAGGTCTGGTCGTAGGGTTCGCCGGTGAGCATGAGGTAGCTGCGATAGTCGAACCTGATGCGCTGGGCATACTTGGTCTTGGGGCCCTTGCCTTCACGCAGCACCTCGTAGTAGAAACCCTGGGGATGGCGCTTGACGTTGGGGTTCTCCTTCTGGAGTTTCTCGAAATAGGCCTCCTGCTGGGCATCGACGGTATTCTGTGTCTCGGCGGCGGATTCCTTCATGCTCGAGGCATAGCGCATCATGATGAAGTTGAGGGCATTCTTGATTTCCTCGGGGCTCATAGGCTGTTCCTCGCCGCCGGCGAGGGTATATTCAGCCGACCGGAGGATGAGGTCGGCGTCGAGTTCATTGAAATAGCCGGTCTTGAGGGCGTCGGCAATGTTTTGCCCATAGGCCCATGAGAGACTGTCGGTGGCGTTGTTGAGTTGCGGGGCCTTGGGACTGCCACCGGAGCAGGCGGCGAGGGTAAAGGCACTGGCGACCAGGAGAAAGATTCTTTTCATAAATTAGTTGTTATTTGGTGACTATAAGTTTTTTCACGGCGACACCATCGTTGGTGGAAAGACGCAGGAGGTAGAGTCCGGCGGGGACGGCGGAAAGATCGAGTGTGCAGCTGTTGAGGGTGGAGAGGGAGTAGGAGCCCACCGTACGGCCGGTGAGGTCGAGGAGTTCGACACGGAGGAGCCCCGGGGCGCTGACGGTACAGCGGTCGGTGGCAGGGTTGGGCGAAAGGGTCACGGCCGACGAGAGGTCGACGCCATGGATTCCCACCCCTATCTCGCCCACGCCGCGGAAGAAGGGCTTGTATCCCTGGGCGGTGACAGAGAGGAATGAGTGGTTCAGAGCACCGTTGTCGACGGTGAAGGAGACGTGGCCGTCGGCGTCGGCGAAAGCGGAGGCGAGCAGCCGATGGTTGGTCGAGTCGACGATGGCCACATAGGCATAGGGGGCGACGGTAGCCTCGATGGTATTGGAGGACTTAGCGAAAGAAGCGTTCATCTCGGCGGCGCGTCCACACCAAGGAAGCAGCGAGGGATCGCCCATGAGCTCGTAGATCTCCCAATAATAGCGTTTATAGCTGGAAGAGCTGGCGTTGACCGACATGTTGCCCGCCATCACCATGGAGCCTGCCGTGGCGATGTGCAGGTTGGCGGCCTCGTCGTGGGTGTGGAAGAGACGGTCGTACATACCGAGGCTATGCGAGTTGTAGTCGGTGTTCATGTCGTTGTGGATGTTGCTACGGATGCCGATACTCCAATAGAAGTCCTCGGTCCAGGTGGTGGAATTGGTACCGCCAATGTAGATGACGGCGCCGGCATTGTTGTTGCGACGGATGAGCGACTCGCCGAAGCAGGCGTCCTTGTCGAACTTGTTGGTCAGGCAGCAGTTGCCAATCATGACCGAGGGTTTGTTGTTGTTGTTCATGTTGAGGATCTGGCTCTTGGTGAAGGCAGGCTTGTGCCAACGGTCCCAGTCGCCATGGGCCGAATAGTTGATCCAACCGAGGCCCTGGCCATAGAGGTCGCGGAGGGTAGAAGCCGAGGCGGAGGAACTGCAATTGCCCGTGACATGGACACCAGCAGGTGCGAAATCTGTATTGTTCTTGTAATAGCTGACGCTGTCATAGCCATTGTCGGCGTTGATATAGTATCTGGCGATGTAGTCCATGGTGGGGTCGCAGTAAATCCAGGCCTGGTCGGTCATCCAGCCGGAGGTCTGATGGGTGCCATTATCCTCACCGGCCACGAGGGCGGCAAGGGCCAGATAGGAATCGTCCTCGAAGGCGTACTGCTCATAGTAGAGAGTCTTGTCAACGATTTTGAGCACGGTGGCAGTGTCGGTGGCCGAGAAGCGGCCCTGATAGCAGTCGGGCAGGTTGTCGCCACTGGTCCAGGTAACGAAGTAGAGGTCGGTGATATGATCGTTCCAGCCGGAGCTGCTGAGACGCGAATCGAAAGCATTGATTTGCGCATGGTCACCCACGAGGAGGAGGTAGGCCGGGGCAGGAGCTTCGACGGTGGCGTTGGTGTAGAGATCCTTGAGATAGTCGGCGATGGCGCTGTTGCCGGAAAGGTTGGCATCGGTGGTGTAGACCAAGTCGACCATGAGGCCCTGCTTGCGTTTCCACTCGGCAAAACGGTTCAGACTATGGCAACGGAGCGAGCCTGGAGCCACGATGACCATGCGCACAGGGGCGGAAAGGTTGGCATCCTTGGCAGAGAAGAGGCTGTTGAGCATGGAACCGGCAGAGAAAGCCGGGGTATAGTAACGGCGGAAGTGGTCGAGAGTGCCCTCGACGTCGGCACCGCGATAAAGCACGGTGACATCGGCGCTGCGGCAGACAATGACTTTGCCGCTGACGGGATTGACCTGGACGGGGCTGAACGTGAGGTTGGCCAGACGGCGGTCGCGTGCCACACCCTCCACCTCGACCGAAGCCAAAGACTTGCCATAGAAGGCATCGGTGGCATAGCGTGCGGCATCGAACTCGGGCTCATGGCGTAGCGTGTCGGACTTGCGGCGGCTGGGCTGCAGGGGATAGAACGTGCCATCGGACACGTCAAAGGTGTCGTAGACGGCATTGGCTACCTCGACAACGATATCCTCGCAGAATGGGATGGTTATCATGTCGATACGCACAGGGAGAGCTGGCGAGCCTATCTCGCCACCCATCTGATAGCCAGCCAACAGCAACTGACTATATTTGACATTGGCCAAGGATTGGCTTTCGATGCTGAGCGCCGGGGTCTGATAGTGGACTTCCAGACGGTCGAAATTGTCGGTCGTCACCTGCTGGGCTTGGACAGCCGTTAGCGAGGCGAACAACAGAGGTAACAGAAGCAATTTCTTTTTCATATTAATAATGTATTCTAATTATCAAGGTTGAACATTTTCTGAATGGAAGGACAGGGGGCGTTGATGGTGACCATGAGATGCGTCACAGGGTGTTCGAAGGTGACGCTATGGGCATGGAGCGAGATGGAGCCGTCGGGGTTGCTGCGCTCGGCACCATATTTGAGGTCGCCCTTGATGGGGCATCCGATGTTGGCCAACTGGCAGCGAATCTGATGGTGACGCCCGGTGTGAAGGTTGATGTCGAGGAGGTGATAACCGCCCGAGGAGACCGCTATCTCGCGGTATTCGAGGCGTGCCAGCTTGGCATTGGGTCGTGCGGAGGCGAAGACATAGCTCTTGTTGCGCTCCTCATTCTTGACGAGCCAGTTTTCGAGAGCGCCGGCAGGCTGGGGAGGAGCGTTCTTGACCACCGCCCAATAGTGCTTCTCGAACTCACGGGTACGCACTTTCTCCACCATGCGGCTCAGGGCCTTGGAGGTCTTGGCCAGCAGGACGACACCCGACACAGGACGGTCAAGACGGTGGATGACACCGCAGTAGACCTGCCCGGGCTTGTGGTCGCGTTCCTTGATGAAGGCCTTCACCAAGTCGGCCAAACAGGGGTCACCGGTTTTGTCGCCTTGGGTTATCTGCCCAGGCAACTTGTTGATGGCCAGCAAGTGGTTATCCTCGTAGAGTATCTGGTCGGCAATCATAAATCAAACAATCTCAGCGATGGGGCTGATGGCATTTTTCACCTTGTCCTGCAAGTCGACACTGATGGGGAAGTCGAGGGGCAGGAAGAGGTCGACACGCGAGCCGAAGCGGATGAAACCAAGTTCCTGGTTCTGTTTGACACGTTCACCTTCCTTGGCATAGCACACAATGCGGCGTGCCATCACTCCCGCCACCTGACGGATGAGGATGCGCTTGCCGTTGTCGAGGAGCATGCCTATCTCTGTACGCTCGTTAAGGTCGCTGCTCTTGGGATAGGAGGCCACGAAGTAGTTGCCGCGGCGAAACTTGACATATTCCACCAAGCCGTCGCAGGGATAACGGTTGACATGCACGTCGGTGCCGCTCATGAAGATGGACACCTGCATGCACTCGCCCTTGATGTAGGTCTTCTCGGTGACTTGCTCGATGGTGACAATAGTGCCGTCGGCCGGCGAGATGAGCTCGTTGGGACTCTCGGCAAAGATGCGGCGCGGGATACGGAAAAAGGCTGTCACCATAAATCCGAAGACCACCAATCCGGCGATGAAGAGGTAGTGGACAACGTTCCACTCCCTGACCAACAACAACATCAGCAGCACAATCAAGAAAATGAATGCGCCGGTGACCATGATTATTTTCTTTCCTTCACGATGGATTGTCATATTGCTTATCTAATTATAAGGGTTATGTATGCAAAAACAAAAGGCATGATGATGAGGAGGCTATCGAAGCGGTCGAGGAATCCACCATGGCCAGGCATGATATTGCCACTGTCCTTCATACCGACAGAGCGTTTGAGCATGCTCTCGACCAAGTCGCCGAGGGTATCGACCACGCTGCAGATGAAGCCGAGAGCCAGCCAGTGGTACCAAGCCACGGCAGGTTGAATCAGCGGACCTACGAAGACGGCCAGCAACATGGTGACCAGCACGCCGAAGGCGGTGCCCTCCCAGGTCTTTCCCGGAGAGTGGCGCACCCACATCTTGTGCTTCCCGAAGAGCGACCCACCGATATAGGCGCCGGAGTCGTTGAGCCACACCATCAGCACTATCATCAGCACCACACGGGCTCCGACATCAGGCACCAAGGCCAGCATCAGACCGAGCGGAATAGCAATATAGAGCATGGGAACCATGGTATAGGCGGCATCGCGGAAAGGCTGCTCACTCTTTTTCCAAAGCTGCACAATGGCCGACAACGCAAAGACCATCGGAAACAAGACAAAGGCCGACAGCATCATAAGGAAACCCGTCAGAGGATTACCACTGACAGGTGCCACCAGCACCACGAAAAACACAGCAAGAACAAAAAGATAGCCAAGCACGCGACTGGGCGTCGAACCTTGTATAGACACCATGCGGAAAAACTCAAATGTGCATCCGATGGCCACAAAAAGGAGGAATGCACCAAAGATGAAGAGTCCCACATTGGGATTCTTGAGGAAGAAGCCGGCAAGCAGCGAGCCGATGAACAACGCGGCATAGACAATGGCACTGGCAGTGCGAATCCAAAATGTTTTCATGACAGTGTGGTATTTTCTGGTTTATACGTATTCTCAGGCAACTCCGGTGCCTCGGGAGTTTCATTGATTTCCGGAGTGTTTTCTTTCTCCTCCCACGGACGGGGGCCGTAGATGCGTTCCAAGTCCTCGCGGAAGAGCACTTCTTTCTCATAGAGCTGTGTGGCCAATTGGTCGAGTTGCTCACGATGGCTGAGCAGCAGTTCCTTGGCTTTACTGTAAGCTTCCTCCACCATGCGACGCACCTCGCGATCGATGGTCTCTGCCGTCTTCTCACTGAAGGGTTTGGTGAGGGCATAGTCGCCCTGACCCGTCGAGTCGTAGAAACTGATGTTACCCACCTCGGGGCTCATTCCGTAGTAGGTCACTAAGGCTTGCGCCATTTTGGTGGCACGCTCGATGTCATTCAATGCACCCGTGCTGATGCGACCAAAGACAATCTCTTCGGAGGCACGGCCGGCCATCAGCGAGGTCATCTCGTCGAACATCTGCTCGTAGGTGGTGATTTGGCGTTCTTCGGGCAAATACCAGGCGGCGCCGAGGGCTTTGCCTCGCGGCACGATGGTGACTTTCACCAGCGGGTTGGCCCAGCGCAACAGCCAAGAGACCGACGCATGGCCGCTCTCGTGGTAGGCAATGGTGTGCTTCTCTTCGTCGGAGAGCACTTTGGTGCGTTTCTCAAGGCCGCCGACGATGCGGTCGACAGCATCGAGGAAGTCCTGACGCTCAATCATCTTCTTATTCTTCCGGGCGGCGCAAAGGGCAGCCTCGTTGCACACGTTGGCGATGTCGGCGCCGCTGAATCCGGGAGTCTGCTTGGCGAGGAAATCCCTGTCGACATAGCCCTCGCTACCCTCTTGGGTATTGAGCTTCAGGTTCTTCATATGTACAGCGAAGATGGCTTTGCGTTCCTCGATGTCGGGCAGTTCGACATAAATCTGGCGGTCGAAACGGCCGGCACGCATCAGGGCCTTGTCAAGGACGTCGGCACGGTTGGTGGCCGCCAGCACAATGACATTGGTTGTGCTGGAGAAACCGTCCATCTCGGTAAGCAGCTGGTTGAGGGTATTCTCGCGCTCGTCGTTGCCTCCGGTGAGGCCGTTGCGTCCACGGGCACGGCCCACGGCGTCAATTTCGTCGATGAAGACGATGCAAGGACTCTTCTTTTTGGCCTCGTCGAACAATCCGCGGACACGCGAAGCTCCCACGCCGACGAACATCTCAACAAAATCGCTGCCACTCATCGAGAAGAACGGCACGCCTGCCTCGCCGGCCACGGCCTTGGCCAGCAGGGTCTTTCCTGTACCCGGAGGACCTACCAGCAGCACACCCTTCGGAATCTTGCCGCCCAACTCGGTATAGTGTTTGGGGTTCTTCAGGAAGTCGACCACCTCCATCACCTCTTCTTTGGCACCGGCCAGTCCGGCCACATCCTTGAAGGTGACATTGACCTGCTTGGTGGCGTCGTACTGCTTGGCGCGCGAACCGCCGAAACCGAACATACCGCCGAAACCGCCGCCTTCGCCGCCCATCTGCTTGCGGGCGTAGGCACTCATACCCCAGAAGAGCAACAGCAGCAACAGCAACGGACCAAACCACACCAGCAATTCGCGCAAGGCGTTGGTGTGGGTCTCGATTTTATAGCTGATGTGCTCGCCTGTCTTGGCCTCGATGATGGCCAGTTCCTTGTCGAAATGTTCGAAGTTTCCAATATTATATGTATAATAACCCGCAGGGCCTTCGGTACCGGTAATCGTCTGGGTGTGCAAATCCTTGTACAGGTCGGGATACGCCTTGATGGCGTCGGCCTTGATACGGATTTCGGCCACCTCCTGGTTGATGACCGTGATGCTTTCGTAATCGTGGCGCTCGAGGATGAGCGACAACTTGTTCCAGTCCACGGGTTTCTTTGTCCCGCTGCCACTGCCGAACATGCCGAAGAGCAGCACCAGCATGATGACACCATAGACAATATAGAGCCACTTGGCCGTCTTGGGCTTGTTGCCACGCGGCGCGTTGTTGGGCACTTTGTTATGTTGTTGGTTTGCCATTCAAATTTACACTTTATCCATTAATCTTTTTGCCTGCTTTGCCTGTCTGCGTCTTGGTGGAACAAATCGACACCTCTTCACCGTCGCTCCACAGTTCGTCGAGTCGGAAGAAGGCCCGTTTGTCTTTTTGGAAGATGTGAACCACCACATCGAAATAGTCCATCAGGATCCACTCGGCATTGTTGTAACCCTCAATCTTGTGGGGGTTCAATCCAGTGGCTTTCTTCACCGTCTCGAATACAGCGTCGCTCAGCGCGCTGACGTGCGACGGGACATTGCCCGTGGCAATCACGAAATACTCCGCCGGGGCGCCATGGACCTTCCTGAGGTCCAGGATGCGGATATCTTCTGCTTTCTTCGCGTCGAGGGCCTGGGCCGCCAAGCGTGCCAGCACCTCCGATTCTTTTTCTCTATTGTCCATTTATGTTTTCTGAATTGTTTACTTATTTAATTATTGTTGCCGTCAGCCTCCGGCGACCGTCGACCTCTACAATTTCCACCCTCACATACTCCTCCGGCAGCAGCTCCTCTATCTTTTCGGTCCATTCCGTGAAACAGTAGTTGCCGCTGTAGAAGTATTCCTCATAGCCCAGGTCGTAGGCCTCGACAAGGTTCTTCAGCCGATAGAAATCAAAGTGGTAGACAGGATCGCCGTTGCCGGCGCAGTATTCATTGACAATGGCAAACGTGGGGCTGCATACATTGTCCTCCACCCCCAGGGCGGCGCAGAGTTCCTTGATGAGCGTGGTCTTCCCCACCCCCATCTTGCCAAAGAATGCGAAGAAGCGCTCCTCGGGGAACGTCCCCAACAGTTGTTTTGCCACTGCCGGCAATTGTCCTATATTTTCAATTTCAATTTTCAACTTTCAATTCCCCTTTTTTCAATTATCTAAGCCTGTCGGCCGCTCTCACCAGCGCCTCGTCTTTGCGGATGGCCCTCTGTGCCAAGAAGAAAAACACAATCGCGGCCAACGGGAGGAAGGCTCCGACGCCCCATGTCATATGCTGCTCTGTCTGGGTGAAGAGGGCTCCGAGCTGGTCGGCATAGGCGTCGACGGCCCAGAAGAAGAGCAGGAACGCATACACCACATTGAGCAGGAAAGCCACGGCCACCATGCGCATCTGCAGCGTGCGTTTCTTGTAGAGGCAGATGCAGAGCAATGCCAGCGCCAGAACCACGGCGGTCATGGTCACCAGCGGCCACATCGACACGTCGACCTGCGACTGGAAGAGTTCCACTTTCGGCTCGCCGGCGGCGAGAGCCTTGCTGTAGTGAGGGCCGTCAGCGGCCACGAGGTTGAGTTGCGAAACCACTTGCTGGTTCTCGGTGTAGTCAATTGTGTAGCTGGCCACGGGAAAAACGAAGCACAGTCCCATGCACACTGCCGCCAGCACTAACCATAAAGTTTGAATTCTCTGAATCATTTTTTTCTATTGCTTAATTCTCCATTTTCAGTTCTCCGGCCACACGGCCTTTGTCCACCACCGTGGCGTTTTTCACATACATGAAGCCCGGGTTGCCGCGCATCATGGTCTCGATGGCCGTGGCGTCGGCGAAGTAGAAGTCCATGTCCTCAATCCCGTTCTCATACATCCAGATCAGGATATCCTCGGGCAGCGCCGAAGTGAGCAGCACTATCTCCTTGCCGTTCTCGCCGGCCAGGGTCCTGGCCGTTTTTATCTCTTCAACATCCTCGGCGTCAATCTTCTCCAAGTGGTGTATCGTCACAATCACCAGGCCGTCCTCGGCGGTGATGAGTTCGAGGGCACGGTCCGAACCCTCCATGTCGAACATCGAGAAACCCGGCGCCTTGATTTCTGGCATTTCCACGCGGCTGCTCGTCCACTCCCAGGTGTTGGCCCAGGCGGTGTCGGCCATGTAGTCCATCAGTTTGGCCGACTCCATTTCCATGATCTCACCCGTCTGGGTGTTCTTGTAGGTCACATAGCTCTGGGGAGTCGAGCCCTGTTCCATGTCAACCATCTGGTTGCCGACCTTCCAGGGACGGAAATCGATGACAGGCTCGTGCTTGATGTTGTAGATACAGAACACTAGCATCACAGCCAGCGCGCCTATGAACACGATGCTGTCGCGCTCGAAACGGCGTTTGCGGCGCATCCAGCGAGTCAGCACTATCCATACCGTCGGCACATCCAGCGCGATGTTCTTCCAGAAGGTCTGCCAGTTAGTAAGTTTGATGGCGTCGCCGAAACAACCGCAGTCGTCCACCAGGTTGGTGGTGGCATCGATAAAGGTGGTCACCGTGAAGAAAGCCATCATCAGCGCCAGCAGCCAGGCCGAGAAGATGCGGAAGGCGTTGAATATCAACATCACGCCCACCAAGAATTCGGCACATATCAGCGCCACCGCCAACGTGCCCGCCAAAGGATAGGCCCATGTGAAACTCATCCCGAAGAGTTCCCAGTTCGACATATAATCCTGCACCTTGAACATCGTCCCCATGGGGTCAACCCCCTTGACAAACGACGAGAACAGGAACACCAGTCCCACGACCCACCGCGAGACCACATTCAACGTATAGTTCAGATTTGTATCCTTGATTTTCATGACTTTGAGTTTTCTTCTTCTGTTAATCTCACCAAGCAAAAGAGCGAATAGTTGACGATGTCCATGTAACCGCCTTCCACGCCCTCGCTAACGAGCGTCTTGCCTTCGTTGTCCTCAATCTGCTTGATGCGCAGCAGTTTCATCAGTATGAGGTCGACCATCGACGAGATGCGCATCTGGCGCCAGGCCTCGCCGTAGTCGTGATTCTTGTCCATCATCAGGTCAAGGATACGTTTCATCTGTCCGTCGTAGAGTTCCACAACCTTGGCAACCTCCACGTCGGACAATTCGTCATGCCCCTCACCTGTTTGCCCATTCAGAATCAGCGCCATCACAGCATAGTTCACCATGGCCACGAACTCGTCGCGAATGTCATCGCCCACACGGTTCACGCCACTCTCCTGTATACTCCTGATTCTGTTGGCTTTGATAAATATCTGGTCGGTCAGCGAGGGCAGCCGCAAGATGCGCCACGAGGTACCGTAGTCGCGCGTCTTCTTTTCGAACAGCGCCCGGCACTGCGCCACCTCCCGCTCCATTTCCTTTCTTGTATCGTGTTCCATTAGTCCTTTTTTAGTCATAATTCATCATTAACGACACTGTATCCATTTTATTGTATAAAATATAAAAATATTTCTTCATAGACGAATCACAACCAAAACCATGCACGAAAACATCCAAAAAGGAAATTGTTAATAAATCTTAATGACCAACAGCCTTCCTCAACCCTATCAACACCTACTGTGGTAGGAGTTGGTAGGGAGTTGGTAAGGAGATGGTAGGTAGATTATACGGATGGTATACAAAGAGTTGTGTTAAAAGAGGGCTATTCGACGCGAAAAGGGGCTTTTGGCAATGCAAGCACAAAATAAAATTAACTTAACAAATGTTAATTAATAAAAGAGGGGGTGAATATTATAAAAGTGTCGGCGGAGCTGTCGGGGACGGCCGATGGTGCGGCAAGATTTTTTTTGGTCCCATAGGGCAATAAAAGACCGTTTTTTTCGTTAAAAAGGGGTATGGAAAAGGTCAGATTCAAACCCTTCAGCATCGAGGTGCAGGGGCGCCTGGTGGACTTCGAGCGGCCGGCGGTGATGGGCATTCTCAACGTGACGCCCGACTCGTTCTACGACGGCGGCCGCCACAACGGTCCCGAGGCGCTCGTCGACCATGCGCGCAAACTCATTGCCGAGGGTGCCGACATGGTGGACATAGGTGTCGTGTCCTCGCGCCCCGGAGCGCAGCTGCTACCGCCCGACGTTGAGGCTGAGCGACTTGCGGAAGCCGTAAGACTTGTGCGCCAGGCGCTGCCGGATGCCATCCTCTCGGTCGACACCTGCTATTCGCTCCCGGCCCTCAAGGCCATAGAGGCGGGAGCCGACATCGTCAACGACATCAGCGGCGGCCAGTTCGACGACAGGATGTTCCAAACCGTTGCCTCCCTGCAAGTTCCCTACATCCTGATGCACAACCGCGCCCTGCCTTCCGAGATGCAGCAGCATACCGGCTACGACGACATCATCGACGACCTGACAAAATACTTCTCCGCCAAACTCGACAGCCTCTATCGGCTGGGGGTCAAGGATGTATGGATCGATCCGGGCTTTGGTTTCGCCAAAACGGTGGAAGAAAACTATGAGCTGCTCGACCGCCTCGACGAGCTGACCACCCTCTTTCGCGAGCCACTGCTCACCGCCCTGAGCCGCAAAAGCATGATCTACAAGAGATTGGGGACGACGCCCGAGGAAGCGTTGACGGGCACCATAGCCCTCGACGCCGTGGCCTTGGTGAAAGGCAGCCGCCTGCTGCGTGTCCACGACCCCAAACCCGCACTCGAAACAATTAAATTGCTATCGATATGATTATCAACGCCATCATGGGACTTCCCGCGCTCCACCTCATCGACATCATAGACATTGTCATCGTGGCGGCGCTGGTGTTTTACATCTACCGCATGATCCGCGGCTCGAATGCCATGCTCATCTTCTGGGCACTGGTGATTATCCTGCTGGCCTGGCGAGCCGCCGACCTGCTGGGGATGAGGCTGTTGGGAGCCATCCTCAGCGCTGTCGCGAGCGTGGGCCTCATCGCGCTCATTGTCATTTTCCAACCCGAGATAAGGCGTTTCCTGCTCTTCCTCGGCACCAAGACACAGTTCGACCAGTCGTGGGTGCAGCGCTTCAAATTCTGGAAGCACAACATACAGAACAAGCAGCAGAACGCCGTCAACTATGAGGCCTACATCAATGCCTGCATGCATATGTCGCAAAGCAAGACCGGTGCCCTTATCGTATTCAAGCGGAGAAACGAGGTGGAGGAAATCATCGACACCGGCGAGCGCATCAACGCCATGGCTTCCAGCGCGTTGATAGAAGCCCTGTTCTTCAAGAACTCGCCTCTGCACGACGGCGCCGTCATCGCCCATCACAACGACATCCTGGCGGCACGCTGCATCCTGCCCGTCACCTCGAGACTCGACATTGACCCCAACCTCGGCCTGCGACACCGCAGTGCCATCGGTGTGACGGAACAACTTGACGTGCTGAGCGTTATTGTCAGCGAGGAGACGGGAGCCATCTCCTATGCCCTCGATGGCGAGATTCACCACGACATCACCCCCGTGGAACTGCGTCAGGCATTGGAGCACTATAACTGCTGAACACTGAAAAACAGACGTTTGTAAAAAAAATTATTGCGATACGGAAATAATTCGTATCTTTGCACCCTATTTATACAATTAGGAACATAAAATTAAAAAATAAAAAATTTAAATCAACAAAACATGAAGAAATCATTTTGGATTCTGCTGCTGACCGCATTGATTGGCGGCACTGCCATCGCCCAGCTCCCCGGCGGTGACAAGAAAGAGAAGAAGAGCGACCTGACCGCCAAGGTGCCCCTCGACAAGAAGGTTACCTACGGCAAGCTCGACAACGGATTCACCTACTACATCCGCAACAACAAGAAGCCCGAGAAGATGATCCAGTTCCGTCTGGTGACCAACGCCGGTTCCATCATGGAGCGCGACGACCAGCAGGGTCTCGCCCACTTCTGCGAGCACATGGCTTTCAACGGCATCAAGGGTTATCCCGGCAACCAAATGATTGACAAGTTGCAGCAGCACGGTGTGGAGTTTGGCCGCGACATCAACGCCTACACCTCCTTCGACCAGACTGTCTACTATGTCAACATGCCCGCCGACGACCCCGAGATGGTGAAGATGGGCATCGAAATCCTCGACGGTTGGGCAGGCAATGTCCTCTTCGACCAGAAGGAGATTGAGGAAGAGCGCGGCGTCATCCACGAAGAATGGCGCGGTGGCGTCGGCCACGGCGACCGCCTCCGCAAGAAGACCTGGCCCATCATGCTCAAAGGTTCCCGCTATGCCGACCGTCTCCCCATCGGTAAAGAGGAAGTTATCATGAACTTCAAGCGCCAGAGCATCGTTGATTTCTTCAACGACTGGTATCGTCCCGACCTGCAGGCCATTGTCATCGTTGGCGACATGGACAACTACGAGTATGCCGGCCTCAAAGGCCCCAAGGCCATGGAGCAGAAGGTGAAAGACACCTTCAGCAGCCACAAGTTCCTCGGCACCAAGAAACTGCCCCGCGAAAGCTATTCCATCCCCGACAACAAGGAGCCCCTCGTGGCCCTCGCCACCGACAAGGAGGCAACCAGCACCTCCCTTGAAATCTTCTGGAAACACAAAAAGACCCCCAACGGCACCGTCGGCGCCTACCGCACCATGCTCGTCCGCAACCTTATCAGCATGATGATCAACGAGCGCTTCAACGACCTCACCCAGAAACCCACCGCCCCCGTGATGTATGCCGGCGGCGGCTACGGCGGATTCCTCGGCCGTGAAATCGACGTCTTCGAAGTCAGCGCCGCCCCCAAGGACAACCGCATCGAGGAGGCCGTCGAGTTCCTGCTCAAGACCCTGAAACAAATTGACGACCACGGCTTCATCGCCGCCGAGTTCGAGCGCCAGAAAGAGGAAATCCTCTCGCGCTACACCAAAATGGCCAAAGAAGAGAACAAGACCCAGACCAACAGCTTCGCCGACGAATACACCGACCACTATCTGGAGAACAGCCCCTGCCCCGGCATCCGCCAGGAATGGAAATATGCCAAAGAGTTTGTCCCCGAAATCACCCTCGAGGAGTGCAACGCCATGGTTAAATCGTGGATCACCGACGAGAACATTGTCATCTATCTGACCGCTCCCGAGAAGGAAGGCGTCAAAATCCCCACAGAGAAAGAACTCATCAACATCCTCAACAACAGCAAGAAACTGACCACCGAGCCTTGGGTTGACAACTTCAAGGACGAACCCCTCTTCAACGAGACCGTCGCCGAGGTCAAACCCATCCAGACCGCCAGCAACAGCGTCCTCGGCTACACCGAGTACACCTGCCCCAACGGCATCCGTTTCGTGGTGAAGAAGACCGAGCTCAAGGCCGACGAAATCCTCATCAACTCCTACTCCTTCGGAGGCACCTCGCTCTATGGCGACGAGGATAGCTACCAGGCCCAGAACGCCGACAGCTTCGTCGACGGAGGCGGTATCGGCGAATTCAGCGCCACCCAGCTCAGCAAGAAACTGAAAGGCAAAGTGCTCAGCATCAGCCCCTATATCAGCAACAACACCCAGGGTTTCAACGGCAGCTGCTCGCCCAAGGACCTCGAGACCACCCTGCAGCTCATCAACCTCTACTACACCGCTCCCCGCAAGGACCAGGAAGCCTATGAGCGCGAAATCGAGAACACCATCCAACAGCTCAAATACATCGCCGACAACCCCCAGTATGCCTTCTTCGACAAATACTACAAGACCGCCTATCCCAACAACAAACGCACGGTCATCTTCCCCTCTGAGGAAAAAGTGCGCAGCCTGAGCCTCGACCGTATGTTCGAGATCTACAAGGAGCGCTTCGCCTTCGCCAACAACCAGACCTTCTTCTTCGTGGGCAACGTCAGCGACAGCAACATCGCCATGATTGCCAACTACCTGAACCACCTGCCCACCATTGCCGCCGTCACCAAGGACTACTACATCGACCGCACCCCCGAGTTTGCCAAAGGCATCGTCCACGCCGAGGTGAAGAAGGGTATCGAGAAACAGGGTATGCTCCTCATGGCCGGTGAGAAGAAAGTCTCCGGCAGTGAACTCGACCCCCAGACCCGCATGGCCATCAATCAACTTGGCGAATGCCTGAGCATCACCGTCACCGAAATCATCCGTGAGAAGAACGGCGACGCCTACAGCCCCAGTGCCAGTGCCAGCGCCAGTGTCGACCTCGACGGCAACGGTGAGGTCTCCTGGCAGTTCTACATCGGCCTCGACCCCGAGAAGGCCAAAAAGGTTGAGAAAGACTGCATCAAGATTCTCAAGGACTACATGAAGAAGGGCGTCGACCAGAAGACCCTCAACAAAGTCCAGGAGCAGATGATTGTCCAGCACGACAAGAGCATCCAGAACAACAGCTTCTGGTCGAGTCTCATCCAGGCCGCCTACATGTACAACCAGAGCCGCGACTATCAGGTGACTGAATACAACGAAATGGTCAAGAAAGTCACCCCCGACGACATCAAACGTCTCGCCGCCAAGTACATCGACCTCAACAACTACATCGCCGTCACCCTCCGTCCCGAGGATGGCGCAGTAGGAACCGCCGACTAATCCAACCGGCACCAATTCCACGCAGGAGCCCGTTCCAACGCGGGCTCCTGTTCTTTTTTCCAAAAATTAGCCTCTCCATTCCACAATATCTGTGATAGAAAAGCGTTATTCGGACATGAGAAAACAAGAAACCACCAAACATGACTATGGCCACGGGCTGCTGATTGCCGGAGCCTACAGGCGTATGGGATGTGCCATACTGGCGGCCCGTGCGGCACTGAGAAGCGGATGCGGACTGGTGAGCACCCACCTGCCGCAACGGTGCGTCGAGCCCATGCAGGCGGCATTCCCCGAGGCCATGGTGAGCATCGACCCCTCACCCACCCTTTTCTCATCCATACCGGAAAACCTTGACCACTACACAGCCATCGCAGTCGGACCAGGCCTAGGAACCGACGAACCCACCGTGGAAGCTCTGCACGTGCTGCTGGAAGAGCGTCCCCATGGTCGTCCGCTCATCCTCGACGCCGACGCCATCAACATCTTGGCCAAGCATAGAGACTGGCTGCCACTGGCCGCCGATGCCATTCTCACGCCCCATGCACGCGAATATGAACGCCTCTTCGCCGACGCCGACCCGGCCGAGATGGCTCGCCAACACAATATAATAATAGTAAAGAAATCACACCACACCCACGTCTACGCGCCAGACGGGCGTATATACGAGAACCTTACAGGCAACGCCGGTATGGCCACTGCCGGCAGCGGCGACGTGCTGACAGGCATCCTTCTCGGCATTACAGCACAGAAACACAGCGACTTATTCAATTCTGCATGTATCGGTGTGCAAATCCATGGCCAGATTGGCGACAATCTGGTGAAGAAACAGTCCGAATCAAGCCTCATTGCCTCCGACATGGTGGAAGAATTGAAAAGCATATCAATCGAAAACACAATAAGTTAAGAATAAAAATAAAAATATTTAAAAAAAAATTTGGTCACAACCAAAAAAGGTTGTATCTTTGCACCCGATTTCGAGAGAGAAATCGACCAATCATAAAGGTTAAACATTCCTCCTTAGCTCAGTTGGTTAGAGCACCTGACTGTTAATCAGGGGGTCGAAGGTTCAAGTCCTTCAGGGGGAGCAAAACGAGCACTGAAATTCAGCGCTCATTTTTTTTGTTTTTTTGAAAATATCGATACACTCTTCCCACTGATTCTCAACCCATTTCCAAAAAACTTCAAAAAAAAAATTTACCCCCATGTAGATTTTTGCACCCAAAATGTGTTATTTATTAGTAGAGATATTTCTGCAATGGCTGCCAACAACCAACCGACACACGACCAGTTTCACGCCCTGATACTGCGCCACCGGGACCTCATCGAGCGTCTCTGCATGCGCCGCGCCGCAGGCGACTACCACCGTTGTGCCGAGTTGCGGCAGAACTGCTACATCAGCATCTGGCGCCATGCCGCCTCCCTCCGCCCCGACGCCACCCCTCTCCAGGAAACCCTCTGGGTCGTCTGGCAGTGCCGCAGCGTCTTCTCCCGACTCCGTTTCCTCCGCCGCTCTCTCCTCTTCGTCCCCCTCGACGACACCCTGGCCGACTCCCTTGCCGCTCCCGACGAAAGCTCTCTCCGCGACTACATCGACACCCTCGCCGACATTCTCACACCCCACGAGCGCCAGGCCCTCCAACTCATGGCCGATGGCTACAACCCCGACGACATGGCCCGCGAACTCGGCATCAAACCCCACAGCGCCATCCAGCTTCGCTACCGCATCAAAGTCAAGCTCCGCAACCACTTCAAAAAATAATGATAACAATAAATGTAGATATGTGCCCGTCCAAAACCCATAATCCGAAATCCGGAATTCATAATTCAGAATTCGAAATCGCCACCCCTACCCCCGACGACCTCGCCTTCATCCGCGCCCTCGCCGACGAGCACTCCGCGGGTCTCCCCGAACGCTGCGCCCGCTACCGCCGCCGGGCCAACCTCCGCCGCACCGCCGTGGCGGCCCTCGCCGTCGTCGTCATCACCGCCGCACTACTCCTGCCCCCGAGCGACGACACCTTCGTCGACGGCAACCTCCAGTGCTGCGCCGCCGACGCCTGCCAAAGAGTGGATATAATATTAGCCAGAATATGAAAAAACGTACCCTCCTCACCATCCTCATGTTCCTTGCCGTCGTGGCCGCTGTCGGCGCCGTCTTCTGGCGCCACATCCTCCCTCGGTGGCAGGTCAGCGACATCTACCGCCGTTATGAGCATGTCGAAGGCATCGCCGCCAGCTACATCCACAACTACCCCGTCAATGACACCCTCTCCCTCAATGTCACCCTCCTCGAAGCCACCACCGACAGCGGCTGGGCCGTCCTCGCGCGAGATTTCGAGATGGACGAACTCTCGCCCCTGCTCCAGATGCTCATCGACAGGGGCGAGAATCTGGTATTCTCCAAACTCATTCCCAGGAGCAACCCGTCGGCATCGGCCGAAAACGATGTCCTCGCCTATTCATACACGACCCGCAGCGTAAGTATCTTCCACGTCGCAAACGACGAAGAGAAACATGCCGTCCTTTATCATAACATTAAGAAATCAATCAACAAAGACTCCGCCTACTGAAACAGACGGACATCTTTTCACGGTAATTTTCAATCATCAAAAACACATCCAACATGACACACCACATCACCAAATCCCTCGCCGTCCTCACCTTGAGCGCAATGCTGATTGGGACGGCCTCGGCTCAAGAAAACGAGGCTGGAAAACAGAAAATCAATCCCTGGATTGAATTCAACCTTGGTGTAAGCTTCCTCAACGGAAGCGATGGCTTCAACGACCACATGCATGCCTATCACCCAACGCTCGACTATCGCAGCGCCTACAGCGCGGCAGCGCAAATCGGCGTTGGTCTCGGCGTGGAGTACCGCCGATTCACACTCGGCATACACCTCAACGGCATGGCTGACAATATTCTCTTTGTAAAGAATCAGCTCGTCAAAAAGCAAGACAATCTTTACCACCTCGACCTCGGCTACCGTTTCGACCTCGGCAAGAACTATACCCTCGAACCCACGGCGGGCTTTGGTTTAGGCGTCAGCGACATCTTCCTCTCCAGCTCGCGCGGCGGTACCGACTACGTCAATTCGTTCTCCACAGCGAATCTTGCCCTGCCGCTGACAATCAATTTCTGGCATGGGAAGAACGGGAAAGAAATCGGTCTATATGTTCAGTACATCATCAGCGTCGGACAGGTTGGCAAAGCCCACATCACCGGACTTGACACCGAGGTGGACGACCTGAACTTCCTGCCCGCCACACTCACCCTTGGCTGGAAATATCGATTCTAAACCATCAAAAACACCTCCAATATGCAACACCACACCATCAAATTCCTCGCCGCCCTCGCCTTGGGCGCGATGCTGCTGATCAGCTGCGGCAAAGACAACTAAGGACCATTCAAAACTCATTATCGGCACTTGGGATGTGCAGACATATCATTTTTTATATGTGGATTACTACGAAGACACATCATGGATCCGCGATGAGGGTATGTATAATGTCTCCGATACGAGTTATATAGGATTTGATGCGGCAGAATTCTTTGCTGACGGAATCATGCGTTGGCACTTGAACGAGAAGTACCAAGATATTTATGGCAATGAGTTTCCTGACCATTATATGACTCTTCGCTGGAGTATCAACGATAATATATTGTACATTGAACGTGGGCCTGATAGCCTTGGACATGTGAAGTGGGAGTATGAAATCAAGGAACTCAACGACAGAAATCTTGTCATTGAGCTTCATGAGCGGGTCATTGAAAATCTCAACAATTATGAATATACCGAAAGCTATGCCTTAAAACGTAGGGATGCTGCGGGTTTACAATCCGCGCCGTCCGCCTGCTATAGCAATCGGACATTTTCACGGAAAATATTAAAGTTATGAAAGCAATCAAGAGTATTGCCCTGCTTGCGGTGTGCATCGCGGCTTCGATTGTCGCAAATGCCCAGTCGGAACAGTGGAAGGCTTATTTGGACATCTGCAAGCAGTTCCGTACCGACATTTCGCCCTACGAGAAGATGGAACTCTATGCGCGAATGGATTCCCTGTTCGGGGGATATATTCCTGTCCGCCAGCAAGAGATGAACTACATGGAGGCCGCCCTGCAGTGCGGCGACACGGCGACATTCAAGCGTCTGGCCTTCCGCGTGGTCAGGTGGAAGGGGTGGAACCCGCTTGTGTTCTACCACACAGACCAATACAAGTTTTTGAAGGACTGCGACTGGTGGCCGGAACTGGACTCCATCCAGCAGACCATCCACGGCAAGAAGGACTACAGCTATGCGGAGACATTGTACCAGATGGAACAGGAAGACCAAGCGGTGCGGCATGCCTTCAACGACCCCGGCCACACTCATACGCAGGCCGTCGAGGACTCGCTTTCGAGACGTATGCACGAAGTGGATTCCGCGAACCTCGCCAGGCTGATATGGCTGATGGACACTCTGGGGTTCCCCTCATGGGACCGGGTGTGTTCCTACGGTGCACACGCAGCTTGGCTCATTGCGCAGCATGCGCACCCCTGGTTCCAGTACGGCTACGTCAAGCAGATGCGCAAAGCGGTGGCGGACACCAACGCCGACCCGTCGAACCTGGCCTACCTTGAAGACCGTCTGCGCACAGGGCGCGGCCTGCCACAGCTTTACGGCACGCAGTTCTCTTCCACCGGCGAGAACAACCGCACTGTGTGGCAATGCCCTGTGGCCGACATCAAGAACGTCAATTTCCGTCGTGAGCAAATGCTTATGCCGCCGCTGGAGGACTATATCGAAGGCTATCTGAAAACCTCTACCGAAGAGGGACAGCTCGACAGCGACACCTCACTGACAGAGATGGGGGACAACTATGTGCGATACTATTACTTCGGCGACCAGTTCTCGCTTCTGCCCATAGATAAGCAGGTGGGGGTGACGGATGCAGTGGCATACAAAACTACAGGCGATTACTGCGCAGCAATTTCCATCTTCTGCTCACGGCTCTCGAACCTCTACCCCTTTGTGCGCGACCTGAAGCGCTACTTGGAATGCCTTCTGCACAGCGAGTGCGTAGGGAACCAATACTGCTACATCAGCCATTATGAGGTGCTGGAGCGCATGGTGCTCTGCGGTTACGAGCCGGACGCATGGCTCTACTCGCTGCCCGACACGCTCACTGTGCCCCTGCTGGCCGATTACGCCAACCTGCGCGAGGAGTACCTGCGCTACCTCAACCACGAGGACGATGCCGAACTCACTGCCGCCCTTGCCAACCGCGCCGACTTCGAGACTCTGCTTCGGAGTGGCAAGAACTACCACCGCTACGAACTCGACGCATGGAACCACGCCTATCCCTTGCTACAGAAGATGACCGACGAACTGACCAAAGGCGACTATGAAGAGTTCTTTGCCCTTCTTTGGCGCGAAGTGGAGCGCGGCAACATCCACGCCGAAGATTACGCCCAGCTCTACGACCACACCTACTACCGCCTCCACGGCAAAGACTGGTACGGAACCCTTGCCGCTGGTGTGCCGTCGGCTCGGCCGACAACCGACAAGCATATCCGTACCGCCAAGCCGAAGACTCTCAACGACCGCCGCCGCGCAGCATGTCTGCCGCCAGCAAGATAGATACGCAAAGAAATAACGACATGAAGAAAATAAACACATTGCTATTATTCGTGTTATCGATGAGTGTCGCTTCGGCGCAGGACACGCTCACACCGGCGCAGATGCTTGTCGACCACAGACAATACAGCCTCAACCTACACATCGAGGGCGACACGCTGCGGGTGTCGGGTTTTTATCTCATCCCCCACGAAACCTATACGGGACAACCCATCAAGGTCGATACCGCCTATTCCTTGCCGCTTGCCGATTACCGCACAGCCGATGGTGCCATTGTTTTGCGACGCGAGGGCAACTGGTATCCGCACCGCAATGGCGAGCTGCTGACGGCGCAGGTACACATCGAGGCAGACGACTATTACATCCTTGGCGGCACAGAATGGCTTCCCTCGTTCGACCTGCACCTCGTCCTCCTGCCGAAGGATAAATACACTTGCAAGGTGATTGATTCGCCCACGCGTCCCTTCCATTTCTACCGCCTCGCGAGCGATACCACACAGTATCCCGACGCCTATTACCGCGAGTTTGTGGATTCCTACAACTTCTACAGCTCCTTCTTCGGCGATTCCTTGTCTTCAAAGCCGATGAACATCGTGGAGATTGGCGACCCGCTGTTTGTAATGTGCCAGTCGCTGAGCGATATGATTATCTTTGGACATTATTTCTATGATGTTTACACGATGATACCCGACTACTCGTGGATTCCTCACGAGGTGGCGCACCAATGGTGGGGCAACGGCATCTTCTTCGAGTACCGCGACTACGCTCTCGGCGAAAGCCTGAACGAGTACATCAAACTGCAGTTTCTCAAAAGCCGCGGGCGTGGCTACGAGGAGCAGATGGAATACTACAAGGCGATGATGGAGCGTGCCGAGAAAAAGTTGCCTATTTCCGACATCCACAGCGTGGATACGCAGGACGAGTCCATTGCCATCTACCATGCCGCCCCCTATCGCTTAACCCTTGAGAACACGACGACTGTCAACACCACCCTGCAACAACTCTATAGCAAGTATAAACACACAGTGGTGAGCCGAGATATATTCCTACAAGAATGTAAGACATTGCAAGACTGGCTGAAGTCGAAATAATTATAACCGAAATTATTAACCCATAAAAAATAATCAAAATGAAACACAACATCATCAAATCCCTCGCCGCCCTCGCTTTGGGCGCAATGCTGCTGACCAGCTGCGGCAAAGACAACAAAGACAATGAAGCCCTTATCGGCAAATGGTACAATACGGCTCAATCGTATGAAATAACCATCGATGGGCGGCAGAACATCCCGGAAAGTTATATCTGCATGGAGTTCACAGACGACAAGGTGTGGGTGTCCGACTCTCGGACGGATTGTTACGCCACCTGGAATGGATACACCCTCACAAAAAAAGACGGCAAGCAGCTGCTGGAGATTGATGGCGGTTGCTATAAGGGTAGGGTATTTGTGGTGGAAAAGCTCACCAGCGACGAACTTGTGCTGGCGCCGTTCTCCAGTGGAGCCGACTGGGACTTCCGCTACATCATGAAACGCCGCTAAACATCGGCCTGAGTACGCAGGCGTCCCGCCTGCAAACAATCAAAGAGGGCGACACCCTCTCGCTGGCTCAAGTAAAGGAAAATATTATCAACCCAAATCACTCTTAACTCATAACTCTTAACTGGTATTGGGAATCGGGCGCCTTGGAAAGGAACGGACCAATGGCTTTGTGTTAAAGTGTGTTAAAGTCCACAGGATGGTTTCTTGCGGTTACAATATTACTTACCCAAAGGTTAGTGGCTTACGCCTGGGTACCCTCTTGCGGGGTTTGGGAAACCATTGTACTTTTGCAACCGAATTCAAAACAAAAAAAAACAATGAAACGTACAATCCTCATGATGGCCGCAGTCGCCATCCTTGCCACAGGCTGCAAAAACAATAGTAACAACCAAAACGATACCGCAATGAGCACACAGAAAGAAACGGTGGGCCAGTTCCAGGCCTACGAGCTTGACGGATTCAAGCTGCATGTCTACAACTCGAACGACGTCATGTACGACGCCAGCTACATCATCGAGAGCCGCGACGGCCTGGTGGTGATGGAGTACCCCCTCTTCAAGGTCAATGCCGCCGAGTTTGGCGAGTATATCAAGGCTCTCGGCAAGCCCGTGCTGACCGACATCACCGACTACCATCTGGGTGGCAGCGACACCTTGCCTCTGACGATGCCCGAGGGTATGCCCGCCTTCATCGAAGGTCCCATCTATGGCGGCATGATGAAAGGCTTCGCCGAGCAGTTTGGTGAGACAATGGTCGACCTGCCCACGCAGAAAGCCGCCGAAGTGCCTTTCGGCAGCACCCAGCAGTATGCCGGCGTGAGCTTCCGCTTCGACCGCGGTGCTTCCTCCGACTTCCCCGGTGCCATGATTCTCATCGGTGGTCAGGTGTGCTACACCCACTGGGCTCCCTACCAGATGCACATGAGTCCCTTGCAAATGGGTAGCGCAGCGGCTATCGACGCCGAGTTGGAATCCACGAAGGCCAGCCTTGCCACGGGTGCTCGCTACTTCATCGGCGGCCACGGCGGATTGGTGGAGAAAGCTGCCGTCGAGGCACGTATCACCTACCTTGAGAAGGTCAAGCAGCTCCGCGCCGAGTGCAAAGATGCCGCCACCTTTGCCGAAGCCCTCACCAAAGCCTACCCCGACATGCCCGGCGACATAACTCCGCTGGCAGAAGCACTCTACAAGTAAACTTTCTTCACCATCATAATGCAACACGGGCGGGCTAATGCAAAAAGTCCGCCCGTTTGCGAAAAAAGTCGTACCTTTGCAAAACGAAAACATGATTGCCTTATGACTACTAAAGACTTCATCCAAGACCCCTTCTTCCCCGATTGCCCCATCCGCAACGTACTGGCACGCATCGGCAGCAAATGGACGCTGGCGGTGCTTTACACGCTGGGCGGCAGCGACGCCCCCATGCGTTTCCGCGACATCGAGCAGAAGAATCCCGACTGCTCGCAGAAGATGCTCACGCAGACCCTGCGCGGTCTGGAAGCCGACGGTCTGGTGCACCGCACAGTCTACGCCGAGATGCCGCCCCGCGTCGAGTACACCCTCACCGACCGCGGCCGCAGCTTCATGCCCGTCATGCAGCAGCTCATGGACTGGGCCTACAACAACCTCCACGACATCGTAACCGACCGCGAAAGATACTATGGACAGGATTGAAAACATCGACTTCTGCATCCGCTACCTGCTGGAGCAGAACCGCACACAGGCCGACATTCCGGCCACACTGCCTGAGAAGCAACGCCTGCTGCGGGCGCTGATGAACGTCTGGGAACCGCAGCCGTTGAGCGAGGAATTTCTCCATGCGCAGGACGCCGAGTTGCAGGCACAGCTGCAGGACAAGGGGGTGGTGTCTCTGGAAGACATCGCCGCGTCTGCCGACACCCCTCTCCTTTGGCAGGGCGACATCACACGCTTGCGTGTCGACGCCATCGTCAACGCCTCCAACAGCCAGATGATGGGCTGCTGGCATCCGCTGCACGCCTGCATCGACAACTGCATCCACAGCGCCGCCGGACTGCAGCTGCGTGCCGAATGCGCCGAGGCTATGAGTGGCGCCGAGTGCCCACCGGTGCATCCGGAATACACGATGGGCGGCACCACCTATCGGCATGCCTTCACCTCCGAGACCCTCATCACCGAGGCCTACAACCTGCCGTGCCGCCATGTTCTCCACACCGTGGGCCCCATCATCCCCAATGGCGTACCCACCAAAGAACAAGAAGCGCAGCTGGCCAACTGCTACCGCAATTGCCTGGGGTTGGCAGGGTCCAACGGCTGCCACAGCATCGCCTTCTGCTGCATCTCCACGGGCGAGTTCCGCTTCCCCAACCGCCGTGCCGCCGAGATTGCAGTAGAGACGGTAAAAGCTTTTCAATGCGGGCGAAACGCCCGCGCTCCCAGGGTGGTCTTCAACGTTTTCAAAGACATCGACTATGACATCTACAGCCAACTTCTCGGGAAGGATTGAGTCATTGCGCCAAGCGATAAAGGAGACTGACCGCATCGTTATCGGTGCGGGCAGCGGCCTCTCCACCGCCGCCGGGCTGGATTACGCCGGCGAGGATTTCCGCCGAGAGTTTGCCCCGTGGATTGAACGCTACGGCATCACCGACCTCTACTCCTCCAGTTTCCACCCCTTCGAGACCTCCGAGGAGTACTGGGCCTGCTGGGCCAAGCACATCTGGTTCTGCCGCTACCGCACAGGGGCACTGCCGCTCTATAGGCAGTTGCAACGCCTCTTCCCCAAGGCCTTCATCGTAACCACCAATGTCGACGCGCAGTTCGAACTGGCGGGTTTCGACAAGGAGAACATCTTCGCCACGCAGGGCGACTACGGCCGTTTCCAGCCCGCCAATGGCGACCCCAAAATCACATGGAGCAACAGCCGCTGGGTGGAGCAGGTGCTGCCGCTCATCGACGACTGTCGCATCCCATCCAATATGATACCCATGACCGAGGAGGGCCGTCCCGCCGCAATGAACCTCCGCGTGGACGACACCTTCGTCGAGGACGAACACTGGCACCGGCAGGCGAAACGCTACACCGACTTCCTGCAGGAGGCATCGCAAGGCAACCTCCTGCTGCTGGAGTTTGGCATCGGCTACAACACCCCCGGCATCATCCGCCTCCCCTTCGAGCAGATGGCGCAGCGCTTCCCAAAGGCCACCCTCGTCCGCTTCAACCGAGACAATCCAGAGTCCTACATCCAAGACCTCCCGCGCTTCCTCTCTTTCACCGAAGACATATCTGATATTCTCAACCAACTATGATACGGCAAGCAATAGGATACCTTCATGGGGGAGCAAAAAAAAGCACTGAAAAACCAGTGCTTTTTTTCATCCTGATCGGCAAAATCACTTCCGGCCGCAGGTGCAGTGGGTGCAACGACCGGTTTGGGGGTCGGCGTTGGCGCAGGGGCGCTTGAATTCTTTCTCCTTGTGCAGAAGCATCTTGATGCCCAAACCGGCCACCATTAAAGCCACGACAGCCACGGCGATGAGTGCCACAATAAGTATCGTCCTCATGCCTGCGAGAATTCTTTGATGCGTTGTTCCTCACTGCGCTTGCACACCAGCAGGCGGTCGCCCTTGGCGGAGACGATGTAGCCGTCCAGGCCCTGGAGGACCACCTTCGACGCCTCCTCGGCATGCACCACGCAATTCCAGCACTCATAGAGATGCACCTGGCCCACAGCGCCGTTGTTCTCGTTGTCTTTCTGCAACTTGTCATGCAGCGAGGCCCAGTTGCCGAGGTCGCTCCAACCGAAGTCGGCGGGGTGGGTATACACCCGTCCGTCGGCGGCGGCAGGCTCCATGACGGCATAGTCGATGCTGATCTTCTCGCACTGCGGGAAGACCTCCTGCACGTCGGCATCTGTCTTCATCCGTTCCATATCGCTGGCAATGTTGGGCTTATATGTCTTTATAGCCTCCGTGATGGTCTTCACATTCCACACGAAAATGCCGGCATTCCACAAATAATTTCCAGCCTTGAGATATTTCTCAGCAGTCTCTAAATCAGGCTTCTCCTTGAAGGAAGCGACTTTGAGGATTTCACTTCCGGCGTCGGCCGAGACAGACTGCGTCTCAACATAGCCGTAGCCCGTTTCGGGGCGCGACGGCTTGATGCCGATGGTCACGATGGCGTCGCTCTTCTCGGTGAACGTCAGCGCGTTGCCAATCACGCGGCGGAACTCTTCGGGGTTCATCACCACGGCATCGGCGGGCGTCACCACCACGTTGGCCTCGGGATCTTCCTGCTTGATGCGCCAGCAGGCCCATGCGATGCAGGGCGCCGTGTTGCGCGCCGCAGGCTCGGCAAGAATATGGTCCACAGGCATCTCGGGCAACTGTTCCCGAACAATGTCCACATAGGCGGCGTTGGTCACCACCCAGAAATTCTCCATCGGGCACAGACCCTTGAAACGGTCCACGGTGAGCTGAATCAGCGTGCGGCCGCAGCCCAGGATATCGATGAACTGTTTGGGATATTCGGGTGTGCTGAGGGGCCAGAAACGGCTCCCGATGCCGCCGGCCATTATGACGATGTGATTCTTCATGTTTTCAATCCTTAATAATTGTTAACTTTTAACATTTCTGTCTCGAAATAATTTGCAAAAATACACCTTTTCCACGAAAACACCAAATTTGTTTCATACCACCATGTACCCCAATACATTACACTAAATACAATCGCCCTACCAACTCCTTACCAACACCCTACCAACTCCTACCACAGTAGGTGTTGACAGGTCGTTCGCAGGGCAAAGACACGATTGTTAACCATTGTTAATATCTTTTCCTTGGATACTGGAAAAATGTTTTGTACTTTTGCAGCATGAATGAAACATCGTCAGAGAAGATTTTCTCATTGGAAGAAATTGATTATGCGCGGTTTTGGGGCACCAACGACCGCATGTTGGATTTTGTACGGCTGCTGTTTCCGAAGCTCAAGCTCATCGCCCGCGGCGAAATGCTGAAGGCCATCGGGTCGGAAGAGGACATCGCCTGGTTCGAAGGCAAGCTGCAGGCAATGATGACCTACTACGACAAGTTTGGCCGCATCACCGAGAACGCTATCATGGGCATCATGGAGAGCAGCGGCGGAAGCCCCGAGTCGGAGATGAGCGACGAGGTGCTGGTGCACGGACGCAACGGACTGCTAATCAAGGCCCGTACCCCGAATCAACAGCGCCTGGTGCGCTCGGTATACGAGAACGACATGGTCTTTGCCATCGGCCCTGCCGGTACCGGAAAGACCTACACCGCCGTGGCCATGGCTGTGCGAGCACTGAAAAACAAGGAAATACGCCGCATCATACTGACGCGTCCCGCTGTCGAAGCCGGCGAAAACCTGGGCTTCCTGCCTGGCGACCTGCGCGACAAACTCGACCCCTACCTGCAGCCGCTGTACGATGCGCTCAGGGACATGATACCGCAGCAGAAACTCCTATCCTACTGGGAGGACAACACCATCGAGATAGCGCCATTGGCTTTCATGCGCGGCCGCACGCTGGACAACGCCTTCGTCATCCTCGACGAGGCGCAGAACGCCACCTCGGCACAAATCAAAATGTTCCTCACGCGTATGGGAAGGAATGCCAAGTTTGTGATTACCGGCGACTTGACACAGGTCGACCTGCCACGTCACCAGCAGAGCGGCCTGCTGCAGGCCACACAGATACTGAAAGACGTCAAAGGCATAGAAATCATCCATCTGGACAACAGCGACGTGATACGACACCGATTAGTCACCGACATCATTAAGGCATATGACCATGTGGGAGATACGGAGTAAGGAGATAAGGAGGTAAGACAAATGATTTCTTTTCCGAATTGTAAGATAAATCTGGGGTTGCATGTGGTTGGCAAGCGTCCTGACGGCTACCACGACCTGGAGACCCTCTTCATGCCCGTCGACGAGTTGCGCGACGAACTGGAAATTGTCGAGGGACCACTGTCGATGGTGCAGGACGGCATCGTCCTCGACAACGTTCCCGACGACAACCTGTGCATGAAGGCTTGGAGGTTGCTGCATGAGGAATTTGGCATCCCCGCGGCGAGCATCAGGTTGAAGAAAAACATCCCCTTCGGCGCCGGTCTGGGCGGCGGCAGCAGCGATGCCGCCTTCACACTGAAGATGCTCAACGAGATGTTTTCCTTAGGGCTGACCCTCGACGACCTGGAACGCCGTGCCGCGCGACTGGGTGCCGACTGTGCCTTCTTCATCCGCAACCAGGTAGCCTACGCCACCGGCATCGGTGACCAACTCCAGCCTCTGTCCGACTTCCCGATTCTCAATTCCCGATTCTCAATTCAAATTGAGATTCCGGAGGGAGAGCATGTGTCAACCAAGGAGGCATACGCCGGCCTGAAGCGCGACCTTTTCGGCGCGGCGCATCCCGACTTGCGAGAGGCTATACGCCGCCCCATTGAGGAATGGCGAGACCTTATCGTCAACGACTTCGAGGCCTCGGTCTTCCCTGCCCATCCCGCCATTGCCGCCCTCAAGGAAGAGATGTACCGCCGCGGGGCCCTCTACGCCTCGATGACCGGCAGCGGCGCCGCCGTCTTCGGCATCTTCAGAAAATAAATTTGGCAGTTTCAAAAAGAATTTGTAATTTTGCAAATTCAAACCAAACAAAAAAACTTAAACACTAATAATATGGTAGATTACAAGAAAATCGGTCTCGTGAATACCCGCGAGATGTTCAAGAAAGCCGTCAACGGTGGCTATGCCATCCCCGCCTTCAACTTCAACAACATGGAGCAGATGCAGGCTATCATCCAGGCCGCCGTCGAGACCAAGAGCCCTGTTATTCTTCAGGTCTCCAAGGGTGCCCGCGACTATGCCAATCCCACCCTGCTGCGCTACATGGCCGAGGGTGCCGTCGAGTATGCCAAGGAGCTGGGCTGCCCCAACCCCCAGATTGTGCTGCACCTCGACCACGGCGACAGTTTCGAGACCTGCAAGAGCTGCATCGACATGGGCTTCAGCAGCGTGATGTACGATGGAAGCGCCCTGCCCTATGAGGAGAATATCAAAATCTCCCGTCAGGTGGTGGAATATGCCCACAAGTATGATGTCACCGTCGAGTGCGAGCTCGGCGTGCTTGCCGGCGTCGAGGACGAGGTTGCCTCTGAAGTGAGCCACTATACCAAGCCCGAAGAGGTCATCGACTTCGCCACCCGCACCGGTTGCGACTCGCTGGCCATCAGCATCGGCACCAGCCACGGCGCCTACAAGTTCAAACCCGAGCAGTGCACCGTCGACCCCAAGACGGGCCGTCTGCTGCCTCCTCCCTTGGCCTTCGACGTCCTCGAAGCTGTCGAGAAGAAACTTCCCGGCTTCCCCATCGTGCTCCACGGCTCGAGCAGCGTGCCGCAGGACGAGGTCGACACCATCAATGCCAACGGTGGCGCCCTGAAGGCCGCCGTAGGTATCCCCGAGGAGCAGCTGCGCAAGGCCGCCAAGAGTGCCGTCTGCAAGATTAACATCGACAGCGACAGCCGTCTGGCCATGACCGCCGCCATCCGCAAACACATGGCAGAGCATCCCAAACCCGCCCGCGAGAGCATGAAGAAGATGTACATCCACAAGATTGTCAACGTACTCGGCTCGAACGACAAACTCTAACATCACCTTTCCACGGGCGCTGTAGCATTGCAGCGCCCGTGTTTTATATTTTTTCGCCATATTGGCCAACAGATAGTTTCCCCAAAAAGACAAAACAACATATGGACGACCAACGCACCGACGACACCACACAGACAGTCAGCGCTCCAAAGAAAAAGGAGAAACGCAAAGAGCCGAAACTGGAGCACAAGCTGCTGGGCAACCTCTGGTGGTTCAAACTCAGCGTAAGCATAACGGCCACACTGGTGGCATTCTCGCTCACGCTGTTCACAAACGAGATGTCGAAAACCAATGCCAAGAAACGCACAGCAAGGAATATAGCGCTCGTCACATTGAGCAACATTGACGAAGTGTCGAGCAATCTCGAAATAGTAACCACCTACTATGACGATTTTCGCAATATGTACAGCGAGATAACAGCGGCGGCTCCTGACTATAATACAGTGCCAGACTCACTATGCAGTGCGTTTGTTTCCTACGTTGAAGGATGGGATGTTTTCGCTATCAATAAGTCGCCGGAGCTAACCTTCTGCACCACATTCGAACTGTGGGACTATCTGGAAGACATACCCCTGATACGCCGCATTGGCAACTGCTATGCTTATGAGAACGCATTCCTGGATTTGTACAAAAGGGACATGGAAATCATATACAATCTGTCCGTCGGTGCCGGATTGGAAAACATTGTTGACACGCGCAAGAAGATGAAAGCCATCTTGGCGTACGTACCGTTCCAAAACTACATGCGACGCAGCGATGCCATATCGTACAGCTATCACGAAATCATCGACCGCATTGTGGTGTCGAACAAGGAAAACAAGGAACACATGTCGGTCAGCGACGAGGACCTCAAAAAACTGGTAGCCCCCAAGCACTGGGTCACAACGCCCGTCGAAAACTACATTTTCGTGGCCGGCCCCGACCGTTGAAGAAAGATACAAACAAAAAAAAGGCCCCACCAATTGGTGGAGCCTTTTTTTTTGCCGTTTTCTACTCGCTTACCAGTACAAACGGCAAACGGGCCTGGAGACCCTCGCTTTCGCTCACAAACAGGAAATCCTGCTCGAGACGCGAAAGAGTTTTCCATTTGCCTTTCCCCAACTTGAATCGCTTGGCGAGACGATACTTGGCCAAGAGTGAGAGGTCGTCGTTGGTCTTCTCGCCGAGGAGTTCAGAGAGTTGGGTCCAAAAGTCCTTCTCAGCAGGATATTCCTTGACACGATAGTCGACGATGCCAACCTTCTCGGCGGCGATGCTGAAAGCAAGGTCAAGACCGCCAAGAGTGTCGACCAGACCGATCTCACGGGCGTCGGCACCTGTCCACACCCGTCCGCGGGCAATCTGATGCACAGCCTCGTAGGTCATGTGGCGACCTTCGGCCACACGCCCGACAAAGACCTTATAGAAATCCTCCACATTGCGTTCCATCATGGCCCTGGCGGCAGGCGACAAGGGGCGTGACACACTGAAACCGCCGGAATTGCGGTTGGTACATACTGTGTCGGTGTTGAGTCCAAGCTTCTGGCGCATCAGTTTGCCAACATTGGGAATGGTACCGAAGACACCTATGGAGCCTGTGATGGTAGTGGGCTGTGCCACGATGACATCGGCCATACACGACATTTCATAACCAGCCGAAGCAGCGAGGTCGCCCATGCTGACAATGACCGGTTTCTTCTTGCGTGCCTCGATGACAGCATGCGTCATGCTTTCGCTGGCGGTAGCCTGGCCTCCGGGCGAATTGACTCGCAGCACGATGGCTTTGACGTTGGCATCGTTAGAAGCTTGGCGCAAGGCTTTGACGATATCGTCGCCATAGACCCCGATTCCCATGCCATTGGCCGAACCGTCGACCACATTGCCCTCGGCATAGATGAGGGCGATGGCATCCTTGGTGGAGAGTTTAGCCTTCTGTGCGATGCGGACATTGGTGGCATATTTTTCCAACGGCAGCAACTGCTTGCCAGGATAGTGCTCCTTCAGCACCTTACGCACATCCTCCTCAAAGCAAAGCGCATCAACCATGTGAGACTCGTGGGCGTCGGTTGCCAGGAAAGAGCTGAGATTGTCGGCAAGCCTGTTGACTTCCTCCACATCCTTGCTACGGCTGGCGGCAATGGTCTGGGAGACGGTACGCCAGATGCTACCTACATAGGCACGGATTTGTTCGCGATTGGCGGGGCTCATGTGGTTGAGAGTGTAGACCTCGCCAGCGCTTTTGTAGGAGCAACTCTCGGGACGGATGAGCTGCATTTCGACACCCAGCTTGTCAAGAAGATCTTTGTAATACATCACCTCGGCGCCAATGCCACGGAAATCCAACATGCCCGAAGGATGCAAGAAGAGCCTGTCGGCCAACGTGGCCACATAATAGCTGCCCAGCGAATAGTATGTAGCATAGGCCACCACTGGCTTGCCACTCTCGCGGAAGTCGGCCAGAGCATCGCGCAATTCCGTCAACGAGCCCCACGAGAGATTCGTGCCTTCCGAGGCATTGAGATAGATGGCGCAGATATTGTTGTCGGTGGCGGCGGCGCGGATGGAGGCGATGGCGTCGACAAGTCCCACGGAACCCATCTCGCCAAACGTTTGCATCAAGCCACTGGGAGTGCGGTCGCCATCAATTTCTCCCATGTCGACGGCAAGCACCGATCCCGGTTTCACCATGGTGGCTTTCTCGCTGTTCATGCTACCGAGGGAGAGCACCATGACAAACATCATGATGAACATTATCAGTCCGCAGACCACGGACACTATCAACACGCCCAGAGCCGAGGCCCATACGGCTTTCCAAAAAGTGAGAGGTTTGTTCATATCATTCAATTCCTTTAAGTGTTAGACTAATGCGATGGCGGCGGAGGTCGACTTCAAGGACCTTGACCTTGAGATGCTGGTGAAGGTGGACCACCTCGTTGGGATCGCTGACGCGTCGGTTGGCCATTTGACTGACATGCACCAAGCCGTCCTGATGGACACCGATGTCAACAAAAGCGCCGAAAGCCGTGATGTTGGTGACAATGCCAGGCAGCACCATGCCTTCTTTAACATCCTCGATGCGGGTGACATTCTTGTCGAACTCGAACACCTCGAACTTGGCACGCGGATCCAACCCGGGTTTCTCAAGCTCTTTCATAATGTCCTGCAAGGTGGGAAGACCGCAATCAGCGGTAACGAAATTCTGAAGGCATATCCTTGACCTCAAATCCTTGTCCTTCATCAATGTCTCCACATCGGCCCCCACCGAGGCCGCCATTTTCTCCACCAAAGCATAGCGCTCAGGATGGACTGCGCTTCTATCCAACGGGTTCGCACTCTCGCGCACACGAAGGAAGCCGGCGCACTGCTCGAAAGCCTTGTCTCCAAGGCCCTTGACATTGTGTAGCGCCTCGCGCGAAGCGAAGGCACCGTTCTTGCTGCGGTGGGCCACAATCTTGTCGGCCAAGGCGGGACCGATGCCACTGACATAGGAGAGCAACTCGCGACTGGCAGTGTTGAGTTCCACGCCGACGCTGTTGACGCAACTCTCCACAGTGTCGCCCAGACTCGCGGAGAGCATCTTCTGGTCCACATCGTGCTGATACTGTCCCACACCAATACTCTTGGGATCGATTTTCACCAATTCGCTGAGGGGGTCCATCAATCGGCGTCCAATGCTGACGGCGCCGCGCACGGTAACGTCGTAGTCGGGGAATTCGCGTCGGGCCACGTCGCTGGCGCTATAGACCGAGGCCCCTGCCTCACTGACACTCACGGCAATGACCTTGCGGTTGAAATGACAGCGCTGCACCACCTCCTCGGTCTCGCGGCCGGCGGTGCCATTGCCTATGGCGATAGCCTCGATTTGGAAAGCCTCCACCAAGGCCTCAAGCTTGTTGACAGCGGCACGCTCCTCACGCACCGAGGTAAAGGGATAGATAGTCTCGTTGTGAAGAAGCTGTCCCTGGGCGTCGAGGCACACCACCTTGCACCCTGTACGGAAGCCGGGGTCGATGGCCAAGGTGCGCTTCTGTCCCATCGGGGCTGCCAGAAGCAATTGGCGCAAGTTCTCGGCAAAGACGCGGATGGCTTCACGGTCGGCCTTCTCCTTCAACATATTGCGGAATTCCGTCTCGATGGACGGCATGACAAGCCGTTTGTAACTGTCGGCCACAGCCAGGTCGTATTGTTCGCCAGCCTCGCCACGCGGTCGGGTGTGCGAGGTCATGGCCTCGATGCTCTCGTCGTCCTTCTCGGGCTTCACATGCACTTTGAGCACACCGGACTCCTCGCCGCGGAAAAGGGCGAGGATGCGGTGCGACGGGGCACGATTGATGGGTTCCTTCCAGTCGAGCCAACTCTCGAACTTGCCCACCTTCTCGTCGTTCTCGTCCACTCCACGGGCCAGCGCCGAGGTGAGCATGGCGCGGCGGCGGAAGACATTGCGCACGCGGTTGCGGACGGCGGCATCCTCGCTGATGCGCTCGGCAATGATGTCGCGGGCGCCCTGCAAGTCATCGTCCGTGGCGCCGACAGGCATCACACCACGCATGATGCTGTCGGCCAGGGGTTCGAGACCTTTCTCGATGGCGATAGTGGCGCGGGTGCGGCGCTTGGGACGGTAGGGCAGGTAGAGGTCCTCGAGCTCTGTCATGGTGGCTGCCGCCTCAATCTGCTGGCGCAACCCCGCATTGAGTTTCCCCTGCTCTTCAATGCTTTGCAACACCGCCTCACGGCGTTTGTCGAGTTCTTTCAATCGCAACAGCAAATCGCGGATGGCGGCAATCTGCACCTCGTTGAGACCGCCGGTAGCCTCCTTGCGGTAACGCGCAATGAAAGGCACCGTGGCGCCCGACTCCAACAGCTCTATCGTCTTCTCAACCTGACGCTGATTGACATTCAGTTGGTTGGCAATAGCAATAGCATAATTACTCACTTGTAGTTAAATTGTTTATAGGTATTCGTGACCTTAGGTTGATGCTGCAAATTTACGCAAAAAAAATCACACCTTGAACCAAAAATAAAAAAATGTTGAAAAAAAATATCTCCATATCAAAAAATATATGTATTTTTGCACTTTGAAAAACAAATAATTTAAAAACCATTTTTTATGAAGAAAACATTATTAGTTCTTGCAGCCGCGCTGACTTTCGGCATGGCCGCACACGCACAGACCGCCCTCTCGGAGGACTTCCAGGGTGGCAGTATGCCTCAAGGGTGGACAGTCATTGCCGACGATTTGACAAACAGCAGCAACTACTCTCAATACAACCAAAGTTGGCAAGTTGCTGAAGTTGATGCCGGCAACTATGCTGCTGTATCCATTTCCTGGACCGAACCTCAGGGCAACGACTGCGACCGCTGGCTCATTTCTCCCGCCATTTCCATTCCCACCTCAGACTATAGCCTCCTGGCCAACATCTGGGGCCGCACCGCCAACTATCCTGAGAAAGTAAAAGTGATGATCTCCACCACCGGCACCAACAAGACTGACTTCACCCAGGTGCTCGATGTGGTGATGGACGACCAGAACTATTCTACCGGTTGGAACACCGTGTTGGTTAACCTTGACAGCTATGCCGGTCAGAACATCTACATTGCCTTCGTCAACCATGGAGACGGTTACTACACCTTTGTCGACGATGTCAATGTGAAAGTTGTTTACCCCAACGCCATGTCGGCCATCAGCGCCTCCGCCCCCGCCTACACCGCCCAGGGTTCCTATATCCCCGTGAGCCTGACGGTGAGGAATGAAGGCACCTCCCCTCTGACCTCGTTCGACGTCACTTACACCGTGAATGGCGGCAACGAAGAGACCTTCACTGCCTCCAACATCAACGTGGCCCCCTTCGCCTCCTACACCTACACCTTCAACGCCGCCTCCGACTGCCTTGGCACCAACACTGTGGCCATGACCGTGAGCAACCCCAACAACGATGACAATGGCGACGTCCACAACGCCACCGCCTCCTGCAGCACCAACGTCTACGACCCCGCCACCGTCACTCAGCGTACCACTGTGCTCGAGCACTTCACCACCGCCCGCTGCCCCAATTGTCCTCCCGCCCACGAGCGCCTTGAGGCTGCTGTCAACGGCAAAGAAAACCGCGTGGTTTGGATTGCCCACCATGTGGGATACTACACCGACGACATGACCATCTCCGAATCCAATCAGATGATGGCCTTCTATAACGACGGTGGCAGCACCTACGCTCCCGCCATCATGCTCGACCGCAACCAGGATTTCGTCACCGACAATGATCCGGGTCCTATCTTCTTCCCCGGTGCCGATGTCGAACAGGTCATCAGCAATGCCATCTCTGCCCCTGCCTTTGTTGAAATGAACATCAGCAATGTCAACTACGACCCCCAGAGCCGCCAGTTGAGCCTCACCGTCAGCGGCAACTTCCTCAGCGACATGACCTTCGACAGCCCCCGCCTGAGTGTCTACATCATGCAGGACCACATCATCGGCACCCAGTCTGGCGCCAACGGCAAATATGAGCACAACCACGTCATCCGTGCTTGCATCACCGATGTCTGGGGCGATGCCACCGCCATCACCACCACCACCGCCGGCAGCACCTTCAGCAAGACCTACACCTACACCCTGCCCACCAAGATGCGCGCCGACAAAGCCTGGGTTGCCGCTTTCGTCAGCAACTACTCCACCAACGTCAACAACTGCCGCATTGCCAACGCCACCAAGACCGGCTACCTCCTGAACACTACCGATCCCACCACCGGTATCGGCGATGTGCAGGCCAGCATGAACGTTGTCACCTATCCCAACCCTGCCACCGAGATGGTCTATGTCTCCACCGAAAGCACCATCCGCAGCTATGAGATGGTCGACGCCATGGGTCGCCAGGTGATGGCTCAGGAAAATGTCAACGCCGACATCCTCGAGCTCAACGTCAACAGCCTCGCCGCCGGTGTCTACTTCATCAGTGTCACCACCGACCGCGGCGTTGCCACCCAGCGCTTCACCGTTGCCAAATAAGTTTTCATAGAACTTATTTATAAAAAAAACAACGCGGGATGCAATAATTCATTGCATCCCGCGTTACTTTGTATAATTATTTGTAAAAAGACATGAAAAAGATTCTGACCATAGCAGCCCTTGTGCTCTGCAGCACCGTGGCCTTCTCCCAGCAAAACGCCTTCACCGGGAACGTTTCATCGCGCGCCAAAGCCATGCGCATGATGGCTTTCGGCCGCGAAGAGTATATGATCAAGGACATCAAAGTCTATACCGACACCATGACGGTTTACTCGCTCTCCAACCATGTCATCTATCCCCTCGGCGTGTGGGAGTCGATGGAACAGTACATCACCGACAACCAGCTCCACTGGTACCGCGAAAGCGACTACCGCAAATACTTCGACTCAATGGAGGTCAGCGTCAACCGCATGAAACGCCTCGACGACAGCTACCTCGACATGTTCTATTCCATCTGGACCCGTAAGGTTGAACTCCTCGGCGGCCGCATCAACGACCCTGAAGTGGTCCTTGCCAACGGCATCCGCGTAGGCATGCTGAAAGACGATGTCTTCAAAGTCTTCTTCAAGAAATACCCCAAATCGTACACCGCCGATGTGCAGGTGCTGAAAGTCATTTCCGGCGCCGGCGAGGTGGCCGAAATCTACACCTTCAAAGGCCAGAAACTCCGCCACATCAAATTCGAGACAGCGTATAAGTATTATTAATGAAGCGCACCGCTCTTTTTTTCGGGTCCTTCAATCCTATCCACGTCGGGCACCTCATCATCGCCAACACCATGCTGCAGCATGAAGGAATCGACGAGGTGTGGATTGTCGTCTCGCCTCAGAACCCGCTGAAAGAACGCTCCTCGCTCCTCGCCGACCACCACCGCCTGCAAATGGTACAGCGCGCCATCGACGACAACTACCGCCTGCGCGTCTGCGACATCGAGATGCACCTCCCCATCCCCTCCTACACTGTCGTCACCCTCGCCGCCCTCGCCGAGAAATACCCCGACCGCGAATTCAGCCTTATCATGGGCAGCGACAACCTCGCCACCTTCGACCGCTGGCGCAACTACCAGCATATCATCGAAAACCATAAGATTTACGTCTATCCCCGTCCAGGCTACGACCGTCTGCCGTTGGCCTCACATCGCAACGTCACCGTCGTCGACGTCCCGATGATGGACATCTCCTCAAGTTTCATCCGCCAACAGATTGCGGCAAAAAAAGATGTGCGGTACCTGCTCACCGAACCGGTTTACAAGTACCTCACAGAGATGCATTTCTACGAATAGTCACTGCTGCGGCTGCTCGGCCTGCCGCGCATAGACACCGCTCATGTCGCCCTGAATCACAATGCTGTCGCCCACCAGATAGGTGTAGCTGCCGGTGAGGGTCATCAACGAGTCGGTAAAATTGTCGATGGTATAGCGCAACACCTCCATCTCGCGGTTCACTCCCTGGTCGGCCACATTGGTAAAGGTGAGCACATCGCCTTCGATTTTCCAGTTCTTGAACTGCAAAACGGCAAACGACGCGGTATGGTTGGCATTGATAATGAGATTCTTGCCACCAACACCTTCCACCGACCCGGCACCGACGCTGAGAGGGGCCTTCCAAGTGCCCACCAACTTGCTCTCAGCCACCTTGGGTTCCTCCTTGCTGCATGCCACCGCCATCAAAGCGGCAGCCACAACCATCATGACGCTCAAAGATATCTTTTTCATCGTTACAATTCTTTTTTTTTATAATTCATAACGGCACCGCGGCAAAAATATTGTGCCGGAAAGAAACTTTTATTCACAGGGGGCAAACTATGTTAACAAACGTTAAAACAGCATATTTTCCCCCTATCAATACCCTACCAACTCCCACCGTGGTAGGAGTTGGTAGGGAGATGGTAGGTAGTTGATAGGTGGTTGACACGAAGTTTGTGGCATGTGTTTATAACTTTTTCGGGCAGAAACACAATAAAGGTATCGGGTCAACGTTATCACCTATTATAAATTGAATTCAATATATATATAATATTCATGAAACGCGTTTGGAAAATAGTCCTGTGGGTGGTCGGCATCCTATTGGGAATCATCATTTTGGCCACATTGATCGTGTCGCCTGTCGCCAAAAGCTACATCAACAAGCACGGCGAGGAGCTGGTGGGCCGCAAGGTGAACGTGGAAGGGCTGAGAATCAACGTCTACACCGGCCATGTGGCCGTCCACGGCCTGAGCCTCTACGAGGACAACGGCACCGACGTCTTCGCCAGCTTCGACACCCTCGACGTCAAGGCAAGCCTGCTGAAACTGATAGGCCACACCGTGCAGCTGAAGCACATCACCTTGGCAGGACTGAATGTCAACGTGTTAAAGAACAAGGAAACCTTCAACTTCCAGAGCATCATCGACCATTTTGCCAGCGACGAACCCGAACCCGAGGAAGACACCACGCCGAGCGACTGGGTGATAAAGTTTTACAATATCCGCCTGAGCCACGCACAGATACGCTATCGGGACATGGCCGACAACAAGCAGTGGCACCTGCCCGATATCAACCTGCGCGTCCCCGGCTTCGTGCTGGGCGGCGAGGAGCAGAGCGAAGGCGGCCTCAACATTGGCTTCTCCGACGGCGGCCACCTGAACATCGACGGCAGCTACGACTCCAAACACAACGCCTACAGCCTTGTGGCCCACCTCGAGAAATTCGCCTTGAAGAACATTCAACCGCTGGTCACCGACTTCATGAAAATCAACCAGATGGACGGCACCTTCGAGGCCAACCTGAAAGCCGAAGGCGACATTGGCGAGATTTTGAAGAGCCGCATCGGCGGCACTTTGGCGCTCAAGGGTGTGGACCTGAAAAACGGCAACGGCAGCGTGGCAAGCTTGACAAGCCTGAAGGTGGCCGTCAACAACATCAACCTCGACGCCAACAGCTATGACATCCAAAGCATTACGCTCGACGGACTATCAGCAAAATACGAGCAGTGGAATGACCACAGCACAATAGACGACTTGCTGGTGGGCAATGCGGAAAGTGCAGAAAACCCGGAGAGCGCCGAGAACATTGAGAACACAGAAGCTCCCGACAACAGCAAACCGATGAAACTCAAGGTCGGCCAACTGACAGTCACCAACAGCAACATCACCTACGACGACCACACATTGCCCGACGAGTTCCACTTCCCGGTGACAGGCATCAATATCGAAGTCACCGACCTGAACACTAACGGTGACAACAACGCGCGCCTGCGTGCCGGTCTTCCCGGCGGCGGCCACCTGATGGTGAACTGGAAGGGCAACATCGACAACTGGAAAGAGCGCCAGAACCTCTTCCTCTCCATCAAGGGACTGGACATGAAACAACTGAGTCCGTGGACGGTAGCCTATACCGGACAACCCGTCGAGGACGGCGTCTTCGGCCTCACCACACGCCTGCAGATCACCAACAGCCAACTCGACAACCAGAACAAGATAGACATATACAAAGCCCGCGTAGGTAGCCGCCGCAAAGACGTGGAACCCGAGATGAAGATTCCGCTCAAGACAGCCCTCTACATTCTGCGCGACAAAGACGACAAAATACTCATCGACATGCCCATCAAGGGCAACGTGGACAGTCCCGAGTTCAGCTATATGAAACTGGTTTGGAAGACCTTGGGCAATCTGCTGGTGAAGGTGGCCACCTCGCCGGTGCGAGCCTTGGGCAATGCGTTAGGCATGGGTTCGGAGAGCCTCGATTTCATAGCCATCGAGCCCAACCAGCGCGGCCTCACCTCGGAAAACTACCACACGTTGGGCGACCTGGCCGCTGTGGCCAAGAGCGACTCGCTGGTGGTCATCACCCTCGAGCAGCGCATGCCCGCACCAAAGAACGACACCGTGGCCCAGGGCTATGAGTTCCGCAACGAAATCGTGCGCCGCTATCTCGCCGAGCAGGGCGTCCCGGAAAGTCAGGTCATAGTCACCACCGGCGAACCTGTGGAAGAGGGCGAACAGACGGGATACAGCATCTTGTCGGAAATGAAGATGGACGATTAAAAAAAAGCCACGGTTTACATTTAATGCTAACAGATTATGGAACAGACCGACATACTGAATGCGACTAACGTTGACTACAACGACGATTCCATCGTCCATCTCGAGGATATGGAACACATCCGCCTGCGCCCCGGCATGTACATCGGCAAGTTGGGCGACGGCTCGAGCCACGACGACGGCATCTACGTGCTCATCAAAGAGGTGATTGACAACGCCATCGACGAGTTCACCTCGGGCTTCGGAAAGAAAATTGAAGTGAAAATAAACTTCGGCGAACGCCGAGTTTCCATCCGCGACTACGGCCGCGGCATCCCCCTGGGCAAACTCGTGGAGGCCGTATCGAAACTCAACACCGGTGCCAAATACGACAGCAAGGTGTTCCAGAAGTCGGTAGGTCTCAACGGCGTGGGTACCAAGGCCGTCAATGCACTGAGCAGTTGGTTCAAGGTGCAGTCCATACGCGAAGGCAAGACCCGCATAGCCGAGTTTGCCGAAGGCAAACTGACAAACGACAGCGGCATCTATTCCCATGCAAGCGATGAAACCGGCACTCTGGTGGAATTCGTCCCCGACAGCAAACTCTTTGGCAACTATCACTTTATAAGCGAATACGTCGAGCGCCGCATATGGAACTACTGCTACCTCAACCGCGGCTTGACGATGTACTACAACGACAAGCGCTACTATTCGAAAAACGGCCTGCTCGACTTGCTGGAGAACAACCTGCAGAGCGAGCCGCTCTACCCCATCATCCACATCAAGGAGGGTGACTTCGAAGCCGCCTTCACCCATGTCAACGGCCAGTCGAACGACTACTACTACTCCTTCGTCAATGGCCAGCACACCACCGAAGGCGGCACACACCAAAGCGCCTTCCGCGAAGGCTATGCCCGTGTGGTGAAAGATTTTATCAAGAAAGACTACCCACCAGAGGTCATCCGGCAAGGTCTGGTATGCGCCCTCTGCGTACGCATCCAGGAACCCGTCTTCGAGGCCCAGACCAAGACCAAGCTGGGTTCCACTCACCTGGAGCCCAACAAGGTGGACGGCACCAACGACTCGCCCCTGCTCAAAACCTACGTGCTCGATATCCTCAAACGAAACCTCGACGACTATCTCCACATGCACTCCGAGACTGCCGACGCCCTGCTGGCGAAGATCAACGCCAACGAGAAGGAACGCAAGGAAATAGCCGGCATCAAGAAAGTGGCACGCGAAGGCGCCAAGAAGGCCAGCCTCAACAACCGCAAACTGCGCGACTGCCACGTCCACTACAACACCAACCATGCCCGTCGTCTCGAAAGCACCATCTTCATCACCGAGGGCGACTCGGCATCGGGCTCCATCACCAAGAGCCGCGACGTGGAGACACAAGCGGTCTTCTCCTTGCGAGGAAAGCCCAAGAATATCATGAAAATCAAGAAGGTGGACGTGTACAAGAACGAAGAGCTCAACCTGCTGCACAACGCCCTCGACATCGACGACGACATCGAGAACCTGCGCTACAACAACGTGGTCATCGCCACCGATGCCGATGTCGACGGCATGCACATCCGCCTGCTGCTGCTAACGTTCTTCCTGCGTTTCTACCCCGAGCTTATACAGAACGGCCACGTATACATCCTCCAGACACCGCTTTTCCGCGTGCGAAACAAACAGAAAACCACCTACTGCTACACCGACGAAGAACGTGTGGCAGCCATCCACGATACCCCGAAGGCCGAAATCACCCGATTCAAGGGCCTCGGCGAAATATCGCCCGACGAATTCAAAAACTTCATCGGCAAAGACATGCGACTGGACCCCGTACTGCTGCACAAAGACTTCGATACCAAAGGCGTACTGAACTTCTACATGGGCGACAACACCCCCGAACGACGAGAATTCATCATGCGCAATCTGAGGGTCGAAGATGACGAATCAATAGTGGTTGCATAAAAAAATTTGGCTATATTATATTTTATTATTAATATTGCATCAAATTCACACTACTATGGCTACTACAAAAAAACGCAAGAAGAATCTGATAGTCAGTTACAAAAACCTAACTGAAGACCTGAAGGAAAAACTCAAAGAAGCATATCCCGACGGCTACAACAACTATCTGCAGCGCTTTACCAAGCCCAACGGGGAGACAATTTTCGTTGTCCCCTTCGAGACTGTGGACACCTGCTATATGGTCAAGTTCGAGGTGGTCATCGACACCCTTGGCGAAGACCTTGACAAAGCCCTCTTCGACGATGACGACGACAGCGGCAAGGAAGACGAATTCGCCCCCTTGAGCGAGGCTCTCGAAAAAGAGGAAGTCGACCCCACCCACAAGGAACGCGTGCTGCGTCACGGCGATTTCGAGACCAACCTCGAGGAAGACGAGAAACGCAAAAAGAAACTCACCCTCGGCATCAACAAGGAAGAAATCCGCGCCGCCTTCGGCGACGACGATGTGGAAGAACTCGACAGCTACGAGAAAATTGGCGACGATGACGACGAACCCAGCGACGACGATTTCGAGCCCTCCGACGAAGATATCCGTGGCATCGAGGAAGAATACTTCGAGGCCGAGAACCCCCCTCTCGACGCCACCATCCCCGAAGAAGAGATGGCCACCAAGCCCGAGCCTAAAAAACGTGGACGCAAAAAGAAAAAGGAATAATAAATTAAATAGAGCATACATATGAAAAGAATCGTAAAAGTTTTATGCCTCAGCGCCATGCTCCTTGGCATGAGTGTTGCCGCACAAGCCCAGTTCCGCCAGTCGGTTTTCCTAAATGGCAACATCCCCACCGGTGACTTCGGGAGAAACACCTCGGGTGGCCCCGACCTCTCGTTATTCGGCGGTCCCGCCACCACCAACGGTGTTCCCCTGACCTACGAGGAAATCGGCAAAGATGCTTCCGTAGGCTTCGGCCTCGGCTATCGCGCCAGCTATCGCTTCGACGTGGGAATGGGCATGGTGGCACCTTTCGTCAATATTGATTTTCTGTGGAACACCATTTCCGGCAAATGGAGTGACAAATACGCCGATGCGAAACTCAACGCCCCCACCTATTTCAACATTCCCCTTTTGGGTGGCGTAACCTACATCTATGACGAGCTTCCCTGGAGCGATATCGCTGCCTACGGCGAGTTCGGCGTGGGCACCGACTTCCTCTGGATCACCTCCGAGGGCGACAAGGACAACCCCATCGGCTCCTATGCCTACAAGTCCACCTTCGCTTTTGCCTGGATGCTCGGCGCCGGAGCCTTCTTCGGCGAGCATGTCAGCGCCGGCCTCTACTACTACGGCATGGGCAAGCACAACATCGACTACACCAAAGGAACCCTCAACGACAATACCGCTGCCAACAATCAGCTGATCGCCAACGAGGCTGCCGGCATGGGCCGCCAGCGCCGCAGCGTGGGCAGCGTCATGCTCCGCATCGGTTTCCATTTCTAAGGAATTTATAATTCCCTCCCAAAAGAAATAGGCTGACGTGTCATTGACGCGCCAGCCTATTTCTTAATTCTTAATTCTAAATTCTTAATTTATCATATCAAATCCCAGGTAGGGTCTCAGGCACTCGGGCATGACGATGCCGTCGGGGGTCTGGTTGTTCTCCAACAGAGCGGCCACGATGCGCGGCAGGGCCAGGGCGGAGCCGTTGAGGGTGTGGCAGAGCTGCATTTTGCCGTTCTCGTCCTTGAAGCGGAGCTTCATGCGGTTGGCTTGGAAGGTCTCGAAGTTGGAGACGGAACTCACCTCGAGCCAGCGTTTCTGCGCGGCGCTCCACACCTCGAAGTCGAAGGTCATGGCGGAGGTGAAGCTGATGTCGCCGCCGCAGAGCTTGAGGATGTGGTAGGGAAGGCCGAGTTTGTCGAGCAGGCCGCCGACGTGGCGTTTCATCTCCTCGAGCATGTCGTAGGAGCGGTCGGGGTGTTCGATGACGACGATTTCGACCTTGGAGAACTCGTGGAGGCGGTTGAGGCCGCGGACGTCCTTGCCGTAGCTGCCGGCTTCGCGGCGGAAGCACTCGCTATAGCCCACGCGCTTGATGGGGAACTGCTTCGGGTCGACCACCTCGCCGCGGAAGATGTTGGTGATGGGCACTTCGGCGGTGGGGATCATGTAGAAGCCGTCGAGGGGGATGGCATACATCTGGCCTTCCTTGTCGGGCAGCTGGCCGGTGCCGAGGCCGGAGGCCTCGTTGACCATCAGGGGCGGCTGCACCTCGACGAAGCCGGCATCGGCGGCCTCGTTGAGGAAGAAGTTGATGAGGGCGCGCTGGAGGCGGGCACCCTTGCCCTTATAGAAGGGAAAGCCGGCGCCGGTGACCTTGTTGCCGAGCTCGAAGTCAATGATGTCGTATTTGGCGCAGAGGTCCCAATGGGGCAGCGCGTCGGCGGGGAGGTCGGGCTTATGGCCGAACTCGCCGACAACGACGTTGTCGGCCTCGCTCTTGCCGCAGGGCACGGAGGGGTGCGGGGCGTTGGGCAGGGAGATGAGCTTCTCGTTGAGGGTCTTCTCGGTGGCGGCCTGCTCCTCGGCGAGGGCTTTCTCTTCGCCCTTGAGCTGGGCGGTGCGGGCTTTGGCCTGTTCAGCCTCGTCGCGCTGGCCTTGTTTCATCAGCATGCCTATCTCCTTGGCAATGCGGTTCTGCTCGGCTTTCACGGCATCGGCCTTCACCTGGAGGGCGCGACGCTGGGCGTCGAGCTCGAGTATCTCGGCGATGCGTTCCTCGACGTTCTGCACGTTCTTAATCTTCAAGCGGGAAATGATTTCCTCGGTATGATCCTTGATATATTGTAACTGTAGCATCTTGTTAGAATATTAAATACATTATGTAACGCAAAGTGTCGTCAATTATTATATCCGTCAATATTAAAATTTGCTCATGTGAAGGCGATAGATGACATCAATGTCGTGCCATACCGTCTCCTCTGCCACGACAAGCTTGTTTTCGTCCAGCTGGTCAATTTTAAATGCAAGCTCATCGTAATCACGTGATTTGCGCACTCCATAAGTTCGAGTTGGGATTCTCAGTATCAAATCATCGCCTTTTATCGTATACGTATAGGGGACGTAGTCTGGGGGATTATTGATCCACCCGGTGTGATCGCTCTTGAAACAGAACTGCCAATCTTGACCGGAGATATCTCCAACGGCAACCACTTGGTTGTCCCCAATAGAGGTATAGGAGGTTTGCGATACCGCCCATGTGCCGACAATCAAATCCTCGTTGTCCTTTGAGCAGCCCGTGAGGGCAGATGCCATCGCAGCACACAGCATCGCCGCAATAAACATCTTCGTTTTCATCTTATCCATATAATTTAAAAAAAACAATTGGACAAAACCACTCAGAATTTCTTCAGCCGGGAGACCGTTTCGATGGAGCTGCCGTCGTAGCTTTCAATGAAGGTCATCGTCATGTCGCCGCCGTCGATTTTCACAGTGCCGGTGAAAGACTGCTCCTCATCATCCCATTTGATGGTCAGTTTGTCGTTATTGAGGCTGTAGGTACCCGTCCGGTTGAAGTCGTTCCCTTCGTAATTGGCCGACATGGAGAAGGTGTTGTTCTCATTGAACGTATAGATGATGGGCTCGTCCTCGGTGAGGGTCTCGGTCTCGCTGTGGGGCTGGCCTTGGTAGGTCTCGGTGACGGTGGTGTTTAACAGACGCCACGAGCCGATGATATCTTTTTCCGCGTCTTTGGAGCAGCCCGTGAGGGCGAACATGGCGGCAGCGACAAACAGGGTCGCAAGAACTTTCATTGTTTTCATTATCATCAAATATTATACTATCAAAAACGACAATCGGGGCATTTTATTATACAACCATAATAAAAAAACCGGCGCCGATGATGGCGCCGGTTCTATCGTTGCATTATGTTTACATCTTGTCGAAATAGAACGTCGCATCGTCTACGATCGATGCAACCTGACCGGGAACCAATTCCCGGGTCTCAGTAATGTGTTTCGAAAGGATCAAATTGCTGCTGGTGACTTTGTCGACTTCCATAGTCTCGGAATGCATTTCGCCGTCCTCAGGGAGGCTCACGGTGAGTGTTTTGCCGCTGAGGCTCCAAGTACCTGTTCTCTCCAAGGTATTGTTGGGAGATACATTCTTAATGGTATAGGTGCCGTCACTACCGAAGATAAAAACGGTGCTTTCACCTTCTCCGGGGCTCATTTCACGCTCTTGGGTGCCATTGTAGGCAGCATATTCATCAGTAAGTCCGCTGACGGTCTCAACGACGTGCATTTTGGTCATATTCCAGCTACCAACGAGATCATTCTTGTTGACGGAAGAGCCCTCGTTGTCTTTGGAGCATCCGGCAACGACGAACATGGAGGCAGCGACAAACATGGCTGCGAGAACTTTAATTGATTTCATAATTTGTGTTTTTGGGTTTATAACAATTTGGCGGAGAGAGAGGGATTCGAACCCCCGGACCCTCGCAGGTCAACGGTTTTCAAGACCGCCGCAATCGACCGCTCTGCCATCTCTCCTTCTCGTCAATGAAAATGCAAAATTACATCTTTTTGCCGACATGGCAAAATATTTTTACTAAAACGCTATATTTCCACCACTTAAAACGTGTTCCTCCCGATGCGACAAAAATCTTTTCGGCCATGTCGGAAAATAGTTGTACCTTTGCACGCGAAAAAAAACAACAGACATTAAACAGAAACCACAATGAAACATCTCCACATCATCCTTCTGGCATTGGCCACCCTCCTGGCCGGCGCCTGCAGCAAAGACGACAACACATCGAAACCGGCGGACAACATCTACCAGTTCAAAGTGCTCGACGGACAGGGCGACAGCGTGTCGCTCGAGGCCTACAAGGGACAGGTGCTGCTGGTGGTGAACACTGCCACGCAATGCGGATACACCCCTCAGTATGAAGACATTGAGCGCATCTACCAAGCCTATAAGGAACAGGGATTCACGGTGTTGGACTTCCCCTGCAACCAGTTTGGCGGCCAAGCCCCCGGCTCCTACGACGTCATCCACGACTTCTGCACCGGCGAGTACAATATCACCTTCCCCCAATTTGCCAAAATCAACGTCAACGGAAACCGCGCCTCTCCCCTCTTTGTGTGGCTGAAAAACAAGGCCAAAGAAGCAGGGCTGAGCAACTACGTGGACATCCAATGGAACTTCACCAAGTTCCTCATTGACCGTCAGGGTAATGTGGTGCGCCGCTTCGAGCCCACCGACTCGATGGAGCTCGTGAAGGCCGCTATCGAAGAGCTGCTTTAGAGCGCCATAGCGGCAACGCTAACGGCTATAATCGGCACAAAAAGAATGCAGAAGGCCATCACGACGATGGTCAAGATGCCATAGTATTTCCAGTAGCTCTTGCTGTTGGAGAGGAACCTCACAGCCGCCTCATTGCTGTTTGAATCCACAGCTTCCTCGGCGGCTTTGGCGCCACGCATCAGATAGACGATGACCGGAACCATCAATCCGGCCGAAATCAGATAGATAACCGCCATCCAACCCATGTGGATAGGCGGCATGGCCACGCCCTCCATCTCGGAAGTCTCCATGAGGGATTCCAGCGCAGTACCCGTAATCCCCACCACTATGGCGGCTATCACCATGAAAGCGCCCCCCACGATGGAAAGGATGCCAAAGAATTTGTACCAACGGCCCATGCTTCTTACATAAGCCACGGCCTCTTCCTGAAGTTTCACATTTTGTTCTTCCATTGTCTTATATGTTTAATTGTTAATATTTTACAAATCCAATTACAGAAAGATACGTTTTGCAAATATAGCAAGATTTTGTCAATATTGGCAACAAAAACAAAAAAAGCGCCGCCCGGCACAAGGCCGGGCGGCGCTATAACTATTCTATTCTACACAGTTGTGCCCATACGGCACACGTCGGTGATATTCGATATCCACACCCTCCATCCGCAGCAGGCGATACTTGCAGTAGGGCAAACCAGCGTAGTTGCCCAGCGAACCGTCGGCAGGGAGGACGCGATGGCAAGGGATGAAGAGGTTCAACGCATTGGCTCCCACAGCGCTGGCGACAGCGCGTACGGCTGTGGGATGTCCGGCGAGGGACGCCAACTCGCCGTAGCTCACCGTGCTGCCAACGGGGATGCGAGCCACCTGCCGCCACACCTCCTGCTGCAGCTCGGTGCCAAAGGTGCGGAGCGGCAACGGATTCATGTCGTAGGCACGAAAGAAATTGAACCTCAGCTCTTCGACAGCCTCGCGCAACACATCGGTCCATTGCCCGTCGACAAACGTGGCGCCGAAGCCCTTCGCCAAGCGGCGGCGGACGGCCTCGTAATGGGTGGAATAGGGCCAAAGGCTCAGGCACAGCCGATTGCCAATGGAGCCGAGTTCCAGCTCGCCGACGGGGAACTTGCAGCGGATGGTATAGATATGGGTTTCGTCCATGGAGACAAAAGAAAACCCTGCTGTGGAAGCAGGGTATCTAGATCAAAAATCTAAAACAAATTACCTTTTTTCTTGCTTAGGCGATTAAACTTCAATGGCAGTAAACCATTAAGCATTAACCATTATTCGGCCTTCTTGGCGTACTTTTTGTACTTGTTCATGAACTTGTCGACGCGTCCGGCGGTGTCAACGAGTTTCAACTTGCCGGTGAAGAAGGGGTGCGAAGTGTTCGAGATTTCGAGCTTCACGACGGGATACTCCTTACCATCGGTATAGGTGACGGTCTCTTTGGTGTTGGCACAGCTCTTGGTGAGGATCATATTGTCGTTCGACATGTCTTTGAACACCACGAGGCGATAGTTTTCGGGATGAATTCCTTTTTTCATTTTCTTACTTTTTGCCGTCTGACCCGTTGATTGTCAGACGATTGTTCATAATTCGTTTACTAATTTCGTGCTGCAAAGATACGAACATTTTCCGACATGGCAAAATAATATTTAAAAAAAGCCAAAAAAACTTTTCATCTCTATATGGACTTTTTTCCAAATCTTTGTATCTTTATTTAATAGTACCATAGGCGTATAAACCCCCTGTCAACGCCCTGCCATCGCCCTACCAACTCCTACCACGGAGGGAGATGGCAGGGCTTTTGTTGGGCTGGGAAATGTTAAAAATACGAATTTAACTTTTTTCCACTTGACATGTTACCGTTTCCGGATTATATTATATAGTGACATTAATTTTTTCAACGGCGAATTATACTAATTAAACTAATGGCTACGCAGGTCAATATTATAACGATTCGCACAATTCGTAAAATTCGCCGTCAAACAAGTAAAAAACAGTTCATTATGGCAAAGCAACGATTCGGGATCAACGACGCCTACCGTGGGTCGGTGGGGACGGTCATCGGGTATGAGTGGCGCGGGAAGTGGTGCCTGCGCTCGCGGCCGCTGCGGGTGCGCAACCCGCGGACGGCGAAACAGCAGAGCAACCGCATGCTGTTCAAGCAGGCGGTGGAGCTGGCGAGCCACGTGCGGTTGGCGCTGAAGAAGGGGCTGCGCGGCGTGTCGCTGGGGATGCACATGACGGAGTGCAACCTCTTCGTCAAGAGGAACAAGGAATGCTTCTCGCTCGACA
>CACXXO010000020.1 GCA_902771735.1 uncultured Bacteroidota bacterium
TTTGGCCTGTTTGCTCTTCATCACGTATTCGGTAATCTGGGTCGACGGGGTGCCCGGATAGCTGTTGATGGCGCTACCGCCGGCATCGATAAATGCCTGTGCTATAGCCTCGTCGCCTAAAAGAAGGAGTTTTGACATAATTGTTATTTTTAATTAATAGATTATTACAAATTGATTTTGCAAAGATATGAAAAAAAATTGATATGGCGAAACATTTTTTTAAATCACTGTTTACCTGATTGTTATAATCTTTTTAATGCATCTTCTGACACATGGTTGGAGGGTGGTTTCTAACTGCTTGATTCTTAATACCAAGTCCGTATCAAGTCCGACTCAAGTCCGACTCAAGTCCGACCGATGTCCGACCGCAGTCGGAGATGATCCGGAGTTGGGTCGGAGATGGGCCGGGAGTGACACTTGGAGGGTGGCTTCCCGAGGGGTGGAAAAGATTTTTTTGCCGACGAAAGAAAATTTTTCGTATCTTTGCATTTTGATATAATTATTAAAGATATGTCAGATACACTGGTTATCACGCCTACTTACAACGAAAAGGAGAATATCGAGGCCATCATCCGCAAGGTGTTTTCGCTCGAAAAAGAGTTTGATATGCTTATCATCGAGGACAATTCGCCCGACGGTACGGCCGATATCGTGAAGCGATTGATGAACGAGTTCCCCGGACGCCTGTTCATCGTGGAGCGCAAGGGCAAGTTGGGCCTCGGCACGGCCTACCTTGAAGGTATGCGCTGGGGCAACGAGAATGGCTACGATTATATGATAGAGATGGATGCTGATTTCTCGCACAATCCCGACGACCTCATCCGCCTCTACGAGGCCTGCGCCTCGGGCAAGGGCGACGTGGTGGTGGGAAGCCGCTATGTGGGTGGCAAGATTTCGGTAGTCAATTGGCCCATGGGCCGTTTGATGATGAGCTACTACGCCTCGAAGTATGTCCGCATCGTGACGGGCATGAAGGTGGCCGACTCGACGGCGGGCTTCGTGTGTTGGAGCCGCCGCGTGTTGGAGAAGATGAAATTCGACAAGGTGAAGTTTGTAGGCTACGCTTTCCAGATTGAGATGAAATACACGGCCACGCGCCTGGGATTCAAGGTCTACGAGGTGCCCATCATCTTCACCGACCGGGTGCTCGGTGTGAGCAAGATGAGTATGAAAATCTTCAAGGAAGCATTCTTCGGCGTTTTCAACCTGAGGCTGCGCAATTGGAGAAATTACTGATTGGATTATTAACTTCAAAAAAATAGTTATGTGTGGAATAGTAGGATACATCGGTGAGCAGGAAGCTTACCCCATTCTGATAAAGGGTCTTCATCGATTGGAATACCGCGGCTACGACTCGGCCGGCGTCAGTATGATCAACGCCAAGGGCGACCTCAACATCTACAAAGCCACCGGCAAAGTGTCGGCTCTTGAGGAGAAATGTGCCGCCGAGGATACCACGGGCAGCATCGGCATCGCCCACACCCGCTGGGCCACCCACGGCGAGCCCAACACCGTCAACGCCCATCCCCACCTGAGTCAGAGCGGCAACCTCTCGCTGGTGCACAACGGCATCATCGAGAACTACAAGACCCTGCGCGCCATGCTCGAGAAGGAAGGCTACGAGTTCTGCAGCGAAACCGACACCGAGGTGCTGGTGCAGCTGATTGAATACACCCAGAAGAAAGGCAAATGCAGCTTGTTCACCGCCGTACAGCGTGCGCTGAAGAACGTCATCGGCGCCTATGCCATCGCCATTCTGGAGAAGAAGCATCCCGACCAGCTGGTGTGTGCCCGCAAGGGCAGCCCCCTGGTTATTGGAGTGGGTACCGACGCACGCGGACAGAAAGAGTTCTACCTCGGCTCCGACGCCACCCCCATCGTGGAATACACCAAGCAGGTCATCTACCTCAAGGACGAAGAGATTGCCTACATGGACCGCAGCGGCAAGATTGATATCGTCAACCTGGCCAACGTCCACCAGACCCCCGAGATGCACACCCTGAGCCTCTCGCTCGACGAGTTGGAGAAAGGTGGTTTCCCCCACTTCATGCTCAAGGAAATCTGGGAGCAGCCCAACGCCCTGCGCACCTGCATCAAAGGCCGTCTGCACAAGAAGAACAAGGACGTGGTGCTGAGCGGCATCATCGACCACAAGGACAAATTCATCAACGCCCGCCGCATCATCATCTGCGCCTGCGGCACCAGCTGGCACTCGGCACTCATCGGCAAATACTTCATCGAGGAGGCCGCCCAGATTCCTGTCGAGGTGGAGTACGCCTCGGAGTTCCGCTACCGCAACCCCGTCATCTATCCCGACGATGTGGTCATCGCCGTGAGCCAGAGCGGCGAGACGGCCGACACGCTGGCCGCCATCCAGCTGGCCGAGCAGAAGGGTGCCTTCCTCTATGGCATCTGCAATGTCATCGGCTCCAGCATCGCCCGCGCCACCCACAGCGGCACCTACCTGCATGTGGGTCCCGAAATCGGTGTGGCCTCCACCAAGGCCTTCACCGGCCAGGTCATCACCCTCTGCCTGCTGGGTCTGGCCATCGCCAAAGAAAAGCACACCCTCAGCGACGAGATGTTCCACATGCTGGTGGACGAGCTCTACCAGATTCCCGACAAGATGCAGTGGACCCTGGAGAACAACAAGGACATCGACCAGTTTGCCCAGATGTTCACCTACTGCCGCAACTTCATCTTCCTCGGCCGAGGCTACAACTACCCTGTGGCCCTCGAAGGTGCCCTGAAGCTGAAGGAGATCTCCTACCTCCATGCCGAGGGCTATCCCGCCGCCGAGATGAAGCACGGCCCCATCGCCCTCGTCGACGAAGAGATGCCCGTGGTATTCATCGCCCCCAAACGCGGTATGTACGACAAGATTGTTTCCAATATTCAGGAAATCAAGTCCCGCAAGGGCAAGATTATCAGTGTGGTCACCGAAGGCGACACCACGGTGAAGAACATGAGCGACTATTGCTTCGTTATTCCCGACACTCGCGACTGCTTCGTGCCCATGCTGTCGGTCATCCCGTTGCAGCTGTTGGCCTACTACATCGCCACCGCCAAGGGGCGCAATGTGGACCAGCCTCGCAACCTCGCCAAATCAGTCACGGTTGAATAATTGCACACTATGTTTACAGGAATCATTGAGACGACCGCCCGTGTGGTCAAAATAGAGAAAGAGAATACCAACTATCACTTCACCCTTGAGGTGCCGTTCGGCGATGAATTGGCCATCGACCAAAGCATGGCTCACGACGGCTGTTGCCTGACAGTGGTGAAGGTCGACAAGGAAAAGAAACAATATGTTGTCACCGCCATGGACGAGACGATGCTCAAGACCAACCTGGGCACATGGCAGGTGGGCACCGAGGTCAACGTGGAGCGCTCCATGCGTATGGACGGCCGTTTCGACGGCCATATTGTCCAAGGCCATGTCGATCAGACGGCTACCTGTACCAATGTGGTGGATGACAACGGCTCGTGGCGTTTCTATTTCGAGTACGATGCCAAGAACGCCCCCTCCATCACGGTGCCCAAGGGCTCCATCTCCATCAATGGCGTGAGTCTGACGGTGGTGGATTCCGAGCCCGGCATGTTCTCGGTGGCTATAATACCTTATACTTATAAGGTGACCAATTTCCACAATTTCCGTCCCGGTACGGTGGTCAACATTGAGTTCGACGTCTTTGGCAAGTACGTCCAGCGCCTGCTGGAACAATACATGGCCGCGCAGAAATGACGCGCCTGGTGATTTTGGATTTCGACGGTACTTTGGCCGACACCCAGCCTCTTATCGTCAGCAGTTTGCAGCGCACTATCAGTGCGCTGCATCTCCCTTCGCGCACCGACGACGAGTGCAAGGCCATTATCGGACTCCCGTTGGAGGACTGTTTCATCAAGTTGCTTGATGTTGATGCCGCCATGGCCGGGCGTTGCGCTGAGGTCTATCGCCGTATTTTCGACGAGGACAACCATCCCGGGGTGGTTGTTCTTTTCCCCCATGTGATGGAGACTCTTGCTGCGCTCCATGAGCGAGGCTTGCAATTGGCTATATGCAGCAGCCGTGCACGCCCCACACTCGACGGTTTTATTCACACTTTCCATTTGGAGGATTGTGTCGGCATGGTTGTCGGCGCCAACGACGTGCAGCACCACAAGCCGCATCCCGAGCCTGTGCAGGTCATCCTGAAGCAATTGGATATTCCGTCCAACGAAACCATTGTCGTCGGTGATGCCAATTATGACATTCTCATGGGCCTCGCCGCCGGCTGTCGCACCTGTGGTGTCACCTATGGCAACCAGTCAGCCGTCGACCTTCTTCATGCCGGTGCCGACTACCTTATCGACGACTTCGCCGACCTTCTCCGCATTCTTTAGAAAAAAAGAATACTTATATGATACAGTATATCGCGGACATGGAGCACTACACAAAGGTGCTTTCGCTTTGTGAGAAGGTTAATCACGACCTATGGATTGGGACTGCCGACCTGAAGGATTTGTATGTGGGGGACGGCACGAAAGTGATTCCGTTCCTCTCAGTGTTGGACAAATTGCTGAAACGGGGAGTCGATGTACGTCTGCTCCATGCTAAAGAGCCCGGAGAAAATTTCCGTGAGGATTTCGACAAGTATCCGGGATTGTGGAGCAGGTTGGAACGTCGGCTATGTCCGCGGGTGCATTTCAAGATTATGGTTCTCGACTGCACCACTGCCTATATCGGCTCCGCCAACCTCACCGGTGCCGGCATGGGGATGAAAGGTGAAAATAATCGTAACTTCGAGGCTGGTATCCTCACCGACGAACCGTTGCTGGTGGATGCCGCCGCCGACCACCTCGACAGCGTATGGCAAGGTCGACGATGTACCGGTTGCAAGCGTAAAGCTTTCTGTGGAGACAGAATTTCCTGATAAAAACAAAGGTGTGCCACATGGCACGCCTTTGTTGTATTTTTGCGGTTGGAAAACATTTTTTATGGCACAGGGTCGTATCCCGAGCCACCCCAAGGATTGCATCGCAGGATGCGTTTCAGCGCCAACCAGCCACCTTTAAAAGGTCCATGTTTTTTGATGGCTTCCTGTGCATATTGCGAACAAGTGGGTGTATAGCGGCAGGCAGGCGGAGTGAGGGGCGAGATGCAGGTGCGGTAGAAAGCTATCAATGCCAGCATCAGCCATGAAAGGGGTTTGAATTTCATAGCGCGGACAGTATTTCCTTTTCCAGAGACTCCAGCAGTTTGTCCATCTTGTGGCCCAGTTGCTCGTATGTCATGATTTCATTGTGGATGTATACCATCGAGAAGACGATACTGACATGGTGATCTTCGAGAAGCTGGTAGAGCGTGTGTTTGCGCAGGCGGTAGCATTCACGTGTCAGCCGTCGCACTCGGTTGCGGTCCACGGCATGGTGGAGTTTCCGTTTTGGTGCCACAATCATCACTTGACACTTCCCGCCTTCCTCTGACCTTTCATCTACAATCATCCATTGTACACTGAAAGGGAAAGCCATCAACCGGTGACCTTCTGCGTAGAGTTGGTCCATCCGCTGACGGCTGCACAATCGTTCTTCTTTCGAAAAGGTGAAAGCCATTGCTTATTTCTTGGCGCTTTTCTTCACGACTTTCGTTTTGGTTGCCGTGCTCTTCCCTGTCGTGGCTTTCTCGGTTTTGGTCTTTGTTACTTTCGTTTTCTCAACCTTTACTTTTGTTGCCTTGGCTTTCTCAGTTTTGGTTTTCTCAACTTTTGGCTTTTCAACCTTTGGTTTGTCCACCTTTATTTTTTCAACTTTTGTTGCTTCGGCTTTGGCTTTTTCGGCTTTGGCTTTTTCAGCGGCACGGGCGGCGCGGCGGGCGGCAGCCTGGGCTTTCTTCTCTTCCATGCGCTGTTTGTAAATCTCCTTGTTGGCGATGACGGGCTTGGCTTTCTTTGTCGCCGAGCCGATGGTGTTCTTCACGCTGTGTTTCACCAACTCGCCTTTCGAGGCGATAACCGAGTCTTGTTCTTTGCCCATGATGTAGTTCTCAATGGCCATAGCCATCGAGGGCGCCGACTGGGTGGGGGCGGCAATGGTGAGTTTGATGCCCTGTTCCTTGAGGGCGGCGTGGGTTGAGGTGCCGAAGGCCGCAATGAGAATGTTGCGGTCTTTCACGTCGGGGAAACTCTTTACCAGACTCCTCACTCCAATAGGCGAGAAGAGGGCGATGGCGTCGAAATCCTCAAGGTTGAATTTTGTGAGATCCTTCGGGGCCGAGGTGTACATCGGTGCCTTGGTGTATTTGAATTTGGCCTTGTCGAGGGCCTTGGTGTATTCGGTCTGTTTCTCGTCGCTGCACGGGAAGAGGAACTTCTCGTCGCGGTGCTTGCCCATCACTTCCAGCAAGTCGGAAAAATACTGGTTGCCGAAGAACACTTTGCGTTTGCGATACTGGATGTAGTTTTGCAGATAGAGGGCGATGGCCTCGGTCGAGCAGAAATATTTCATGTCCTCGCTGACGGTCTCGCGCAACTCTTTGAGCATACGGAAAAAGTGGTCTATCGAGTTCTTGCTGTTGAAGATGATGGCACTGTATTCACTGATGTGGATGCGGGTCTTACGGAACTCTGAAACGGGGATGCCGACGACTTCAAAAAATTTGTAGAAAGTGATGTCTACATTGTGCTTGTTGATGAGGTTTCTGTAGGGCGATTTCTCCAAATCGGCGGGTGCCGGCTGCGAAATTAGAATCTTTTTAATCTTCATTCTCTAATTAAATATTCGGCTCAACTTGCTGAGCCATTGTATATAATCCACTTTACGAGTGCCAAAATAGGTATCAATTCGACGATGCAAAGATAGTAAAAAAGATAGAAACTGGAGCTATTTGGAAGTGTTAAAAAAACTTTTATTCCTCGTCCAAACCGTATGATGAAGGCCAGGGCAATGAATCCTCCAATGATGTAGAGCATCGCTGTTTGACCTCCTGGCAGGTAGAAGAAGGGAAACAGCAACACGGTCACCACGGTAGCCTCCACCAAATGGAAGAAATAGTTGTTGATGATGTAGAGCGTCACTCCTGTTTTGTTTTCGAATGTGTTGCCCAGCAGGCGTAGTATGCTGTTGCGCAGGATGTAAAGCAATGCGGCTCCGATGGCAATCATCAGGTATCCTCTCAGTCCTGTCTGGGGCATGGCTATGTGGTGAACGGGCAGGCATACTGTCGCTACCACCAGCAGCCCCATGGGCAGCATCATCACGGTACGGTTCAGGTTGCAGTCGCGCACTAATCGTTCCATGGCTCTGCGGTCGACCAGTGCTTTCATCAATGCCGGAAGTTTGATGGTGCGCAGATGGAAGTAGAGGCATATCAAACCTGTAAGTAGCAGCAGGCTGATGAATATCCAGGCGGGTTCGTGTGTGTCGGGTCTTTCGATGAAGTTTTGGTGTTGCACCTGCAGTGTATGGCGTTGGAAGAGCGACTTGCGGAATACCGTGTCCACCTTCTCGCGTGGACGGTGAATGGAGTCAAAGGGAATACCTGTGTCGACTTCTGCCGTGGACCACTCGATGGTGGTGTCCCATTGCCAGAATGGCAGTGTTTCCTGAAGGAGTAGGGTGTCGCTAAGGGTTTCTGGCATGGCTTTAAGGCTTTATGAGGATTATTTTCTGAGTGCTTCGCTGTCCGTCGAGGGTGCCGGTGGCGTAATAGATGCCTGCCTGCAACGCCGAGGCATCCCAGTGGTGGGCCCCTTCGCTGGTCAGAGAGAATGAGGCTATGGTGCGCCCCATGACATCGCCGATGCTCACCGCTGTCCCCGGCCGACCTTCTATCCACACCCCTTCGTTTGTCGGGTTGGGATAGAGTTTGATCTGGATTGCTCTGTCGGTTTGCGTAATGCGCAGGGGAGAAGGTTCGGCGCAATCCCAGGCGTAGACACTGTCCCATAGCGCAAGCGGAATCTGTATGTCGTCAAGCCACACACAGTCGTCGCCTTGGCGGCCCGAGCCGTCTTTGGCATAGCGCCAGCAGAGGGTGTGCCGTCCCGCAGCTATCACGTGTGTGCGTTGGCGCCAGTCGCCGATGCCCCATGCTTCGGGTGTGAAAGCGCGTCCGTCGACCAAAAAGGTCATTTTGTCGTGGCGCTCCTCGGTCGAGGTTTTCACCCAGTAGCTCACGCTGTCTCTCATCGGCATTATCACCTCAAGGCATAGCTGCGTCAGTTGCCCGTCTTCGATGGCTCCCGAGCGGACACTGAAGTGGCCCGAATGGCTCTCCGTGCTGTCGAGAGTCCATGCCACACGGCCGTTGTTCTGCCAGGGGTGGCTGTCGAATCCCTGCTCGAAGCTGTCGATGCGCTCGCCGGGCTCCAGCCAATAGCGTTGTTCGTTGCGCCAACCGTCCAGATGAAGGGTGGTACCGATGCCAAGGGCGCAGATGCTGTCAGGGGTGGAGAAGTCCAATATATTGGCGGTGTCGCTCCATTGCCCGAAGGGCAGTGTCTCGGCGTTGAGTCTCAGCGAATCGGCAGTGCCGTCAACAGTGGCTTCCAGTCGGTAGCTGCGCTCCGGCAGCACACGCCGGGCCTCGCGACCGCTGGCATCCACCAGCCGAAGGGTGAGGGTGGGGTAGGTTACCTCCATGGTGTGGCGCAGCGTAAGGTCGCACAGCGTGCCCGAGCCCCACTCCCAAGCCATGAGGGTGGCTTGCCAATAGGGCTGGCTGCCGAGGGCTTCGACTGCCACCGGTATAACGACGGACCGGCGGGCACCTGCCGGCAGCGAGTCGATAATGGCTATCTGCTCTCGCAGCAGGGCACCATTCAGGGTGTCTTCGCCTGTCTGTGTCAATACAATTTTCAGTGTGTCGATGCTGCAGCGCCCGATATTCTCCACTATGCAACTCACGGTTGTGTCGCTGGCTTCCACCTCGCGCAATGCTACGCCGTACCCGATGTCGGCGTTTACCCTCAAGGTGTCGATGCGGGGCTGTAATCCTTGGCCGGTGGCAGTAAGGATGAGCGGCAGGGTGTCGAGAGTCTGGCTCAGACGGAGGGTGGCTTGTCCATGGCTGTCGATAGCGGCCACGCCCAGCAGCTGGCCGTCTTGCATGGCTGTCACGCGGGCTCCGGGAGTACCGCCCACATTTATTTCGCTACTGCCGTTGAATATGCTGTCGGCTATGGTGAGTTCGATATGCTGCGGCACCCCAATCCAGGGCCGCAGCGTCGGGTCGCCCAGCAGGCAGTAGATTTCCCAATAGAATTTTGCATATCCCGTGCCGAAGGCTGTGACGGCCAGATTGCCGGCCGCCAGCAGTTCACCCAAGGTGGCGATGGAGGGGTGGCTCCCTGTCAGGGCGTCAAAAGCCCCGCGTGCCGCGCTGTCGTAGGCAACATTCAGGGTTACTGGCCATTTGGGCCCTACGGCCCAGTAGAAGTCCTCATACCAAAGTGTAGAGTTGGTGGCGCCTATCACACCCACGCCACCACCCACGGGCAGCCGCAGCAGTTGCTCGCCAAAGCCTGTGCCGCTGAATGTGTTGCTTTTGCAGCAGTTGTTCACATATACCATGGGCTGTGTTGCTGAGGCCTCCTCGACACGCCCGATGGTCAACGCCGGTGAGGTCCAGCCTCCTACGGTGCAGTGCGCCGTGTAGTTCAACAGGCTGGCTCCGTAGCCGATGGAGGATACGATGGTGTCAACCTGGGAACCCGACTGCGGGTTGTGGAACGTGAGTGTATCAATCTCGGGATGAGCCATTTTCGTCTCGCGACCCACGTAGTTGACCTGTGCGTTGGTGGTCAGTGGTGCAGGCGAATACTGCTCGTTGCCAGCCACCAGCAGCAGGCGCTTCAGCTGGGTGGTGTCGATGCTGTTAAACTGCTCGTAGCGAAGCGTCTTCTCCACTACGATGCGCAGCTCGGCCGTGTCGTTCACGGGCCAGCGTCCCAGCAGCGCTTCGGGAAGGTAGTCTCCCGTGAAGTCGGCATAGTAGAGGTCGGTGGTGTGCCCCTCGCCGTCAAGCGAGGTTTCGCCTATAAACGACTGTATCTGTGCCGCGTCGCCAACAAGCAGGATATAGTCGGGCGCTGCATGCAAAGGGTTCTCACTCAGGAAATAGGGCTGCATCATCTCTTTGATGCTGTCGCGCTTATAGGTTTCAACATAGAGCTCTTCCACATGGTAGCCCTCCTGCCGCTTCCATTGTACAAAATCCTGTAAACCAGCTTCAAATTCGGGTCGCGACACAATTAGCAACACCTCTTCGCTTTTGGGGACGGGGGTAGAAACCTTGCTTACAAGTAGCGTTCCCTCAATGCTTTCCCATATCTTTACTCCACCGCTCACTGGATTGTAGGCCACCGGCCGCACAGTCAGGCGGTAGATCTCTTCGCGGCCCATGCGTCCGAGGTGTTCAACCTCCATCAGGTCGCCGCTGCGGTAGTATCCGTCTGTCTCATAAATCTTTGTATCGGGCTCGTAGCCAGGCCACGACTGGTCTTTGGCCCACCCTCTGACAACCGGAGCCAGGGGGTACTCTCTCAATTCGGGCCAGAGGGTCTCTGTTATCTTCTTTTCTGCAATGTCGCTCACTTTCAATGTGCTGCCCGTCGGCAGTCGCAACAGCATGCTTGCCGTAGGCAGGTCGGGGGCATTCTCACGTCCTGTGCCGAAGGACATGCCGTTGCTTGTCATCCGCGAAAAATTCCATCCAACAAGCTCCAACCCCACTCCTTGCAGTTGGAAATCGACCTTCAACACCCCGTTCCCGGTGTCGTTGATGCGCAAATGGGGCGTTTTTGCCTCCTGGGCAAAACCCACCGCGCATGCCAACAGGCACACCAGCAACACGATATGGCGTTTGACGTGCATTTTCACATTGTCTGTTTCCGATGCAAAAATACAAAAAAAATCCTTTCCGTCGGAAAGAAAAAGTGTCCGCTTGCCACCCCCTTGGTACCATCTACCTACCAACCCCCTACCAACTCCCTACCAACTCCTACCATCGTAGGTGTTGATACCTGATTGACAGGTAGTTGAAATGTTTGTTAAATTTAGTTAAATGTACCCGTTTTTTACCCCTTTTCAACCCCTCGGGAAGGCGCCGTCCGGAGGCGGCAAAAAATAAATTTTGCCATTTCGGCCTTTATTCGTAATTTTGCAGTTTCAAAAAATGAATGCTATGGCTACTGTTAAATGCTCAATCCCCAAGGGTACGCGCGATTTCCTCCCGATAGAGATGGCTCGCCGCAACTATATTTTCGACACTATCCGCTCGGTCTTCCGCGCTTTCGCCTTTGAACCTATCGAAACTCCGTCGCTCGAGAACCTTTCGACGCTCATGGGCAAATATGGCGAAGAGGGCGACAAACTGTTGTTCAAGGTGCTCAATTCGGGCAACTTCATGGAGAATGTTGATTTCCAACAGGATTATCACAAGGTGGCACCGCAGATTTGTGACCGTGGCCTGCGCTATGACCTCACCGTTCCCTTCGCCCGTTTCGTTGTCCAGCATCGCGACCAGATCACCTTCCCCTTCCGCCGCTACCAACTGCAGCCTGTGTGGCGTGCCGACCGGCCGCAGAAGGGTCGCTACAGAGAATTCTATCAGTGCGACGCCGACATGATTGGCTCCACCTCGCAACTCAACGAGCTCGAGCTGGTGCAGATGATCGACATGGTTTTCGGCAAGTTGGGCGTCAATGTGGTGGTGAAAATCAACAACCGCAAGGTGCTTGCCGGTATCGCCGAGATGATTGGTGCACCCGACAAAATTGTCGACATCACCGTGGCCATCGACAAGTTGGACAAGATAGGTCTCGACAATGTGCGTGCCGAGTTGGCCGAACGAGGCCTTACGACAGAACAGATCTCCGCCCTCGACCCTGTGTTTTCGCTCACGGGAAGCACCGAGCAAAAAATCAGTGCTTTGGAGCAGATGTTCGCCAACGTGGAAGTGGGCGCCAAGGGCGCCGCCGAACTGAAAGAATTGTTCGGCCTCATCACGGCGTCACAGATGCATTGTGACATTGAACTTGACCTCACCCTCGCCCGAGGGCTGAACTATTATACCGGCGCCATCTTCGAGGTGAAAGCCAAGGATGTACAGATTGGAAGCATCTGTGGTGGAGGCCGTTATGATAATCTCACCGGCATCTTCGGCATGCCCGACGTCAGTGGCGTGGGCATCTCGTTCGGGGCCGACCGCATCTACGACGTGCTCACCGAACTCGACGCCTTCCCCAAGGACCTGGCACAGGCCGCCACGGTGCTTTTCATCAACTTCGGCCCTGCTGAGCAGGCCGCCTGCATCCGCGCCGCCGCGCAACTCCGCGCCGAAGGAGTGGCAACGCTGGTCTATCCCGAAGCTGCCAAGATGAAGAAACAGATGGACTACGCCAACCGCAAAGGGGTTCCCTTTGTGGCTTTCATCGGCGAAAGCGAACTTCAAAACGGTACCGTCACCCTCAAGAATATGACCGACGGCAGTCAGCAGACCATGACCGTCGACGAAATGGTTTGCCGTCTGAAATGAAGCGCCTGTTGTTTATAGCATTCCTACTCCTGCCCCTGAGCCTTGCGGCACAGGTGGTGGCGGATACCGTCGCCGAGGTGGGCGTTGGCGAGTGGCTGAACAACGAGGCGTCGGCGCCCCGTGTCATGATGCCGGCACCGCCTCAGCCCGACACCGTCTACGTCCTCCGCACCGACACCCTCCGCCTCTACCGCACCGACACCCTCCATGTCTACCACACCGATACCGTCATCCGTCGCGAGGCCGACACGGCGGCTCTCCGTGCACTGCAGGACAAAGAAGTGTTCTACCGCGAAATCCTCTCTGCCAACGGCGTAGACAAGGAGAAACTCGAGGCCGAGCGCAACTACTACATCCACATGGTCGACTCGCTGCGGGCTTTGGTGCGCATCGCCGAATTGGAAAATGTGCGCAAGGAAGAGGCCAACAAATACTTGGAAGAGAGGGCTAAGGCCGCCGAAGAGCGTGTGGCCCTGGCTACCAACCGCAAGAAGAAAGTGCGCCCCATCCAGGGCGTGGCCATGCGTTTCTATCGCACCCCCGACTGGGAAATACGCCTCAAGGCCGGCGCCACCACGGGCACCTACGACCGCTACATCTCCAACCGTAATGCCGGCGATGTGGAGTTTGACTATGTCACCGGCGCCTCGGTGATGCTGTGGGATTTGACCAAGTTTTTCAATCGTTCGCACACGTTGGGCAACGACAGCACGGGACGGCAGATTCGTCGCTTCGACCAGGATTTCGCCTACGACATCGGCTTCTATGTCGGTTTCGGAGGAAGCAACCTGTTCAAGAATTTCTATGCCGGTTTCAGCTTCCGCTTCGTCGACTTCTTTTACCTCACTTTTGGATGTAATATCGCCGAATACCAGGTGCTGAAAGATGGTTATGGCAACGGCGACATCATCGGCAACAGCCTTAGCATCGACGATGTCACGGCCAAAGCCTGGCTGTTGAAGCCTTTCCTTTCCTTAAGCATCGATTTGGATTTCCTCAGCTATATCAAGAAATAACTCAGCTCCAGATGCTGAGTTTGGAGAGGAATGAAATGTTTTCGCGGACTGCCGACTCGATAAGATGGTCGAAGTCTTTGTCGTTTTCTTTGTGGAAAGCTACCCGGATGGGGAGGACGCGGAATGGCAGGTCCCCAGTGAGGCCATGTAGACGCATGGCATCTTTCTCGGTGGTAATGATGATGTTGTTTGCGCCCGGGAGCGCGGCAAAGGTTTCGCGTATGCGGGCAATGTCGTGAGCTGTAAAGTCGTGGTGGTCGCCAAAGGCCATGTGCTGCACTTTGACGCTGCGGCGCAATTCGGCGAGCAGGGGGTCGGGATGTGCTATGCCGGTGACACAAAGGACGTTGTCAACACGACGCAGGTCGACCGGGGCGGGTTGGCCGTCAAGGGTCTGCAGCTCACCATAGGCGAAATAGGAGAAGAAGACTTTCTGGTAGTTTAGTAGTTTGAGGTCGTGGAGGATGTTGTGCTTTTCCACGGGGTTGAGGATGGCAGGACATTTGGTGACGATGACGATGTTGGCGCGGAAACGTGCTTTTTTGAACTCGCGTAGGTCGCCGTAGGGGAGGATGTGGTCGGCGAAGTAGGGGTGGCTGTACTCCGTCAGCAGTATGTTGATGCTGGGTTTGATGGCGCGGTGCTGGAAGACATCGTCGAGGATGATGAGTTGGGGCTTCTGCTCCTGCTCCATCAGTTGTTTCACACCTTCTACACGTTTCTCGCACACGGCTACCTGTACCTGAGGAAACTTGCTTGCAATCATGGCGGGTTCGTCGCCAAGGAGGGAGGCGTCGTGGTTGCCGTCGTCTATTGCGTAGCCCTTGCTCTTGCGCTTGTATCCGCGGCTGAGGACGGCGGTGGGGTATTTGTCGGCAAGGAGCCTGATGAGGTATTCCACATGCGGTGTCTTGCCGGTGCCGCCAGTAGAAAGGTTCCCCACACCAATTGTCGTGATGTGGGGAGCCTCTTGTTTCTTGATGCCCAGCGCATAGAACAAATTACGGAAACGCACCCCCACCGCATACCACATGGTCAGCGGGAAGAGTGCGTAGGAGATGTTCTTGCGGAAGGACATTTATTTGTTGAAGTAGCGGTTCAGCAGGCCTTCGAGGGCTTTGCCGTGGCGGGCCTCGTCGCGGGCCATCTCGTGGACGGTGTCGTGGATGGCGTCGAGGTTGAGGGCTTTGGCGCGCTTGGCGAGGTCGGTCTTGCCGGCGGTGGCACCGTATTCGGCGTCGACGCGCATCTTGAGGTTCTCCTTGGTGCTGTCGGTCAGCACTTCACCCAGCAGCTCGGCGAACTTGGCGGCGTGCTCGGCCTCCTCAAAGGCGGCTTTCTCCCAGTAGAGACCCACCTCAGGATAACCCTCGCGGTGAGCCACGCGGGCCATGGCCAGGTACATACCCACCTCTTTGCATTCGCCTTCGAAGTTGGCGCGGAGGTCCATTTTGATGTCTTCGGGGGCATCTTTGGCTACTCCGACGATATGTTCGGCGGCCCAGGTCTTGATGTCCTCTTTCACTTCCTGCATGGGTTTGCCGCAGATGGGGCATTTTTCGGGCATTTCGTCTCCTTCATAGACGTAGCCGCACACGGGGCAGATAAACTTTTTGCTCATAATTGTCTTGTTTTTAGGATTAATATTCTTGTTCTATTTCAAGTGCAAAGATACACACTTTTTGTGATATGGAGAAATATTTTTAATAAACATCAAAAAAGCCCCGCTGATGAGCGAGGCTTTAGCTGTTGATTTAAGCCCATTAGTCGAGCACCAGGCTGGGGGCGCTGTAGGTGCGGGCGGCGAGCTCCTGGTTGAGCATATAGAGGCTCTTGGGGTCGCTGCCGAACAGCTCCATCTTGGTGATCATGTCGCGGGCATTGGTCTCCTCCTCACCCTGCTCCTTGACGAACCAGTCGAGGAACTGCATGGTGCGGAAGTCCTTCACCTTGTAGGCGGCGTCATAGATGGTGTGTATGCTAGCGGTGACATACTCCTCGTGCTCCAGGCCGGCCTTCAGCACATCCATATCTTTCTTGTACTTCTTGTCGGGCTTGGCGATGGCGTCCAGGGTGATGGGGCAGTCGTTGTTCTGCATGTACTTGTAGATGAGCATGGCGTGGTCGCGCTCCTCCATGGCCTGGATCATGTACCAGTTGGCGAAGCCGGCGAGGCCGCGTTTGTCGAAATAGTTGTTCATGTCGAGATACAGGTAGCCGCTGTAGAGCTCTTTGTTGATCTGCTCGTTGAGCAGGTCGGAAACTTTCTTGTTAAGCATAATTATTGATTTTATTGATTATTGTTTTTCAAAATGAGTCTTATCTACCGAGCAGAGGGGGCACACCCAGTCGGCGGGCAGGTCCTCGAACTTGGTGCCGGGAGCGATGCCGTTGTCAGGGTCACCTTTTGCGGGGTCATACTCATACCCACAGACGTTGCAAACATACTTTTCCATATTATATTCGTATTAAAGGGTTAATATTTCAAAATGCAAAGATACGAAATTATTTCCGAAGCGGCAAAATTTTTTTTTATTCCACCAACTTGAAGTCGCTGGCGGGGTGCTTGCACCAGGGGCAGATGAAGTCGGCGGGCAAAGAATCGCCTTCATAGACGTAGCCGCAGACCTCGCAGACCCATTTCTTCTTGCCGTTCGATGACGGCTGGGTGGTGGCTGCAGGTTTGGGTTTGATATGCTGCTGGTAGTAGGCATAGGTCAGCGAGGGGTCGTCGCTCAGGTGCACGGCTTCGGTGATGTCGGCGATGAAGAGGGTGTGTGTGCCAAGGTCCTTGGCATAGTTCATCTGGCCCGAGAGGTAGGCGTTGGTATACTTGGGCAGGTAGAGCAATCCGTTGCTGGAGCGCATCTCCACGTCGCAGCCCTCGAACTTGTTGACGTCGCGGCCGCTCTGGAAACCGAAGTGCTCGAATACTTTCATCGGCGTGTGCTCGGTGAGGCAGCAGACGTTGAAACGACCGGTGCGCAGTATCATGTCGTGCGTCAGATTCTGCTTGTTGACGGATATCATCATCTGCATGGGCGACGAGGTGAGCTGTGCCACCACATTGACGATGCAGCCGTTGTCCTTTTCCCCTTCGCGGGCGATGAGCACGTAGAGTCCGTAGCCTATCTTGGTGATGGCGTCGTTGCTGAGTTTGTCCATATTACAATTCGAATTTAAGGTTGGCAACAATGAGGTCGGCCAGCTCGGCGAGCTCTTTCTCCTGCTCGGGTTTCATGGCGCTCTTGAGGGTGAAGGTGTCGCCCAGCACCGTCATATCTTTCATCTCCTCCACCATGGCGCGCATCAGCTTGCCGCTCTGCGGGGCCCAGGTGCCGTTCTCTATCAGTGCCCAGGTGCGGTTCTGGAAGGCGTGGGCCTTGAGGTCGTGGAGCAACTCCTCCACCGGGGTGTAGATGCCGTTGTTGTAGGTGCTTGCCGCAAGGACGATATGGCTGGCGCGCCAGCATTCGGCCACCAGCTTGCTGGTGTGCGTGCGGCTGGCGTCGTAGGCCTTGATGTTCTTCACGCCACGCTGGGCCAGCAGGGTACCCATGCGCAGGGCGGCGGCCTCGGTGTGGCCGTAGATGCTGCCGTAGATAATCACCACGCCTTTCTCCTCGGGCTCGTAGCGGCTCCACACATCGTGCTTGCCGATGAAGAATTCCAAGTTGCTGCGCCACACGGGACCGTGGAGCGGGCATATCATATTGATGTCCAATGCGGAAGCCTTCTTGAGCACCGTCTGCACAGGCTGGCCGTACTTGCCCACGATGTTGACGAAATAGCGGCGGGCATCGTTAATCCATTCGCCCTCGAAGTTCACCTCGTCGGCATAGAGGTTGCCGCTCAGTGCGCCGAAAGTGCCGAAGGCGTCGGCCGAGAAGAGGGTCTTTGAGGTGCTGTCGTAGGTCATCATCACCTCGGGCCAATGCACCATGGGTGCCATGGTGAAGACGAGGTTGTGGCGTCCCAGCGAGAGGGTGTCGCCCTCTTTGACGGCCTGCAGCTGCACGGGCTTGCTGCCGAAGAACTGCTCCATCATCTGTGCCGCCTTGGCGGTACAGACCACCGTGGCCTGCGGGTGGCGCAGCAGCAGAGGGGCTATGAGGGCGCCGTGGTCGGGCTCCATGTGATTGACAATCAGGTAGTCGAGCTGACGGCCATGGAGCGCCGCCTCGACATTCTCGAAGAACTGCTCGCTGACGGTGAGGTCGGCGGTGTCCAAGAGCGCAGTCTTCTCGTCCAGAAGCACATAGCTGTTGTACGAAACCCCACGGGGAATGGGGTATACGTTCTCGAACAGGGCGGTGCGGCGGTCGCTCACGCCGACATAAATGAGGTCATTGCTGATGGGGTGGATGTTATTCATAGTGTTTGTTTTTTCAATATGTTAAATAACGTGAAAAAATGTCATATAGTATGTCCTCCGGTAAAAATAAAATCCGCTTGCCGCAGGGTAAGGTAGAACCCCCTATGAAGACCCTACCAACACCCTACCAACTCCTACCACGGTAGGAGTTGGTAGGGTGTTGGTAGGGTGATAATAGGTTGATAGTGCCTACTTTATACTTATTTTTCGCCAATCGGGGAAAAAGTTGTATTTTTGCAGCATGATTGACGTTGAAATTTGTTGCAATTCGATAGCCTCGGCGGTGGCTGCCAAGGAGGGCTGCGCCGACCGCATAGAACTCTGCCGCGATCTGGAGTGCGGCGGACTGACTCCCAGCGATGAGGCCATCGCTTACTGCTCCCGCCACTTAGGCCTGCGTACCCATGTGTTGGTGCGTCCGCGTCCGGGAAACTTCTGCTACACGGAGTTTGAGCAGATGGAGATGATTGCCACCATCAAACGTTGTAAGGAACTCGGCGCCGCCGCCGTAGTGCTGGGCCTGCTGACCGAGGACGGCAAGGTGGATGTGGAGGTGACGCGTCGGCTCGTGCAGCTGGCGGCGCCCATGGAGGTGACCTTCCATCGCGCCTTCGACGAGGCGCAGCAGGACCCTCAGGAGGCGCTGTGGGCTGTGGCTGCCGCGCGTTGCGACCGTCTGCTGACCTCCGGCCAGCGCCTTACAGCCCTCGAGGGTGCCGGTGTCATCCGCCAACTGGTGGGTGTGACGGGTGTGAAGATCCTTGCCGGTAGCGGCGTCACTCCTGGCAATGTGCGCCAACTGGTGGCCGAGACCGGCGTCCGCGAGGTGCACGGCAGCTGCAAGAAGACCCTCGACGACGGCACCCTCGTCACCGATGCCGCCACGGTGAGACAGTTGATTGACCAAACATTGACATTATGAAAAAAATAATTCCTCTGTTGATGGGTCTGGTGCTGTTGGCTTCGTGCCACCGCGACCCGCATTTTATCACAGATAAGGACTATCGTGCCGAGGTGCACGAGGATTTCGAAGGCCGCATGGCGGAGTTCCCGATGCTGGATGTGCGGTTGGATACGCTGAGCGCCATGGAGCGTGAAGCCATGGAGTTCCTCTATGCCTATATGCCCCTGAGCGACCTGGCCGACTATGAGCCGTCGTTCTACTTGCAGCAGGTGCGCTACGCCTTCAAGGTGCGCGAGGAGATGGCGTGGGGCAAGGACATCCCCGAGGATGTGTTCCGCCACTTTGTGCTGGTGTACCGTGTGAACAACGAGAACCTCGACACCGCCCGCATGGTGTTCTACCGCGAGTTGAAGGATCGTGTGCAGGGCATGACCATTGAGGAGGCTGCCCTGGAGGTGAACCACTGGTGCCACGAGCATGTGGCCTACCGTGCCAGCGACAGCCGCACGTCGTCCCCGCTGGCAACGATGAAGACCTCGCTGGGCCGCTGCGGGGAGGAAAGCACCTTTACCGTCACGGCCATGCGCGCCGTCGGCATCCCTGCCCGCCAGTGCTACACGCCCCGCTGGGCACATTGCGACGACAACCACGCATGGGTAGAGGTCTATGTTGATGGCGAGTGGAAATTCCTGGGTGCCTGTGAGCCTGACCCACGACTGAACATGGGGTGGTTCTCCGTGCCGAGCACCCGTTGCATGATGGTACACACTAAAGCCTTCGGTAAATACAAAGGCGACGAAGAGGTGGTGAATCGCACGAGTCTCTATAGCGAACTGAACCTGCTTTCGCATTATGCGCCCACGCGCCGTGTCACCGTCACCGTGGTAGATGAGAACGACCAACCGATGGAGGGTGCGCATGTGAAGTTCAAACTTTACAACTACGCCGAATACTATACCCTCGCCGATATGACCACCGACAAGGCGGGTAAGGCTTCACTCACCACCGGCTTGGGAGACCTGATGATATGGGCGACGGATGGTGAAACTTATATTTTCAGGAAGCTTGATGTGCGGAAAGATAGTGTGGCGACCGTGAAGCTTGAAAAGGACGTAATTAAGACGCCGCAGTACCGAGAGGATAGGATTGGCTGTTTCTGGACAGATGATTGGGTGTTCGAGATGGTTCCTCCTGCAGCAGATGAACCCAAAGTGGTGGCCACCGAGGAGGAGACCGCCGCCAACGCCAAACGCCTGGCCTATGAGGACTCACTGCGCAACGCCTACACCGCCACATTCCCAACCAAAGACAACTACAAGCAACTCCTGAAACCCAACATTAATATCACTGATGAGCAGGCTTGGGAGATAATCCATAAGAGCGAAGGAAACTATGCTGAGATTGCTAAGTTTATCAACAACCATTGCGACAGTGTGAAAGTTTGGTACTACAGTGCAGGATTCGATTTTGGCCTTGTTTGTGAAGAGAGATTTGAATATACTCCACATCTTTACGACTATCTTTGCACCTTTAGCGACAAAGATTTACGCGACATCACCGCAAATGTGTTGGAGTCGCACTATGCAATTACGGGGGATGAGTACTTGCTTTATGTCCAGAAAGGCATCCTCCCTGCTCGCATCAGCAACGAGATGGTGCGACCCTACCGTGAGGAGCTGGCAAGTTTCAAGGGGATGACTGCTGAGGAAATCAAGCATTGGGTGATGGACAGCATCAACGTCGACGACAGCAGCAATTACTACAACTGTCCCATCTCGCCGGTGGGAGTCTACAAGTTGCGTCGTGCCGACAGCCATAGTCGCGACATTTTCTTCGTGGCGGCTTGCCGTGCTGCCGGAGTACCCTCCTATCTGGACAATGCCACAAATATAATATATGTATGGGAGAATGCCACTTGGGTCGTCAGAGACTTTAAGGACCTTAAGGACTCTAAAGGCCTTAAAGCCGCCAAACTTACCCTCACCTACCGAGGCAAAGAACCCGCCAAACCTGTATACTGGCCGCACTTCACCCTCGCCAAGCTGGAGAATGGAGACCTGCGCACCTTCGACTTCGAGGATGATGCACGCATGGCCAAGTTCCCCGCCACCATTAAGCTGGAGCCCGGCATCTACTGCCTCTCCACCGGCAACCGCTACCCCGACGGGGCCGTGCGGTCGCGCCTGGAGTTCTTCGAAGTGAAGTCGGGCGAGAAGGTAACCAAGGAGATCGTCATCCTGCCACTGCTGGCTCATACCGACGAGTTGGGTGCCCTCGACAAGAACTTGGAACTTTTCGACGGCATTGAACTGTGGGACTATGCTGGCAACAGCGGCATGCTTTATATCAACCTCGGCGAATACAGCGAGCCTTCGAAGCACCTCATCGTGGAGTTGCGCCAGTTGCAGAAAGAGATGATGCAGTGGGGTGGCATGACCTTTATGGTAGGCCCCGCCAAGTTGAATATGACTGAATGGCATTTGGTGAACACCGACATTACCTACAGCAAAGGGCTGTTGGAGCAACGTATCCTCGAAGCCACCAAGAGCGGTGCCAATATACAATATCCGTTGGTTGCCTTGATTGACAAAGATGGGCAGATACGCTATCATAGCACCGGCTACAAGATAGGTGTGATAGAGCAGGTGCTGAAAGCAGCAAAATAAGGGAGGCCGCGCGAAGCGCGGCCTCCCTTATTCTTTTATTTAAGATAATCCTCGTAGTATTGGAACATCTTTTGATATAAGTGCAGGCGCTCGCGCCCCAGCACGTTGTGCTCATGGTGGGGATAGACAAAGTAGTCGACCTGCTTGTAGTTGTTGATGCAGCGCTCGATGAACTCCAGCGAGTGCTGCCACACCACCGTGTTGTCTTCGGCACCGTGGATGACCAGTAGGCGGCCTTCGAGGTCCTTGGCTTTGTTGAGAAGGCAGTTGGCCTCGTAGCCTTCGGGGTTCTCCTGTGGAGTGTCCATGTAGCGCTCGCCGTACATGATTTCATACCATTTCCAGTCGATGACAGGACCACCGGCGCAGCCCACCTTGAAGACCTCGGGGTGCGCCAGCTTCATGGTGATGGTCATAAAGCCGCCGAAGCTCCAGCCTTCGACGCCCATACGGTCTTGGTCGACATAGGGCAGACTCTTGAGAAACTTGACGCCCTCCATCTGGTCGGCCATTTCAATCTCGCCGAGGTGGCGGTGGGTGCAGCTCTCGAACTCGAAGCCTCGGTTGTCGGTGCCTCGGTTGTCGACGGTGAAGACCACATAGCCTTGTTGTGCGAGGAACATGAAGTAGAGGTTGCCGCCGCCGAGCCAGCTGTCGGTCACCAACTGCGAGTGTGGGCCGCCGTAGACGTAAACGAGGGTCGGATATTTCTTGCCCTTCTCCATATTGGGAGGAGTGATGAGACGGTAGTAGAGGTCGGTCTCGCCGTCGGCAGCCTTGATGGTGCCGATCTTCACCTCGGGCATGGCATAGTCCTTCAAGGGGTTCTCGGCCTCAAAGAAGGTCTTTATGGGGTTCTTGTGCTTGAGGTCGCGCAGGTCGGCACGCATGGGCACGTTTACACTGCTCCAAAGGTCGACCCACATCGTGCCTTGCTCGTTGAGGGCTATGGTGTGGGTGCCGTGCAGGCCGTTCTCCTGCATGGTGAGGCACTCCATGGTGCCCTTCTTCAAGTTCACACGGTAGGCGTCGCGACCGGCGAGGTTGTCCTTGTTGGCATAGATGAAGATATTCTCGCCTTTCTTGTCGAACTGGATAAAGCCCTCGACCTCATATGCGCCTTCGGTCACCTGCTTTACGAGGGTACCATCTATATTATATAGGTATAGGTGCTTGTAGCCGTCGCGCATCGAGAACCAGAGGAATTGGTCGCCGCCAGGCAACCGCTTGCCGTTGCTTGGCAGGAAAATCATGGGTTCGCAGGGCTCCACGTAGCGAGGGTTGGTCTCCTCGAAGAGCACCTTCATGAAAGCACCCGACTCAGCATCATACTGTTCAAGCCACATGTGGTTCTGCTCGCGGTTCACCTTGGCGATGAAGACATACTTCTCGTCGGGACTCCATGCGATGTTTGTCAGGTACATCTCACGCTCATGGACGGTGGTGTCGCGGGCAGTGTTCAAGTAGACGAGTTTCTGTGCAGTGGCATCCCACACACCCACTGTCACTTCATGGCTCTTCATGCCGGCCATGGGGTATTTGATGTTGCGCACCTCGGCCTCGCGGGCCTTGGTATTGACGATGGGATAGTCCACCACCATGCTTTGGTCCATACGGTAGAAGGCTAAGCGGTTGCCTTTGGGCGACCAGAACAGGCCGCCGTTGATGCCGAACTCGTTGCGGTGCACGCTCTCGCCGAGGACGATGTTGTAGCCGTCGCCACGCTCCACCAGTTTGCCGTCGACGTAGAGGTTGCCCTCTTTCAACTCCACGCGTTCCTCGAGTTTTGGGTCATGGCTCTTGGGCTTGCGCCAGTCGCGTTGTGCCTCGGTCTCAAGTTTGAACTCCTTCTTTCCGTCGAAGCCATAGAGTTCGCCTCCCTTGAAATAAGTGACAGTCTTGCCATCAGGGGCGAAGATGAAACTCATCGCCTCGCGCTTGGGGTAGAGGTCGCGGTCCATCAACTGGTCCCACTGCAACATTTTCTTTCCTTGTCCCAATGCGGTGCCCGCCATCAGTAGCGCCGCCACAAACATAATTATTTTTCTCATAGGGTTTTCTTTTTCTTTTAACAACGTACAAAGCCGAAAGATATTGTGTGGCTTGAACGAAAAAAAAGCGTCCCGATGGGTGTCAGGACGCTTTTTGTGTAGTGCGGCAGATGCTTACAGCACCTGGACGGCTTCGATGATGCCCTTGCCGATTTCAATAGCTTCCTCGTTCTGGGGAATGAGGTTCCAGTGGCGCTGGGGCAGGGAGTGCTCCAAACCTTCGTGGATGTACTGCTTGTCGACAATGGGTTTCAGTTTGAGGAAGCCACCGAGGACCACCATGTTGAAGACCTTGCTGATGCCAAGTTCCTGGGCTTTGGCGGTAGCTGCGATCTTGTAGATGTTGATGTCCTTGCGGGTGGGCTCGTGAGTGATGCCGTTGGGGTCGTAGATAAGGTAACCGCCAGGCTTCACAGCGCTCTCAAACTTGTCCAGCGACTGCTGGTTGAGGATGATGGCAGTGTCGAACTGGTTGATGATGGGCGAACTGATGCGCTCGTCGCTGATGATGACGGAGACGTTGGCGGTACCGCCACGCATCTCGGGGCCGTAGCTGGGCATCCAGCTGACCTCTTTGTCCTGCATGACACCGGAATAGGCAAGAATCTTACCCATCGAGAGGACACCCTGTCCACCGAAACCGGCTATGATGATTTCTTCAGTCATTGTTTCTTCGTTTTTAATTGTTAATTATTGCTGAACGGTGAGCGGGTGATCCAGAACCAGGCGGTTGGCGTCGATACCCTCGACAATCTTGCCGTCGACTTTGATGTCGCCGATGGGGTAGTTGGGCATCATGTTGTCTTCCATCCACTTGTTGGCGGCCACGGGGGTCATCTTCCAGCCGCTGTTGCAGTTGGAGAGAATCTCGACGAAGCTGAGGCCTTTCTTCAGTTTCTGGTTCTCGAAGGCTTTGCGGATAGCGGCTTTGGCCTTGCGCACGGCGGCGGGGTTCTGCACGCTCTGGCGGGTCACGTAGTAGGTGCCGGGCAGGGTGGAGAGGAGCTCGGTCATGCGGAGGGGATAACCGTTGAGGTCAACGCGGCGGCCATAAGGAGTGGTGGCGCTGCGCATGCCGACCAGCGTGGTGGGAGCCATCTGGCCACCGGTCATACCGTAGATACCGTTGTTGACGAAGATCATGGTCATGTTCTCGCCACGGTTGGCGGCATGGATGGTCTCGGCGGTGCCGATAGCGGCCAGGTCACCGTCACCCTGATAGGTGAACACGAAGGTGTCGGGGTTGAGGCGCTTGATGGCGGTAGCGACTGCGGGAGCGCGGCCGTGGGCGGCCTCCTGGAAGTCGACATCAAAGTAATTGTAGGCCAGAACGGAGCATCCGACGGGGCTCACGCCGACGACGTTGTCCTGAATGCCCATCTCGTCGATAACCTCGGCGATGAGGCGGTGGGTGGTGCCGTGGCCGCAGCCGGGGCAGTAGTGCATCACGGCGTCGGTGAGCACCTTGGTACGGGTGTAAACCTCCTCGTAACCCTCTTTCAGCAGCTCTTGCTTGCGAGCTTCAATATCTTGATTCATTGTTGTTCCTTTCTTTATTTGATAATCTTGTTTTCAAGAGCCTCCAGGACCTCGCCGGGAGTGGGGATGATACCGCCGAAGCGGCCGAAGTGCTCGGTCTTCACACCGCACTTGGTGGCCAGCTTCACGTCCTCGATCATCTGACCGGCGCTCATCTCGACGCAAAGGATACCTTTGACGTGGGCGGCAACTTCGGCCAGCTGTTTGGTCGGGAAGGGGAAGAGGGTGATCAGGCGGAACAGACCCACCTTGATGCCTTTCTCGCGGGCCATCTGCATGGCCTTCATGGCGATACGGCTGCTCGAACCATAGGCGACGATGATGTAGTCGGCATCCTCGCAGTTGAGCATCTCGTAGCGGACTTCCTTCTCTTTCATTTCGGCGTATTTGGCCTGCAGCTTCAGGTTGAAGACTTCCTGGCGGGCGCTCTCAAGCTCGAGAGAGGTAATGATGTTGTGCGGACGGTTGGCAGGCTTGCCCCAGGTGCCCCAGGGGGCGTTCTTGCGGCGCTCTTCCTCGGTCCAACGGGCCACGTTGTCGCGGGTGTAGAGTTTCTCCATGCACTGTCCGATAGCACCGTCGGAGAGGATGAGGACGGGGTTGCGATACTTGAAGGCGATGTCCCAAGCGTCGAACACGAAGTCGTACATCTCCTGCACCGAGGCGGGGGCGAGGGTGTAGAGCTGGTAGTCACCGTGACCGCCACCCTTCACGCTCTGGAAATAGTCGCTCTGCGAGGGCTGGATGGTACCCAAGCCGGGGCCGCCGCGCATGACGTTGACCACCAGGCAGGGAATCTCGGCGCCGGCGAGGTAGGTCAGACCTTCCTGCATCAGCGAGATTCCGGGGCTGGAGCTCGAGGTGGCGACTTTCTTGCCGGTGGCGGCGCCGCCGTAGACCATGTTGATCGAGGCAACCTCGCTCTCGGCCTGCAGCACGGTCATACCGGTGGTCTCCCACGGTTTCTCGGCCATCAGGGTTTCCATTACTTCCGACTGCGGAGTGATAGGATAGCCGAAGTAGCCGTCCGTACCGCTGGCAATCATTGCGCGGGCAATAGCTTCATTGCCCTTCATCAGTTGAAGTTCTCTTGCCATAGTATTCCTTTCTTTCTTTTTCGTTTAGATTTTTTTCTTGTAAACGGAGATCACGCCGTCGGGGCACACCATGGCGCAGCTGGCGCAGCCAATGCAACTGTCATTCACGGTCTCGGTGTAGTTGTAACCTTTGCCGTTTACATTTTTCGACAACGCGATGCACTTCATCGGGCACACGGGTACACAGACTCCGCAGCCTTTGCAGCGCTCGGTATCGATGATGATTTGTCCTTTAAATGCCATAATTTTAATGTTATAAGATTAATATAATATTAATATTCTTTACAAGAATTTCGTGCAAAGATACGAAATAAATTTCATTCCATCACCAAAAATGGTGAAAATATTTTTTGCGTCTTTGCAATATATTGACAATGAGTCGCTGCCGATTCCTTCTTCCGGATCTACAACTCGTAGCCCAGCCGCAGCGAGAGGCTTTTGACAGTGTAGCTTCGCTCGTCGCCGTAGGCGTCGGGCGTGCGGAAGCGCTGCATCTCGTACCCGAGGCTGACGGTGAAGGCTCTCCCCTCGCCGAAGCGCACACCCACCGTCGGCATGAAGTACAGGCCACGGATGTCGCCCAGCGAGTAGCCCAGACGCGCATCGGCAAAAAACGTCGCCCAGCCCGAGCCGGCTCCGAGGCGCACCATTCCGAACAGCGGCATGTTGTAGCCTTCCACCTCGGTGTAGTAGTTGGCGCCGGCACCCATCCCCAGCCCGAAGCGTGGCGAGAACTGCACCAGGAATATTTCGTAGAACGAGATGTGGCCTGCATTGCGGAAATCGCCTGTGCCAAATGCGTAGCCGAACTCTGTGATGTCGAGAAACGAAGTCCCCTGACTTGCCTGGCCGCCCCTCTGTGCATGGCGTCCGAATTGGCTGAGCTGCGCCTCGGCCGTGGTGAGGCTGGCTGCCGTCAGGGCCGCCAGTAGGAGGAGTTTGAACGTCTGTTTCATCTTTCCGTTGCGTTACTGTTTGACAATGTGTGCATTCGCCCCATGGAAGGGCTTCCTGTCCGACTGCAAAAATACACAAAAAAATCCATTTTTCGACCTAAAATGGAACCCATTGAAAACCAATCGATTATACTTTTAGTCGGACTTGATTCTAACTGCTTGATAATTAGTACCATGTCCGTATCAAGTCCGACTCAACTCCGTATCAAGTCCGACCCAACTCCGACTCCCGTCGGAGATGACTCGGAGATGGTGCGGAGATGGTACGTCCGTGAACCGTTCCCGGTGGCAGGTGGAGTGGGCCTGGTGCACAATAAAACCGGGCTCGCTGCGTTATATGTCGAAATGATAAACCGTTTTTCGACATGAAACTCAATTATCGGCATCTGAAAAAGATATTAGGCAAGTATTTCAACCTGTTGCACGACAAGGAGGACGAGCGTTCGGTGGTCGAGTTGGTAAAGGCCGGCAGTGTGTTCAGGGGTACCAACCTATGGATTTTGATGTTCGCCATCCTCATTGCCTCGCTGGGACTGAATGTCAATTCGACGGCGGTCATCATCGGCGCCATGCTCATATCGCCTCTCATGGGTCCGATTATCGGCATGGGGTTTGCCATTGGGGTGAGCGACATGGAGATGCTGAAACAGGCGCTGAAGAGCTATGGTGTGGCGACGCTCATCTCGGTGGTGACGGCGACGCTCTATTTCTTCCTCTCGCCGTTGAGTGAGGCGCAGAGCGAGCTGCTGGCACGCACGTCGCCGACGCTCTACGATGTGCTGATAGCCTTCTTCGGCGGTGCCGCCGGAGTGCTGGCGCTGACGTGCAAGAGCAAGGGGCAGGTCATCCCCGGCGTGGCTATCGCCACGGCGTTGATGCCACCGCTGTGCACGGCGGGCTACGGTTTGGCCACGGCGCAGTGGGGCTATTTCTTCGGAGCGTTCTATCTTTTCTTTATCAATACGGTGTTTATCGCCACCGCTACTTTTCTGGGAGTGAAGTTGTTGCGTTTCCGTTCGACGAAGGCGCCCGACGGCGGGTCGTCGGCGCGCAGCCGCAAGGTGATTACCTTTGTGGTGGTTTTGACACTGATTCCGGCGGCGGTGATGACGGTGAACATCGTTCGCGAGAATGTGCTTGAAAACAAGGTGAATGAGTTTGTGCGCCAGGAGCTTGGGCAGAGCGGCACACAGATACTCTCTTCGCAGACCGTCCATGACACGCTGCGGTTGGTTGCTGTGGGCAAGGAAATCACCGAGGAACGTATCCTCGAGGCACGAGGCCGTATGAAATTCTACGGCGTGGGCGATATGCAATTGCATGTCATTCAGGCCTCCAGCGATGAAAGTTTCGCTCTGGCGGCGTCGCAGCTCAGCACGGCCGAGCAAACCAACACACTGCTCAGCGGGCAAGTGGCCGACTTGCAGCGGCAGCTGGCGGCCTACGCCGCCTACGACACCCTCTCGGCGAGTGTCACTGCCGAAGCCCTGACCCTCTTCCCCGAAGTGGAGGGTGTGGCGGTGGGACGCTTGGCGGGCAAGCCGGTGGCGCTGGTGTCGCTGTGCGAAGGCCGCAGGCTGACGGCAGAGGCCGTTGGCAAGCTCGAGGCCTGGCTGCGCACCCGGATGCAGGAAAAAAATATAGATATTATTATAAAATAGGTATTTGCATGGTGTTGTAAATTAATTTGTTGCCAAAGTTTAATATTTTTTGCAATAATTTTTTGTTTGCATGTACTAAAAATTTAGTAATTTTGCAGCCCAAATGTGAAAGAAGAATGTGGGCTGCGAAAAAAATAAAAAAAAGAAAAAAACCTATAAAAAAATAAAACAAAATGAAAAAGTTTGCATTAGTCTGCCTTTTTGCCACTATGGCATTCGGCTTTGCCAACGCTCAGGACACTGAGAAAAAAGAAATCCCCGCCAACGGCGCCAAGATTAGCTTCACCGAGTTGGAGCACAACTACGGAACTATCGAGAAGGGTGGCAACGGTGAGTGTGAGTTCGTCTTCAAGAACGAGGGTAACGAGCCCCTGATCCTCTCCAATGTGAAAGCCTCGTGCGGCTGCACCACTCCCAGCTATACCCAGAAGCCCGTCATGCCCGGCGAGACCGGTACCATCAATGTGAAGTACAACACTAACAACGTGGGCGGTTTCTCGAAAACTGTCACCGTCACCAGCAACGCTGTCGACAATCCTCGCGTGGTGCTGCGCATCAAAGGCACTGTGAAACAGGGTGCCACCAATGAAGCCGAGAAGGTTCTGAAGAAAGAAGACAAGGGTGATAAGAAAGCCCAGTTGGTCAAGCCCGAGAAGAGCCTGAAGGTGAAAGATGCCAAGCCCGTCAAGCCCAGCAAGCCCGAATCGAAAGCTGCCGAGAGCAACGCCGTCGAGTCCAACAAGTAAATCAATTTAAAACACAATCCCTGCCGTCAGAGCGATGGCAGGGTTTATATTATTTATTATCCACATATGCCGCAAATATCAAACAAAGGACTTGAGCTGCCGCAGTCGGCCATCCGTAAGCTCGTCCCCTTCGCCGATGCCGCCAAAGAGCGCGGAATCCATGTCTATCACTTGAATATCGGCCAGCCCGATATCGAGACCCCTGCCGGTGCTCTCAAGGCTCTTGCCGAGAAGGTTACCGAGATGGCCGATAACCACGGTGTGCTGGAATACAGCCATTCGGCCGGTATCCAGTCCTATCGTCGTGCCCTGTGCAACTATTATCACCGTCACGGTATCGATGTGACCCCCAACCAGGTCATCGTCACTACCGGTGGCAGCGAGGCCTTGCAGATGGCTTTCACGGTGTGTCTCAATCCCGGAGACGAAATCATCATCCCCGAGCCCTACTATACCAATTACAATACTTTCGCCAAGTTGTGCGATGCCAAGATTGTCACTATTCCCAGCGATATCAAGACAGGTTTTGCGCTGCCTCCCATCGAGGATTTCGAGAAGGCCATCACGCCGCGCACTCGGGCCATCATGATCTGCAATCCCAACAACCCCACGGGTTACCTTTACACTCACGAGGAGTTGCTCAAGGTGGCCGGTTTGGTGAAGAAATATGACCTGTATCTCTTTGCTGATGAGGTCTATCGCGAGTTCTGCTACGACGGACACAAGCATTTCAGCGTGATGCAGCTTGAGGGTTTGGAGCGCAATGTCATTCTGTTCGACTCGGTGTCGAAGCGCTATAGCGCTTGCGGTGCCCGCGTGGGATGCATGGTGACCCGCAACAGTGAGGTCTATTCCATCGCCATGCGCCTGGCTCAGGCTCGTCTTTCCCCGCCATCGTTCGGACAGATTTTCGGCGAGGCTGCCGTTAACACTCCTCAGGAGTACTTCGACGGTGTCTACAACGAATATATCGCCCGTCGAAATGTTATCGTCGAAGGTGTCAACAAGATTCCCGGCTGCTTCTGCCCGATGCCCAAGGGTGCTTTCTATACGGTCATAGACCTGCCTATTGATGATAGCGACAAGTTCTGCCAGTGGTTGCTGACCGACTTCAGCTATGAGGGCGCCACCGTCATGCTGGCTCCCGCTACGGGATTCTATGTCAACCCCGAGCGTGGCCGCCACCAGGCTCGCATCACCTACTGCATCTGCATCGAAGACCTCAGGAAGGCCATGAAATGCCTTGAGGAGGCTTTGAAGGTTTATCCCGGACGCACCAGATAATGACCCGCGAGGAAAAAAGACAACAAGTGATATGCTCCTGCATCCAACAGCAGGAGCATATTGCTACTATAGCCAAACAGGAGATGGACTCGGCGCAGCAGCAGAGCAACGACTACGGGGCCAATGTGGACCGCTATGACGCCTATCGCACCAAGATGATGCGCTCGAGAGACATGTTTGCACGCCAATATAGCAATGCACAGACGGGAGTGCGTTACCTGCAGGACCTCTTGAAACTGCCTCCTTTCGATGCTGTCGAGCATGGCGCCTGCGTGGTGACCGACAAGCAGAAATTCCTGCTCAGCATCGGGGCCGGCAAATTCAGTAATGGGAATGAGGTATGGTTTGCCATCTCGGCCCAGACTCCCATCTACTTGGCACTGAGGGGTAAGAGGGTCGGAGATTCTATTGTCTTCAACGGCCAGACCCAGACTATCAAGGAAATCTTTTGAACCATGAAGTTGTTTTTCAGATACTTCGCTGTTTTTGCGGCATTGATTGCCGCTTATCTGCTTTTCGGAGCAGGCGCCTATCTGATGCCTGACAGTGCCGTGCAGAAGCATGTGCAACGGACTTTGGCAAATGGCGACATGAACGAGGACCAGCCCCGAGCCATCTTGCCACAGATGTTGCAGACACGCATGGACAACTACACTGATGCCATCATCCTCAACCAGGCCTATGTGATGCGTCAGGAGGGCTTCAAGTCGGGAGTCCTTTCGGTGCCCCGATGGTGGGCCCCCAAGTTGCCCTACGAGGTGCTACGTGACGGGGTCGACGGACAGGAGATGGAGATCTGGCACTATGCACGCTACTGGCACGGGAATACCTTCCTGACGCGCTATCTCCTCGTGGCCTATGACTATGTCAACATCCGTCTATTATTATATATTGTATCGTCTTTGCTGATGATATGGTGCGGTGCGCTGTTGTGGCGTCGGCAGGGATGGCAGACGGCTATGGCTGTGGTGTTTGGACTTACGGTATGTTTTGCTTTCGTGATGCAGTTCTCCATGCAGTTCGCACCGGTGCTCATCATTGCTTTGGCGGGCATGGCGGCACTGTCGCGCGGTTGTAACCCGGCGATGACGGCCTTTGTCGTGGGTTCGTTGACCTGCTATTTCGACCTGCTCACTGCGCCGATACTCACGTTGGGTTCACTGCTGGTGGTTCAGGCTGTCACGAGCAGTGAGGAGAATGTGTGGAGAGGATGGTGGCAGAGTGGCAAGTCGGCACTGTTGTGGTTTGTAGGCTATGCCGGCACATGGATTACCAAATGGATTATTGCCACGGTGTTTACCTCGGAGAATGTAATCGCCGATGGAATAAAGAATATGGTAGGACGTTCCTCGGGGATTGACGATTTTACCCGCTGGGATGCCTTGACGAATAATCTCCAGATGCTTCCATGGAAATATATTGCATTGGCGGTATTGGTGTTGGCGGTGCTGATGGCGGTAAGGTTCAACGCCAAGGGCTGGCGCCGCGCGGTGCAGTTGCTGCCCATAGCGCTGCTGCCGTGTGGATGGTATCTTTTTGCCGCCAATCATTCCTATTGGCACAATTGGTTCACTTTCCGTGCCCAAGCTGCTTCGGTGACCGCTGTTTTGCTGGCTATGATGCAGATGGTGGATTGGAATAAACTTAGAAAGAAAAAAGAGGATGAAGAATTATAAGGTGGCGGTGTTGCTGCCATGCTACAACGAAGAGAAGACCATCGGCAAAGTGGTGCGCGACTTTCGCGAGGCGTTGCCGGAGGCCGATATCTATGTTTACGACAACAACTCGACCGACCGCACTGCCGAGGTGGCCACTGCTGCGGGAGCTATTGTGCGCCATGAGTATGTACAAGGTAAAGGCAACGTTATCCGCCGTATGTTTCGCGAAGTGGAGGCCGACTGCTATCTTATGGCCGATGGCGACGACACTTATCCGGCGCACCATGCCAAGTCAATGGTGGCATCGGTGCTTGAACAACAGGCTGACATGGTAATTGGCGACCGTCTGTCGTCGTCCTATTTTACAGAGAACAAGCGCCCTTTCCATAACGTGGGCAACCGTCTTGTGCGTGGTTTGATTCGTCATTTGTGGCACACTCAAGTGAAGGATATCATGACGGGTTACCGTGCCTTCAGCCGTCAGTTTGTAAAACTTTTTCCGGTGATGAGCGGCCAGTTTGAGATTGAGACCGAAATGACCATTCATGCCCTTGACAAACGTTTCCGTCTGGTGGAAATTCCCATCGACTATCGCGACCGGCCCGAAGGAAGCGAGTCGAAACTCAATACCTTCAGCGACGGGTTCAAGGTTCTGCATACCATTGCCACCCTCTACAAGGAGTATCGCCCCTTGCGTTTCTTCGGTTGGCTTGCAGTGCTGTTGGCGGTGGTGGCGGTTGCTCTGTTTGTCCCGGTGTTGGTTGATTATCTGCACACGGGGCTTGTGATGCGGTTTCCGACGCTTTTCGTTTCCCTGTTCCTTTTCCTGGCAGCATTGCAGTCGTTCTTCACTGGACTATGTCTCGACGTGATGGTAGAAAAGGATCGCAAGGCTTATGAGTTGAGAGTAATTGATTTTGAGCGGGGAAAATAGTTAGAGCCTTTCCAAAATGATGTCACCTATCGAGGCTTCCATAGCGTTGGGAGCCTCGAATCTTTTTGGGTTGGTGGGAAGGAGGTCATATTGTATGCTTCCGTCGGGGAGTGGAAGTGGTTCGCCCCAACCGAGAAGTGGAATCTGCTGGTATTCGCGTTGGCGGTCGGGCAATGGGAGATTGTCGGGGTAGGGGAGCAAGCGGTCGAATTTCACTTTGCTGCATCGTGGAGCGCTGATCTCGAAATGGGTGCAGATGTCGTTGCTGACGAGTCGGAAACGGCCGGAGCTGTCGCTGAAGGTGTTCATGCCGACGCTCCAATCCTCGTTCCAGCCACGAATTACGGCACCCTCGATGGGATGGCCGTCGGTATCCACAATGCGGCCGGTTACAGCCACGTTTTGATAGGCCAACATGTTGTAGTAGTTCACTGGCGGCATCAAGTCTTCGTCGGTCATCACTCCCAAACATACCCATCCCATGTAGCTGGCCAAATCGGCAGCAGGTTTCCGTTTCCCATTGCTATCGCGCAGGCCTGTGTATTGGGCCTCGAAATTCACGCCTTCGGGGCAGTCCTGGAATTCCCACCAACCGTAGCCAATGGCGTTGTTGATTTTTGCATATCGGTAAGTCTCCCACATGAATCCTACTTGTGCGAGATAGGGCACGGAATCTCCGTCGGAGGGAAGCCCCGTCTCGCCCACCATCCACGGCTTGCCCGTGTAGTGACTGTACCACCACATCTCGGCTTGTGCTCGCAGGGGGTGATAGGTGTGCATCTCAAGGAAGTCGACGGGCAGCATGGCAGGGTCCCATTCGAAGACCTCAATGGGTTCGGCGGTGGACACGGTGAAGAGCTGGTGGGGCGCATTATCGCGCACCAACTGTCTCCATTCACAAACGATGTTGAATGCGTCGCATTTTTCGCGCAGGGGTTCGGTGTCGAAATAAAGCGGCTCGTTCATCAGGTCGTAGGCCCAGAGTGCCGGAAGGTCGGCAAGGCAGCGCATGAGGCCGATGGCATAGTCGCGCCAATAGCCCTCAAAGGGAGACTTGATGAGTAGCATTACGCGTAGCCCGGCGCTGTCGGCCTGTTGCACCATGCGGCGTGTGGCGCGGTACATGGTCGAGGTGTCGCCACCTTCGTTCATCACATCGAGACATACGCGCACAGCGTTGAACCCCCATGAGGCAATGGTGTCGAAATGCTCACGGACGTTGGTTCCAGTATACCAAGGTGCGGGTACGACTTGGTCATCCTTGATGAATGCCTTGTAGTTAAGCATCTTGGGGAACCATTCTTTTCCGTCGATTTCGAACATCCATTTGTTCAAGGAGACATAGCCTGCTGCGGCGACAGGCGGCCTCTCGTCGCAGATGACACATTCCAATTTCTTCTTGCTGCATCCGACAAGTAGCAGTGTCAAGATTATAAAAAGCGTAGCTTCTCTCATGTCTATCTTATTCCTTGTTTGGCAGCCTCATAGTCGGGCCAGTCGAGAAGGTCCCAGAAACGCTCCGAATGGTATTTGTGTCCAAATGAATCAACATAAGCTTTGAATGTCATGGCCTCATAATGGATGGCTTCATGCTTGTATTGCTTATAATGGAAGAAGGATAGGTAGGAGACAGCGGCAAAGAGCACCAGTAACATGATACGTGGAATCCGTTTGCGATTGAGCATCCACTCCACGAAGGCCGCCATTGGCACCGCCAACAGACCGTAGCAGTCTACCATCGAGCGCTGTCCAAAGCATCCGCCGTACCACCAGCACCACCAACACATCAGCACATACAGGTTGAGCACAAGGAAAACCAACGTGGCGTAAAAATAGTGGCGGTGACGTTTGTACAAGGGTATCAGTCCGAGGATGGCAAACACCATTACTGGGGTGTAGATAAGCCAGCCTTTGCGGAATCCGAAGATCCCTTCCAGAAGTTTGGGCTGTGTCCAGAAGAAGTGTTCATTGTTGGTGTAAGAGTAGAATAGAAGATGGCCGGTCAAAACATGCCAATAGATCATCTGGGGAATCCATATTACCACGGCTGAAGCTGCCATCGTTAACATCATGGGAAGACGATGGATATAGAGTTGCAGCCTCTCGACGAAGTCCTTCCATGAGGTGATGCCGTAAAGCAGGAAGTAGACCACTACCAGTGCGTCCGACGGGCGAACGAGGGCGATGAGACCAATGTTCAATCCTAATGTTATGGTGCTCCACCATGAGGGCTTTCGGTACCACTGCTCCGTCTGGTAGAGGAAGATGCAGATGAGGCCAAAAAGAAAACCATGAGAGTAGGCTCCTTCGTAGGTACTGTACCAAAGAAGGTTGGTGGCCAGAACGGTCACTCCAAGCACAATGGTTGTTGTTAGTTCGGAGAACCGACGCAACAACACTTTCCGAAGGAAGACACATCCGAGCACTACCCAGAAGATGCACGCAAAAACGAGCGCTGCAGCATAGGGTGGGCTGAAACCGTCGGCAGGATAGCCTAAGGGTTTCGCCGTCAGATGCGCCATTAGGAAAAAGGGGCAATAGAGCATGCTCAAGCCCATAGTGGTCTTGATGACGAAGGTGCTGTCAGGCGGGACTATCTCCGGCCAATAATAGTTACCACACACATAATGATTGAAGTCGTTATGGATAAACGACAATGTGAGGTCTTTCTCAACGAAAGTGGCCGGCAGATAGGAGTAGAAGTTGATTACGTCGTGATCAATTACCTTTTTCGGAGTGTTGTATATTTTTATATCAAGCGCCTTGATGACCAGTACCGATGCTATCAGTATGACCATCAAGGCGCTCAGGCTGATGTTCCTTTTCAGTTTCATCAACAAGAGAGGGATTAGTATCCAAAAATCTGTTCGAGGGAGAGTTTCTTCACCTTGCCGAATTTCGCGAGGGCGTTGAAGTCGATCTCGCTTTCCTTGCCAAGAACGAGGTAGAACTTCTTCTGACCTTTGATGTACTGCTTCTGGAAGTTGACCAGGTCGTTCATAGTCATTTTCTGGTAAGCCTGGAAATTCTGTTTGCGCAGAGGTTCCTTGAGACCCAAGCGCTCGCACTGGATGTAGGTGCTGATGATGCCGAACTTGGTGGTGCGTGCGGTGCGGGAGCTGGCGATGAGGGCATCCTTTGCCAATTTGAAATTGGCTTCCGACTGCGGCATATCGTTGAACAGTTCCTCATAGGCGTCGAGGGCGTCAAACAGCTTGTCTGTCTGGGTGATAACGTTGGCGCTGTTGTAGAACCAGTCATCCTTGTGGAAGGCGCTGCTGTAATAGCTGCTGGCGCTGTAGGCGAGGGAGCGTTTTTCGCGCATCTCCTGAAAGACGATGGCGTTCATCGAGCCGCCAAAGTATTCGTTGAAGAGGTTCACCTTCGGTGCGAGAGCGGGGTTGTACTCGGCGCCGCGGAAGTATTCGGTGAGGTAGACATTCTTGGCGTCATAGTTCACGAAGAGCACCACGTTCTCGTCGGTGGGCTGAGGATAGTATATTATTTTGGCAGGAGTGTCCTTGGTGGACTTCACGGTGTGAATCTTGTTGATGGTAGCGGTTAGGTTATTGAGGCTTAGAGGCCCATAGTAAAGAACGCGATGCTTGTAAGTGAAGAGATTGTGGATGGCATCAGTAAGCTGCTTGGCGGTGTAGGCACGGAGTTCGGCGTCGCTCTCGGTGGATTCCTTGAGGGCTTTTTCGCCATAGATGCCGTAGGAGTTGAGGGCGCGGAAAGCGGCACGCTGATTGGTCTTGTTGTCGGTGCGGCTTTTGATGGCACGCTCGACGAGCATCTGCAAAGCCTCGTCGTTGGGCTGGCAGGTGGCCATAATCTCTTCAACGAGGTTCATAGCCTTCTCCATATTCTCGGCCAAGCCGCTGATGCTAATGCTGATGGTCTCACCACTCACATTGAAACTCCACGAGCAGGCCAGTTTGTAGAATTCTTTCTGCAGCTGCTCGGCGGTGTGCTTGTCGGTGTTGAGGTATTCAACCAGGTCGGCGGCGAGGTCAATAGTCTTGTCGGTTGTGCCGCCAAAATCGAAGCGGTATTGCAAGTTGAAGGTGCCGTTCTCAACGTTCTTCACATAGAGTATCTCGCTGCCATTGGCGGACTTGCCCTTCTGCAGGTCTTTTTTGAAGTTGACGAAGACAGGCTGGATGGGTTTGGCCTTTGCAGCGTCGGCTTTCACTTGTGCCAGGAAGGGGCTCTCGTTGTCGCGGTTCACGCTGATGGGGGTGATGGCGGGTTTGACGACTTTGGCCACGGGGTCGGGGGTATCCTGGTGCTTGAAGATGATGACGTAGTTGTTGTCTTTAAAGATGCGGTTGGCGAAGTCGACGATGTCCTTCTTGTTGATCTTGGCGAGTTCATTGATCTCGTTGCAGACATCGCCCCAGTTCTGATGCTGTACGAAAGCGTATGCCATCTGGGAAGCGCGGCTGTTGTTGCTCTCAGCTTGCTTCATAATCTGAAGTTTCAGTTGGTTGATGCTGGCCTCGAGGAGGCTCTCGTCGAACTGTCCATCCTTCAGAAGGTCGATTTGTCCGAGCAGCAGGTCGCGCAGCTGGCCGAGGCTCTGGCCCTGGGTGGGACGGCCGCCGAGCATGAAGGCGGCATAGTCGTTGAGGGTATAGGTACCGGCGTAAGCACCGAGGCAGAGCTGCTTCTGGTTGAGGTTGAGGTCGATGAGGCCGCACGAGCCGTTGTTGAGCACATACTCCATGGCCTGAGCCAGCAGGGCATCGCGGCTGCCGTTACCCTCCTCGATGCGGAAGGCGATGGTGAGGCTCTCGGGATCCTGGCCGTTGACGAGGCGGATGACGGGGCTGGTGATGGGAGCTTCCTTCACCTTGTGGAACTCGGGCACATTGCCGGGAACCCAGCTGCCGAAGTATTTGTCGATAATCTTGATGGCCTCGTCGGGGTTGAAGTCACCGGCCAGGGAGATGCACATGTTGTTGGGCACATAGTAGGTGGAGTGGAAGCGGTAGATGTTGGTCATCGAGGGATTCTTCAGGTGTTCGATGGTGCCGAGGGTGGTCTGGGTGCCGTAGGGGTGGTGGGGGAAGAGGGCGCGCATCATCTCCTCGTTCACACGGCGGTTGTCCTGTGCCAGGCTGATGTTCTTCTCCTCGTAGACGGCTTCGAGCTCGGTGTGGAAGAGACGGAGCACCAGGTTGGGGAAGCGGTCGCCTTCCACCTTGGCCCAGGTCTCCAGCTGGTTGGCGGGAATGTTCTCGACATACATCGTGTAGTCGTTGCTGGTGAAGGCGTTGGTGCCCTCGCTGCCGATGGCCGTCATGCTCTTGTCATACTCGTTGGCAATGGCGATAGTCGAAGCCACATAGCTGATGGAGTCAATCTGGTGGTAGATTTCCGCACGGCGTTTGTCGTCGGTGGTCTTGCGGTAGACCTCGTAGAGAGCCTCAATCTTGTCGAGCTCCACTTTCTCGCGCTTCCAGTCGGTGGTGCCCAGTTGGTGGCTGCCCTTGAAGAGCATGTGCTCCAGGTAGTGGGCGAGGCCGGTGGTCTCCTTGGGGTCATTCTTCGAACCGGCACGCACGGCGATGTAGGTCTGGATGCGCGGAGCGTCCTTATACACGCTCATGAACACCTTCAGACCGTTCTTCAGCGTGTACTCGCGCACGCCCAGCGGGTCGTTGTCGTAGGTCTTGTACTCGTACTTCTGTGCGCTCACGCCCGAGAAGAGCATGGCGGCAACAAAGCACAACATTGCGGTTGCTTTCTTCATCTTTCTTGCTGGTGTTTAAATGTTTATATTGTATAATTTTATATTTTCTATTTGCAAATATACATAAAAAAATGGAATAAAATAAAAAAAGCCCTTTGCCAATTCGGCAAAGGGCTTTTTTTGTTAAGAATTACGCCGCTTAGCGGACGATGAGTTTGCGGATGGCATTGACCTGCTCGCCGACGATGCGGACGAAGTAGGCACCCTGGGCCATCTCGGTAATGTCGATGGTGAGTGTGCCGTCAACGACGGTCCACTTGCCGGTCTCGCGGCCGTTCATGTCGACCACCGTCACCATGGCAGCGCCCTCGATGCCCGTGAGGGTCACCGTGCTGCTGGCAGGGTTCGGGTAGAGGCTGATGGCGGCGGAGTTGACATCGTCGATGCCCTCGCCGT
>CACXXO010000021.1 GCA_902771735.1 uncultured Bacteroidota bacterium
CGTCAATGTGTCGGTCTCGAACATCAGCCGCCCGTCGTCGGCCGAATGGAACGCCAGCTGGTAGAGCATCGTGTCGCCCCCCGGGTTCCAGTGGAATTCCACCCTCCCCGAGAAATTCGTCCCCACATTCACCTTCCTCAGCGCCGGGCACGGCAGCTGAAAAACAGGGAATATACATCCCCCATCCCCAGACCCAGACCCGGGAAGGGTGGCAAACCCGAGATTTCCATCACCTATATGGGAAGTATCCTCTAATTTAACACAATAAATATCACAACCGTTATAATAGTTTCCGTAATAATTGTTTTCTACTTCTATTTTTGTATAAAGTGTTGTGTCGCAAAGTGTAACCTTGTCAAAAGGGAATATGTAGCAAGGCACAATCCCTGAAGAAACATAATAATCATTTACAGAGTTATAGTCATAGTACATTTTTTTTCTGTAAATGCTACTTTCTGTATTAATGGAATCGTAGTAAACAAATCCATCATTGTCGTTGTATGATAATAGTGAGCATTTCACCTCCTGTGCCAAAAAACACGAATCCGCCGTTATCGCAATTCCGCAGACAGTAGCGCCATAAGATACTTTATATCTATTGTGTAGAGTTATATAACAGTGTCTGTTGGAAATAATGTATGTGGAGGAAGCACCTGTTGAAATAATTGGTGACCGAGACTTGGATCCAAGAACGGAATTGTGTCCTGCGCCTTGAGTGGGCCCGCCATGGACATTCCAACTATTATTAACAAAACTATTCTTTTCATAATTTTATTTGTTAATGGCGTTCGTATTTTTAATAACAGATTGATAGAAAGATAATTGCATGAATTATCATGGGTTATTCTATTCAGCAAAGTAAAAAAAAATTTTTGAATTTTGCAAATTGATTTTTCATCGCGAGCCAAAATTGGAAATCAGCAGGTTACAAGCATAAAAATGCACTTAAGACATTGGTTGTGAGTGCTATAAATGAGAAATAAGCATATAACTGCCTGATAATTAGTACCAACTCCGTATCAACTCCTACCCAAGTCCGTACCATCTCCCTACCAACTCCTACCACGGTGGGAGATGGTAGGGTGTTGGTAGGGCGATGGCAGGGTGTTCGTCCCGGGTTCATCTCAGCTGTAGAGACACATCGTTTCTACGGGCGGGGAAGTGTCGCGGAAAAATGGGCAAAAAAAAAGAGAGAACATCGCTGTTCTCTCTTCTGTGTGACTCCTGCAGGATTCAAACCTGCAACCTTCTGATCCGTAGTCAGATGCTCTATTCAGTTGAGCTAAGGAGCCATCTGCTCTTTCGGGCTTTTCTTTTCCTGAAAGCGAGTGCAAAAGTACTAACTTTTTAAATACTGACCAAATTTTTTTTCAATATTTTTTCAAATAAAATTGTATCGTTATATATATTAATACTTTGCGTAGTTAAAATTTTCAATTTTCAATTCTCAATTTTCAATTTACACCATACACTTCGCGGTATAGAAGGTCGCGGATTTCGCAAAATTCGTCGTCGTCGAGTTCGTATTTCGACATGATGATCATGGGCACCTCCTTGCCACCCTCACGGTAGGGGGGCTGGACGTAGGGCTGGGGGTTCTGGTAGAAGCCCATGCTGGCGTAGAACTCCACGCGGTGGTCAGCCACTTCGTTGTTGGGCAGCTCCACCTCTAAAACCACCTGGTCGTGCTGTTGCGAGAGGAAGCTGAGGAACGTGGCCTTGCCGAGGCCCTGGTTGCGGAGGTCTTCGTCAATGGCAAAATGTTCAATGTAGACTAAGTCTTCGAAGGTCCAGTAGGTGAGGATGCCTACCGGTTCGTCGCCGTTTTCGGCCACGAGGAAATGGAATTTGCCGGCATCTCTATGCCGGAGACTAGAGAAGGGCGGGCGTTCCTGCTCGGGGAACGCCTCTTCAAACAGGCTTTGTGCAAAATGCGGATGGTCGCTCTCTGCTAAGGTTTTAAATGTAATCATTATTTAAAAGGTATCTTTTTATGCTTTTTGTCTTTTAGAAGAAACTGAAGTTGTTGATTTCGAACCGGACGAAGAGGCTGTGGTGCCACCCCCAAGAGTTGTAGCCCTTGAGGTTGGTCTTGGTGTGGTAGCAGGTGTAGCCGGCCTTGATGGCACCCATGCCTTCGATACGGTAGCCCACCAGGCCGCTCATGAAGACACCCCAACCCAGGCCGCCTTGGTTGACATATTCGTAACTGCCGGTGGAGGAGCTGGGCGACTGGCCGTTCCATACGTCGAGGATGGAATAGGTGGAACCATTGATTTCCATCAGGTTTTCTTTTACCTTGGCATTGTTGAGGTTGAGTCCCAGGTCGAGCTCGAGGCAGAGGTTGCCGCCGAGGTCGACGGTGCGCGTCAGCGCCAGGTCGATGTTGATGCGGTCTTCCTTGCCCAGCATGCCGCAGCGTATGTATTGGTGGTTGCCGCTGAGGATGCCGGTGCCGTTGGTGGAACTGAGGTTGAAGGCGCCGGTGGCACGCAGGCGCATCATGTCGAAGCGCAAAAGCCAGCCGAAGCCGTTCTCGTAGTCGTAGCGTATGCCGAGACCTATCTGCCAGGAGGTGCGGTAGTACATCTCGGGATACTCGGACACTGTCAACTGGCTGTAGTTGCCCACAGCGTCGGAGATGAGACCCGAGTTTTTGAGGTCGTTCCATATCTGGGTGCCGTAGGTCTCGCTGTGGAGCACACGCAGGATGGTGTTTACGTTGCCCGGACGACCGGAATAGAAATTGGCGTTAGTGCCGTCGGCCCACACGGTGCCGGCATTGGCGAAGACTGACAATCCCGAGTACCCACGCCTCGGTACGCCGTCGTCGTCGGCCAGGGCAGAAGTCATGGCCAACAAGGCCGCCAGCAGCACGCAGACATGTTTCATAGCACATCCCCCCTTTCTTTTACCATGCTGGCCAGCAATGCCTTGGCGCGCAGCAGGCGCACCTTGACGGTGCCCAACGGCAGGTGCAGCCGCTCGGCGATTTCCTCGTAGGAAAGGTCCTCATAATAGCGCATCTCAACAATGCGACGGTAGGGCTCTTTGAGGTTGGCAACCACCTCCTTGAGTGCCGTGTCGCGCTGCATGCGAATCATCATCTCCTCGGGGTTGGGTTGACCCGAGGGAATTTGGTATTCAATGAAGTCGCCGTCGGCCGTACGCGTGACACTGCCCAAGGGGACCGTCTCCACGCGGCGCTTGCGCAGATAGTCGATGTAGGTGTTCACCCCGATGGAAAAAAGCCACGAACTGAAAGAGCCTGTTGGCGCATAGCGGTGGAGCTGGAGGAAAGCCTTGCAGAAGGTCTCCATGGTGAGGTCGGAGGCCGTGGTGGTGTTGTGCGTCATGCGAAGGAGCAACAGGTAGAGAGGCTCACGATAGGAGGCCATGAGGTCTGCATAAGCCTTGTGGCTCCCATGGTCGCGAGCGTCGCAAACCAGCTGATAGTCAAGCTGCAATCGGTCGTTAGAGACTTTCGAATCCACCTTATTTGCTGAATTTTCTATTATTATCTAACGGAGTTAATACTAAAATAGTATTTGCGAGGATAAAATAAATTTCGAAAAGAGGTGCCGCAAGATACACCAAACCACCCTCAAAACGCTTGGAGAGTTGGGCGAAAGAGACGATTTGCCATGCCCATTTGAGCACTGCGGCGACGAGTATCACGCCCCATGGCATGCCATTGCCAACGAGCAGCAGCGTACCGAGGGTGTAGAACAGGATGACGGAGATGGGAAGAAGGTCCTCGAGCAGACGGCCACCGACGCTGTGCCAGTTGCGTGTCGACACACGTGCCAGACGCTGCTTGTGCCACTCGCCGAAAGATTTTTTGGGCTCGGTGCTCAGACAGGCGTCGCTTCCGATGCTGACAGCCGTGTTGGTACGAGTGGCATTCTGATAGACAAAGAGGTCGTCGGATCCACCGGCCACATTGTAGTGGCTGATGAAGGCCCCGCGCTTGAAGAAGAAGCTGCGACGATAGCTCAAGTTGCGGCCGCTGCCGGTGTAGGGGTGACCCAGCAGGGCACAACCTAAATAGTGCGAACTATAGGCCAGGTTGTCATACTGCTGGAGAGCCCCCAGGAGTGTTTTCGTTCGCTTCAATCCACAGAATCCCAATACAATATTGATATCCGACTTAAAGTATCCCTTTACCATACCTCTAAGCCACTGCATGTTTTTCGGCGTGCAGTCAGGATCGGCAAGCAACAGGATGTCGTTCTTGGCGCTCTTGATGCCAATGGAGAGGGGATATTTCTTCCCTTGGAAGAGGTTCACATCCTCCTTGAAAGGCACCACCTTCAGGTGAGGGTAGTAGTCCTTCAGCAGCTTGAGCACAAACTGGGTGTCGTCGTGACTCAGATAGTCCACAACAACGACTTCAAAATCAGGGTAATCCTGCTCAAGAAGATAAACCAGGTTCTCCTTCAACCATGCAGCGTCGTTGCGCGCTGTCAGCACTACGCTTACCGGGGGAAGCCCACCCTTGGCCAGCGAACCGGTAGCCTCGGTTTCCTTGGCGGGTTTGAGATGCCAACGACCGATACGCAGATGGAACAAGCCATAGTACATGCAACAAAAAGCCAATGCCAACAGCATCAGCACTGCAAAGACAACAGATTGGGTGTCAGTGAGAAAGTTCGTAAAATCAAACATTTGTACACACAAATTTTAGTGTACAAAAATACACATAATTATAGATACCTGCGCCTGCGTAAGACATAAAATTATCAACAATTAATCAACAACTTACGTCTACAATCTGCGTCCAAGCTTGTCCAGCATGGCACTTTTCCAACAGACGTAGTCGCCGTCGAGAATGTGGCGACGGGCTTCCCTGACCAGCCAGAGGTAGAACGTCAGGTTGTGGATGGAGCAAATCTGCAGGCCGAGAATCTCTTCGGCGCGGATAAGGTGATGGAGATAGGCGAGGGTGTAGACACGGTCGGCTTCGGCGTTGGAACCAGGGTCGATAGGTTCGAAGCAGCTTTCCCACTTTTTGTTCTTGATGTTGATGGTTCCTTCAGCGGTGAACAACAGCCCATTGCGGCCATTGCGTGTAGGCATCACACAGTCGAACATATCCACGCCACGTTCGATGGCTTCGAGAATATTCTGCGGTGTGCCAACACCCATCAAATAGCGCGGGCGGTCCTTGGGCAAGATGGCGTTAACCACCTCTATCATCTTGTACATCACCTCGGTAGGCTCTCCAACAGCCAATCCGCCAATGGCGCAGCCTTCGGGGTCTTTGCTGGCAATATATTCGGCCGAAATCTTTCGCAGATCCTCATACTGGCAACCTTGTACAATGGGGAACAAGGCTTGATGATGCCCATAAAGAGGCTCTGTTTCATTGAATCGCTTAATGCAACGGTCGAGCCACCGATGTGTAAGTTCCATTGAACGTTGCGCATAGCGATGGTCACTGTCGCCAGGAGCACACTCGTCGAAAGCCATCATAATGTCGGCGCCAATAATGCGTTCGATATCCATGACATTCTCGGGTGTGAAAAGATGCTTACTGCCGTCAATATGGCTGCGGAAGGTGCAACCTTCCTCTTTGATTTTGCGATTGTCGGCCAATGAAAAAACCTGGAAGCCGCCGCTGTCGGTCAACAGAGGCCGTTCCCAGCCATTGAACTTATGCAGACCGCCGGCCTGCCGCAGAAGGTCGCATCCCGGTCGCAAATAGAGATGGTATGTATTCCCGAGAATTATCTGAGCACCAATATCTTTACGTAGCTCAGACTGATGCACAGCTTTAACTGTACCGGCAGTGCCTACCGGCATGAAAATAGGGGTCTCAATGTCACCATGGTCAGTGTGTATCACGCCCGCGCGGGCATCACCGTCGGTGGCCTTGAGGTCGAATGTCAGCTTGCTCATCTTTTGAGTGACAAAGCTCCTTTTCAGAGGACGACTTTCTCTATGATAGCGCGAGCCTCGAGCACGGCCATATAGTCTTTCATGGCGCGCAGCTGCAGGTCGTAGATGCTGCGGGGGCAGTCGGGGGTGAAGGTCAGCTTGCCGCTGTCCCACAGTTTCAGGACGGCCTCAAGGTTCTCCTTGCGGTTGAGGAGGTGATAGTATTCGGCTTTCATGCGGTCCTTATAGTCGCTGGAAAGCATCAGCGAAGTAATGGTTTGTAAATCCATGGTGTTTATTTTATGGGGTTAATGGGTATTATGGGTTAAATGGGGTTAATGGGCGATGAGCTCTTTGGCGAGGGCGAGGGCCTTGTCGATACCGTCGGGGTTCTTGCCGCCGGCGGTGGCGAAATGGGCCTGTCCGCCGCCGCCGCCCTGAATTTCCTTGCCGAGGGTGCGCACCATCTGGCCGGCGTTCATTCCCCCGTCCACACGGTTCTGACCCAGGACGATGAGCAACGAAGGCTTTCCATCCTTCACGCTGCCCAGAACGAGGCCCATGTCGGGGTTTTCGTTGCGGAGAGCCATCAGGGCATCCTTCAGCATATTGACATCGTCGTCGATACGCTCAATGATAACAGGATTTTCGGCCAGACGTCCTGCATAATTGCGGGCCATGTCGAGGGCCTTCGCTTTCTGCATCTGTTCGACAACCGATTTCATTTGTGCGTTCTCTTCCTGCAGTTTGGCTATGGAGCCCGCGAGGTCTTTGGTGCCTTTGAACATCTCGTTGAGGGCCGCAAGTTGCTCCTGCTGACGGTCGGCATAGTCGGTGGCAGCCTGGGCGGTGACAGCCTCGATGCGGCGCATGCCGGCGGCTACGGCGCCCTCACCGACGATGCGGAAAGAGCCAATCATGCCGCTGTTGGCCACATGGGTGCCGCCACAAAATTCGACGCTGGGGCCGTATTTCACCACGCGAACGAACTCACCGTATTTCTCACCAAAGAGAGCCATGGCTCCAAGCTTTTGTGCCTCGGCGATGGGCATGGCACGGTGCTCCTCGAGGGGAAGGCACTGGCGAATCATCTGATTGACACGGCGTTCCACTTCACGGATTTCCTCATGGCTAAGTTTGGCGAAGTGGCTGAAGTCGAAGCGCAGGCGCTGCTCGTCGACGCTCGAGCCTTTCTGCTCCACATGGTCACCAAGCACCTGACGCAGGGCGTAGTGCATGAGGTGGGTGGCGGAATGATTGCAGGCGGTAGCCTGGCGCTTGGCCACATCAACCTCTGCATGGAATGTAGCGGAAAGGTTCTCCGGAAGCGTATCGACGATATGCACAATCAGCCCGTTCTCCTTCTTGGTGCTTATAATTCTTAACCCTCCATTCTCAAATCTCAATTCTCCGGTGTCGCCGGCCTGTCCGCCACTCTCGCCATAGAAGGGGGTGCGGTCGAAGACCAACTGGTAGAACTCCTTGTCTTTGGCTTTTACATGACGGTAGCGGGCGATGCGCACATCGGCTTCGAGCACATCATAGCCGACAAACTCCTCCTCGACGCCTGGAAGCAGCTCCACCCAGTCGTCGCTCTCCACCTTGGCGGCACCGCGCGAACGTTCCTTCTGCTCGGCAAGGCCCTTGGCAAAGCCTTCCATGTCGACGGTCCAGCCTTTCTCGCTGGCCATCAGCTGTGTGAGATCGACGGGGAAACCATAGGTGTCGAAGAGTTCGAAGGCGAAAGCGCCGTCAACAACCTTGTTGCCGGCATTCTTGGCGACATAGTCCTCGAAACGCTTGATGCCGCCGGCAAGAGTGCGCAGGAACGCCTGCTCCTCCTCGAGGATAATGCGCTGGATGAGTTCCTGCTGCTTCTTCAGCTCGGGGAACTGGTGCCCCATCTGGCCCACGAGGGTAGGGACGAGGGTGTTGATAAACGGCTCGTTGAAGCCGAGGAAAGTGTAGCCGTAGCGCACGGCACGGCGCAGGATGCGACGAATGACATAGCCGGCCTTCACGTTGGAGGGCAGCTGGCCGTCGGCAATCGAGAAACTCACGGCACGCAAGTGGTCGGCGCAAACACGCATGGCGATGTCGGCATCTTCGTTCTCGCCATATTTCTTTCCGCACTTGGCGGCAATCTCCTGAATCAGGGGCTGGAACACGTCGGTGTCATAGTTTGAACGCTTGCCCTGCATCACCATGCAGAGACGTTCAAAGCCCATACCGGTGTCGATATGCTTGGCCTTCAACGGCTCCAAGGTGCCGTCGGCTTTGCGGTTGAACTGCATGAAAACGAGATTCCAAATCTCTATGACTTGAGGGTTGTCTTTGTTCACGAGGTCCTTGCCGGGCACTTTGGTCTTTTCCTCGTCGGGACGGATGTCGACATGAATCTCAGAGCAGGGGCCGCAGGGACCTTGGTCGCCCATCTCCCAGAAGTTGTCTTTCTTCGACCCGCGCAGGATACGGTCCTCGCTGATATGCTCTTTCCAATAATTATAGGCCTCCATATCCATCTCGAGACCCTCCTTCTCGTCGCCGCCGAAAACGGTGACATAGAGCCAGTCTTTATTGATTTTCATCACCTCGGTGAGGAATTCCCAACCATAGGCGATGGCCTCCTTCTTGAAGTAGTCGCCAAAACTCCAGTTGCCCAGCATCTCGAACATAGTGTGGTGGTAGGTGTCGTGGCCCACCTCCTCGAGGTCGTTGTGTTTTCCGCTGACGCGCAGGCACTTCTGCGAGTCGGTGGCTCTCGGCCACGGGCGTTGCTTGTTACCGAGGAAGATGTCCTTGAACTGGTTCATGCCGGCGTTGGTAAACATCAGCGTCGGGTCGTTCTTGATGACCATGGGGGCACTCGGCACCACATGGTGTTGTTTGCTCTCAAAATAGTCTAAAAAGGCTTTGCGTATTTCGTTGCTTGTCATATCTTGTATTAAAATTCTTCTCTTTCAACCATCAGAATAGCCCCCTGCGGCACGATGAAATATTTCTTGCCCTCGTACTTGATTTCCACAGCGTTCTTCTGCATGAAGATGGCCATGTCGCCGGGACGCACCTGCAGAGGCAGATAGCGCGGCTCACGGTCGGCGGGGTTCCAGTCCTCGCCGTCGTTAGAAGAGGGCAGGGGATAGCCCGGGCCGCATTTGACAATATAGCCCGTCTGCACCTCCTCCTTCTCTTGATAGCCGGCAGGCAGCAGCAAGCCACCTTTGGTCTTCTTGGTGGCTACCGACGGCTCTATCAGCACCCGGTCGCCTATGACTATCAAATTGTCTATCTTACTCTTCGTCATAATTAATATGTACTATATTAAATGCAAAGATACGAATAAAAACTGAAACTGCCAAAAAAAATGTTAAAAACGCCGGGCATTTTTTTCCGCCGGACAGCATATTCGTGCGGATGAAATAACACAAAGTAGGGTAGAAGTGCCTACGAAAGCCCTATCAACGCCCTACCAACTCCTACCACGGTAGGAGTTGGTAGGGCGTTGATAGGTAGTTGACAGGTGGTTTATTCCTCTCAGATAGCGACCGTTAGGCTCATTTATATTATTTTTTCCGTCGATCGACAAAATATTTCGCACGATGTTGCGTTAAACATATCATATGAATATAAAAAGGAGCATAGTGACGTTGATGCTGCTGGCCGCGGGGCTGGGGGTGCAGGCGCAGGACAAGGCGCTGATGCAGAGCTATCAGTCGCGGTTGACGCAACTGATAGAGCGCGTCGCCGGAGCACCGACGGACAACGAACGCTACCTTGCATCGGAAGAAGCCATCCAGCTGCTTTCCAAAGCATTAGACGAGGAGGATTCCGAGCGGTGGAACTGGAAACTACCTGAATACGCCTCGGTGCTCACCTCGCCCGACGGCCTGTTTCGCATCTTCACCTGGGCCGTGATTCGCGATGACGGGGAGTTCGAGTGTTTCGGCATCGTACAGTTCTACAATGAGAAAGAGGAGGAATTCGAATACCAACTGCTCAACGACAAGTCGGAGGAAATCATGAACCGCGAGGAGAGCATTCTGGCATCCAACAAATGGCTTGGTGCCGTCTACCAAGAGCTTATACAGACCAAGGCCGGCGACAAGACCTACTACACGCTCCTCGGATGGAACGGCGTGGACAACCTCACGGAACGTAAAATCATCGAGCCCGTCGTGCTCCAACGCGGCGTGCCTCAGTTCGGAGCCCCCGTTTTCCGCCGCATGCGCAACCAGCGCCGCATCGTTATCGAATATGCCAACGAAGCCATGGTGAACCTCTCCTACGAGACACAATACATCCAGGAAGTGGAACATAAGCGCGAGAAAATAAAAGGGACCAACCGCTACCGCACCGTCGACAAGGTGAAAGAGCACAAGGAAAAAATGATTCTCTTCGACGAAGTGGAACCGCAGATTCCCGGCATGGAAGGCCTTTATCAATATTATGTTCCGTCGGGCACCGAGGTGGCCTACGCCTGGGTCGACGGCAAATGGGAACTCCACAACGGCGCCCAAGGCCGCCTCACCGACAAAAAACTCAACAAAGACTTCGAACCGCTGCCCAAACAGGCACCCAGCTATAATTTTAACAAATAGACTCACAATGACTCTTCGCGACATCAACAGTCCCGCCGACCTCAAAAAGCTCAATCCTGACGAACTGCAAGGCATTGCCGACGAACTGCGTGCATATATCGTTGACACCCTCTCGACCCATCCCGGCCACTTGGCCTCGAGCCTCGGCACCGTCGAGCTCACTGTAGCCCTCCACTATGTCTTCAACACACCCGACGACAAACTCATCTGGGATGTGGGGCATCAGTCCTATGCCCACAAAATATTGACCGGCCGCCGCGAAGCCTTCCAGACCATCCGCACCTATGGCGGCATCAGCGGCTTCCCAAAGATGAGCGAAAGCCCCTACGACGCCTTCGGCACCGGCCACAGTTCCACCTCCATCTCGGCTGCCCTCGGCATGGCTGTGGCGTCCAAGATGCAGGGCAACCTCACCCGCAAGCACATCGCCGTCATCGGCGACGGCTCGCTGACGGGCGGCGAGGCCTTCGAAGCCCTCAACAACCTGGGACTCTCTAAGTCCAATATTCTGGTGATTCTCAACGACAACGGCATCTCCATCGACAAGGCTGTGGGGGGACTCAACAACAACCTGATGCGCATCACCTCATCGCCGCGCTACAACAAACTCAAGGAGCAAGTGTGGCAGAAACTCAATACCGGCGAGGGGTTGCGGAGACGTTCCAAGAGCGCTTTCCAACGGCTTACCAAGGTGGCCAAAACAATTGCCCTCGGCGACACCAACATCTTCGAGGCGTTGGGCATACGCTATTTCGGCCCTGTCGACGGACACGACCTCGTCCATCTCACCGAGATACTCTCTCGACTCAAAAACATCAACGGACCTGTGCTTCTGCATGTGGTCACCCGCAAAGGCAAAGGTCTCAAGCAAGCCGAACAGAACCCCATCATCTACCACGCACCCGGAAAATACGATGCCCATACCGGGCAGCAGATTGTCAGCAGCACACAGGGCAAACCTCTTAAATTCCAAGAAGTCTTCGGACGCACCATCATCGAGCTTGCCGAAAAGAATCCCGCCATCGTGGGCATCACACCAGCCATGGCCACAGGATGCTCACTCAACCTGATGATGGAGCAGATGCCCGACCGCGTGTTCGACGTGGGCATCTCGGAGCAACATGCAGTGACCTTCGCCGCCGGCCTTGCCGCACAGGGCATCGTGCCTTTCTGCAACATCTATTCCTCCTTCGCCCAGCGCGCCTACGACCAAATCATCCACGATGTGGCGCTGCAGAATCTGCCTGTCATCCTTTGCCTCGACCGTGCCGGCCTGGTAGGAGACGACGGCCCCACTCACCATGGCGCTTTCGACCTCGCAGCTCTGCGTCCTATCCCGGGCCTCACCATCTGCGCACCTATGGACGACCATGAGTTGCGCGACATGATGTTCACCGCCCAACTGCCCAACCACGGCCCCATGGTCATCCGTTATCCCCGTGGATCAAGCGTTTTCAACGATTGGCAGTCGCCAATGAAAGAGATGAAAATAGGGGAGGGACGTTGTCTGAAAGAGGGTAGCGATGTGGCTTTTGTCAGCCTCGGATTCCCCGGCAACGACGCCATGGCTGCTGCTGAAGAACTTCAAAAACAGAATGTCTCGGCTGCCGTCTACGATATGCGATTCCTCAAACCGCTCGACACGCGTTTGCTTGACAAGATTGCCGAAAAGAAATTCCGCAAAATCATTACCATCGAAGACGGCGTAAAGATGGGTGGCTTTGGCGAAACGGTAGAAAGCTATTTCGCCGAACATCATCCCGAGCAGTGTGCCAACATCCAGGTCCTTGCCATTCCCGACCATTTTATTACTCATGGCAGCGTTTCCCAACTCAAACACGACTGCCACATTGACCAGCAATCCCTCATTGTTGCCGCACAATGATTTCTGCAAAACAATAGGGGTTATGTAAGCATAAATATATTCTACTTAACATAACCCCGATATTAGGTAAAATTAACCATTCTATAAAATATGGTTAATTTTTGCAGCGACGCTAAGTCCACGAGAATTCAATATTTGGATAAAAGTAGCATCATTGTCCTGTTTACGCGAAACTGAGAGCATATCGTTGGGTTGGGTTTCGTGCTGATAATTCATCTCCAATCCAAATGGTTTCTCCAAATCGAAATCGGTCTGCATCAGACAATCGAAAACCAAACGGACATATTCTGCATTGTTGACATGCTGTGCATGGTCGATTAGCGAAAACAATGCCGGCTGTTCAAAACAACCGTCGGGTTGCGACATATCTGGCAAACGCAGCCGTTCGAGCACACTGTGGTCGGTGGCTTCTTCCTGACGGCATTCATAGTGTTCCATCATCTCTTTGAGACGAATCGGCCGACGGGTTGTGAATTCAATCAGCGGCCAATATGTGGTGCCTGTGAGCAGAGTCTCGCCTGCATCGCTCTTCATGCGGTAGTCGCGGAATGCAAACAAGCCATCACTACCTCGCGACCACGTACTTAACATAACCTTCTCGTATGCTGACGGACGTCTATATATATTATAGTACGCGCGCGAAAGAATCCATATACGGTTCTGACTTATAAGTTCCTCGTATCCAATGCCTGTGGCCTTGCTGTGAGCTTCTGACACCTCCTGGCACAAGCGCACCGCCGCCCAAGGATGCAGGCGGTCGTGGCGGTCGCATAGATACGACGGGGTTTCAAGGGTTTGTTCGAACAGATCCATGGTTCAGTTACATTCTTTCCGGCACCTCGATGCCAAGGATATTCATCGTGTTTTTCAGTGCATTGGCCACCATAGCGCAGAGTTGCACACGGAAGTGCTTCAACTGTGCGTTTTCCTCACGCAGAATGGGCGTGTCTTGATAGAAACTGTTGAAAGCCTTGGCCAAGTCGTAGGCATAGTTGGCCACCATTGCAGGGCTGTATGCGGCGGCAGCGGCGGCCACGGTCTCGGGCAGAGCATGCAACGCTTTCACCACTCCCCTCTCCTTCTCTCCAATTGGGAATTGAGAATTGGACATTGAGATTTCAGGAGCCTCACCTGCTTTGCGCACAATGCTGCGGATGCGGGCGTGGGTATATTGGATGAAGGGGCCGGTGTTGCCGTTGAAGTCGATGCTCTCGGCAGGATTGAAGAGCATGTTTTTGGCGGGATCGACTTTGAGGATGAAGTATTTGAGTGCGCCAAGGGCAAGGATATGATAGAGATGCTTCTGTTCCTCGGGGCTCAATTCATCGTTCTTGCCGTGCTCGCGGCTCATCTCCTCGGCAGTCCTCTCCATCTCGTCGATAAGGTCGTCGGCATCGACCACCGTGCCCTCGCGGCTCTTCATCTTGCCGTTGGGCAGCTCCACCATGCCGTAGCTCAAATGGTAGACTTTGTCGGCCCATTCGAATCCAAGCTTGCCGAGGATGAGCTTGAGCACCTTGAAGTGATAATCCTGCTCGTTTCCAACAACGTAAATCAGTCGCTCGGCACCGAAGTCCTTGTGGCGCAGCAATGCGGTGCCAAGGTCCTGAGTCATGTAGACGGAGGTGCCGTCCTTGCGCAGGAGGAGTTTCTGGTCGAGGCCGTCGCCCGTCAAATCGCACCACACCGAGCCGTCCTCCTTGCGGAACAGCACGCCCATATCCAATCCCTTCTGCACCAATTCTTTGCCAAGCAGATAGGTGTTCGATTCATAATAGACCTTGTCGAAGCCTACACCGAGGCGGTTGTAGGTCTCGTCGAAACCGGCATAGACCCACCCGTTCATCTTCTCCCACAGCGCACGCACCTCTTCGTCTCCCTCTTCCCAGCGCTTCAGCATGCTCTGTGCCTCCACCATCAGGGGGGCGTCCTTCTTGGCCTGCTCCTCCTCTACCCCTCTCTCCATCAACTGTTTGACCTCCTCCTTGTAGTGCTTGTCGAACTCCACATAGTATTTGCCCACCAGGTGGTCGCCCTTCATGCCGGTGCTTTCGGGGGTCTCGCCGTTGCCATAGCGCAGCCAGGCCAGCATGCTCTTGCAGATGTGAATGCCCCGGTCGTTCACCAGATTGACTTTCTTCACATTGGCACCGTTGGCAGCAAGCAACTGGCTCACCGACCAACCCAACAGGTTGTTGCGAATGTGGCCCAAATGGAGGGGCTTATTGGTGTTGGGCGACGAATATTCAACCACCACGGGTGCCTCATTAGGATCGGCCTTGACCATACCGAAGGACGCATCGGTGACCTTCTCGGCCACAAAGGAAGTCCAATATGAGTCGGCCACCTCGAAGTTGAGGAAGCCTTTGATTACATTGTACCCCTCAACGAGTGGCAGGGCGGCTTTCACAGCCTCGCCAATCTCACCCGCCACCGCCTCGGGACTCTTGCGGGCCTGTTTCACATAGGGGAACACCACGAGCGTGTAGTCGCCCTTGAATTCCTTGCGAGTGTCCTGCAGGACAATGGTTTTGGCGTCGGTCTCAATGCCGTAAAGATTTTTGAGTGCGTCGGCAACTGCCTGAGAGAGTGTGGTTGTTATATTCATATAGGTACAATATTATTTACAAAAACGAAATGCAAAAATACGCAAAAAAATTGAATCGAAAGCGCCAAAAATCAACTTGACACTAAATAGCTATAAACCAGTTACCAACACCCTACCAACTCCTAACCAACTCCTACCATGGTAGGAGTTGGTAGGGCGTTGGTTGGGATTTCGTAGGTCGATTATCCTAACTGATATCTAATTTTTTTGTATCTTTGCACTTTGTAATGAACGAGACCGAGGTATATTATGTCGACGTGCTGCTGCCGCTGCATCTGCCTGGTACCTATACATATAGGGTACCTCAGGAATACAACGGGCAGGTTAAGGCGGGAGCCCGCGTGGTGGTGCAGTTCGGCGCCAAAAGCGCGCGGATGTACTCCGCCGTGGTGCGTCGCATCCACCAGGAGGCTCCGATGCATAAGTCGAAGTATATCGTGGCAGTGCTCGATACCGAGCCCGTCGTCACCGAACATCAGATGGAGTTTTGGGAATGGATGGCACGTTACTACATGTGCTCGCCGGGCGACGTAATGGCCGTAGCATTGCCCTCGGGCCTCAAGTTGGCCAGCGAGAGCGCTGTGGCGATACATCCCGACTTCAGCGGCGAGCTGTCGAGCCTCACCAAATACGAACGCATGGTGGTCGACCTGCTGAGCGAACACCCCGTGATGCGGGTACTCGACATCAGCCGTGCCATTGGCCTACAGAAAATCATGCCGCTTATACGAAGCATGATAGAGCGCGAGATAGTGATGATGGACGAGGAACTGCGGCAGCGCTTCGTGCCAAAGAAAGCTCCATATATCTCTCTTTCTGACGATTACAGGAGCGAAGAGGCTCAAAAAAAACTCTTCGACGAACTCGAGAGGAAAAAAAGAGTGAAACAGGTGGAGCTGATGATGCAATTCCTGCAGCTATCGCATTTCGGCAAGGAGGCCGTCGCCAAACGCGAACTACCGCAAGGCTCCGCACTGCAGACTCTTGTAAAAAACGGAGTCTTCACCGTCGAAGAGCGCATCGAGAGTCGCCTCCGCAACTATAGCGACAATGATTTGGTTGACCCACAAAGCATTGTGCTCAACGAAGAACAGCAGACGGCATACAACCAACTTGACAATAAGTCTGAGCATGCCACATCTCTACTGCATGGAGTCACTTCCAGCGGCAAGACCGAGGTATATATCAAACTGATAGACAACATAGTGCGCAACGGAGGACAGGCATTGTTCCTGCTTCCCGAGATTGCGTTGACAGCTCAAATCATCAACCGGTTGAGAAAATATTTCGGTCACAAAGTAGGTGTCTACCACTCGCGCTTCAGCGCCAGCGAACGCACTGAAGTGTGGCACCGCACCCTGAGTGGCGAATATCAAGTGTTGCTTGGAGCCAGAAGCGCCATCTTCTTGCCGTTCAAAGATTTGAGACTTGTCATTGTCGATGAGGAGCACGACATATCCTACAAGCAATTCGAACCCTCGCCACGCTATCACGCCCGCGATGCCGCGCTCTATCTGGCACGTCTATGGAATGCGAAAACAGTCCTTGGAAGTGCTACGCCAAGCGTCGAAACATTCCACAACGCACTTGATGGCAAATATGGACTTGCCACGATGACAAAACGTTACGGAGGGTTTGATTTGCCGGAAGTCACCTGTGTCGACATGAAAGAGGCCCACCGCCAAGGACTGGTCAAGGGGCATTTCTCGGTAACGCTGCTGCAGGCCATCGAGGAGGCATTGTCGAAAAAACAGCAAGTGATTCTATTCCAGAACCGTCGCGGTTTCTCGCTGCGGCTCGAGTGCGACGACTGCCATGAGGTGCCGCATTGCATCCACTGCGACGTGTCGATGGTTTACCACAAAGCCACCAACTCGCTTCGCTGCCACTACTGCGGCTACTCCATCCCAGTGCCGTCGGAGTGCCCGGCGTGTCACTCCACCCACCTGAAGATGACCGGTGTAGGCACCGAACGCATCGAAGAAGACCTCCAAATTCTTTTTCCCAGTGCCAATGTGGCGCGCATGGACCTCGACAGTACCCTGCAGAAAAACCAATACCTTGAGATACTCTCCGATTTCGAGCACCGACGCATAGATATCCTCGTCGGCACCCAAATGGTCACCAAGGGACTTGACTTCGAACACGTCAGCGTGGTGGGCATCATCAATGCCGACAATATCATCAATTATCCGAGCTTCCGCTCCTACGAGCGTGCCTTCCAACAGATGACGCAGGTCAGCGGCCGCGCTGGTCGCCACAACGGAGGAGGTCGTGTCATCATACAGACATACAACCCTCATCATCAAGTCATTGCAAATGTAATGAACAACGATTATCAAGGTCTCTACAACGAACAGATACAGGAACGGCGCGTCTTCCGCTATCCTCCGTTCTATCGCCTGATAGAAATCACCTTGAAGCATCGCGACTCCAACGTCCTCAACGCCGCCGCCGACTGGATGGCATTCCAGCTGAGGGGCACTTTCGCAACGCGCGTCCTCGGACCCGAATATCCCTTGGTAAGCCGTATACGCGGCCTATACCTCAAACAGATAACTCTCCGCTTCGATCGTACCGAACCCATCGCCGACGCCAAGCGTGTCATCCGTCAGGTGGGCGACGACCTCACCAAACAGGAGGGTTGGAGCGGTGTCACCATCATCTACGACGTAGATCCCGCATAAAATTATTATTTGGCCATTCCATATATTATTTGTATTTTTGCAAAAAATTTGATTCCATGTACGAGATTATCAGCAAGCGGCTGCTCAACAGCCACGAGATTTACAGGATGGAAATCCACGCCCCGTGGATATCGCTCAGCGGCAAGCCGGGCCAGTTCGTCATCGTGATTCCCCACGAGAACGGCGAACGCATACCGTTGACCATCAGCGATATCGTATACCAGCGGCAGTCGGTGGTGATAGTGTTCCAGGTGGTGGGCGAGACGACACGCCAGCTGGCCGAGATGAAGGAAGGCGACGACCTCTATACCATCGTGGGTCCCTTGGGCAAACCCAGCGAGCTGATAGGACTCTCCCCTGCCCCATCGCGCTTGCTCTTCGTGGCTGGCGGCGTGGGCATCGCGCCAGTGTTTCCCCAGGTGAAATGGGCTTTCCGCCAAGGGATTCCCACCGACGTCATCATCGGCGCCCGCTCCAAGGACCTTCTTTTCTATGAGGACGAACTGCGCGCCGTGTGCCAGAACCTCCACATCATGACCGATGACGGCTCCTACGGTGAGCAAGGCCTGGTCACCGCCAAAGTCGACCAACTTTGCCAAAGCGGAATCGAATACAGTCATTGCGTGGCCATCGGCCCGCTGCCGATGATGAAATTTGTGGCGCTGACCACCAAGAAATACAATCTGTCAACCATAGTGAGCCTCAACTGCATGATGGTCGACGGCACGGGCATGTGCGGTGCCTGTCGTGTGAGGGTTGGCGACGAGGTGAAGTTCTGCTGTGTCGACGGACCCGAGTTCGACGGCCATCTGGTGGATTTCGACGAGGCCGCCCGCAAGCTGAAGACCCCCGACGCCCGCCGCTACCGCATAGCCACTGCCGAGAGCGGCCACAAGTGCAACCTGGCTCCGGCCGTGGAAAGTGCCATGGTTGAGGCCAAGAAGCGCCAGAAACCTCGCGAGCAGGACCCCAAGGTGCGCGCCAAGAACTTCGATGAAGTAAGCTTTGGACTCTCTGAGCATCAGGCTATGCTGGAGGCCAACCGATGCCTGCAGTGCAAGAAACCGCGCTGCGTCGAGGCATGTCCCGTGGGCATCAACATCCCGCTTTTCATACAGAATATCAAGGATGAAAACTTCAACCAAGCCTACATCACCATCACCCACGATTCGGCCCTGCCGGCTGTCTGCGGACGCGTGTGCCCGCAAGAGACGCAGTGCGAAGGCAGTTGCGTGATGGGCGTGAAGAACGAGCCCATCGCCATTGGTGCCCTGGAGCGCTTCGTGGCCGACAACCACCGCGCCCAGTCGAAACCGCAGAGCCCCTGCTATCCCGCAGGCCGCAAGGTGGCGGTCATCGGCTCCGGCCCCAGCGGACTCACCTGCGCCGGCGACTTGGCCAAGCATGGCTACCAGGTCACCGTCTTCGAGGCTCTGCACCACGCCGGCGGCGTACTGGTCTACGGCATTCCCGAGTTCCGTCTGCCCAAACAGCGCGTGGTGGAACCCGAGATTGACAACCTGCGCCGTCTGGGTGTCGAGATACGCACCAACGTCATCATCGGCAAGAGCATTACCATCGACCAGCTCTTCGAGAATATGGAATACGACGCCGTCTACATCGCCTCGGGAGCCGGCCTGCCCAAATTTATGGGCATCCCGGGCGAGACCCTCATCGGTGTCATCAGCGCCAACGAGCTCCTCACCCGCACCAACCTCATGCACGGCTACGACGAGCAGTACGACACGCCCATCTATCTCGGCAAGAAGGTGATAGTGGTAGGTGGAGGCAATGTGGCCATGGATGCCGCCCGCACCGCTTTGCGACTGGGCAGTGAGGTCACTGTCGTCTACCGCCGCGGCCAGGAGGATATGCCGGCCCGCCGCGAGGAGGTGCACCATGCCATGGAGGAAGGTGTGCAGTTCATGTTCCAGACCGCCCCGCTCGAGATTCTCGGCAACGAGGACGGCACGGTGCGTGCCCTGCGCTGCGTGAAGATGGCCATGGGCGCCCCCGACGAGAAAGGCCGCCGCAAGTTCAGCCCCATCGAGGGCAGCGAGTGCGACGTCGAGGCCGACACCATCGTCGCCGCCCTCGGCACCAGCCCCAACCCCCTCATCCGCACCACTACCCCCGGCCTCGAATGCGAGACCTGGGGCGGCATCAAGGCCGACGAGAACGGTCAGACCTCCCGCAAGCTCATCTTCGCCGGCGGCGACGCTGTCAGCGGTGCCGCCACCGTCATCCTCGCCATGGGTGCCGGCCGCAAGGCCGCCAAAGCCATCATGGAGGTGCTGGGCTGATGAAGATTTCCCACCCTTTCCTGCGCCTCTTTTTCCTGGCATTTGCGGCGGGAGCCGGATGGCTTGTCATCTGGAGCTTCCCCTCAATAATGAAAACGGAGGATATCACCTCCAAAATCATCGCTCTGGTGGTTTGCGTGGGCTTGTTTGGCTTCTTTGCCCTCTACTTGCTTGCGTGGACGTTCTTCTACGACCGTATGGAGAACCGAGAACGGCAGCGCAAAGCGGATGATGAACGCAAAGAACGTCGCAAACCGGCCAAGGAGAAACTGGCCGAAGCCAAGAAAGAACAGCGCTCGGAGCGAAACGCCAACTATATTCTGGGAGCCGTTGCTATCGCTACGGCCATCTATTTTCTGACTAAAAATGAATGGCTTATGACGGGACTCATGGCCGTCGTAGCAGTATACCTGTTCTACAAAGCTGCCCGCAACATCGAACCCGCCAAAATAAAGCAGAAAAGAGAAGAGGCCTCCCGCAGGCAAGAAGTGGAAAACCTGATGGAAACCGCAAAAGATGACGGCGCCGTGATCATCGTTGACCATGTGGACAGCCTAACCGCCATTGAAGATGCAATAGAAGCCTTCGGCGAGGAATATCATGGTCGCAAAAACGGGCGCAACGCCATACGACTGTGGCAACTGGAGCGCGAGAAATATGCCCTCACATTCCCTCTCGGCTACCAGCCCGAAGCACCGATATCGCTGATGTGGGAACTGGATGGATGGGGCCTGCAACCCCGAGGTTGGTTCCCCTCACACAGAATGAAGACTCAGGGCGGTTGGACGATGCTGACCGTCGCAGAGAGTGGTGCTACCCATGCGGTAACCGACAACGGATGCTGCTACGAGGATGAATGCAATTTCCACCTGCGAACCTCTCCCAAGTTGCACCTTACCTATCAGCCACGCCCCAACATCATGAACGACTCCCCAAAAAAACTTGAAGACTTTATTTAATAATGTTACTATAACTCAACGATTATAACTATTAACTATCTATTAACTATAACAATCCATGGAGCGATTCAGTATCGACACCGCACCGCAATATAATCGTCACTACAACGAGGACTCCTTCTGGAAGAAACTGAAACATCTGGCTTCCAACGTGGGCTCCAAGGTGCTCTACCCTGCCCTGCAGCTCTATTTCCTTCTTCAAGCAAAGAATGTGCCCATGAAGGCCAAAACCCTCATCGTCGGTGCTTTGGGGTATCTTATTCTGCCCGTCGACATGGTCCCCGATTTCATTCCGGCACTCGGTTTCACCGACGACCTTTCCGCCCTCATGGTCGCCTTGAGGACCCTCAACAAATATCTCACCCCCGAAATCAACCACAAAGCCAAAGAACAAACCAACAATATCCTCAAACAAGGAAGAGACATGCTCCATTTATCATAGCTTTTTTATCCCTACCATAGCCCTTCCAAGACCCTGCCAAGACCCTACCAACTCCTACCACGGTAGGAGTTGGTAGGGTCTTGGCAGGGTGTTGAAAGGTGGTTGTCAGGCAGTTGGCGTTAAGCGTTTTTTTGCTCTATGGAGGGCAATATTCCGGGTGGTTTTACGTTAATTCCAAACAATATAATATTGTACCAATATATATAACCATGAAGAAGACTCTATTCTCTATCCTGTTCATCGTGTTTGGCCTCATGGCCGTGGGACAGGAGCCACTCGTCAAAGCAGAGGAGATGCCCAACGCCGTCAATTTCTTGCCGGCGCCGCCGGAGAAAGGCAGCGCGGCGTTCGACTACGACCAGTCCCAGTACCGCTGGGGCGTGGAGCAGCGCAAGAACAAGGAGCGCTGCGCCGTGGCGATGAGCGATGCTGTGTGGAGCGTGGAAAACATTTGCAAGATATTCGGCGAAGTGATAGACATAACAATTTCGCCCGAGACCACGCCCGCCATCTATAACATGCTGGCTGTCGGATGCCTGACAGCCGACCAGGCAGGCCATCTGCCCAAGGAACACTTCATGCGCAAGCGCCCTTACGTCTTTTATGGCGAATCGACCATCGTCCCGGACGACGAGGAAGAGCTGAGCCACAACGGCTCCTATCCTTCCGGCCACACCATCCTTGGATGGAGCGCCGCCCTGCTGCTGACGGAAATGGCGCCCGAGCTGGCCGACAAAATCCTGGCCGTTGGCTATCGATATGGCGAGAGCCGCGTCATCGCCGGCTTCCACTGGCAGAGCGATGTCGATGCCGGTCGCCTCGTGGCCAGCGCCGCCATTGCACGCCTGCATTCCGAGAAAGAGTTCCTGCATCTGATGGAGGATGCCCGCAACGAATACGAGAAACTGAAGAGGTAGATGGCTGACGCACTGCTCACTATCGAAAACCTGACCAAAAGTTTCGGCGACAAACTGCTGTTCGAGGACATCTCCTTCGGCATCAACGCCGGGCAGAAGTCGGCACTGATAGCCCGCAACGGCTACGGCAAATCGACGCTGCTCAACATCATCATGACGGCGGCTGGCCAAAAGGGGTACAATACCCTGCAGGACGCGGGAAAGATAGCCTTCCGCGGCGACCTCAAGCTTGCCTATCTTCCCCAGAGTCCCGAAGCCTATCCCAAGCTGATGGTACGCGATTTCGTCTACAATGTGCAACGTCCCGAGACGGAGGACGAATGGACTTTCGAGCAACGCATGGAAGAGATTCTCAGCCGCATGAAAGTCGACACCCTCCTCGACCGCCAGATGGAGACCCTCAGCGGCGGCGAACAGAAAAAGGTGGCGTTGTGCAAATTGCTCATGGACGACTGCAACCTGCTCATCCTCGACGAGCCCACCAACCACCTCGACATCGACATGATTGAGTGGCTCGAGGAGTTCCTCTCGCGCCAGCGGCTGGCCATCCTCATGGTGACCCACGACCGATACTTCCTCGACAATGTGTGCGACAACATCTACGAGCTCGACAACTCGCGACTCTACCACTACAAAGGCCGCTACGACTACTACCTCGAGAAGAAGGCCGAACGCGAGGCCAACGAGCGCGCCGAGGTGGAGAAGGCACGCAGCCTCTACCGCACCGAACTCGAATGGATGCGCCGCATGCCGCAGGCTCGCGGCACCAAAGCCCAAGCCCGCATCGACGCCTTTTATGAACTGGAGGCCAAGGCCCACACACGCTTCGACGACAGCCGTCCGCAACTGACGGTGAAAACCGAGCGTATCGGAGGCAAGATACTGGAACTGTACAATGTGTGCTACCACAACCTCATCGACGACTACTCCTACGTCTTCAAGCGTGGCGAGAAGATTGGCATCGTGGGACCCAACGGTGTAGGCAAAAGCACTTTCCTTAACATTATCACAGAGCAACTCAAGCCCACCTCGGGCCGCGTCGTCGTGGGACAGACCATCCAGTTCGGCTACTACACCCAGGCCGGTATGAAGGCCCCCGCCGACCGCCGCGTCATCGACCTGGTGAAAGACATTGCCGAGGAGATCGAGCTGGACAACGGCAAGAGCATGTCGGCACACCAGTTTCTCACCTACTTCGGCTTCGACGGCACCACACAGTACAACTACTTCGGCAACCTCAGCGGCGGCGAGCGACGCCGGCTCTACCTGCTGCAGGTGCTCATGGCCAACCCCAACTTCCTCATCCTCGACGAGCCCACCAACGACCTCGATATCTACACGCTGCAGATTCTGGAGCAGTTCCTCCAGACCTATAAAGGCTGCCTCATCATCGTCTCGCACGACCGCTCGTTCATGGACCACATCGTTGACCACCTGCTGGTGTTCGAAGGCAATGGCAAAATCCGCGACTACCACTCCAACTACACCATCTACCGCATGCAGAAGGCTCAGCAGCAACGCGAGGTCACACAACTGCAACGGCAAGAAAAGCCCAAATACGAACGCTCGAAGAGTGAGAAACGCAAGGCTACATATAAAGAACAAAAGGAATACGAGGCTTTGACAATCGACATCGAAAAATTAACAAATGAACGTCAAGAGCTTGAGAAACAACTGAGCAGCGGAACGATGAGCGACTCGTCGGAAATCACAAAATCATCGACCCGTATCGGTGAGATAATAGCACTTTTGGACGAGAAAGAGTTACGATGGCTGGAGTTGGACGAAATTGTCAACGGTTGAACGAAAAAAAACTTTGTCCACGATTCAAAAAAAATATGTATATTTGCAATTTGAAAGAAAAAAATAATAACAAATAAAAACATCACAACATGAAACGTTTAGCTATCATTGCAGTCTGTTTTGCCACCCTGGCCATGTCCTCGTGCGGCGTTCTTAACTCGTCGAGCAACTCCGCTGCCCAAGCTCTCGGACAAACCTGCGGAGCCGCCGTCCTCGGACTCTACCAGTCCTACAAGTCCACCGGTAGCCTGAGCCTCACTTCGGGCAACAACCTCACCAACGCACTCGCCTTGGCAACAGCCTACACCCAACTTTCGCAAAACAAAGACAATAGCGAATACCGCAAGTCGTTCACCAACGGACTTATCCTTTCCTCGGCCGGTCTCATCACCAACCAGAACTCCGCCGCCTTTGTCAACGCCCTTCTCGGCACTTCGGCCTTGGGTACAGTCAACAACAACAGTTCATCATCGCAGATGAGCAAAACCACTCCTGCAGTCACCGGTCTTATCAAAACCCTCGACAGATGAACATCCAAGCAATAGAGAACATGAAAGCGCGGCGCAGTTGTCGCGCTTTTTCGTCGGAGATGCCGTCGAAAGAACTGATTGCCACAGTTTGCGAAGCCGGCACCTGGGCCCCCACTGGCCACGGCAAGCAGAGTCCTCTCATCGTGGCTGTCACCCGCAAAGACTTGCGCGACAAGCTTTCTGTCATGAACGCCCGCATTTGGAATGAGCTTAAAGTGCAGCGCGGCGATAAACCCACTGAAGGTTTCGACCCCTTCTACGGCGCCCCCGTGGTGCTACTCGTCCTGGCCAACCGCTCCGTGCCCACCTACCTCTACGATGGTTGCGCCGTGCTCACCAATCTGGCCAACGCCGCCGAAGCAGTAGGCCTCGCCTCCTGCTGGATCCACCGTGCCAAAGAAGAGTTCGACTCCGAGGAAGGCAAGCAGATTTTAAAGGATCTCGGTATCGAAGGCGACTACGAGGGCATCGACCATCTCGTTGTTGGTTTCCCTGCCAAGGCCATCCCCTCTCCCCTACCTCGCAAGACCGACTATATCCGCTGGGTAGAATAAAGATAACCTACAAAAAGGAAGCCCGCTGCAACTGCAGCGGGCTTCCTTTTTTACACATAAACACTATTTCTTAGTGCAGGAAGGCCAGCAGGATACCGGCAGCCACTGCGCTTCCCACCACGCCGGCCACGTTGGGACCCATGGCGTGCTGGAGCAGGTAGTTGGTCTTGTCGTACTCGAGACCCACGTTGTTCGACACACGGGCAGCATCGGGCACAGCGCTGACGCCGGAGTTACCGATAAGCGGGTTAATCTTGTTGCCCTCCTTGAGGAAGAGGTTCATGATCTTCACAAAGAGCACACCGCAGAAGGTTGCCACAACGAACGAACCGGCACCAAGACCGAAGATCTTGACGGAGTCGAGCGAGAGGAACACCGAAGCCTGCGTGGAGGCTCCGACGGTGATGCCGATGAGCAGGGTGCAAATGTTGACGATGGCGTTGGAGGCCACGTCGGAAAGGCGCTTGGTAACACCGCACTCTTTCAAGAGGTTACCAAAGAAGAGCATACCCAAGAGAGGTAGACCGCTCGGCACTATGAATGCGCAGAAGAGGAGTCCAATGATGGGGAAGGTAATCTTCTCGAGCTTGGAAACCTGACGCGGCGGTTTCATGCGGATCGTGCGCTCTTTCTTGGTGGTGAGCAGGCGCATAATTGGCGGCTGTATGACGGGGACGAGAGCCATGTAGGAGTAGGCCGACACGGCAATGGCACCCATCAGATCGGGAGCGAGCTGCGAAGAAATGAAGATAGCCGTGGGACCGTCGGCACCACCGATGATACCGATGGCACCAGCCTCATTGGGCTCGAAGCCGAGACCGAGAGCGGCGGTGTAGGCTGCGAAGATACCCACCTGGGCGGCAGCACCGATAAGCATCAGCTTGGGGTTGGAGAGCAATGCCGAGAAGTCGGTCATTGCGCCAATCCCGAGGAAGATTAGCGGTGGATACCAGCCGTTTTGCACACCGTGATAGAGAATGTTGAGCACAGAGCCTTGCTCGTAAATGCCAATCTTCAATCCCGGGTAAAAGGGAATGTTGCCGATGAGCATACCGAATCCGATGGGGACCAGCAGCAGCGGCTCGAATTCGTACTTGATGCCCAGGAAGATGAACATCAAGCCGATTAAAATCATTGCTATATGGCCCCAGGTCACATTGGCGAAGCCGGTGTATTCCAAGAACTGGACCAGCTGCGTCGACATGAACTCCATGAAGCCACCTGTTGCTAAACTAATCATTTTCTATAAGTTTTAGTTTTTAGTTTTAGTTTTAAGTTCTTGCGTATGCTTATAACTTAAACTGATAACTTAAACTGTTTATTATCCAATAACAACCAACACATCGCCCTCGAGGACGCTGTCGCCCTTGCGGACCTTGACCTCTTTCACGGTACCAGCGGTATCGGCTTCGATGTTGTTTTCCATCTTCATGGCCTCAAGGAGTACCACGGTCTGGCCGGCTTTGACGGCGTCGCCCACATTGACGAAGACGTCGAGGATGGTGCCGGGCAGCGGAGTGGTCACCTTGGCGCCGGCGACGGGGGCATTGGCCTTCTGGACAGCGCCTGCGGCGGGAGCCACCTGCGGAGCGGCGGCAGCAACGGGGCGCGCCACGGGCTTGCGTTGTTGTTTGATTTCCTGGTCGACAGTGACGACATACTCGGTGCCGTTGACCGAGAGCTTGATCTCCTGTCCTTCGACCTCGTTGATGTCAACGTTGTAGTCGTTGCCGTTTATTTTGAGCTTATAATTTTTCATTTTTATTTTCTATTATTGAAATATTGATTCATATTATAATACTTGGCATTCCAGGGAGTCCACTCGCGTTCCACCTTCTGGATGGTGATAACGGTCTCCTCTTCGTCGTGGAGCTCGTCGTTGTAGAGGTGGATGGCGGCGGCTATGGCGGCATAGAGATCGCCCTCCTGGCTGGCAGCCTCGGCGGCAGCAGCCACGGCGGCTCCACCCTTCTTCTGGTTGGCGCCTTTCTTCTTCTTGTCGTCCATACCCGACATCAGCTTGCCGGAGCCGCTGATGAGCAGGGCGATGCAGACCAACGCGAGGAACACCACGGCAACAGCCACGGCAGTGAGACCGACACCATAGGGGTCGGAGTGTTTAATCTTCTCAGCCTGCTTGGCCACACGGTAGTGGTGGCTGAGAATCTCGCCGTTGGCAAAGGCGTCGAAATCGAGACGGTGGAGAGGCAGGATGTTGATGTCATAGCCATAGGGGTTGCGGCCCACCACTGTCAAGGCACCGCCGTCGCGGCGCATGGCATACATCGGGCTCTGGAACGACCGACGGGCAACCTCTTTCATGTTCTTGTCGAGGATGGCCACATATGAGGTGTCGTTGATGGCCGAAGCCAGCACGATGACATACTCGCCCATCGAGCTGACGCTCACGGGGCGCAGAATGTTCTTCAGGTCGTGACGCTTGTGGATGTTGTCGGTCTGGAATTTGCCCACGGTGTCGAGCTTGCCGTCAACCATGGCAACCATGTGCACGCAGCACTCCACGCTATCCACCGCCACGAATGCACCCAAGTCGGGCACAAAGCAGGTCTTTACACTCACATAATCGACCGACGACGACAGCTGGTGCATCGGGCAACCCTCGTGCGGATTGGCGTCACCCGCAGGTTGCTCCTGCGCCGTAGCCGTCAGCATCGTGAAGCTGAGCAGACCGGCAAATAGCAATTTATAGATGCTTTTCATTGGTTCTGTGTTAAAATTGTAACATCAAAAAAAGGTCCTTGTTCTTCGTTTAACGGTTAAAGGCTAAAGAAACCGGCACTTTTTGTCGCTGACAAAGCATTCGTGTCAGCTTCTTTAACCGTTAACCTTTAAACTTCAAACTTTACTTCTGGCATTTGTGCTCGCACTCTTTGCCTTCAGCCTTGTCGCACTTCTTGTCGCAAGCCTTCTCGCATTTGTGCTCGCAAGCTTTCTCGCAAGCCTGACCCTCGACGGCGGCCTTGGCCTTGCAGCAATTCTCGGTGCCGTGGTTGGGGCAATTCTCGCAGTTGGCGGCCTTGCACTCCTCGCTGCACATGCACTCGTGGGTGCAGGTGCTGTCCATGGCGCAGTGGTGCTCGCACTCGGCGGCTTCCATCTGGCAGGTGGTGTCCTCGGTAGCCTCGGCGGGCTGGTTGTTGCAAGCGGTCATGGCAAAGGCAAAGGCCATGGCGGCAATAGCGGTAAACAGAACTTTCTTCATTTTTTTGATGTTTTAAATATTGGTTAATAAAATATTTTCAATCGATTACAGCGGCAGGTTGCAGTGTTTCTTCATGGGGAGGCTGTCCTTTTTGGTCTGCAGGGCCTGGAGGGCGCGGATCACGCGGAAGCGCGTGTTACGCGGCTCGATGACATCGTCGATGTAGCCGTATTTGGCGGCGTTGTAGGGGTTGGCGAAGAGATCGTTGTACTCTTTCTCCTTCTCGGCGATGAATTTGGCTTTCTCCTCGGGGTCGCTGATTTCCTTCAGTGCGCGGCCGTGCAGCACCTCGGTGGCGCCGCTGGCACCCATGACGGCAATCTGGGCCGTGGGCCAGGCGTAGTTGATGTCGGAACGCAGCTGCTTGCAGCTCATCACGATGTGGGCGCCGCCGTAGCTCTTGCGCAGGGTGACGGTCACCTTGGGCACCGTGGCCTCGCCATAGGCATAGAGGAACTTGGCACCGTGGTTGATAACGCCGTTGTACTCCTGGCCGGTGCCGGGCAGGAAGCCGGGCACGTCGACGAGGGTCACCAGGGGAATGTTGAAGGCGTCGCAGAAACGCACGAAGCGGGCACCCTTGCGGCTGGAGTTGCAGTCGAGGACACCGGCCATGGCTTTGGGCTGGTTGGCGACGATGCCGACGCTCATGCCACCCATATGGGCGAAGCCGACGACGAGGTTCTTGGCCCAGTTCTCATGCACTTCGAGGAACTGGCCGTCGTCGACGATGGAGAGGATGACGTCCTTGACATCGTAGGCCTCGTTGGGATTTTCGGGGATGATGGTGTTGAGGTGGTCTTCGAGGCGGTCGATGGGGTCGGCGGTGGCCACCATGGGAGCTTCCTCAAAGTTGTTGCTGGGGATGTAGCCCACCAGCTCGCGGATGGTCTGGATGGTGCTCTCCTCGGTTTCGCCAACGAAATGGGCCACGCCGCTCTTGCTGGCGTGTACCATGGCGCCGCCAAGTTTGTCGACGGTGACATCTTCGCCGGTGACGGTCTTCACCACTTTGGGACCGGTGAGGAACATATAGCTGTTCTCCTTGCTCATGAAGATGAAGTCGGTCAGAGCGGGGCTGTAGACAGAGCCGCCGGCGCAGGGGCCGAAGATGGCGCTGATCTGCGGCACCACACCGCTGGCCAGAATATTGCGCTCGAAAATCTCGGCATAGCCGGCCAGGGCGTTGATACCTTCCTGGATGCGGGCTCCGCCGGAGTCGTTGAGTCCGATAACGGGGGCGCCGACCTTCATGGCCTGATCCATGACCTTGCAAATCTTCAGTGCCATGGTCTCGCTGAGGGAGCCGCCGAGGACAGTGAAGTCTTGGGCGAAAACGTAGACCATGCGGCCGTTGATGGTGCCGTAGCCGGTGACGACGCCGTCGCCGAGGTAGGACTTCTTCTGCATGTCGAAGTTGGTGCAGCGATGGGTGACAAACATGTCGAATTCTTCAAACGAGCCTTCGTCAAGCAGCAGGGCGATGCGTTCGCGGGCAGTCAGTTTGCCCTGTTCATGCTGCTTGTCGATGCCCTTCTGGCCGCCGCCCAAGCGGGCCTCGCCGCGCTTGTCGAGCAACTCTTTAATCTTCTGTTCAAAAGCCATAATATACTTTGGTTTAATGTTTACGGTTTAAGGTTTATTTGCAGCAGAACTCGGTGAGGACGCCCAGGGTCGATTTGGGGTGCAGGAATCCGATGTGGAGCCCTTCTGCGCCGCCGCGGCTCTGCTGGTCGATGAGGCGCACTCCCTTCTCCTTGGCCTCGTTGAGGGCCTGGTCGGTGTTCTCCATGGCGAAAGCGATGTGGTGCATGCCGCCCTTGCCGCCGTTTTTCTCAATGAAAGCGGCAATGGTGCTCTCGGGGCAGGTGGGCTCGAGGAGCTCTATCTTGACGTCGCCGCAGCGGAAGAAAGCGGTCTTCACTTTCTGGTCCTTAACTTCTTCGATGGCATAGCATTTCAGACCCATAACGTCCTCCCAGTAGCGGATGGCTTCGTCGAGGTTGGTGACAGCAATGCCGATGTGTTCAATGTGTGAAGGTGTCATAATTTTTATATTTTTTATTATTATATTATACCAATATTTTCTTTTAACAACTAAATTCCAAATGCTTACGCAATCGGGCGCAAACATATTAGAATGCAAATATACGAATTTTTTTTTGATTACCGAAAAGAAAAAAAACAACCATCCACCCAACTGGAGCAAACTTCGTATAAACCACCTGTCAACGCCCTGCCATCGCCCTACCAACTCCTACCACGGAGGGAGATGGCAGGGCTTTTGTTGGGCTGGGAAATGTTAAAAACACGGATTTAACATTTTTCCACTTGACATGTTACCGTTTCCGGATTATATTATATGTGGGTTTTAAATTTTTCTGTTATGGCAAAACAACGATTCGGTATCAACGACGCCTACCGTGGTACGGTGGGGACGGTCATAGGGTATGAGTGGCGCGGGAAGTGGTGCCTGCGCTCGCGACCGCTGCGGGTGCGCAACCCGCGGACGGCGAAACAGCAGAGCAACCGCATGCTGTTCAAGCAGATGGTGGACTTGGCGAGCCACGTGCGGTTGGCGCTGAAGAAGGGGCTGCGCGGCGTGTCGCTGGGGATGTACATGACGGAGTGCAACCTCTTCGTCAAGAGGAACAAGGAATGCTTCTCGCTCGACAGCGAGGGGAGGCTTTCGGTGGACTGGGAGCGGCTGGTTGTCAGCGAGGGGGAGGTCGCGGCGCCGATGTTCGTCGGTGTAGAGACGCGGCAGGCCGCGTCTCTACAGATTGGGTTTGAATGGGACGGTGGCAGTGGGGATGACGAGGTGTATGTCTACGCCTACT
>CACXXO010000022.1 GCA_902771735.1 uncultured Bacteroidota bacterium
GCAACATACTTCACGCCATTGGCGAGGAGCATCTTGGCATCTTCCTCGGCGAGCTCGTTCTGGAAGGCGCAGGGCATAGCGATGTCGCACTTCACAACCCAGCTCTTCTTGCCGGCGGTGAACTTGGCCTGGCCAGGGAACTTGTCGGCCATATCCTGAACTTTGTTGCGGTTGGAGGCACGCATGACGAGCATGTAGTCGATCATTTCCTTGGTGATACCGTTCTCAATCTCGCAGACACCGTCGGGGCCGCTGATAGCGACGACCTTGGCACCAAGCTCGGTGGCCTTGATGGCAGCACCCCAAGCAACGTTACCGAAGCCGGAGAGGGCGATACGCTTACCTTCCATCTTGTCACCTTTTTCCTTCACCATGCGCTCGACATAGTAGACAGCGCCGAAACCAGTGGCCTCGGGACGGATGAGGGAACCACCCCAGCCATAGCTCTTGCCAGTCAGAGCACCAGTGGAGTGCTCGCGGGCGAGTTTCTTGTACATACCGTACATGTAGCCAATTTCGCGGCCGCCAACTCCGACGTCACCAGCGGGGCTGTCCTGATCGGGACCGATGTTGCGCCACAACTCATAGACAAAGGCCTGGCAGAAACGCATGATTTCAGCGTCGCTCTTGCCCATAGGATCGAAGTCGGCACCACCCTTACCACCGCCGAGAGGCAGCATGGTGAGGCTGTTCTTGAAGATCTGCTCGAAGCCGAGGAACTTCAGCATGGACTCGTTCACCTTCGGGTGGAAGCGGAGACCACCTTTGTAGGCACCGAGGGCGGCGTTGTACTGCACGCGGTAGCCGAGGTTCACCTGGGTCTGACCCTTATCGTCAACCCAAACAACGCGGAACTTGAAGATACGATCAGGCTCGACAATGCGCTCGACGATCTTGGCAGCTTCAAACTCGGGGTGTTTGTTGTATTCTTCCTCAATGGTCTCGAGGACCTCGCGGACAGCCTGCAAGTATTCGTTTTCACCGGGATGTTTGGCCTCCAGGTTGGCCATAATTTCGTTTACTTTCATGATATTTAATACTTTGTGTTAAACAATAAATTTGTTTCAATGGAGCAAATATACACCCTTTTTTTTATATAAAAAAATTATTTTTCAAATTTAACAAAAAATCAATAATAACAGGTCTCGACAAAATTCTTGATGCGCGGTTTGACATACTCGCGTTCCTCCATGAACGACATGTGTCCCACATGGTCAAGGAGAAGGATTTCGGAATGACGAGGAATCATGGCCTGCGAGATGGCAATCTCGAGCGGTATGCGATTGTCGTTCTTGCCGTAGATGAAAAGTACAGGCACCTCGAGTTGCTGCAGCACAGAGATGCGAGAGGGACGTGTCATCATGCCTTTCTGAGCAGCAATGATAGCATCCGTCTTAGTCTCAAGACACTGATCCTGAAGATCCTTGATATCCTGCGAGAGGGCGGCGCGGTTGTTTTCGTAGAAAAGCGTGGGGACAAAATTGACAATATAGGAAGCACGGTTTTCCTGCACCTGGTCGCAGACAGCCTGACGGTTGGCTCTATGTTCTTCACTGTCGGAGAGGGCATGGGAATTTACAAGTCCCAGGCCGCGAAGGCTATAGGGATATTTCTCGGCGAAAGCCAATGCCACATAGCCACCCATGGAATGACCCACCATAACACATTGGTCGACACCTGCTTCCTCAAGGACGCGTTTAATGATACGCGCCATGAAATCCATTGAGTGAACCTCGCAGAACGATTCAGAATGGCCATGGCCGGGGAGGTCGATGGTAATCACCCGCAAATCATGCATATATGAAAGCACATAGGAGCTCCAGACATCAAGGCTTTGGAGAAAACCATGAAGCAGTACCAGTGCTTTCCCGTTGCTGCGGCCCTCGTCACGGTAATGTACCGCATGGCCGTCAACCATTAGAATACGGTGTTGTTCCATAATGCTTTGTTTCTTTTAGTTACTATTGTTGTTCCCTAAAGCGCACCGACACACCCGAGTTGCCGTGTTTTTTCACATTGATGTTGCCATAGGCAGAGATGATTATCCGGGAATTGTCAATACCTTGTTCGTTCATGAAGTCACGAATCAGCCGTCCGCGCTCGAGGGAGAGATTATAGCAGAGTTTATCGTCACTGCCGGCCACATCGATGCAAAATTCAACAATACCATTGGGATTGTGTCCGATAAACTGGGCCAATTGCTCAAGCTGCATCTGTGCGACGGGGAGCAAGTCGGTGCCTGCTGGATTGAAGCCGACAGCGAACAGGGGCACAGGCTTGTCCATAGACACCAGCACTGGGAAAGTGTACCCTTTGAGGCGCTGCTTGTTCTTTGCATGGGGATCGATAACCACCGCGGGCACAAAATAAAGGCCGGCGTCGCCCATGATGGCATAGCTCTTGTCTTTGTGGACGTTGATAGTGAGGGTGTTGCTCACGCCAGAGCAGTCAACCACCTGTACCACAGACTGCTGAGACAAATCGGCAACACGAACGCGCAGCAACGCCGACTCCATGCCGAGAATGTCGAGCGTATAGGGTTCATAGGAATTGGAGGCATCGTGGGTGGTTGAGAAGCTATAACACGAGAAAGTGCCAAGACTGGAATTGACAGCCATCATGATGCGCTTCTCGTCGGGGGAGAAACTCAGGTCGGTTTCGGAGTAACCCGAGTTGACCTCTTTACCGATATTTTGGGGTGTCGACCAAGAAGTCCAATCCTGGACATTAGTGCGCGTGGAGACATAGACATCGCCATAGCCCAGACCACCACGACCATCGGTAACAAAATAGAGGGTCTTCAAATTGCGGCTCAAGATGGGACTACGCTCTGAGTAGGGGGTGTTGATATTGCTGCCCAAATTGATGGGTGTTCCCCAACCGCTATTAATATAAGGTATATAATATATATCCGTTGCCAAGGCGGTGTCGCCATGGAAGTAGGCGCCTGAGGCCTGCAGATTATAGCCGTTGGGACGGTCGGAGGCCAGCAACAGTCCGCTGCCATCAGGCAACATGTAGGCATCGGTCTCCACATAGTCGGTATTGACCGGATAGGGCGGGATGTCAGTGATACGCCAGTAGTCGCCGTCTTTCTCGGCCATCATGATATTGCCGTCGGATCCAAGAAGCATGCGGGTGCCCCCGGCATAGAACCCGAAGAGCGTCAAGCCCTCGGTGTTGATGATGGATGCAAACGGCACTTCACCAGCAGGACGCCACTGACCACCTTCCTTCACAGCATAGCATATGCGGTTGCTGGCACCGGAACGGGTAAAATAGAGTCGGCCGTCGGCCTCATTGAGGCATGGATTCTTGACATGATAGGTAGCCGAGAATTCCTTTGTGAGTTTGCGACCCGTAGCAGGTGCCGATAGAACTCGTTGTAACTCCTTGTATTCATTGGCCGAGACATTCTCAAAGCAGATATCGAACTTGCGCACACGGTCGAGGGCAGCTTGATAGTTGCGGGTGGAAACCATCACTTGAATCATGCGCTGCAACGGAACGATGGCTATTTTTTTCCCCATCAGCTGACGCACATAGCCGGCATAGCGGTTGTATTCAACTTCGAGAAAATCCTCCATAAGGTTGATTCGATCGATAATCTTGGCCGACTCAAGGTCATTCTCCACCGAACGGTGATAAGGGAAATCGGGGTTTTCCTTGTCGAAACGCTTGATGGGGTCACCGTTTCCCTCGGCAGCATGCCAAGAATAATAGCGGTTGTAAATCTCGTTATATTCGGGATCAAGTTTGAAATGCTCTAAGTAGTAACGTGCGGCAGCCACATCCTGCTCCTTGGCCAGCAACTTGCGCATTTCACCCAGAGCTTTGTCGGCCAAAGGAATATCCGAGTAGGTGCTGGCAAAGGTTGCATAATCCATGGCGGTTTTGCACTTGGCGTAAGTCACCTCAAGCAAATTGTCGAGCCTGTCACGAGCCTGCTGGCTCTCGTCACTTGTGGGATAGCGTTCCAAGAAACTCATGAACGAAGGCACATCGTTGCGTTTGCTGGCCATGGCATAGGCCATGCGGCTCTTCTGCTTCTCGGCGGCACGCTGTACCGAAGGACTCTCTGGGAAACGAGCAGCCACGGCATTGGCCTGCTCTTCGGTGGAGACACCTTCAAACAAACCGGGAGCCAGACGCGACAGACGTTCTTCCATCTGCTCTGACTCCTTGGTACCGGGGTAAACCTCCATAAAATGGTAGTACGATTCGGCGGTGCCTTTCTTCAGACAATCGTCGTAGACTTGGTTAATGCGGCGCTGACGCAGCAGACGCACAAGTTCCATGTCAATGCCAAAGGCGTCAAGATAGGTATCAAGTTCCACACCCGTCATGTCGGTGCGTACCTCGATGGTATTGTAGGCAGCGTCGATGATAGCCTGTTTGGTTTGACGTATGGTGGTGAGGGTAATGTCATTGCGCACCAAACGAGCCAACTCGCCGGTGTGGTTGTCCTCGATAAGCTTGATGTGGCAAGCTTCGGCACGCTGGATATACTTCATGGCCATCGGCAAATTCCTCATCGGATGCGAATTGTCGAAGTAGAACTGTGCCAGATTGTAGAGAGCCTCAACATTGTCAGGTGACTTGGCATAGGCCTTGTTGAGTTTGGTGAAACGGGCATGGTAGTCGCTGAGCGAGTCCAACAAGTCGTTCTGGGCCATCGACGCGGTTGCCAGCACGCAACATGACAATATCAATATCAGCTTTTTCATAGTCAAACTATTTTATTGAGCTCAAAATATCCTTAAATTCAAAATCCATTTCATCGAAGGTGTCGTTGGTGGTCTCAAGACGGAATTCCACCATCGTGCCCCTGTCGACAAAATAGGTCATATAGAAACGGTAGTCTTTTTGGTCGGAGGGATTGGTGTAGGCCCCAATATAGCCTATACCACCCTTCGAGGGAAGGCCGTCGCCTTTGGTAAATTCCTTGAGCGACTGGTAGGGTTGTTTCTCATAGCGTTCGTAGACCAGGTCATAGAGGTCACCGTCGTAATTGCGGTTGACATAAATACGCAGGAAAGGAAGCACGGTGTCGGCCTCCGTATCGACCACCACATGGCCTGTGTAGCAATAGAGGTAGATGTCTCCACCCTCGGGCAACTCGAAAGTGCGAAGATAGCGCCAACTCTCATTGTCAAGGCGGTATGTGACATTCGTACCGGGTATGGTGAGTTGGGCCGACACCATGGCAGGCAGCAACATGGCAACGGCTATCACCATCATCTTTATGTTAATCTTTTTCATACTCTATCCTTTCGTTGTAGAAATTCAACAATTTGTCGGCAAGCATGCCCTCATCGTACTGTTCAGCGATGAGCCGTTCGGCAGCCTCACCCACTTGGCGGCAGAAATCGTCGTCCTCCAAGCAACGCTTGATCTGCATTGCAAACTCTTCCGGAGTATTGGCAATGAGCAGGTTCACTCCGTCGGTATAATCGATACCCTGGGCGCCCACCGTAGTGGTGATAACGGTCTTGCCCACCGACATGGCTTCAATGATTTTCACCCTGATGCCACTGCCGCTAAGCAGGGGGACCACATTGATTTTTTTGCTACCGATGAAATACATGGCGTCGGGCACTTCACCCACCACCGAGACCCCTTCTATCCGGGCTTTCATCCAGCGTTCGGGCATCTTCCGTCCGGCAAGATAAAGCTTGGCTTGCGGCACTTCTCGGTGTACCACCGGCCAAACCTCCTCCAACAGCCAGCGGATGCTCTCCTGGTTGGGAAGCCAGTCCATGGCACCGATATGGAACAGGGAGTCGGGCTCGACCTCCACATGCGGCACATCCTCGGGTTCCACGCCGAAAGGTATAACCGACACAGGCTTGCGGCAACCGCTCTGACGGAAATAGTCGGCGTCGTTCTTCGTGATACAGACGATGCCATCATAGTCGTTGACATGCTCCAACTCATAGGCACGGAGCGTCAACGAAAGATGCTTCAAATACCATTTTTTCAATGGGTTGAGGCAACTCTGCGCCACCCTTTTCCATATAAGGTGTTCCACGTTGTGAGCTCTCAGCATCACCTTGGCATCCGAATACTTGCGAATCAACGGCACATAAGGTGTCAAGAAGATACTCTCCACATGCACCACGTCGAACTGCTCCTTCTCAAGAATTTCACGCAACTTGGCGGCAAACTCCTCGCTCACATAGCGTTTCACATGATATGACTCACCGCACAGCATGGCAAAGAATGCCGGCAGCGGCTTCACAGAGAGATCGACATAGACAGCCTCCATGGCAGTCCGGAAACGATATTCTTGTGGTATACGTTCCTCGCGCACAGGATGTTTGTCGGTTTTCACCGTCAACACTTTCACTTCACAACTCCGCGACAGCAATCCACGGGTGATGCTGTTCATAGCCATCGTGCCGCCGTCGACCGGCGGATAGGGAGGCTTGTTGCAGAGCTGTAGGACTCTCATTCTTTAAAACTTTCTACGTTAACCCTTATTCTTTCGGCAGCGCTTTAAAACCCATACCGAGAATCTCGGAGCTGTCCATAATGTTGACGAAAGCCTTGGGATCGATAAGGTGGAGTCTGCCTTTGAGTTTCACCATGTCGGTGCGGTCGAGGGTCACATAAATCATCTTGCGCTCGTTGCCCTGGTAGAGGCCGGTGCCAGAGATGCAGGTGCCGCCGCGCTTGAGGTCGTTGAGGATGTAGTCGCGCACAGCTTCCATTTCTTCGGTGACAATGAACATAGTCTTGTAGCTCTTCATGCCGTCGACCACCATGTCGATAACCTTGCCTTCGATGAAGATAATGATGATGGAGTAGATGGGCAAACGGATGTCGCCAAAGGCGATGAAGGTGCTGACCGTGATAATGCCGTCGACAATCATAACGAGGGTGCCAAGGCTGATTTTGGTGTACTTGTGGAGAATCATGGAAACAATGTCCGAACCGCCACTGGTAGCACCGCTGCGGAAGATCATGCCAATAGCCACACCGTAGATGAGGCCCGACACCACTGTGTTGAGGATATAATCGGGCTTGAACCAGATGCTATGTTCCTTCAAAACCACATAGCCATCCACACTCTCAGGAGCGGTGGTAAGCACAGCGCCGTCATGAATCACAGGCACATAGCCCCACACTAATTCAAGCAGATAGGTAAATCCAAAAATAAGGAAGGTCGAGATGATGGTTTTCACACCAAACTTGGGGCCCAAAATCCAGGTACCAATAATCAGCAACGGAACATCCATGCAGATGGCATAGAGAGCGATACGACCGCCCCAGAGGCTGCTGAAGACGTTGGAAAGACCGTAGGTGCCGCCGGGAGCCATCAAGTAAGGATTGACGAACATCACATCGCCCACAGCAAACAACGCACTGCCCACAATGAGCAGGGTATAAGCCAAAAGTTCTTGTTTAAACTTGCTTTTCTTGTCTATATTTGTCATAATTGCTTTATAATTAATATATAAAAATACAAATCACATTATAGTTAATTTGCAAAGATACGAATAAAATCCCACATAACGAAATTATTTTCACCTTTTCGTCAAAACAGGTTCCCGAAAAAGCATAGAAGCCCCCCCCGAGTTAAAGGCAACCACCAAGCTTGTCTGGCATGTCAAGCGGTTAACTCATAACGGGGTATGAATGGTTTTCTGAGAGGCTCAAAAACAAAAAAGGGAGTGTAGCTATCGCAACACTCCTTTGACTATGAGCGACAAACGGGGCTCGAACCCGCGACCTGCGGCTTGGGAAGCCGCCGCTCTACCAACTGAGCTATTGTCGCAACTGACCCCCTTAAAACGAGGCCTTGTTTTTTTTATTGTGTCATCCCCCAAAAAAAATTTCAAATTCAAGCACTAATTGTGCCGTAAAGGAAATCCCCTCCGTTGAAATAGTATCGCGTGGGAGGACCCATATAGATGATTCCATGCGTTTTATATGCCGACACAACCCATACTTCCCCCTCCTTCGCCACACCTACAATACGAACGTCCTTCCCTACCATGTTCCTCATCGTAGTCATAACTGTTTTCAGGTTGGGGATGTCGGCGAGGTACCTCTCGTCCAGGTCACTCAGAGCCTCTTCGTCATGCCTGGCCACCGTGTAGACCCATTCGCCCATGGGGAAGAAACAAAGGGTAGCACCATCCTTCATCTCGACAGTCCAACAAACATCCGGTCTTCCCAGTTCCATGGCATACAAAGGATGCTTCCATCGCCGTTCCTCGCCGTAGGAGAACGACACCACTTCGTCCATCAGACCCATCCTCTCCAAATAATCCACCATTCGACGCGGCATAGTCCGCCCTTCAACGGACGGCCTCGACGCACTGCAACTAACGAAAAACACCGTCAGTAGTGCGCCAAACAACAGGGACTTCGACAACCACGATGCGTTCATTCCCTACGGCCGAGGATGCTGAGGAGGCGGATGAAGAGGTTGATGATGTCGAGGTAGATGTCGAGGGCGGAGTCGACAGCGTTGTCGAGGGTCTTGGGATAGGCCTGCGATTTGGCGACGTCGTAGCCGATGTAGCCGGAGAAAAGGATGACGAAGAGCCAGTCGAACAGGGCGCCGCGGTAACCCAGCAGCCACGTGGCCACCACCTCAGCCAGAATGCCGACAATGAGCGTGATGGCGAGTGTGCGCCCCAGCCCGAGGAAGATCTGCGGACGAATCAGGGCCAGGAACATCATGGTGGCGGTGACCATGCCGGTGAGGATCATGGCCTTGGTGACAACGGCAACGGAAAATCCCGGCACGATGAGCGTCAGCATCACGCCGATGGGCAGCACCACAAGGTTATATCCTATGAAACTAACGAAGGGGTTCGTGGACTTGGCGGCAAGCAGGACGCCTATCAGTGTGGGGACAATGTAGCCCAAAAGCAACATCCAAGGGTTGACGCCCACGAGCATATTCATCAGCGGCTCGGCGAAGTAGTAGACCATCACGGCGTTGAGCAGCAGGCCGTAGGCCAGGAGACCCGTGAGGGCCAGGTTATAGCTGCGCGACGAGAGACGGTCGGCCTCGCCACTCTGCAACCGCAACAGCTTGCGGTTGTTGAAACTGTCAACAAAGGTTGTTTCTGCCATTCTTGCAACAGGTTGTTTCTATCGTTAGGCGTAATATTCGTAGGTGCCGTTTTCACTCTTGACCGTCACCTGGCCCTTGGAAGCCTCTTCGACACGACCAATAATCTGGGCGTCAACATTGAAGCTCTTGGCAATGTCGATGATACCGCGAGCCGTAGCCTCGTCGGTGTAAAGCTCCATGCGGTGCCCCATATTGAAGACTTTGTACATCTCTTGCCAATCAGTGCGGCTCTCCTTGTGAATCATCCGGAAGAGCGGCGGCACAGGGAAGAGATTGTCCTTGACCACATGCAACCCGCGTCCGCCGATGAAGTGCAGCACCTTGGTCTGCGCACCGCCGGAGCAGTGAATCATGCCGTCGATTTTGAGACGGTATTCATCTAATACTTTGCGGATTATAGGCGCATAGGTTCTTGTGGGCGAGAGCACCATGTGGCCGGCATCCACTCCCGGCACCTCGGTGGGATCGGTCAGGAGTTTACTGCCACAGAAGACCACCTCCTGCGGGAGGTTGTGGTCGTAGCACATGGGGTATTTCTCAGCGTAGATGTGCGAGAAGACATCGTGGCGGGCCGAGGTGAGGCCGTTGCTACCCATGCCGCCGTTGTAGGCCGTCTCGTAAGTGGCCTGGCCGTAGCTGGCGAGGGCCACTATCACGTTGCCGGCCTTGATGTTGGCATTGTCGATGACGTCGGCACGGCGCATGCGGGCCGTCACGGTGCTGTCCACGATGATGGTGCGCACCAGGTCGCCCACGTCGGCCGTCTCGCCGCCAGTGAGGACGATGTCGATGCCCATGTCGCGCATCGTTTGGCAGAATTCCTCGGTGCCGTTGATGACAGCTGAAATTACCTCGCCGGGCACCAGCTGCTTATTGCGGCCGATGGTGGAGCTCAGCAGGATATGGTCCAACGCACCCACGCACAGCAGGTCGTCGGTATTCATGACTATGGCGTCGATGGCGATGCCCTTCCACACGCTGAGGTCGCCGGTCTCTTTCCAATACATGTAGGCGAGGCTCGATTTGGTGCCCGCGCCGTCGGCATGCATGATGTTGCAATACTGCGGGTCGCCGCCCAGCAGGTCGGGGATAATCTTGCAGAAAGCATTGGGGTAGAGCCCCTTGTCTATATTCTTGATGGCATTGTGCACATCCTCCTTGGTGGCGGAAACCCCGCGCTGATTGTATTTGTCCATATTGCAGGTTGATACGTTGATACGTTGATACGTTTTGAAAATGCAAAGATACGAACATTTTATAGAATGGCAAAAAAATTCTTCCTCCGCATGTAAGATTTCGTCCGGTTGTGCGTCATATAAGTAGAGAAAAAAACAAATTAATGTATATGAAACGGATTGTAATGATTGTCGCCGTGCTGGCGACCGCAACGATGCTCCACGCGCAGGAGCGCAAGTGGCACCTCGAGAGCGAGGTAGGATTCAACGTCACCCATTACATCAACTACCCTGCCCTCTCGGCATTGCAGGACAACACCAAGGGTTACACGGGCCTCACCTCGGCCTTCAACCTCGGGTTGCAGCATGGAGAGCATGCCTACTATGGCCTGCGCTACGAGAACACAAACCTCTTCACCTCCAACCTCGCCCTCGACGAACGCACCGTCCTCCACAATCTCTCGCTGGCTATCCGCCATACGACCATGCTCACCGAGCAGCTGGAGCTGCAATTCGGCACCACCCTCGGCCTGGCCATCCTGCACAACACCTTCGCCTATGGCGGACAGGACCATAGTATGAACCGCTACGGATTCAGCGGAGGCCTCGAGGTGGGTCTGCGCTACTATGTGAGCAATAGCTTCTTCATCTCCCTCAACGCCGGCGTGGGTGGCATCAACGATCTCTCCGGCACCGTCGACATCCCTGCCGGACTCCTGGAGCAGACGCGCCGCACCGCCACCTCGGCCCATGTCGGCGGCGGCATAGGCTTCGGCTTCCGCCCCAAAGTGAAGAAACTGAACATGCCCGCCGAAGTCATCGACCGCAAGGAGCCCCTGCAACTGGCCTACTACCCAACCAATTAACCCACCCACTATAACTCATAACTCTTAACTCATAACTCCCCTCTCCCCTCTCCTATTGAACTCTTACCCGGAAAAGGGAGGGGTAAGGGAGGAGTAAGAGAGGAGTAAGAGGGGAGTAAGACTTGGTAGCTATCAAACGTTAATTATCAGCACGTTGCATAACATGCTATTTTCCATGAAAAACGGAAAATTGTCAAATTCGGTAATCGGAGGCCAGGGGGTCGACCAACTCGAACTCCCCATCGATATCAATCAGGTCAAAATCAGGTAGATGCTCACGCGTGGTTAGCCGCCAGCCGCTGTAGTAGACCAGATGCTCCCTGTCGAGGGGCGGCAGGGTGTCGCGATAGGCAACGATACGGTCCTCCCCGAAGGCGAAGCGTATGAGGCTGAGGACATAACTGCCATCGGCCTGTTTCTCCACGCCGCGCAACTGCTCCACCCAGTCCTCCATGTCGTGATGCACCAGCGAGCTGTCGGTAATGTGCAGATAATAAGGGTAGTCGGCCGTGAGGACGGGCGTCCCCTTGTAGTGCATCACCACGAACCAGTCGCGCGGCAGGTCGCCGAGGTCCACATGCGTGTATGGCGATCCGTGACTGGCATAGAGGTCGTCGAAATAGAGGGGTTCCCGTCCGGTATCGCCGAAGAGCTCCTTCACTCGTCGGGCATGCTCGGCACTGCCTCGGGGGATGTAGACGTAGTCCATCACCTGCGTGTCGCCATCGTAGAACGTGATGTGACGATAGAGCACCTGCCGGCCGTTCTCGACGAAAGGCTGTTGTATGTCGCACCACGAGCTGTCGTCAGCCCAAAGGGTGTCCGCCACGCAGTCTTCCGGCGCCACATCGGCCTGCACGCCGCCGCCATGATGGGCACACGACACAGCAAGCACCACTGCGACAACCATCAATATCTGTTTCATAGCGTTTTCCATACAGACTCTTCTCCTTTTATTACCCTGACGGCAGCAGCCACCGGACGAAATCACACATACCGCCCGGCTAGTTCCATAATCTTTCTTCCCAGGGCCTGGCGGTCGGCGTCGGAGAGGCAGAGGCCGAAGCGGTAGGAGGTGTTGGAATAGACCACACGCAGCGTCGCCGAGCGCTGGCCGCTGTCGTCGTCGTAGGTCTCAACTTTTTTGATGGCCGACAGCGGAATCTCCTTCCGGCGGCCGAAGAGACATTTGCGACGCTCGACGACAAGCATCTCGTGCTGCACCGACACGGTCTCCTCCGTGCAATGCCATTTCATGTACGTGTCGATACACACAACCGCAGCGGCAACGAAGCACAGCGCAGGAAGATAGAGCAGCAGCACCTCCACCCTCCAGTTGAGATAGGTCGTCAGCACCGCTCCACCTATAAAATCCACCGCGACGATGCACGCAACTGCCACGCGGAAGGGCAGAAAGGTATCGTACTTCGGGGTTACGTGAGCCTTGTATGTTGCCAGGACAGTCATTTTTCTTGCAGTTTATTTAACTATCAGCCTCTTGACAGCCGTTCCCTCTTCGGTGGTGACTCGGAGGAAGTAGGTGCCGGAAGGCAAGTCGGTGAGGGGCAGGGTGGCTGAGGAGCTGAGAGAGAGTGGGGCGACGACGACGCGGCCAGTGAGGTCGAGGACGGTGAGGGTGGCGGGAGCGCCAACGCTGACAGTCACGGCACCATGCGCCGGGTTGGGATAAACCCTTATCTCATAACTATTATCTCTCAACTCATTGATTCCGACGCTGTCGGCCATCCACTCGAAGAGAGCCACGATGACGGTGTCGGAGGTGACGAGGATAGTGCGTGGGTTGTCGTTTTCTCCATCGCTCCAGCCCAGGAACTGCCAGCGGCCGCCCTCGTTGACGGTATCCACCATCGTGTAGCCCATCTCGACCCTGCTGCTGTCGACATAGGTGCCGCTGCCGTAAGTCTCACAGACTCCATCCACATTGGCCGTCACCGCAACCGTGCGCCAGAGGGTGTCGGGCGGCGGTGTCGGCAGGGTGTCGGCCGCGAAGTAGGCGGTGAAAGCGGTATCGCTCACCAGCGTGATAGTACGCACGGTATGGGTATCGCCGTCGTTCCACGCCACAAAGTGGTAGCCCTCGAAGGGAACAGCCTCAATAGTCACGACGTTGCTATCAGGATACACTCCCGCGCCACTGACAGTGCCCATCGTGGGGTCGTTCACGTCGAGGGTGAGGGTGCGGTAGGTTTGGGGGTCGGAAGAGACCAAGACCTGTATGGTGTCGATGCGGAAGACGCCCATGTCGGAGTAGTGGGCAGGGCTGTTGTACCAGCCGAGGTTGCGGAAGGCAATGTAGATGTTCTGCCCGCGGTAGGCGTCGAGCGACAGGGTGCGTGAGGTCCAGTGAGTGCTGTCGTTCTGCTCGTAGTAGAGGGTGTCGAAGAGGCTGTGGCTGCTGCGGCCCTGGGTCGACACCATCACCTGATACTTGGAGTGGTTGCACTGCATGTGCCACCGCAGCGTGTAGCTCTGCGTGTAGTCGTCGGGGATAGCTATCTCGCGCATGACGAGCCAGTTGTCGACGGGGTCAAAATCCCAGTTCAAGCACTGCATGCAGGTGATGCCGCTGCTGAAATAGTCGCCGATATACCAGCCGCCGTCCTTCTGCCAGCAGGTGATGTTGTTGTTGCTGTTGAGGCGCACGGTGTAGGGGAGCTGGGTGATGGGCTCGCAGTCGGTGACGCTGCAGGTCATCGCCACGCTGTCGCTGCCGGCGGCATTGGCAATGACGACGCTCACATGGTCGGTGCCACCGGCGTGGTACTCGATAGCCGCCGTCGAGTCGGTGGCGGTGAGGGTGGCCAAGCCGGCATCGGCCATGGTGGAGTGCCAGATGTAGGTGATGCCTGTCGTGTCGCCGTTCAGCAGGTGGGCGGTGAAGATGGCCTCCTCGCTCGATAGCTGCTCGGTGGGGCCGCTGATGCCCGCCACAGGCACGGCGGAATAGTCGATGCTGAGGTCATCGATGCCGAGCGACACGTTGCGGTTCCCATGCACGAAAGCAATCCACACCGTTTGGCCGGCGTAGGCGGCCAGCGACGCGCTGCCGAACAGGTATTCACGGTCGAGGGTGTTGGTCTGCTCGGAGTAGATGGTGTCGGTGAAATAGTTCGTGGCGTTCCCCAAGGTGGAGACGAGAACGGTCAGGCGCGGATATGAATGGGTTGTGCTGTTGCCCTGGAAATTGGCGTAGAAGTTCAGCGACAGGCTGCTGCTGGCAGGCACCTCTACGGGCGGCAATATAAACCATGCGTCAATAGAGCTATTGTCGCCATCCGCCGTTGCAAACGGCGAGTACATATAGTGGCTGCCGCTATGGGCATACCAGTATTCGCCTCTGATACTCCAATTCGTCGTTGTGCTGCCAGGAATGGTAGACAGGTACCAGCAGGAGTTCATACCGTTCTCGAAGCCCTCCGTCCAGGGGAAGGTGGTGATGTGGCAGTTGGTGACGGTGATGATGCGCCTGGTGGTGTCGACACCAAAGGCGTTGGTAGTGATGAGGGTCAATGTGTCGGTACCACCGGCGAGGTAGACCATCCGCAGGGTGTCGCCGGAGACCGTCATCGTGGCGTGATCCGCGGCGGCCATGGTCGACTGCCAGCTGTAGCTGATGCCCGTAGTCGAGCCGGCGAGCAGATAGGTGGCATAGGTGTTGGTATCGTCGGTCAGCACTGATGAGGGGCCGCTGATGACGCCATCGGGCGCCCCCGGGTAGGTGCAGAGCAACTGTGCTGTGTCAACCCCATAGGCGTTGGTGGCAATGACGCTGACGGTGTCGGTACCAGGGGCGGTATAGACGATATAAGCCGAATCGCCCACAGCCGTCAGAATGGCCTGTCCGGCATCGGCCATGGTGGATTGCCAGCTGTAGGTGAGGCTGTCGCTGATACCGTTGGTCAGGTAGGCGCGGAAGAGGACGCTGTCACCGCCTACCTGTTCCGGCGTAGCAATGGCCACGGTGGGCACCGAGTCGAAATCCGTAAGTTCCATATTGTCGATGATGACGCCGTACCACGAGGTGCTCTGCACCCACAGTAGGGCGAAGCGGTTCACATTGGCGGGGAAAGCGTCGAGGCTTACCGTCACGGTGTTTCCCGTCTGCTGCTGCGGCAGGTCGGCCACACTCACAAAAACGCCGTCCTGTATATAGCCCACACTCAAGACACCCCGCAAATAGTATTCCTGCTGATAGTAGAACGACAGCCGCTTGTCGTTGAGGCCACCCGCTATCTTGGAACTTTCCACGATGACCACGCTGTCCCATCCGTTAGCGTTGCCGGCCATCAGCAACAGTGCTTGCTGACCGCTCGTAAAATAACCGTTGATGGGATTATATGGGTAAGCATTTATGACATGAGGGGCGTAGGTGGCATTGCCGTTCCAGTAGCTGCGCCAGCAGTCGGGCAGCGAGCCGTCAGCATTATAGGCCGTGCCAGACAGTGCGTTGAAGTTTTCCGTCCAAGGCAATGTGGCAGGCGGGCAGTTGACCACGTTCACCACTGTGGAGGCATTGGCTGTGCCATAGGCGTTGGTGGCAACGACCGTAACGGTGTCGGTGCCGCTGGTGGTATAAACTATAGTGAATAGAGTGTCTATTGTGACTATAGTAGTATCCATCAGCGAGCTGTGCCAGGTGTAGCTGCAGGGTAGCCCTTCGGTGAGGGTGGCCGTGAAGGTCACGGTGTCGTAGCTCTCCGCAACGAGCGGACCCGACAGCGCGATGACCGGTGCTGAGGCGGTGCGCACCGTAACGTTGTCGATAATAAGCATCTCCGTCTGCGCAGAACTTGCGCTGCCATAGATGATGGGATGGCTGCAGAAGGCCACATGGACCGTCTGGCCGGCATAGGCGGCGAGGCTTACACTGCGGAGGGTCCTGATACTCCAGTTGCTGCCGGCGATGATCACACCCGAGTTGATGGTCAGCAGGGTATCGTAGGCCGTGAGGTCGGTAAGGTCGGCCGACGTGCTCACCAGAACACTGTAGTTGGGCTGGTGGTAGATATTGCTCATTTTCGCAGCCTCTTCCCATTCGAGGACGACCCGGGCGGCGGTATCAGCGGGGATGACGATGGCCCTGGAGACAATCCATTCCTCATTGTTCGAGTACAGCGAGGCGAGGGCGCGGTAATTGTCGTTGTGGCTGGAGGAGGGTTTGTCGTCGTTCCAGTTACTGCCCTCAGGCTTCCACCAGCAGGGGATGCCGTCGTAGAAGGTCTCCGTCCACGGCAAGGTGGTTACCGCCGGGCAGTCGACAACGGGGTACACAACCGTCAGCGTGTCGGCGCCGTAGGCGTTGCTGACCACGAGGGTCACCGTATCGGTTCCCGCAGCGGGGTAAGTTAAAACTATTGTATCTATAGTGACTATAGTGGTATCCAGCAATGAGGAGTGCCAGGTGTATGTGAGGCCGCTCGTGGCGCCGGTCACACGCTGTGCTGTCAGCGTGACGCTCTCGCCTGTGCGGGCATGGGTGGGTGCCGTGAGGGTGAACACGGGTTCAAGCTCCTGCAGGAACTCCACGCGGTTCAGATAGGCTCCGTTGCCGCCGACACCGGTAAGCACGAAAGCCACCTTCACGGTCTGACCGCGCCAAGCGTCGAGGAAGATACGCCACTCTGTATTGCTGGAGTACGCACCGTTCATCGTCATCACCGTTGTCCAGTCGGCCGAATCGACCACACCTGCGGCCGTGCAGGGAGCCACGCGGACATCCACCGTGTTCGACCTGTTCTCCAGGTCATTCTCTGCCCAGTACTTGTATTTCATCACCAACCCGTCGTCGTTGGGCAGGTTCACCACCGGCGAGATTAGCCACTCATTATAATGGTAATTGCCTGCATATCCGCCGCCTGCGGCATAGCCGTTCGAGCCATGCCACTGGTAAGAGAAGTATGTATTTTGCGAATCATCCCAGCAGTTCAGGTCGTAGTTGGCAAATTCTGAGACCCACGGCAGGTGCATCACAGGACCGCAACCCGTGGTGAAGCTGAAGTTCCGAGCGCGGACACTCGTGTCGCTGCCACACACCGTTTGTACAGTACCCTGGTAGGTGGTGGCGGGGTTGAAGCCGCCGCCGAGGTTGAGGGTTGTTCCTGTCCAGAGGGTGTCGATACTCCTGGCTGGAATCACCACATGAAGCGTTCCACCGTCGGGGTTCTGTAGACTGACATTCGCCGGGTCGCTGGCTGTGGCGGTCACCGCAGGCGGATAGGGGCACAGTGTGCTGTCGTAGGCCAGCCTGTACCAGCGTCCTTTCACGGGCCAGGTGTCCGCGGTGTTGTAAAGCGAGCAGGTGCTGTTGAGGCGCACCGCCTCGTGGGTGGCGAAGTCGAAGAAGATGATATCCCTGTTATTGTTATTTACGGTTGCCGACACACCGTTCTGCAGGCGCACGGAAGAGGCGGAATGTACCGCCCCGGAGTCTGACTCGCCATACACCACCCGAAAGCCGCCTGTCTCGAACAGTTGCACCTGGAAGCTCACATACAGCGAGTCACCGTTGAAAGTGTAGTCTTTCATCCGCGTCTCCACCACTCGCACGCGGTTCCCCGCGGTGCCCAGCAGTGCCATACGCGTATAGCAGTTGTCGTCGAATCGGCCCCTCCAGCCGAAGGGCTCTATCTTGGGACCGTTGCTCTGGTTCAAGGCGTTCGAATAACCGCCGCTCGACGGCACCGGCGTACTACCCAGTCGCACCGTGCCGTTGATATTGGTCGAAAACTGGCTGTAGGTCGATACGCCCAGCGTGAAGTCGAATCCGATGTTTCTCACTCCCGAACATGCCGAAAAAATGTTTCCACTGGCGATAATCACCGAATCCACACCGTCGATGTCGTACCACAGCGTCGTGTCCACTCCCGTGGTCATGCTCCACGTGTCAATAATCATCTGACTCTGTGCCCGCAGACCCATGCCCGCCATGCAGCACATGACCATTCCGAAAATCAATCCTTTTATATTCATCCTTAAAGTGCTCATCAATTATTCATTTTGTCGCCATGAAGGCAATAGTTATTTGACTATCAGTTTCTTGACAGTAGTCCCCTCGTCAGTGGTGATGCGGACAAAATAGGCACCGCGAAGCAATTGGCTGACATCGATGGGAACGCTGGTATCCTGCCGACTTTCAAGGACAACCCGCCCATTCATATCCATCACTGCCATCCGTAGCGGCGAATCATCGTTTGCCCTGATGGTCACTGTGTTACCAGCCGGGTTGGGATAGATCTCCACTTTCAACTTCCCATTCTCCTCTTCTTCAATACCGCCATACATGCCGAACCAGGCAGTAAAGGTACGGTCGGAGGTAATGACAAAACTGTAGGGGTTGTCAAAGATGGTGTCGCCTACTTCATCGGTCCAGAAGTCAAAACTCAGCGAACAGCCGTTAACAGCACCCTCGAGGGTAACCGTGGAGCCATCCTGGTAAACACCTTCACCCGTGACATAATCGTCGGGGATATCCTCATAGCAGTTATGGCAACGGCGGTTGACGGTGACACTATGCCACACGGTGTCGGGGATGGTGTCGTTATACGGCTGGCAACGGAGCATGATGTTGTCAATGGTGACAGCGCTGAGCGAGGCAGGTCCCGAGTGGACGAAGGCCATACGGACATGACGTCCACGGTAGTTTTGGAGGAAGAGGGTTATGGAGTTCCACGGGGTGAGGTACCCACCACCGCTCTCGCGGTAGAGGGTGTCAGTGAAGGCGTCGTACCAGCTGTCGCCCGTGGGACTGAGGAGGACGGTAAAGTTCGAGAGATAGGAGCTTTGAAGGAAGAAGTCAAGGAGCACGATGCTGTCAGCCGGCAGTTCGATGGCGGGGGTGATGAGCCAGGCATCGGCACCGCCTTCTGTCTGGTTGGCGGTGGAGTAGAAGCCATACTCGCCTTCGTAGTAGAAGATGGTGCTGCGACGCCAGTGGTTGAACATATAGTCGCCCCGACGAAGACGCATCTGCCAACAGGCCTCGCGGTTCTCCCATCCATAGCCCTCAAATCCCTCGAAGTAGGGGAACGACTCTATGATGCCGCAGGGCGCCTGCACGTCAATCACCATGGTGGCAGAGTAGACGGCAGTTCCTTCAGCAAAGGAAACGGTGAGGTTGTCGGTGCCCGCTGCAGGATATGTAAGAGTGAGTCTTGGATTGAAAGTAACGATGGTGGTGTCGAGGAGCGACGAGTGCCAGGTGTAGGTAAAGGCATCGGTATCAGTACCGGTAATGGTAGCCACATAGTGCATGGTGTCGCCGACCCATGTGGTGGAGGCACCCACAATCGCCACCTGTATATTGTCAACCACTGTGAGGTAGTGCACCGCGCTGTCACTTCCATAGGCGTTGGTGGCTGTCACTGTTAGTGTGTCGGTGCCGGGTATGTTATAAGCAAGCGTCAAAGAAGCCGTGTCAGCGAGAATCCATGAGGCGTCAAGGAGGGAGGAGTGCCAGGTATAGGTGAGGCCGGCGGTGTCGCCCTGCAACAAGTGGGCGGTCATCAGGGTTGGCTCGTAACGGGTTGCAACTGCAGGACCGTCGAGGGTAACCACGGGGGGCGCCCCTATCTGGGAGGAAAGGAAGACCTCGATATTGTCGATATAGACCGTTGCCCAAGGTGCGTTGTTTTCGTAGCGAACAGCCATCCGGGCTCCCCAAGGGGCGATACCACTGAAATCGACGATGTGGCGGAACATTCGGTAATTCGTATAGAGGTTCAGTGTATCGACGGGGGTGTAGACCGTGTCGACCAAATAACCAACTGTCAGGATGCCGTAATAGTGTTCCCTGTAGTAATCCAAAGCCAACGACAATTGGCTTACCGGATATTCGAAACCCGGCAGAACGACAGTGGCGACACCATTGCCATAGTTAGTACCGCTGCCAGCCACTATTTTCACTTTCTTGGTGGAGTTCCATTCATAACCGTCTTCATTAACATAGGGAGTGGCGTAGGCCGCGCCTGTCCAACGGCTGCTCCAACACTCCGGCAGGTGGCCCGCCGTGTTGCCCACGCGCGGAGGCACCTCCTCGAAGTCTTCGAAATAGGGCACACTACGATAGCCACAGTTACCGATGGTGATAATGGCGGTGGACGTGGAACTGCCAAAGGTATTGCTGGCCGTCACGGTGACGGTATCGACTCCCATGGCCGTGTAAACCACCGATAGCGTATCGCCCATATTGGGTGCATCTATCCCCAGCAGCGATGACTGCCAGCGGTAGCTCACCCCCGCTTCGTCGCCCTGCAGCAGCGCCCTGTAGACCACGGTATTGTAGATGCTCACCTCGTCGGGAACCTCGAGGGCCACTATCGGCTGCATCCCCGCAGTGTTGACGTCAAAAACCTCGACATTGTCGATAGCCACGGCGAAATAGGAAGCATTGTAGCTCCACCGCAATGCCAAACGGGCATAGCTGTCGGTGACGCTGTCCAGATAAACGGTGTCGCGCCGGTAGCTGCCGGCGTGGGGCGTCATGTTAGCCACGGGGACAAAGGCGTCCGCGCTGTCGACATACCCCACACTCAGTACACCCCGATTGGCACTCTCGAAGCGGTAGTCGAAGGCAATGGCGAGTCCCTGCAAGGGTTGGCTGAAGCGCGGCAAGGTGACCTGTTCCACATCGCCGTAACCCGCCTCGCTGCCCGCCACCATCAAGAGGGCATAGCTGGGCAGGGAGTTCATATACTGGTAGCCGTTGACATTAATCACATGGGGTGCATAGGCGGCGTTGCTGCCCGTCGTCATCCCTTCCCAGCAGGGGGCCAACTCGCCGTCGGCCGAAGCGGCCCCCGTGGCATGGACACCATTGAAGTCCTCCACATAAGGGACCAACGTGCCGTTACAGTTCAGCACATCCACCACCACCGTCGCCGTATCGACACCGTCAAAGTTGCTCACCACCACCATCACCGTGTCGATTCCAGCAGCGGAGTAAACCATATTTATCGTCGGTATCGTAGTCGTCATAATTATCCCCGTCAGCGAGGAGTGCCAATGGAAGGCAAGTCCGTAGGGCGAGCATTCGTTGACGACGGCGGTGTAGACCACGGTGTCGTCTGTCATCACCTGTTGCGGGACAAGCAAGGAGACCTGCGGCAGCGGATGTGTCAGCACCGAGACCACCGCCGTCGCCGTGTCGGCACCATAAGCGTTGGCGGCCACCACAGTGACAGTATCGATACCCGTAAACGGATAAATCAAATCTATCGCCCCTGTCGAATCGGTCACATCCATCCCCGTCAGAGACGACTGCCAGCGGTAGCTCATCCCCACGCGGTTGCCCTCTATCAGCGTGGCAGCAAAGGTGATGTTGTCGCCGCTGTAGACATGGTCCGGCAGTTCCAGCGCCACACGGGGCGCATTCCCGTCGCGCACCTCCACATTGTCGATGTTCAGCCTCATCCAGTGCCCTTCAGCGTAGTTTGCATAGAGCGGATGGTTGCAGAAAGCCACGTGGACAACCTGCCCGTGGTAGGCGTCGAGGTTCACCATGCGATTCTCGAAATTGGTGTTCTCGTTGCCGCAGTAGACCTGCATCGAGCTGTCGGCATAGACGGTGTCGTAGGAGGTGCGGTCGGTCCAGTCGCCGGTGCTGACGAGCACAAAATAGCGGTAGTAGTACGTCAAATAGTGCGTCGCACTCACATCCCAGCTCAGCACCAAGGGCACTGTCGTGTCGGCCGGCAATGCGATGGCCTTCGACACAATCCAGCTGTCGACATTCGCATACTCCGACGACGAGACCATACTCTTGTTCGGGCCGTTGCCGCTGCCTGTGCCCGGCTGGATGAGCTGCCAGTTGCTGCCCTCCAGCGGCTGCCAACAGACGAGGCTGTCGACACCACCATCGAAGGTCTCGAGGAAGGGAAACACCGTATCGTTACAGACAACCTGAGCCTCGGCATTGTTTCCCATCAGGCACATCAATCCCATCATAATGCTCAACGAAAGCATCCTCCACGTCAAATGATTTTGTTTCATCATATTATTATATTACAATTAGCAAAACGTTTTTTCACCATTTTTATTGTCTTATTCATTCACCGCTGCGATTCAATCGCCCGACATATATTATATAACAGTCTTTTTGCCGAATCTCTACAAAGACCACTCGCATTTATGAATTTTTAACAAAAAAAATGGCTCCCTCACCCATCCCTGCAGTCCATTTTCCAATTCTCACCCACCCGGCTCGTCAATAGTACGGAAACGACCGGACTATCGCCCAAACTTTCTTAATAGATGTTAAAACAACCGATTTTAACATAACAATCGGCATATCATCTCCCACTGTGGTAGGAGTTGGTAAGGAGTTGGTAGGGATTTGGTAGGGATAAAGTACGAGTTTGACCCCTACCATTCCCCTACCCTTTCCTTCTTGGAGAAAAAAAATTATCACACCTGTTGCTTTTTTTTGTATCTTTGTCACTGGATAAAAAGCAAAGCATCGTTTTAACAAACAACAAATAAAGCATTTATGTTTTTCTCCACACTTTCCGACTACATCAACGCCAACGCGCCGATGAGCAACATTCCCGAATTGCTCAACCTCCACCATAGCAATCCTTTGGGGCTGCATCCGATAGCCATCCCCCTCTTTCTGCTGGTGGCAAGTGTCGCCATGCGCATTGTCACCATCCTCATCTACAAAAAAGAACGCCGCAACCTTTATCCGCTGCTCTATTCGCTGTGGTGGGGTTCGGTAGTAGCCGCCTACTACTACTGTTTCTCAGGCGATTTGCCACTCTTTACCGATGTCGACCTGAACCGTTCGGAGATTTGCGTGGGCTGGTTCTGCCAACGGCAGGTGGTCGGTGTGGCATGGTCGCTGCTTGGCGTGGCACTGCTCAGCTATGTGGTTTACAGCATGTTCAACGTACTGCTGCATGTCATCGCCCATCAGAGCGACCGCATGGGCCTCAGCGAGAAGCACTGGCGCGAATGGAGCTGGATCGTCGCCGTGATGCTCCTCGGAGCCTCGGCCGCCGGCATCGCCGATGGCTTCATCCCCATCACCGGCATCTGGATTATGATAGCCTACCACCTCGTGGTATTCATCCTGGTGGTCCTGAAACTCATTGTCGACACCCACCGCACCCACCTCTTCCACCGGTGCCTGCTCTCGGCGGCATGCTTCCTCGTGGTTTTTGAAGCCATCACCATGCTCGCCATCGAGTGCATCGAGGGCTACATCTACCTCTTCGTCCCCATCGTCGGCCTCTTCTTCAGCGCCGACTTCCGCTACAAGAAAAACATAAAAAAAACACCCATAGAAAAATGAATACCCAAGACGAATTCAAGACATTGCTGATGCTCTACGCCGCCAACATCGACGGCACCATCCATCCCGACGAGATGGAACTCATCCTCCAGCACGTCGACCCCGCCGTCGTCAGCAAACTGAAAAAGGATTTCTCCAAGATGAGCGACACCCAGATTCTCGACCTTATCCATGAGAACAAGCCCAAATTCATCACCGACGACGCCTCCCGCGAGCAAATCCTCGACGATATCCGCTCCATCATCGCCGCCGACGGGCGCCATTCCGCCATGGAAGCCCATCTCTTGCGGACACTCAAGAAAATCCTCGCTTGAGATCTCGCAGAAGGACTTGCCCCTGTCGATACATTATCCGGAAGAACCATGAAACATATTCTGACAACCTTCATGGCAATGGTCCTTGTGGTCGCATGCTGTGGAGACAACAAAGAGAAAGAGATGCCGATAACAGTAAACATAAAGTATACCGGCGTTGACGGCAAAGCCATGAAGTTCGCCGAGGAGATGACCGCCAGCGGCACCGTCGCCGCCATCCGTGCCGAGGAGGGCAACCTGCGCTACGAGTATTACCAGTCGCTCGACGACCCCGAGACCCTCCTGCTCATCGACAGCTGGGCCAGCCAGGAAGCCATCGACCGCCACCACGCCACTCCCATGATGGCCACCATCGCCGCCCTCCGCGAGAAGTACGACCTCCACATGACCGTCACCCGCTACACCCCCGCCGACCAGCCGGAGGCAGACGAGCGGTTTATCCGGAAATAATAAACATGATATGAAAGCATTGCTGATAAACGGAAGCGCACGTGCCAACGGCAACACGCGCATCGCATTGGAAGAGGTCGGCAAGACCTTGAAGGAAAACGGTGTCGACTATGAGATTGTCGGCATCGGGGCAAAACCCGTGCACGGCTGCATCGCCTGCGGACGCTGCCGCGAGATAGGACGATGTGTCTTCGACGACGACCCCTGCAACCTCTTCGCAGAGAAGCTCGCCACGAGCGACGCCCTCATCGTGGGCACCCCCACCTACTACGGCCAGCCCAACGGCGCACTGCTTGCCGTCATGCAGCGGCTGTTCTACTCGCGTTCCGACCTCGCGATGAACAAACCCGCCGCCGGTATCGCCGTCTGCCGCCGTGGTGGCGCCACGGCCGCCCTGCAGTCGCTCACTATGATGTTCCAGCTGCAGCACATGCCGATGGTCACGTCGCAGTACTGGAATATCGTCTACGGCCGAGCCGAAGGCGAGGCCGCACTCGACACCGAAGGCATGCAGACCATGCGAACCCTCGGCAGCAACATGGCCTTCCTCCTGAAGCGCATCCACTCCTCCTCGCCCATACAATACCCCGAACGAGAGCCCTGGGACCCCATGCACTTCATCCGCTGAAGCCGCACAAACTTCAGAATTCTCTGATTCACTAATTCTTGAGATAATAATTACATTAGAATATATGACGTAGAAAAGGGCATCCCACGGGATGCCCTTTTCTATTGTGTTAGTTTTCACTTCGGATTAGCGACGGCGGCCTTCGCCATTGCCGCTGGAGCGGCGCTCGCCACCGTTGCCGCCTTCGCGACGGCCATGACCACCACGGTCGCCATCCTTGCGGGGACCACGGTCGCCACCTTCGCGGCGCGGGCCACGGGCGGGCTTCTCCTCGACATAGCCTTCGGGCTTGGGCAGGAGGGCCTTGCGGCTGAGCTTGATCTTGCCGTTCTTCTCGTCGAAGGCGATGACCTTCACTTGGAACTCGTCGCCTTCCTTGATGAGGCCTTCGAGGGTGGCGGGATGGCCCCACTCGTACTCGCTGATGTGCATCAGGCCTTCCTTGCCGGGCAGGAACTCCATGAAGGCGCCAAACTCGACAATCGAGACGACCTTGGCATTGAAGATATCACCAACCTCGGGAACGGTGCAGATGTCCTTGATCCACTTGAGGGCGGCAGCGATGTCGTCCTTGTTCGACGAGGCGACGTCGACGATGCCGAACTCGCCTTCCTCTTCGATATTGATGATGGTGTTGGTCTCGGCCTGAATCTTCTGGATGACCTCGCCACCCTTGCCGATGACGGCACCGATGAAGTCTTTCGGGATCTTGATCTGCTCAATGCGGGGCACGAAGTCCTTGTAGTCGGCACGGGGCTCGGGGATGGTCTCGAGGATCTTGTCGAGGATGTAGAGACGACCCTGGCGAGCCTGCTCGAGGGCCTTGGCCAGCACGTCGTAGCTGAGGCCGTCGACCTTGATATCCATCTGGCAGGCGGTGATACCGTCGCGGGTGCCGCAGACCTTGAAGTCCATGTCGCCGAGGTGGTCCTCGTCGCCGAGGATGTCGCTCAGCACGGCCCATTTGTCACCCTTCGAGATCAATCCCATGGCGATACCGGCCACAGGCTTGCGCAGCTTGACGCCGGCATCCATCAGCGCCATGCAGCCGGCGCAGACGGTGGCCATAGAGCTGGAGCCGTTGGATTCGAGAATGTCGCTGACCACGCGGATGGTGTAGGGGCACTCCTCCTCGGTGGGCAGGACTTCCTTAAGGGCGCGCCAGGCCAGATGGCCGTGACCCACCTCGCGGCGGCTGGTGCTGCCGGAACGCTTGACCTCGCCGGTGGCGAAGCCGGGGAAGTTGTAGTGCAGGAGGAAGCGACGCATACCCTCGATGACGGCGCCGTCGATCTTCTGCTCGTCGAGCTTGGTGCCGAGGGTGCAGGTGCTGAGGGACTGGGTCTCGCCGCGGGTGAAGATGGCGCTACCGTGGGCCGAAGGCAGGTAGTCGGTCTCGCACCAGATGGGGCGGATCTCGTCGAGCTGACGGCCGTCGAGACGGGTGCGCTCGTTGAGCACCATGTCGCGCATGGCCTCGCGCTCGGTGTCGTGGTAGTAGCGGTCGATCATGAACTTGATCTCGTCGGTGAGGGTCTCCTCGGTATAGTTGGCATCGATAAACTCCTGCTTGATGGCGGCGAAGCCGTCCTCGCGCTGGTGCTTGTTGGCGATGCCCTGCTTGCTGAAGTCGTAGCACTTCTGGTAGACGGCGTCGCGCACACGCTGGCGCAGTTCCTCGTCGTTCACTTCGTGGCAGTACTCGCGCTTCTCAGTCTTGCCGGCCTCGATGGTCAGCTCGTCAAGCACGCGGCACTGGATCTTGATGGCCTCGTGGGCAGCCTTGAGGGCGTTGAGCATAACCTCCTCGCCCACTTCCTTCATCTCACCTTCCACCATCATGATGTTGTCGGCGGTGGCAGCCACGATGAGGTCGAGGTCGGCGCGCTCGATGTCCTCCATGGGGGTGTTGATGACATACTTGCCGTCGAGGTAGCTCACGCGCACCTCGCTGAC
>CACXXO010000023.1 GCA_902771735.1 uncultured Bacteroidota bacterium
GTCCGTCAATGTGTCGGTCTCGAACATCAGCCGCCCGTCGTCGGCCGAATGGAACGCCAGCTGGTAGAGCATCGTGTCGCCCCCCGGGTTCCAGTGGAAATCAACCCTCCCCGAGAAATTCGTCCCCACACTCACCCTCGGTGCCGGGCACGGCAGCTTCAGAATGGGAAAAACGATACCCCACACCCCTGTCATTTCATTATTTGGTCCACTACCACATACTAAATCAAATGCATCTAACACAGGATTTAAACCGACATCATAGATATAATAGTCAGCTCCATAATGGTTTTCAAATGTTGAATAAAATATTGAATCATGGACACTCACTTCGTGGTTGAAAAGGTAAATTTGGCAAGGCGAAATAGGTTGGTCTACTCCATAATCTAAAATTGTAGAATTATATTGATAAAACATGTGTTTTACAAAATGATTTCCATTGGAATGAACGGAGTCGTAGTAGAAATAACCGCTGTTTTCGTCATAGGTGCAAAGTTTGCACACCACCCCTTCTGGCAGTTCGTTGTTTGGAGAAGCTATTGCAATTCCATATACTACAGATTCTTTCTGAATTTTATTGTTGTGCCTATAAGACCAATTTTCAATGGCGGTATTATTCAGTGACAACCCGGTGGTTTTATGGCGCAAAGTATCAAGTGGTAATTCAACCCACGGGTAAAATATTTCATGAAGTGTCGGGTAGCTGAAACACGGATCAAGAAACGGTATTGTGTCCTGCGCCTTGAGCGGACCCGTCATGGTCATTCCAACTAATATTAGCAAAACTATTCTTTTCATATATAAGTGTATTAATATGTATGGCAAACAGGAAGCCACTTTGCGGCATAAGTAGAAAGAACTGGCGTAACGAGTGTATTGGTCACAGGGATGAATCTGGGAGGATTAGAAGCAGGCCCTGTCGTCAAATCGGGGATTCTATCCATTCTTACTTGTGCTTCGAAAGGACAGCCAAGATTTGTATGGGTCGGTATATATTGGAGATACGCTTTCTCCATCCCTACAGACACGAAATTGTCCGAATTGTATATATCAATCGAACGGTAAAGGTTTCCATGTGAAAAATAGGTTTCATCAGTGAAGTATGAATAGTTGTTGTAAGGTTCAAGATAATAAAAAAGTGGGTCATCCGTAAACGCAACAAAAGGTTCTTGAAGCAAAACGAGTTTTTTTAACCTTGAGGAGTATGCCATCTCCGCCGTTTCCAGTTTGTCGATAATCTGAGTTTCATGGGAATTGATGTTCAAAGGCATTGGCAATGCTTCCGTATCAATAACTCTAAGTCTTTTAAAGAAAGTTTGAGACGTGCCAGTCTCTACGTGAACATATGACATGGCAATCAACCCATCATCGAGAACCACCGAACGGGTGCGGGCATTGATTTCATTAGAGGATAAAGAAAAGTAATAAAATGAATCAAACAAGGTTGTGCTCGCAATGTCCTCGGGTTGGTCTGAGATTCTGACTATAGGCCTTGCATTTGATCCCTGAAAAAAAGTCCCCACCAAAACCACCTTGGTACCAGTATATAACACATCATCGTAAATTTCTTCATATGGCATATACTCAATCTTATACATTTTAAATGTTGGTAATGTGGATAGAATATCGAAGATTTCCATAATAACAGGATCATCGGCAATGGTGAAACTTTTGCCAAGGGCAACTACCTTGTGCACCCTGTTATGTTGGTAAACTACGAGCCGACGGAAATAACTTGCTGCTGGGATTTCAAAAATGTGGGGAGTGATATTTCCCAGCATAAACTGATTTAATGGGAAATAACCCACAATGCCACAAAACGTTTCCGGTATGGTCGAAAGATTTTTCGAGCCACAAAAAAACACTGTGTCATTCAATATTTTAAAGTCTGTGATTGCATATTCCCTTGGCAAAGGATCACTAAAGATTGTGGGAGCGACAAAACCCGAGGGACTGTAGGGTCCTAAAAATTGATAAAAATCCGTGCAAACGAACCGGTATCCATCAGAATAAACCAAAGAAACCACATCCTTGTCATTCCAATTTCGGACCAAAACATTCTGTTCAGTTATAAACTCCAACTCGGCACTGTTATAATTTTGCGCCGAAGAAAAAAACGGCAGAAAAAACAGAAATGACAAAACAGTAAATATTCTTTTCATAATTTTATTTGTTAATGGCGTTTGTATTTTTAATAACAGATTGATAGAAAGATAATTGCATTAATCATCAAGTGTTATTCTATTCAGCAAAGTAAAAAAAAATTTTTGAATTTTGCAAATTAATTTTTCGTCGCCGAGCCAAAATTGGAAATCAGCAGGTTACAAGCATGAAAATGCACTTAAAGCATTGATTTTGAGTCTTATGGTTGATAAATAAATATATAACTACCTGATAATTAGTACCAACTCCGTATCAACTCCTACCCAACTCCCTACCATCTCCCTACCAACTCCTACCGTGGTAGGAGTTGGTAGGGTGTTGGTAGGTGGATGGTAAGGTTTTCGGATGGTTTTTCCCTCTCTTTGGAATGACTGGGTGGCAGGCTGGGTTGTAGGTTGAAGAAAGTTTTTTTTAGTGTATGTATACTATATTTTGTTTTTTGTCGTTAAGGAGAGGTATGAATATTAGGAAATATATATATATTGCAGTTGTTGTGATGGCTTTCGGTGTGGTGCCGGCGGAGGGGCAGACGGAGGCGGAGATGATGACGAGGCGCTATACAGAGGCTTACGACAGCTTGATCAACAGTTTTTATTTGAGGCAGTTTTCGCACAGCCGGTTGCTGAGCAGCCGGGAGTTGGACATGGAGGAGTTTGACGCGCTGCCGGACTCGGTGATAGCGGGGCGGCTTGGGGCGTTGCACACGGTGATTCCGATGACGTTCAACAGCGAGGTGCGCTCGTATATAAGGTTCTATTTGAAGTATATGTCGCGCCGGTTGGACGTGATGTTGAGTCTGGGGCAGTATTACCACCCGATGTTCGAGGATGCGCTGAGCCGCTACGGGGTGCCGGAGGAGTTGAAGTACCTGACGATTGTGGAGAGCGCGATGAATCCGATGGCAACGTCGAGGGTGGGTGCCGCTGGACTGTGGCAGTTCATGTACAGCACGGGCAAGATTTATGACCTTGAGGTGAACTCGGTGGTTGACGAGCGGAGGGATGTGTACAAGTCGACCTATGCGGCCGCCCATTTCCTGAGCGACCTGCACCGTGTGTTCGACGACTGGACGCTGGCCATTGCGGCTTACAACTGCGGCCCGGGCAATATCAACAAGGCTATCGCCCGCTCGGGTGGCAAGCGCGATTTCTGGGAGATATACTATTTCCTGCCGCGTGAGACCCGCGGCTATATTCCGGCGTTTATCGCGGTGACGTATGTGATGAACTATTATCGTGAGCACGGGTTGCGCCCAGTGGAGGTGAAGGTGCCAGTGCGAACCGACACGGTGATGGTGGCGAGCGATGTGTTGCTGAACTATGTGGAGGAGTATACCGGCATCGGGGAGGAGGAACTGAGGACGTTGAATCCGCAGTATCGCGCAGACTATATACCGGGATCGACGGGACGCTATTCCATCTGCCTGCCGACGACGCGGATGGAGCTATTCATAGCCCATCAGGATTCTATCTATGCGCGCACGCAGGACAGCCTGTCGCGGCGTCCGATGACGGTGGAGCCGGTCAAGGGGAAGGGTGAAAGAGGAAGAGTGAAAGGGGAGAAGAAGGGCGGCGGCGGGAATGCACGCTACCACACGGTGAAAAAGGGCGAGACTTTGTCGTCGGTGGCCCGCAAGTATGGTCTCACGGTACAAAGGCTGAAGAAGCTGAACGGCCTGAAGCGGGATCAGATCAATGTGGGTCAGCGTTTAAGAATCAAGAATTAAGAATAGGGGATGGATTTCAAGAAAATATTGAAGATAAAGGGTTTGAAGTACTGGGTAGCGACGGCAGTGTTCGCGGTGGTGATTCTGTTTATCGACCCGAACAATCTGCTGGTGACTATGAAGTTGGGGCGGCAGGTGAGGCAGCTGCACGAAGAGGAACGAGAGCTGGCGGAGGCGATTGTGCAGGATAGCGTGAACAATGCCGAACTGAAGGGCAATCTGGATGCGATAGAGCACTATGGCCGTGAGAATTATTACATGAAGCGTGCCGATGAGGATATTTTTGTGATCAAGTAAGGGGGAGGGGAGAGTTAAGAATTCAGATGAAGAGAATGCTAAAGGGACGATATATATTGTTTTTGTGTACCGTGAGTATGCTGCTGACGGGGTGCGATGCGTTGAAGAGTTTCATGTCGCGCGACCTCGAAGAGGAGGATTTCATCATCGGCCAGTTGTATGTTGACGAGATGGTGAACGAGACTCCCTATATAGCGCAGCGCGTGGAGCGGGGAACGGTGGCCACGGGCACCAACCCCTTAGGCTTGACCTATAGTGCCGACGACAATATGGCTCTCTACGAGGCGGTCAATTCGTGGCTCGGTGTTCCTTACAAGTATGGCGGTACCGACCGCAAGGGCATCGATTGCTCGGCCTTTGTAGGGACGATATACAAGGAGGTATACGGTGTGACGCTGAACCGCACGGCCAACGATATGCTGAGGGATGTGAAACTGATAGCCAAATCGCAGTTGAAAGAGGGTGATTTGGTGTTTTTTACCAACTCGAAGGGGAAGGTGTCGCATGTGGGCATCTACCTGAAGGAAGATCTTTTCGCCCATGCATCGACGAGCAACGGGGTGAGCGTTAGTCGCTTAGACAACAAGTACTGGGAGAAGCACTTTTATAAGGGCGGCCGGGTAAAGAGATAGGTTTTATTTGGTATTTGTGTATCCTAATTGGAGAAGGAGGGAGACCACCTTCTCTTTGTTATCACCTTGGATGATGATTTCTCCATCCTTGGCCGAGCCGCCGGTGCCGCATTTGGTTTTCAACTGTTTGGCAAGGGCCTGGAAGTCGTCGTCGGAGCCCACGAATCCACGGACCAACGTGACCGTTTTGCCGCCGCGGTGGTGATGCTCGATGCTGACACGGAGTTTCTGGCGCCCGGGAGCGAGGGTCGATATTTCGGGCTCGGAGTCGTTGTAGTTGAAGTCGGGGTTGGTGGAGTAGACGATATTCATTTTCGGCCGAAGATTTTGATGGACTTTGGATGGTTGACGAAATGGAGCACATCGCCGAGGTTCTCGCCTTCGCCGTCGATGTTGACCCACTTGTGGACGTTACCTTCGATAAGGATTTCCTTGGCGCGGAACATTTCGGCATGCTGCGAGTGGTCGAGGAGGTTCATGAAGGCCATGGGTGCGGTGATGAGGATATGGTCGAGCGGGATTTTGTCGATGATGGAGATGTCGATAAGACCGTCGCTGAGGTTGGCTTTTGGGGCGACGGAGAGGTTGTAGCCGAACTGGCGGCCGTTGGCGATGGCGATGAACCAGGCGCTGCGTTCGAGGGTGCGACCGTCGACGGTGAGTCGGTAGGCGTTGTTTTTGTAGGAGGCGTATTCGCGGAGTATGAGGTTGGTATAGGCCGCGAAACCGCGGGTCTTGGCGGCTTTCATCAGTCGGGCGATATAGGCGTCGAAGCCTACACCTGCTGCGTTGACGGAGATGTAGCGGTCGTTGATGACGATGGAATCGATGGCGTGCTCGTTTTGTTGGTTGAGGAGCTTGACGGCGGAAGCGGGGGTGAGGGGTATCTTGAGCGAGCGAGCCAAGCCATTGCCGCTGCCGCAGGGGACGATGCCCATGGTGACGCCGGAGTCCTTGAGACCCTGGGCCACATCGTTGACGCTGCCGTCGCCCCCGACGGCAACAACACAGTCGATACCCTGATCGGCAGCTTGGCGTGCTATCTCGGTGCCGTGGTGGATGTGCTCGGTATAGCGGATGCTATAGTCGAAGAGGTCCTGATTGAGGTTGTCCTTGACGACGGTCTCTATTTTCTTTTGTTTGCCTACACCCGACACGGGGTTGACGACGAAGAGTGCTTTCTTTTTCATTTGGCAATGAGTTTGTTGTTCATGACGCGTAGGAAATATTGTTGCACGACGGCTTTGAGGAAGCGGATGTTTTCAGCGCTGCCAATTTCCTGACTGCCGCAGAGGATGGTTATATCATGCTGCTTGGGGTTGCGTGGATTGTTGCTGACCATGCAGAAATAGTCGTTACCGAAATAGACCTGCCAGCCACAGTCGATGTCGTTCTGGCCGAAGGCGACGACGGGGTCGTCGAAGCCGAGGAAGCGGACGAGCGATGGGAAGAGGTCGGTCTGTTGAACGATGATGTCGTTGACATTACCGATATTGTTTTGTGGGTCGTAGACAATCATGGGGATGCGATAGGAGCCGTCATAGTCGAGATATTCGGGACTGAGTCCGGGACCGCTGTGGTCGGCTGTGATGATGAAGAGTGTATTGTCGAACCAGGGCTGCTTCCTGGCCTCGTCGAAGAATTTCCGCAGCGAGTTGTCCATATACTCGACGCATTTCAGGATGGGATGTTTGCCTTCAAGAAAGCGGTCTTTGTATTTCTCCGGAAGAGGGAAGGGGTCGTGGGAGGTGACGGTGAAGACGGTAGTGAGGAAAGGCTCTTTGAACGTGCTGGTGTGACGGACGACATACTGCAGGAATGGTTCGTCGAAGACCCCCCACACATGGTCGAAGTCTTCCTCGCGTGATTTGCTGTCAGCCTTGAATTCGTTGAGGCCGAGGTATTCATGGAATCCGATGCGGTTGCACACTTTGTCGAAGTCCATCACGCCGTTGTGGCTACCGTGGAAGAAGGCGGTGTGGTAGCCGTGGCGGTTGAGGACGGTGGGAATGCCGGCGATTGAGTCGTTGCGATAGGTGCAGTTGACGAACGGGACGTTCATCAGAGTGGGAATGCCGGTGAGGAGGGCTGTGATGCCTTCGATGGAACGTTTTCCGTTGGCACGACCTTGGAAGACGGTGCTGTGCCTTGCCAGCGAGTCGAGGAACGGTGTGCGGGTATCGGCGTTGGGTTGGCTGTTGTAGCATCCGAGGTATTCCTGTCCGAGGCTTTCGACGATGATGAGGACGATGTTCTTCGGTTGAGGCGGGAGGGTGTCGACAGCGGATGAGTCGGTGATGGCAGTTCCTATTGCGCTGATTTCAGGGTTGAACAGGCTGTCGGCCTCTTTCTGCGGCATGTATTCATGGGCTTCGAGTTGGGGTTGGAAGAGAGTACGGAAGATGTTGTATCCGCTGTTGCTCACCATGGGGATATTCTTCGGTTGGCAGTAGTTGGCGGCATCTGTGAGCTGGATGAAGTGGCCAAAACCACCGCGCAAGAGGAACCATGCTACAAGAAGACCTGCACCGAGGCCTATCCATTCGTTGGACATTACGGTGTACTGGTTTCGTGGTGCCAGGCGGATGCGGTGGTTGAGGAGGAGGAAAGCAACGACGATGATAATGCCGAAAACCCAGGCATACCAGTAGTTGACCATGAAGTGGGGAATGAGTTTGTCCATTGGACCGCTGTTGCCGAGGTAGGTGAATATCTCATTTGACAACATGCGATAAGTGTATTGGAAGTAGGCCGAGTCGGCACCTTTTGCCACAAGCACCACAAGCCATGGAAGGATATAGAGCGTCTCACAGACAATGCGATACCAGCGTTTCCATCGTGCTTCTGTTGGCAGGAGCATCAGGACGATGAATGGCAGCAAGATTGTACATACCGTGGCTGCGCCAAAGACAATGTTGCCCCACAAGATACCCATCCACTCGCCAAAGCCGTCGGGACGGAAGATGTGGCTGTTGGCCACAATGAAGAGCACCTGCATGGCAAGCAGCGAACAGAAAGCCAGCAGTAATTTGTGGAGGAGATAGATATAGGTGTTGCTTCCTTTATGTTCCATTACAATTCTCAATTTTTATTATTTTACGGGCGCCATCCTGAGGTTTCGAGAATTTTGCGACTGTCGGTCTCGGCAAGGAGTTGACTCATTGTGGCGTTGCTTTTCTTCATATATTGCTTGACGATTTGCCATCCAATATAGGCATTGGTTCGTGGAGCCGAACCGTCGCCGAAAGCATTGGTTTTGGGGGCGTCGTCGAGTAGGTTGTGCAGTTTTGTCATGTCGGTGCTGAAAAGAACATCATTCTGTATCAGCCATCCCCACACATTTTCTACATTCTCCTCCATCCAGTCAAGTTGTTCTTTGCTGTAGCGCAGTTTGATGGTGTCGGGGGTGGAGGGAAGCACTTGGTCAAGGAAATATAGCGTCTTGCCTTCTGCAATGGCGTGGTCAAGGAAGGTGAGGTCGCCGTCGGGTAGTAGAATATGGTGGCGAACGGCGGTGGCCATCACATCGGAAGTGATGTATTCGCGGCGGCAGAGGCGTGTGATGTAAGTCGGTACACCAAACTGCTGCATTTCCTTGCTGTGTCCAAGGGTGTAGCAGTCGATGGAAATGGCTAAATCGGTCATGTTGCAGAAGACCCGGTTGGCATAGTTCCCCATGTCGGCAGTGATGAGGGTGTAGAAATTGCGGTAGTCGATTTCTGGACAGAGTTCGCGTGTTTTGTCCATAGCGTCTCCAAGAGCTTGCTCGAGCCACGAGAGGTCGTGGTAGAGGCTGTCGGTGATATGGTAGATGAGATTCACAATTTCATCTCTCCTGAAATCGGCCAAAGCCATCATGAAATTTGGATCGTCAGGATGGTAGTTGAGGAGTGGTGTTTGAAAGTCGGCATCGGTGCCGTGCGAATGGTCGTCGGGATCGGCAAAGAGGAACTGCTCAAAACGCATTATCTTTACCGGTTCGGCCTTGTGTCCACAACCGGCGAAAGCCAGCAATGCCGGCATCAAGTATAGGAAGAATCGTTTCATTAATTGGTCAGTTTGAAGTATTTCTCCAATACGCGCAGCCCGATATAGCGTTCGCGCCTCAGGTCGCGGAATTGGTCGACATAGCGGTTGGCGTTCTTCGCTATTTCTTTAGCCTCTTCAGGGTGACTACTGTAGTAGTCAAGCTGCTGCTCGAGGTCGCTGAAGTCGTCTTTCACCAAAATATAGTGTACCCCAGGCTCAAGGCGTTCTTCCATGAACCAAGACTCGCATGTCGGTTTGGGCATGACAGCCAGCGAGTTGCTCGACATTACCCACCGCAGGTTTGACGCCACATCGTTGCCCTCGAGGGCCATGATGTAGCGGTAGTCAAGATGCTCGTAGAGAGACAGGCGCGGTGCCGCATTGCCAGAGTTGGGTATTTTCTCTTCGGCAAAAGGGCTCCCTCCCGAAAGTGTGTTGGCTACGTCGACCCGCGGGTTGCCCGCAAAAGTGTTGCAGAACAGCAGTCGGTTGGGACGCTGGCCTATGTAGCCGCGGAAAATGGCTCGGTCGGTCTTCGACTCGAACGGACGCCGGTCGCGCAGGAAAACATAGTGGCGGCATTTGTCCAGTTTGAGTAGCACCCCATTACTGTTGTCCTCGCTCCCTTGGGCATGGGTGTCGTTGCTCAGGCTTCGGCTCTTCACGATAGAAGGGTAGGGGGGGATGTCGCGCACATCGCCAAAAACATAGTTCCACCGCAAATCCGGGTCGAACCATTGCAGCAGTTCTCGACTGTCGTAGTAGTATGTGCTTCCGTGGTTGCGCTTCTGCAACCCTCCAATCTTTTGTGCCCCGGGGCCGAGACTCCTGTGTTCGTTGAAGCGGCAGTAGTAATCCACCCGGTCCTCGATGTAGGCCTCGTCATACAGGCGGCGGCATATCTCCATCTCCCTCTTCAACCTGCTGCGGAACAACACGTCTGGCAATATGTCTCTAAAGCCGGCCTTGACATAGTAGCCGGCTTTAGAGTTTTTGCCACTGTGCAGTATGTAGCCTATGGTTGCGTTGGCCATCGGGAGTTATTCTTCGCTTTTAGACGCTTCTTTCTCAGCCTTCTCGGCCTCGTTAAGGATGCGCAGCTTGGCCTGCATCAACGCTATCTGCTGGCGGGCACCCTGCATCTTCTTCTCAAATTCCTGCTTCAACAGGTCGGCCTGCTTAGAGTTCGCCAAGAATCCAAGATTGTTTTCCCAGAGGTTCAGGTCGCTCTTCAGCTTCTCTATTCGCTCCATCAGCTCCTGCTTCTCGTTGTTGACAAACTTGCGCGCATCGCCTGCGTTTCGTATGCGCTCCCGGTAGGCTGTCTCTTCCGCCTCGCGAGCACTTATTTTCAATTGCTCGAAAATCCTGTCAATTTCCCCGCGGAACTCCTTGTGCAGGCGGTCTTTCTCGGCCATGGGCACATAGCCTACCTCGGCCCAGCGGCGCTGGAATTCCTTGATGGCGGCCAGGTTCTCCTCGCGGTCCTCGCCGAACTGGTGAGCCTTCAACTCGCTGAGTATTGCCTCTTTCTGAGCCAGATTCTCGCTCTCTGAGGTGCGACGCTCTGCGAAGAACTCACTCTTCTTGGCGAAGAATTCATCGCATGCCTTGCGGAAGCGCTGCCAGATTTTCTCGCTCACCTTGCGGCTGGTGGTGCCGATGGATTTCCATTCTTGCTGAAGCTCGAGCAGTTCTTCGGTGGCCTTCTTCCAGTCCTCGCGCTTGGCGATGGCTTCGGCCTTGAGGCAGAGGTCCACCTTCTTCTGGTAGTTGGCCTCCTGCTCGTCGCGTATGGCGCCGAAGTATTCTTTCTTCTCGCTGTAATGCTTGTCAATCATGCCCTTGAACTTGGTCCATATCTCCTCGTTCACTTCGCGTGGCACGGGGCCGATGGTCTTCCACACCTTCAGCAGCTCGTCGAGGGCGGCGGTGGTGTCGTTCCAATCCTTGGTGCTCTCGGGACGCTTCTCGGTGAGTTCGGTGGCCTTGTCGACAAGGGCCTGCTTGGCCAGAAGGTTATTGTCGAGCTCTTCCTTGCGCTGGTCGTAGTATTCCTTGCGTCGCTCGTCAATCTGGTTGGCGGCGTTGCAAAAGCGTTGCCAGATCTCCTCGTTCTGTTCGACAGGCACGGGCCCCACCTCTTTCCAGCGGGCGCGCAGTTCCTGCAGACCCTTGAAAGCTTTCGTTACAGACGGTTCCATGATGAGTTCCTCGGCACTCTCGCAGAGTTTTATCTTTTCCTCGAGGTTGCGCTTCTGGTCGAGGGCACGCAGTTCGCGGTTGATTTTCAGCTTGGCAAAGAACTGCTCAATCTGGAAGTGGTAGTTCTGCCACAAGTCGTTCATCTGCTCGCGGGGCACTTCGCCGATGGCTTTCCAGCGCTCTTGGATGCTGTTGAACTTGTCCATCGCGGTGCGCACCTGCTCCTCCTCGGAGTCAATCAGCTGGCGCATCTCCTCGATGAGTGCCTGCTTGGCCTCGAGGTTGCGTTTCTTCTGCTCCTCGAGCTCTTCTATATGTTTCTGACGCATGGCTCGGTACTGGTCTTGCAGGCGGTGCATCTCCTCGGCCACGGCGTCGTTCTCGTTCTGATAGTCGTCTTTGTTTCCACCCTCGGCAATGAACTTCTCGAAGGCTGCATTCTGCACCTCGCGGTTCAACTCGTTGAAGCGGTTGCGGATGGCAGCGACACGGTTCTTGATTTTCTGTACATCCATGCCCAACAGTTCTTTCATGGCAGCCACCAGCTCCTCGCGGGTGCTGTTGCTGTAGTCGGGCTCGGGCTCGGCCTCCTCAACGGGAGCCTCTTGGGTTTCAGGTGCCTCCGTGGTTTCCGGAGCTTCTGGCATCACCGGCGTCTCCAGTGTTGCGGGTTCGTTGTTAGGGATTTCAGTCACCTCTTCGGCGACGGGTTCAGTGTTCGGCAGAGCCTCATTGACGGCATTCTGCAGTTCGTTGGTTTCTTCCATCTTGATGGTTTTTGTTGATAGAACTACTTCTGTAATAATGTTTTACAGGTTAATAATCACGCTCTCTTCTCATGGAGAGAGAATGCAAAGATACGTTTTTTTTTTGACTTTGCAGGATTTTTTCTCCCTTTAACTTTTTATATGAATCATACCTTCACCGTTTCTACCCCCTACCAACCCCCTACCATCTCCCACCGTGGTAGGAGTTGGTAGGGAGATGGTACGGACTTGGGTAGGAGTTGATACGGAGTTGGTACTAATTATCAGGTAGTTATATATTTATTTATCAACCATAAGACTCAAAATCAATGCTTTAAGTGCATTTTTATGCTTGTAACACGCTGATTTCCAATTTTGGCTTGGCGACGAAAAATTAATTTGCAAAATACAAAAATTTTTTTTTACTTTGCTGAATAGAATAACCCATGATAATTCATGCAATTATCTTTCTATCAATCTGTTATTAAAAATACAAACGCCATTAACAAATAAAATTATGAAAAGAATAGTTTTGCTAATAATCGTTGGAATGTCCATGGCGGGGTCACCAATTATTTCAACAGGTGCTTCCTCCACAAACATTATTTCCAACAGACACAGTGTTATATTATCAATTGGTAGTGCGTGATTGGGATAGTAAATATATAACTCTACACAATAGATATAAAGTATCTTATGGCGCTACTGTCTGCGGAATTGCGATAACGGCGGATTCGTGTTTTTTGGCACAGGAGGTTTACTACGATTCCATTAATACAGAAAGTGACATTTACAGAAAAAAAATGTACTACGACTATAACACTATAAATAATTATATTAATTATTCTTATGTTTCTTCAGGGATTGTGCCGTGCTACATATTCCCTTTTGACAAGGTTACGATTTGCGACACAACACTTTATACAAAAATAGAAGTGGTAAACAGGCATTCCGAAACCCCTTTTGACGGTTGTGATATTTATATTGTTAGTTTAGCGGATACTTCCTATATAGGTGATGGAAATCTCTGTTTTGCCACCCTTCACTGGTCTGGGTCTGCGGTTGGGGGTGGTATATTCCCTGTTTTTCAGCTGCCGTGCCCGGCGCCGAGGGTGAGGGTTGGGACGAATTTCTCGGGGAGGGTTGAATTCCACTGGAACCCGGGGGGCGACACGATGCTCTACCAGCTGGCGTTCCATTCGGCCGACGACGGGCGGCTGATGTTCGAGACCGACACATTGACGGCTACGAGGTGCGGGTGCGCAAGGCCTGCGACTACACGGGGGCCCCGATTGCCAACCCCTTGGTGTGGAGCGACTGGAGCGAGCCGCGGACGTTCAACTACATGCACCGCATCGAGGGCATCGAGGACATTGAGAGCTTCGGTCCGCAGTTCACGTTGTCGCCCAACCCAGCGAAGGGGATGGTGACGGTGGAGGGCGCGGCGGAGGTCGAGCGGGTGGAGATTGTGGACATGGAGGGCCGTGTGGTGATTGGGGAGAGGCCGTTGGCGGGGTCGCCGTCCACGGTAGACATCAGCCACCTGGCGCCGGGCGTCTACCTCGTGCGCCTCAGCGGGCCGATAGGGTCGGCCACGAGGAAGCTGGTGGTGGAGTGAAGCCCTCGCCTCACCCCTTGGCGGGGTGTTTAAAACTTTATTTGGCAGGGTCATTTTTTTTTACTATTTTTGTACGATTAAGGCCGATAGACAGTCGGCAGGTAAATTATTGATAATTAATAATAATAAAAGATATAATAAAATGGAAATTACAGGCAAATTGATCCAGCTGTTGCCCGAAGTGTCGGGCGAATCGGCCCGCGGCCCGTGGGTGCGCGGAGGTTTTGTTATTGAGACCGACGGCGACTATCCCCGCAAGGTGGCCTTCACGGCCTTTGGCGAAGAGCGCGTGGCCATGGTGAAAAACATCCCGATGGGGTCTCCCGTGCAGGTGACCTTCATGCCCGAGAGCCGCGAGTTCAACGAGAAGTGGTACACCGACCTTCGTGCCTCGCGCGTCCAGCCCTTCGTGCCGGGCCAGATGCCCGCCGCCGCTGCCGGCTACGCTTGGCAGGGTGCCGCCCCCGCCGCTCCTGTACAGCCCGGCGCTGCTCCCGCCGCTCCTGCATCTGCTCCCGCCCAGCCCGCCAACTTCGCCGCCGCCCCTCAGATGGCCCCCAACTCGGACGACGACCTGCCTTTCTAAAGGATAACGTTTAAAGGTTTAAGACTTTGGAGAAAGCAGAGGTCAGAAAACAGATTCGCGAGTTGAAGCGTGCCGTGCCGCTGGAGGAGAAACTTCGGCGGAGCGAGGGTATCATGCGCCAGGTGGAGGCTTTGCCTGCCTTCCAACAGGCCAAGGTGGTGCTGCTCTATTGGTCGATGGCCGACGAGGTGCAGACCCACGCCTTCGTTGAGAAATGGTACAGGAACAAGGTGCTGCTGCTGCCCTGCGTGGACGGCGACGACCTGCGCCTGCGCCGCTACACGGGCCCCGAATGCATGGTGGCGGGCGAACAATTCGGCATCGGAGAGCCCACAGGCGAGGAGTGGAAAGACCTCGACAGTGTGGAGCTTATCATGGTGCCGGGCGTAGCCTTCGACCCGACGGGCAACCGCATGGGCCGCGGCCGCGGATTCTACGACCGCCTGCTGAAATCAACCCCCAACGCCCTCAAGGTGGGCGTGGCCTTCGACTTCCAGATGCTCGACACTATTCCCGTCGAGGCTTTCGACGTGAAAATGGACACCGTAATAACCGAAACCGCTTGAGCCATGCCGATGTTCTACACCCCCAAACCGCGCCAATTCCGCTATCAGCCACGCTTCTACGACCCCGAGAAAGAAAAATGGGAGGCGCTGAAAGCCAAATATGCCCTGGAAAGAGAGCTGGCTGAAAGAGAGGAGAATCCGGAGAATTTGGAACATTCTGAGTATTCAGAGTATTCTGAAAACTCTGAGACTGCTGACAAAGAACTGGCCTATTTCCAGCGCCGTGTACGAGAGATGGACCGTGAGGAAAAGCGCAAGGGGTTGACATGGAAGGACCTCTTCCGCAAACGAGAGATGCCCACATTCAACTACCAGCCACGCTTCGCCACCACCACCGAGAGCACCGTAGAGGGTACGGGTGAGCACATCGCCGCCTTCAAGAAACGCAGCGTCAAAATCAAACGCCGCTTCGACGTGACGGACAAAGACTATATGAAACCCATACCGGCCACGCGCATCATGCTCTACACCCTGCTGGTGTGCCTGCTGCTGTATTGGATTCTGTTTTAACTGAAAAACAAAATGTTGATAGAAGTATTGAAATCGAAACTCCACCGCGTGACGGTGACCGAAGCCGACCTGGACTACATCGGCAGCATCACCATTGACGAAGACTTGATGGACGCCGCCGGCATCATCGAGAACGAGAAGGTGGAGATCTACAACATCACCAATGGTGAACGTTTCGCCACCTACGCCATCCGCGGCGAACGCGGCACTGGGGTCATCGGCATCAACGGTGCCGCGGCCCACAAAGCCATGGTGGGCCACCTGCTCATCATCGCCGCCTATGCACAGATGGACTTCGAGGAGGCCAAACAATGGCACCCCACGGTGATATTCCCTAAAAACAACCGCCTGTGAGCCAAACCAAAGAAAAGAAGAGCCTGTGGAAAGATGTCCTTCGGATGGTCATCTTCCTCGGCATAGGCTTTTTCTTCATCTACTGGTTCCTGCTGAAACTCGACAACGAACAGAAGGCAGCCATCTGGCAGTCGTTCCTCGAGGCCGACTATGGGTGGGTGATTGCCTGCGTGCTGTGCAGTCTGTTGAGCCATCTGGTGCGCGCGCTACGCTGGCAACTGCTGTTCAAACCCATCGGCTACCGGCCGGGGCTGAACAACACCTTCGGTTCGGTCATCGTGGCCTACCTCGGCAACCTGGCCTTCCCACGCGCAGGCGAAGTGATGCGCTGCGCCACACTGCGCTCCAGCGAGGACATCCCGGTGGAGAAATCGCTCGGCACCGTGGTAACCGAGCGCATCATCGACCTGCTGGCATTCGGACTCATCGTCCTGATAGGCATGCTGGTAATGTTTGGCCAAGCCAAGGATTGGCTCTACAACACCCTGTCGCAGAAATTCGACAGCCTGCCCAACATGACAATGATTGCCATTGTGCTGGCAGTGTTGGCCTTGGCGGCATTTGTTTTCTACAAATTCTTCTGGAAAAAACTGCTGCACATAGGCATCTTCTCAAAAATCAACAACTTGGTGCTGGGCATGGTCGACGGCGTGAAGAGCATCCTCCACATGGGACGCCGCAACACGCTGCTCTTCTTCTTATACAGCGTGGCCATCTACTTGCTCTACATCCTGGGCGGCCTCATCATCTTCCACGCCTTTGGCGAGACCAACTGGCTGGGCATGCGGGCGGCCTTCGTAGTCTACCTCTTCGGCTCGGTAGGCATGACATTCTCGCAAGGCGGCATCGGTGTTTATCCGGCATTGGTGATGATGGGACTGACCGACATCTACGGCATCAGCACCGCCGTTGGCACCGCCTGCGGATGGCTTCTCTGGGGTGCTCAACAGGCCGCCGTGATTGCTTTCGGTGCCGGCTACCTACTTTACTTCAGCCTCAAAAAACGCAAGAAAAACAAATAAAAATAGAAAGAAAATGGAAAAGACACGCTGTTTGATTATCGGCTCCGGCCCCGCGGGCTACACCACCGGCATCTATACCGGTCGCGCCGACCTGAAACCCATCCTCTACGAGGGAGAACAACCCGGCGGACAACTCACTATCACCACCGAGATTGAAAACTTCCCGGGCTATCCCGAAGGTATCAGCGGCACTGCCATGATGGAGGACCTCCGCAAGCAGGCTATGCGTTTCGGAACCGATGTGCGCAGCGGTTACATCAAGGAAATCGACCTCAGCCATCGCCCCTTCCATGCCAAGGACGACCACGGCGTGGAAATCGAGGCCGAGACTGTGGTCATCGCCACCGGCGCCAGCGCCAAATGGATAGGCCTTGAGAGCGAAAAACAATTCTACGGCCAAGGCGTGTCGGCCTGTGCCACCTGCGACGGCTATTTCTATAAGAACCAGACGGTTGCTGTGGTGGGCGGCGGCGATACCGCCTGCGAGGAAGCCAACTACCTCACCACCCTCTGCTCGAAGGTCTACCTCGTGCACCGCCGCGATGAGTTGCGCGCTTCGAAAGCCATGCAGCACCGTGTCCTCACCAACCCCAAAATCGAAATGTGCTGGAACAGCCGCATCAGCCGCATCCTCGGCAACGACATGGACGGCGTCACCGGAATCGAGCTCGAGGACACCAAGACCGGCGCCCACAGCGAACGCGAGGTAACGGGAGTTTTCGTGGCCATCGGCCACAAGCCCAACACCGACTTCCTTGGTGGACAAGTGGAACTCGACGAACAGGGCTACATCCGCGTGCAGAACCCCTCGGCAGCCACCAGCGTGCCCGGCGTCTTCGCCGCAGGCGATGTGTGCGACCCCAACTACCGCCAAGCCATCGTGGCGGCCGGCAAAGGGTGTGTTGCTGCCATGGATGTTGAACGATTCCTGCAAAACAACTGAAATCCAATATGCGATTCGAAGCCGCCATACATCACCTTCTCCGCTACAGCAAGGTTGTAGCGCTGGCGGTATGCTTGTCTACGGCAGCAATCGCACATGCCCAGTACGACCGAACCGGCACTTCCAACTCTCGCGATTTCGGCGGCTTCCAAACGGCTTCCGGAACGGCTCAGACCAGAAACTCACAGAGCAACCGCAACCGTCCTTCCGACAGCAGTGCCTTCAACGCCGACACCTCGGCCACCAAAGGCCTCGTCTACGTCAAAGAGACCCCCGACTCGGTGCTTCGAAAAAAGGTCTTCTTCTTCAACCACATAGCACATAGCGTAAAGATTGACGAATTGTGGAACCCCACTCTCGACCCCACAGGTGTGCAGTTCAGCGATCCCCTCGACGGCCTTAATGGCGACTTCTTCATCGGGCAAGGCACCATTGGACATCCCCACCAAAGCCTCTTCCCGTCTTTTGAGGATGGCATCAGCCACAGCCTCCAAAGCCACAACCTTGACGGCTACCTGAAAACACCCGACAACATCCGCTTCTACCAGACGATGACCCCCTATACGGTCCTGTCGTACAACAACTCGCTGAAGAAGGACTACCTTGTCAACGTGGCACATACGCAAAACATCATTCCCGGATGGAACTTCTCGTTCGACTACCGTCTCATCTGCCCCGAAGGCAACCTCTCGGGTTCGGGAGCCAAAAACCACTACCTCGACGCCACCACCAACTATTTCTCACACGACTCACGCCTACAGGTGCGCGCGGGATTCATCTGGCAGTCGATGGCCATGGAAGAAAATGGTGGCCTGATTGACGACAGCTATTTCCTCAACAACCCCTCAAGCAACCTTGGCGGACTGCCTGTAAGACTCTACAATTCAAAATCGAAGAACCTTCATCACGACGCCTTCGTCCACGCCACCTACAACTTGGTGCAGCAAGTGGACCAATACCGCGAGCACGACTCGCTGGTGGCACGCTACGACACCGTGACGGCCGACAGCATACGCCTGCTGATGGATACCCTCGTAGTCACCGACACCTTCAGAGTGGGCACCCCTCATGTGATCAACCTCGGCGTGCTCGGCGTGGAAGCCGACTACAGCCGCTGGAAACGCGCCGCCTACATCACCGCCTACTCCGACTCCAGCCTCTGGGAAGACGCCAGCGCCTCCCTCTTCTGGACCAACGACGCCTATCCTGACCACCGTTGGCGCAACCCACTGAAAATCACTCTCGGCATCACCCCTCGACGCCTCCATGCCATCGTAGCCAAAGACACTTCTTCGGCCCCCGACACACTGCTCACCACCGCCGCCGTCAACCCCTTTGCCAAAATGGAACTGAGCCTCTGGGATGCCACCCTCCTCGTCGAAGGAAGCCTTGACAACACCCTCCTCGGTCTCAGCCCCAACATCAAGGATCCCGACCTCCACGCCCGCTCCCTGCTGAGAATCCCCTTCGACAGCACCGAAAGCAACACATTGGAACTGAGCGCCTCCTACCTGAAACAGATGCCCGAGGTGAGAATTCTCCACGCTTCCAACTACACCTTCGGTCCCATCCTCTCGCAATATTATGCAGCACACTTCCAACACGAAAGCGACAGCGGTCTCTTCCGTCTCGTCGACCTCAACCTCGGCGCCACGCACATGAGCCATAGCGTATGGTTCGACTCCACGCTGGCAGTCCATGAAAGCACTTCCGGCCTCTGGCTCTACCAGGCCGCCCTGACCCTTCGCCTTCAATGGCGTTGGCTCCACCTCGACATGCAGCAACTCATCCAGCACTCCACCGATGAAGATCAGGTGTCTGTGCCACTGCTGGCCAGCAAGAACTCCCTCTATGCCGACTTCTCGCTGTTCCACAACGCCTTGCGCATGCAGATAGGCACCGACGTGCGCTACTTCTCACGCTTTGCTCCCGACGGCTATGACCCCGCCCTCGGCATCCTCTACATGCAAAACTGCGAGGTCGGCGACTACATCTGGGCCGACGCATTCATCAACCTGCAAATCAAGCGCGCCAGCATCTATGTCAAAGCAGGCCACTTCAACGCCCTGTGGGACAACCATCCGCGCTATTTCCTCCTCCCCCACTACCCCGGCTCCCGCTTCGGCCTCTTCTGGGGCATGACGTGGAACTTCTTCGACTAAAGGCATCCATCACTCAACAATATCAATCATGAATACCTTTCTTTTATCCAAAAAATTGACTGCTGTTATCTCCATCATTTTGTTTGGTGGGATAGCTTACGGACAGTCGGATCCGACGCCTGCGTCGGTTTGGGATTGTGGCGAATACCTGTGGCCCGAAGTCCCTTCGCCTTGCTTCGAGGTACAAATCAAGCAAAAGCACGACCACACCTCCATGGAACGCTATAGGCAAAACGGCTGGGACACAGTGGTGACAGACGAAAACCACAGCATCGTGCTGACCTGCACCCCCAACATCCCCGTGCAAAGGTTCAACGGCACCTACTATGTAGACCCCATCCCTTACAATCCGCCCGACACTACATTCGCCATCGGCACCCGCATGCCCACCTTCACCGACGACAATTTCTCCAACTATCAGACAACCTTAGCCTTCCCCTTTTACTTCTTTGGCATCCAGAAAAACCATTTCGTTGTGGGAGCCAACGGCATGGTGGCTTTTGGCCCGGTACCTGTGACAAATACAAGCAGTACGGGTCCGAGTTGTCCGTGGAACTATTCCGCAGGGCTTCCTTGGACAAACTCCACCCCCGGTGCACCGAGCAACCTGGAGTATATGCGCGATGCCATCTACGGAGTCTACGAAGACACCTACCCATCTCAAGGCATACACACTACAGGCAATGAAAATTGGGGAATCTACTATGGCATCCATGACGAATATCCCTGCCGCAAAATCATCTGCTCCTGGAACGACATTCCGCAATACTCTTGCACCAACCTTCATTGCTCCTACCAGATAGTGTGCTACGAAGCGACAAACATCATCGAGGTGCATGTGCAGGAGCGCAACGCATGCAGCAACTGGAATGGCGGAAACGGCATCATCGGCATCCAAAACGCAACAGGTCAACCGCAGGTGGCCAACAGCGACTCGGCCGCCTCCAACGGCTCGCAAGCCATCAATGGCAAGCCCGCAGCTTTCTTCCCTGCAGACTGCAATCCCTCCACCACCTCCCTCAACCACATTGCCTACCGATTCACCCCCGCAGGCTCCTCAACATTTTCCTACGGATGGTACCGCATCAACGAAAACGGTGCCAACGACACTCTCCGCAATGCCGAAGAGCACCCCGACGCCATAGACGACACCCTTGGCTACTTCCTGCCCATGCACTGGAACGATACGGCCGGGAGCTATTCCTGCCGCTCGCTCTCCATGGCTCACGTGGCACCCACCCAGCCTACAAAATATGCCTTCTACCTTCATTATCAGGATGCAAACAACACCCCCTACCACATGGAAGACACCATCTCGGTGGGCGTAGACACCACCGACACCCACGACACAATATTTATTGCCAACGTAGAGGCTCCCAATGCCAAAATCTACCAACGCGACGGACAGATTGTGGTGGAAAGCGGCAACGGCAGCCCGATTGGCGAAGTAATGGTGTTCGACATGATGGGACGGAATGTCGCCGTGGGAGATGCAGCAAAATGTGTCTCAAAAAACGGTATCCAACAATATACTTTCGACATATCGGCCTCGGGAACATATATTGTTAAAATCGGCCAAAAAACAGCAAAGAAAATAGTGATTGTCAAATAGATACACATTTTTTGAAAAAAACTGGGCACCTTTGGAAAAAGGTGCCTTTTTTTTATTTATAACTAACTGATACTTAGCACCAACTCCGTATCAACACCGTCCCAACTCCGTACCAACTCCGAATGAACTCCGACCACGGTCGGAGATGATACGGACAAGGTACGGCGGTGGTAGGTTTTTGGCGTTAATTTTATTTCAATCCGGCACAATATAAACGGCTTTTTAATGTTATTATAGTAAAAAAGAACTATTATGCGACGACTGATTTTTGCCAGCAACAACAAACATAAACTGGTCGAGGTGCGCGCGGCGCTGGAGGGCATCGTCGAGGTGGTGAGCCTGGCCGAGGCAGGCCTTGAAGGAGAGATTCCAGAGACTGCCAACACCCTGCAAGGCAATGCTTTGCAAAAAGCCCAATGGGTTTGGGAGCGAAGCCACACCGACTGCTTTGCCGACGACACGGGCCTCGAGGTCGACGCCCTCGGCGGTGCCCCGGGAGTCTACTCCGCACGCTATGCCGGCGAACATTGCTCCTTCGACGACAACATCGACAAACTGCTTGCCGCCCTCGATGGCCAAAGAAACCGCAAGGCCGACTTCCGCACGGTTATCTGTTTGATAGAAAATGGGAGAGAATGTTATTTCGAGGGGCGTGTCGACGGTCAGATACTCTCCGAACGCCACACCAATGGCGAGGGTTTCGGCTACGACCCGATATTCATGCCCGACCGTTTCGCCGTGAGTTTTGCCGAGATGCCTTTGGACGTCAAAAACCGCATCAGCCACCGAGGCCTCGCCGTCGCCAAGTTGAAAGAATATTTGGAGAAATGAAACAGGTCTTCCCCCTCTCCATCCAAAGCGGCATGTCGCAGAGCGGCAGCTACATCCTGATGCTCTGCGAGCCCGTCAGCGGCCTCCAAATACCCATCTTCATCGGTGCCCACGAAGCCGAAGGCATCCTGCTGGCCAAGGAGACGGTTAAGACCCGACGTCCGATGACACACGAACTGATGGCCCACATCATGAATGATTACGGGTTGACTATCAAAGAAGTAACCATCGACAACGTAATGGAAGGAATCTTCTACGCCACCATCCATATGACCGACGGATTCAACGAGAAGCATTTCGACAGCCGCACCTCCGACGCCATCACCCTCGCACTTCATTGCGATTGCCCCATCATGGTGGCCGACGATGTGCTGGAGGAGACCGGCGTGAAAATGGAAGCCGCAGTCTCGCTCTTTGCCGACAACGACGACCCTCGCCACGAGATTGCACGCCTGGAAGAGGATCTGCGACTCTGCGAGGAACGCGAAGAATACGAGAAGGCTGCCGAAATACAGAAACAAATCGAACAACTGAAAGAAAAACAATGAACTACAACGAGACAGCACAATACCTCGCCGACACCATAGCCCGCAGCGGCCGGGAATTGCCCACAGTCGCCATCGTATTAGGCAGCGGCTTAGGAAAACTGGGTGAAAAAATTGAGAATCCTCTCGTTATTCCCTACCGTGACATCCCCCACTTCAAGGCTTCCACCGCTATCGGACACAAAGGCAACCTGATTGTAGGAACCCTTGGAAACAAGACCGTTATGGCCATGCAAGGCCGTTTCCACTACTATGAGGGCTACACCATGGAGGAGGTCACCTACCCCATGCGCGTCTTCGCCCGGATGAGTGTTCGCCAAGTTTTGGTGAGCAACGCCGCCGGCGCCGTCAACCCCGACTTCCGAGTGGGAGACCTTATGGTCATCACCGACCATATCAATTTCATGCCCAATCCATTGGTGGGCCCCAACAAAGAAGAATTCGGCCCCCGATTCCCCGACATGACCGAGTGCTACAGCCGTCGCATCGGAAGCATCGCCCATGAAGAAGCCAAACACTTGAACCTCAACCTCCGCGAGGGTGTCTACGTGGCCGGTACGGGTCCCACCTACGAGACCCCTGCCGAGTATCGCATGTACCACATCCTCGGTGCCGACGCCTGTGGCATGTCCACCGTACCCGAGGTCATCGTGGCACGCCACAGCGGCATGGAAGTCTTCGGCATGAGCGTCATCACCAACCAGGCCAACGACTTGGGCAACGGCGTGGTAAACGACGGAGACGACGTCATCCGCGCCGCCGACCGCGCCGCCGACAATATGACAGCCCTTTTCACCGGTATAATCAAACAATTATAAATGCAACGCTTCCGCCCATACGTACTCCCCGTTGCCATCGTCCTCGGACTCCTGCTCCACCGTTGGTGCGCCATGTTCTCGTTTCTCGTCCCGTTCATCATCTTCAGCATCCTGCTGCTCACATTCACCGCAGTCGACCTGCGCCGCCTGCGCATGACCATGATCGACCTCTGGCTCATTCTCTTCCAAGTGGTGGTGAGCATATCCTGCTTCTTGTTAATCAAACTCATCGGCGGAAGCCACATTGTGGCCGAAGGCGTCCTGATAGGGGTTTTGTGCCCCGTGGCGTCGTCGGTAGCTGTGGTGGCCTGCATGCTGGGGGCCAACCGCGAAACGGTGACCACCTACACCATCGTGGGCAACCTGATGGTGGCCGTTGTGGCACCGGTGGTCTTCAGCCTCATCGGCGACCATCCCGAACGCGGTCTCCTCGACGGATTCCTCCTGATGTTCAGCAAGATCGGCTCCACCCTCGCCCTGCCATTCTTCCTCGCTGTGCTCATGCAATTCATGCTCCCAAGAGTCAACAACTTCATTGCGCAATACAAGGGACTTGGGTTTTACCTATGGTCGGTGGCACTGCTCTTCACTCTCGGACAAACCATCGACTACATCTTCCTCAACGGCGAAGGCAATTGGAGCAGCATCGTCTGGTTAGGCATCTTATCACTGACATTCTGCGTATTACAGTTCGCATTTGGTCGTTGGCTGGGCAAGAAATACGGCGATGTGGTAGGAGGAGGGCAACTACTTGGTCAGAAGAATTCCGCAATGGGGATATGGATGGCCAACACCTTTCTGACACCACTCTCTTCGGTCTTCCTGGCCTTCTACAGCGTATTTCAGAACGTATTCAACGCATGGCAATTAGCACATATTAAGAAGAAATGATAAAAGCAGCCTTTTTCGACATTGACGGCACACTGTTAAGTTTCACCACCCACCGCGTATCGGCGGGTACTATACGCGCGTTCGACCGCTTGCATCGGGCCGGAGTGCGCACATTCCTCTCCACTGGACGTCCCGAGGTTCTCATCCCCAAGATGCCAGTCTCATTCGAGGCAAAAATAACAATGAATGGTGGGTTGGTATTCACCTCTAACGAGGTTCTATTGAGCAATCCAATTCCAAACGACGAACTTCAATCATGGCTTGACATAGCGAAAGACAAACACCTGTGCACCATGATTTTCACAAAAAACAACATGTTCCTTGCGCAACCCAACGAGGTGGGGATAAAACTGAGAAACCAGCTGGAATTCGAGATGCCGCCAGTGGTGGAACTCGACTCACTGCGTAAGGAGACAGCCTATCAGATCATAGCCATCATGCCCGGCGAAATGGACAACACCGTGGGCAAGATGCTCCCCCACTGCCGCCTGCCTCGTTGGCATCCATACTTCACTGACATCGTGGCATTTGACAACAGTAAGGCGCGTGGCATGGAAGCCATTTGCCAACACTATGGCATCCTCCAGGAAGAGACCATCGCTTTTGGCGACGGCGCAAACGATATTGAGATGCTCGAATGGGCAGGCATCGGCATCGCCATGGGCAACGCCGACGAGGGTGTAAAGAAACACGCCAACATGGTGACCACAGACGTGGATAACGAGGGAATTGAAAATGCTGTAAACGAGATAATGAAATGAAAACAATTGAAGAAGAACTTGAAGAAACCTTACGCCTGCTCGACAGCTACCAAGACCTCTCTGTAGACCAGGAAGACGACGATTCCTTCGTGGCACGCGGCAACGGTTTCTGCGACCGAAAATACAGCGACGATTTCCTGCAAATGAGAATTTCACAGCTCACCGCCCGCGCCGCCGACCTGAAGAGAAAACTGAACATTAACGACTGAGCATCCTTAAAAAAAACATCCATGGTTTACGAAATCATTCTGGCACTTATCATCATCGGCTCCCTGATACTTGTCATTTCGGGCAACCGAAAACCCTATGTATCATTCTTCTGGATTCTCTTCATCACACTCCTTCCCGGTGTCGGAACAATATTCTACCTGCTGCTGGGCAAAGACTACCGCAGCCGTCGAGTCATCAAACACGACGAATTGGCCCGCCTCGACGCCCTGCGAGACAACGCTTTGGGAAACAACATTGTAGACAGACTTCCTGAGGAAAAATACAACAAGCTGGCCTCCATGATGCGCCACGCCAACGACACCCCCATTATCAGCGGTAACAGCGTGCGCATTTTCACCGATTTCACCCCCATGTTCCAATCGATGCTCGACGACATCTCGCGCGCCAAAAGCTTCGTACACATACAATTCTATATCGTGGAGAACGACGAAGTGGGTCACCAGCTGAGCAGCCTGCTCATCCGCAAGGCCCAGGAGGGCGTAGACGTGAGGCTGATGTTCGACAGTTGGGCCAACCTTTTCGTCCGCAGCGAATACTATGACCATATGCGACGCGGCGGAGTGAAAGTGCAATCATTCCAGAAACTTATACCCTCCATGTTCACGCGAGACGTGAACTGCCGCACGCACCGCAAGATAGTGGTCATCGACGGTCACACGGGCTACACCGGCGGCATGAACATCGCCCGCCGTTACCGCGACGGCATCAACCACGGAGCCTGGCGCGACACCCACATCCGACTCCAAGGCCCTGCCGTGTGCCAGTTGGAACTGTCCATCCTTGCCGACTGGCGTTTTTGCACCAAGGAGTTCCTCGACGACCCACGTTTCTTCCCGGCCCTCGAAATCCCTACCACAACGCCACAAACCACTCTGGCACAGATAGTCACATCAGGGCCCATGGACGAATGGAACACCGTGATGCAAGGCATGGTGCAAGCCATCGCCCAAAGCCGCCGCTATCTCTACCTGCAGACCCCCTACTTCATTCCCACGCACCCCATTCTCCTGGCACTCAGGAATGCAGCCTTGGCGGGAGTCGACGTGAGGCTGATGATGCCCGCCGTCTCCGACCGCAGCCGAATCACACTGGCTGCCTCCAAGTCCTACTTCCGCGACCTGCTGCCCGCTGGCGTCAAAATCTATCTCTACAACAAGGGGTTCCTCCACGCCAAAACCATGGTGTGCGACGACGACTTCGTGACCATCGGTTCTACCAACATCGACCCCCGCAGCCTTGAGCAGAACTTTGAGGTCAACGCTTTCATTTACGACGAAGCCATCGCCTGCCGCCAGCGCGACATTTTCCTCGACGACCTCAAGGAGTGCTCCCTCATCGACCCCGAGGCCTGGCAGCACCGTTCCCAGATAGCGAAATTTGCCCAGTCGACAGCCCGCATCTTCACCCCCATCCTCTAACCCGAAAGCGACCTTTTCCGTATCGCCGACGTACCATCGGCGTATCTTCGCCGTATCATCTCCGACCGTGGTCGGAGTTCACTCGGAGATGATACGGAGTTGGGACGGTGTTGATACGGTGTTGGTGCTAAGTATCAAGCTGTTAGAAACGGGCAAATTGGGGTGTTTTCTACAAAAAAAGCAACAAATCGTATCCCGCTGATGCACAAAGTGATATAAAAAAAAAGAGCCCTTGCTTGGGTAGCAAGAGCTCATGTTCATGGAAGGCGATTCCCGAGGCGTCAATCCATCGTCAGGATGATGCCGAATTTAATCGGGTAGAGGTTTTGGACGGAGGAGCGCATGGTGCTCATGGTGGGCGCCTGGAAGTAGACGCCTATGTTTTCATAGCTGAGGGTGGCGCGGAGGTCGAGCTTGTAGGGGTTGATATATTTGTTGATGCTCTGGTCGTAGTCGGTATGCTCTTCGATGTCAGTCGTGTACTCGCGGCGGAGGCCGGTGTGGCTGCCGCTCCAGTGGATACCGGGGAGGGCGCTGAGGGTGAGGCTCCAGTCGTGCCAGAGGTCGAAGCGGAAGGTCAGCGGCAGGACGACATAGCGGGTGTTGAGCCACGAGGTGCAGGTGGGGTCGCCGCCGTCAACGAAGCTGTGCGGGTCGGTGGCAGTGTTGAATGTAATATCCTTTCCTTCAAACTTATACTTGTCCCACTCAAGACCCAAGCCTATGTAGAAGCCGAAGTGGCGGGTGCCGATGAGGGGGTAGTTGACGGAGAGTTGTATGTTGTTGAAGGAGGTGCGGATGGCGGCGGCGCCGTCCACACCCTCGAAGCCGTTGAACATGTCGGTGCCCCAATTATGGAAGCCCCAGGCGAAGTTGAGGGCCACGTCGCGGTGGCGCCAGATGGATTTCTTCTCTTTCTGGACTTGAGGGGCCATGCTTTGGTCTATTTTCTCCTGCACCACATCGGCAAATACCTTGCCTTGAGGGCTTACCGGACGAACGGTGTCGCCATCGCAATAGTTCCAATCCACATGGGCAAACTTGTTTTCGGGATCGAAGGAGATGCTCTGTACACGCGTTTCCAAGTTTGGTTCATAGATGGTTTTGATGCAGGCGACGCTGATGCGGGAGTAGTCGAAGGAGCCGATTTGGAAATTGTGGTTGGCCTGGCGAATCTCGGAGTAAATCATCGAGTGGTCCTGGGCACGGAGGTTGAGGTTGACAGCCCACATCGAGTCGGCGATGCTGCCGCTGAAGGTGGCGGAGGCGAAGTCGTGGGTGATGATAGTGAGGTGGTCGCGTTTGCCAAAGCTTCCCAAGAAGATGAGATTGGCGTGGTCCTCCACCTCGAAAGTCATGGAACGTCCCACAGGCAACAGGAGTGTGACGTTGGCGTGGTTCGCAGAGATGGTCATGCGGTTGTTCTTTATCGTCGCCACATGGTAGCGGCTGGGCGACTGGAGCACGGTGGGACCGTCGGTCGATTTCACCATGAGGCGTCCAATGCCTTCAATGCGTATCTCCTCCACCTCGTCGGGCACCTGCTGGGTGTAGAGCTGCTGGGCATGGGAAATTGAAAGGTGAAAATTGAAAATTGAAATTATTGCTAACAATGCTATTCGTTTCATAATATCAATGTTTTACATTTGTCTTAACTACTGTCTCCTTAACTCCTCAAAAGATGATACCAAATTTGACGGGGAAGAGTTCCTCACAGCTGCCCTTGAAGGCCGGAAGCATCGAGGTCTGGAAGTAGACGCCGAGGGAGCGGTACTGCACCGAGATGCGGGCGTCGAGCTTGTAGGGCGCTATGTAGGGGTTGACGGAGAAGTCCTTGACGTTGGTCTCGTCGTCGCCACTGGTGATGTCGCGGCGGAGGCCGGTGTGGCTGCCGCTCCAATGGAGGCCGGGGATGGCGGCGAGGGCAAGCTTCCAATGGCGGCCGAGGTTGAACTTCACCTCGATGGGCAGTATGACATAGCGCGTCAGCAGACGGCTCTCGCTGTTGGCTATGGGACCATTGACGAAATGGTAGGGTTCGGCCGTCTGGTCGAAGTGGATGTCGCCGCGATGGAACTTGTATTTGTCCCACTCCAATCCGAGGCCGGCATAGAGGGCCACATGGCGGGAATATAGCACCGGATAATTAAAAGTCAGCAGGATATGGTTGAACGAGGTGCGCACAGCGGCGTCGCCATCGGTGCCGGCAAGGCCGTTGAAGCGGTCCTTGCCCCAGTTGTGGAAGCCCCAGGCAAAGTCGAGGTTGGCGCCCCATGAGTAGCGCTTGCTGCTGCGGAGCTTGATTTTGCGCACCACGTCGGAGAGGGCGTCGGCATCTAAGTCGCTGAGACCGCCGAGGTCGAGTGCATCGTCGGCTGTACTCCAGAAGTTCTCCTCCTCTTCGGGGTCGAGGATGAGTTTTTCTCCATTTTGAATCCGGTGGCCGATGTGGATGGATGCGTAGAGGGTGTTACTGAAATTCAACCTGGTGCCGTCGGAGTCTCCTATCGGCTCGATAACGAAGGCTTTGAGGCGAGAGTAGTCTTTAACGGCGAAATCGAGGTTGCGCATCTTCAGGCGGCTATGGGCGTTGAGGCGCGAGACATCGGCGAGGGACACCACCATGCAGTCGGCATAGAGGGTGTCGAAACCGTTTTTGGCGATGATGGTGGCGGCATCGTCGCCCACCAGTTCCAGAGTGCCGGGGAAGTGGAAGGAGCCCTGGAGGGTCACTTCGCTGTTGCCCGTGGCTTCGATGCGGGTAACTGTGCCGGGATTGAGGTGGATTTGCACGGTGCGGTCGAGGCGGGAGAAGGTCATCACGCTGCCGCTGACCTGCACTCCGGAGCCGTTGTTCATCTTGCCGTCTTCATAGCCACTCTGGCTGTCGGGGATAATGACGGCTTTGCAGTCGTCGAAGATCAGCGTGTGCACAGCGTCCGATAGGGGTACAAGCTCTTTGTCCGCCATGTTGGATGTCGGATTGGGCTGTGCAGGTTGCGCCTGCGCCCAGGTGGCGATGGGCAGCAGCAAGGCCATTGCCAGGATAATACGGTTGTGTTTCATAATCTTATTTTTATTTACGTTTGTTTTTCAGGTTCTCTATTCTTTGGCGAAGGGGTTCCACCACGCGCTCCTCGAGCTGGCGGCTGTCGGGCAGCGTACGGCTGACGAGGCGCCCCAGCGGATGCTCGTTGAGGCTTTCCTGATAGGCATCGTTGGCGGCCAGCAGCAGGTCGCCCCAGTCGGCGGTGTTGTCGTATACAATGAGGCTCCACGACTCTACCGTTGTCGCCTGCTCAGGATCGTCCTCTATGGCAATGAGCATGTCGGTCTCTATGGGGACCGTTGCCACAGGCTCCTCTGCCCCTTCCGTCGCCTCTGTCTCTTCGGCCGAAGCAATGGCATCTGCCATAGTGGCTGTTTCCTTGGGTCGCACAGGCATCGCGGTCTCGACCTTCTCCGTCCTTTGCTGCAGCGTATCCGCTGTGCGGTTCTCGGCAACGGCGGTGGCACCCTCCAACCTCTCCATCGTTCCCATACGCATGGCAGGCGTCATCAGCGCCATCACCACAGCGGCAGCGGCTCCGAAGCGCAGCGTCCTCGGCCACAGGGGCGCTACCTTACGCTGCGGCTCGCCACCATACCTCACCCGCTCGTCCTTCTCCAGCTTTGGGGCCTCGCGGTAGAGTGCCAGCTCCTCGGCGGCCTCGGGATGGCTTTCAAGCCATGTGTCTATAGCCGCGCGCTCCTCGGCGTTCAGGTCGCCTTCGGCATAGCGCAGCAGCCAGAGCTCGTAGTTGTTATCATCTATTGTTGTCATATCCCATTGTTTTCAATTGTTTGCGCATGGCCACGCGGGCGCGGAACAGATACACTTGGACCTGACTGTCGCTGAGCGCAAGGGTCTCCCCTATCTCGGCATAGCTGAATCCCTCCACGTCGCGCAGCTGGAGGATGGCCCTTTGCACCTCGGGCAATGTCTGGAGACTTTTCTCTATGGCCTCGCGGAGGTCGAACCGCTCGTCGGGAGCCTGTGTCTGTTCCACGATGGCCTGTTCCGCATGCATTTGCACCACCTTGCCGTGCCTGATACTCATCATCAGGTTGCGATAGGCCACGCTGAGCAAGTAGCTCTTACCTTTCTCCTGCGGCACCTCGCCGCGATGGCTCCAGAGGGCTGCCAAGGCCTCCTGCACAGCATCCTCGCAATCGGGGCGACTACCGCCGCAACGCACTACAAAGCGCATCGCATCGTCGGCCCACAGGCGCACTCCATTGTTATATTCCTTGGCAGTCAAACGGCAGTTTTCTTGTCCCTTTACACCTGATAATTGCGCAAAAGGGGTGAAATATTACACTTGAGAACGTATTTTTTTCAAAAAAATTATTTCAGTTCTGTTGTGATACGACTTCTCTCCGCGTCTAATCTATCGTAAAAAAACAAACTGTAATCATTTTATAATTACCACGGAATTGGACGAAAAAAAGGAAGACGCTTACCACAAGGTTCTGTGCGACCCGTGGCGGGAATACAAGACTCGACTCCAGGAAATACGGTTGGGATTACAATAAGTGCTCCAATAGTATCTTCACACCAAGACCTATCAGAACGAGACCGGCGATGATGTTGGCCGTGCGTTCCGGGACGGGGATGTTGCGCTTGCCGAGATAAACGCCAACCATGGAGACCACAAAGGTGACAACACAGATGATAGCAACAATCCATAGTACGGCGGCAAGCGGATTGTCCAAACCCAATCCTATACCGACGGCGAAAGCGTCGATGCTGGTGGCAACGCCGAGAAGGAAGAAATTAAGAATTGAGAATTGAGAATTGAGATTTTTCGTTTCGTCGGCCTTGTTTCTGATGGCTTCAATAATCATTCTTCCACCGACAAAAAGCAATAGTCCGAAGGCTACCCAGTGGTCGACGCTCTCGATAAACTCGCGCGCCACATCGCCGATGAGGGCGCCTGCCAGAGGAAAAGCTCCTTGGCAAAAGCCGAAGACAAGAGCCATCAGAAGTCCCCGACGGTAGCTCATCTTGCTTTTGAAAGCCGTGGTGGTGCTTACCACAAGCGAGTCGACACAGAGTGCGAGGGCCAATAACAGCGCTTCTACAAATCCCATAACTTTTAACTTTTAACTCTTAACTTCTCATGTGCCACCATGCCCATGGTATGGCGGAAATTGATTTCGGAGACATGGACACTGCCGTCGGTGCAGAGCATGAGGTCGACTCCGAGAGGGCCGTGATAGCGGTGCCAAACGTTGGCAGCCAGCCATGGCTCGATGCGTTCACGAGCCTCACAAACGGGAAAGGCTGCCTCAATCTGTGCGTCAGTCCAGAGAACATTTTCTTTATACACTCCACTACCTGTCTTAAAGTAGCTATACCCAAAGAACACACCATCCATATATTCCAACGCCACATCGGCCACCGAAGAGAGGTTGGCTCCACTACGGTCGCCGGCCTCTCTTCGATTCGGCTCGGCTATCACGCAGCGCTGCGTGGCGACGGTCTTCAGCAACCAGTCGCGGTCGATAGGTGTAAGGCTGCCGTGTACCCAGCGCAGTCCCCGCCCCGCCCCGCTCCATGGCGCCTTCATCACCCAATGCTCGCGCGCGGATAACAATGATTCCATTTCTTCTATGGAATGTACCTCATGGCAGTCCTCCTGCAAGGGGAGGACGGTGGAGCGGTGCTGAAGCTCGCGTATGGTGGCGATTTCCTCGTCGGAAGGCAGCAGCGATTCGTCCACTCCCCTTTTCATTAGCTCGTGTTTCACCACGGCATCCCAGCCCCAGGCTACAACCCTGTCTAATTGAGAATTGAAAATCGAGAATTGAAAATCATAGACGGAAGTGCAGACGGCTCCGGGGTAGAGTACAGACATAATGCCCGCATCGCGGCGGGCGAACTCGACTGCCGACCTCGGCGGAACATAATGAGCACGACCTTTGGCCAGGCAAAGGTCGTGCTCAGGGTTGAAAATGCACAGGCGCATTTTTTATTTATTCACCTGGAATTTCTTGTTACCGGTCTTGAAGAAATCGGCAATCTGGTTGGCTGCGGCGATACCGGCATTGATGTTGGCCTCTTCGGTCTGGGCACCCATCTTCTTGGGGGTGGCGAAGTAGCGGCCTTCAAAAGCCTTGAAGTCGGCATCGGCATCGGGCATGATGTCGGTGATGTACTTCAGGTCGGTACGCTCGGTCATCAGCTTCAGCAGGCCGGCCTCGTCGATAACTTCCTTACGGGCGCTGTTGACGAGGATACCGCCCTTGTGCATCTTGCCAACGAGGTTGTAGTTGATGCTCTGCTTGGTCTCGGCGGTGGCGGGGATGTGGAGGCTGACGATGTCGCAAGTCTCGAACAGGGCGTCCTGACTGGCAACGGCGGTGGCCATGCCGCTGGCATTGATCTGATCGGCGGTCATAAAGGCATCGTAGGCATAGACATCCATACCGAAGCCCTTGGCGATGCGGGCCACATTGCGTCCCACGTTACCGAAGGCGAGGATACCAAGCTTCTTGCCCATGAGCTCGCTGCCGCTCTTGCCGTTGTAGAAGTTGCGGACGGCATAAACGAGCATACCCATAACCAACTCGGCAACAGCGTTGCTGTTCTGGCCGGGGGTGTTCATGGCGACAATCTTGCGGGCGGTGCAAGCCTCGAGGTCGAGGTTGTCATAGCCGGCGCCGGCGCGGACAACAATCTTCAGGTTTTTGGCGTGGTCGATAACCTCTTTGGTCACCTTGTCGGAACGGACGATGAGGGCATCGGCATCCTCGACGGCTTTGTAGAGGTCGTTCACGTCGGTATATTTCTCGAGGAGGGCGAACTGATAGCCGTTCTCTTCGACGATTTTCTTGATACCGTCAACAGCCACTTTGGCAAACGGTTTCTCTGTAGCAACTAAAACTTTCATTTTGTTGTAAATCTTTATTTCGTCAGAGAAGACACAGGTAGGCTCCTTGCGGAGCTTTTTCTCGTATCCGGCCCTGTAGTCATCCCTGATTTCCATTATTTTTCTTTTGTTCTCTTGAACTTCTTTTTGAGTTTCTTCCAGAATCCATGGGTATCCTTGACATCGTCGATGCCGGAAAACGCACCGCCTAATACCTCAAACAGTATCTCAAGGACATCCATGTCATGGCGTCAACTTACTTGTTGGCTTTCTCGAAGTCCTGCATGCACTGGACGAGAGCCTCGACGGCCTCGATGGGGCAGGCATTGTAGAGGCTGGCGCGGAAACCACCCACGCTGCGGTGACCCTTGATGCCAACCATGCCACGCTCCTTGGCGAAAGCCATGAAGGCGTCCTGCAGGTTCTCGCGGCCCTCGGCCATCACCCAGCAGTGGTTCATGATCGAACGGTCTTCCTTCTCGGCAGTACCGCGGAACATG
>CACXXO010000024.1 GCA_902771735.1 uncultured Bacteroidota bacterium
GGGGATGCCGGCGAAGGTGAGGATCTTGAAGGTGTAGTACTCCATGTCGACGATGTTCTCGCTGGTCAGCTTCTGCATGGCCTTGAGGGCGTTGGGACCCTGGACGGCGAGCTGAGCCCACTGCTCGCTCTCGTTGACGAAGTCCTTGCCGAGCTCCATACCCATCTTGTCGGCAATCTGGCTCATCCAGTTCCAGTCCTTGTCGATGTTGGCGGCGTTGGGCACCATGAAGTACTCGTCGTCATGGACGCGGTAGACGAGCATGTCGTCGACGACGCCACCCTGACCGTTGGGCAAGCAGGTGTACTGCACCTTGCCGTCGAAGAGGTCCTCGACATTGTTGGTAGTGACATACTGCATGAAGTGCTTGGCAATGGGGCCTTTGGCGCGGAACTCACCCATGTGGCTCACGTCGAAGACGCCCACGTTGTTGCGGACATTGTTGTGCTCCTCGATGAGGGTGGTGTACTGGATAGGCATGTTGTAGCCGGCAAATTCGGCCATCTTTGCACCAAGTTTGATGTGCAAGTCGGTGTACGGTGTGGTTTTCATTATGTTATGTATTTGTTATTATATATTTCTGTTTTTGATAACGGAAGTCGGGGCGAATTATTGTGCTGCGGAGAGAAAAAAAGTTCAACTTGGCATTTTAACACTTCCAACGACCTGACAACACCCTACCAACACCCTATCAAGTCCTACCGTGGTAGGAGTTGGTTAGGAGTTGGTAGGGTGTTGGTAGGTGGTTATTAGGTAGTTAGCGGTTAGGGGGTGCGAGGGGGTGAGTTTGGGGTGTTTTAAGGGTTTTTAAGTTAAAAAAGGAGAATGATGGTTTGCTTTTGGTGAATGGATTTTTTTTTGTATTTTTGCGAGTGGTTTAATGAAGTAAAAAACAGATAAAGTATTGATTGTATGAAGCATTGCTTAATGATTTTGCTTGCAGCGACGCTGGTGGCGCCCTGCGTGGCGAGGGGACAGGAGACGAGGGAGCTGACGAACCTGGTGATTTTCCTGCGTTTTGCAGACGACGAGGAGATAGACCATAGTTTTGGGGAGATCGACTCGATGTTCAACTGTCGGGCGCCGCGGTACTACAGTGTGTATAATTACTATGACGCGATGACTTACGGGGCGATACACTACAACACGGTGTATACGAACGACATAGTGGACGGGGTGATTGTGTCGTACCGAGACACGATGCCGCGCTGCTATTTCCAGCCGTATGGGGAGACGAACCCGACGGGCTACCAGCCGTGGGAGCAGCCCTTCATAGGTATTTCGATGCGCGAGGCGCAGCTACAGGCCCGCGCCTTCCACTATGTCGACTCGCTGGGCTTGGTGGATACGAACATAGTGCTGGACGGGGACGGCGACGGATACATTGACAATGTGAGCTTTATAGTGAAGGGGGGCGTTGGCGAGTGGGCCTCGATCCTTTGGCCCCACATGGAGTATTTCCCGCACGATTCGATAGACCATCCTGTCATGGTCAACGGGTTGCGCCCCAACACGTTCAACTTCGAGTTTGAGGGTGCGGATTACGGCTACTTCACCGCCCAGGTGTTCTGCCACGAGCTGGGGCATTCGCTCAACCTGCCGGACCTCTACCACTATGTGAACTACAGCGAGGTGACGCCAGCGGGGACGTGGGACCTGATGTGCAACAACCATGAGGGTGCCAACCATACGGCGGCCATCTACAAAAACAAGATTCTCCACGTCAGCGACGACCCGATAGAGATTACCCGCGACGGCGACTATACGCTCAACAGCGTGGGTTCCAGCCCCCACCGCAACTGCTACTACATCAAGTCGGCCACCGACAGCACGCAGTGGTTCACATTCGAATACCGGCGGAAGGCGGACCCCTTCGAGTTCGGCATTCCCCGTACGGGCCTTATCGTCGCCCGATGGAACGACACGGTGCCGCTCGATTACAACGGCATGTTCGCCAATGCTTTTTTCGACGGCCAGAGCCGCGCACACCAGTACTGGGTTTTCCGTCCGGGGAGCGACAGAGACACTGAGGACGGCAACATCTACGCCGCCTATTTCAGCGCCCAGGTGGAGCGTACCGAGTTCGGTCCATCAACCGACCCCCACCCCTACCTCACCGACGGCACTCCCGAGACAAGCTTCGAAATCACTAACATCCAGGAGAATGGCACCGAGCTGACGTTCCACGTGCATTTCCTGAGCGGTCCGCATGTGGGGATCGAAGACTTAGAGGTTTGGGGTTATAGGGTATGGGTTATGGACGGCCGCATTATCATCGATGGTGCTGCGGGCGAGACGGTGCAGGTTTTTGATATGATGGGCCGATTGGTTAGCACGGCAGACGCGGCAAGCCGCGTCTCTCCAGGCGTCTATATTGTCAAAGTTGGCGACCGGCCAGCGAAAAAAGTGATTGTGATGAAATAAAAAAAAGTCCCTGCAGGTTCTGCAGGGACTTTTTTTAATATAAGAAATTGTTGTAAGGGTAGCGGATTGCGTGGATGCGTGCAATTTCTTCGTAGAGGAGGTTGCGTAGGGTGTCGATGTTCTGTTTTTTTGCCGCACTAATAAAGATGGTGTGGTCGGTATTTTCAAAGTAATCAGGGTTTTCTGAATCATCCGATTTTTCTACGACATCTATCTTATTGAATACCATGATGACGGGTTTGTTGTCGGCATGGATGTCGGCGAGGGTTTTGTTGACGGCGTCGATTTGAGAGAGGTAGTCGGGATGGGAGATGTCGACAACATGGAGGAGGAGGTCGGCCTCGGAGACTTCGTCGAGGGTGGATTTGAAGGATTCGACAAGTTGAGTGGGGAGTTTGCGGATGAAACCGACGGTGTCGGAGAGGAGGAAGGGGAGGTTGCCGATGACGACTTTGCGGACGGTGGTGTCGAGGGTGGCGAAAAGTTTGTTCTCGGCGAGGACGTCGGACTTGGCGAGGAGGTTGAGGATGGTGGACTTGCCGACGTTGGTGTAGCCGACGAGAGCCACACGGACAAGGCTCTCGCGGTTTTTGCGCTGGAGGGTTTTCTGTGTGTCGAGCTTGGCGAGCTGGAGTTTGAGGGCAGAGATTTTTTCTTTGATGAGACGACGGTCGGTCTCGATCTGGGTTTCGCCGGGGCCACGCATGCCGATGCCGCCGCGCTGGCGCTCGAGGTGGGTCCAAAGGCGGGTGAGGCGGGGGAGCATGTACTGGAGTTGGGCGAGTTCGACCTGAGTGCGAGCGGTGGAGGTGCGGGCGTGGCGGGCGAAGATGTCGAGGATGAGGGTGGTGCGGTCGAGGATGCGGCAGCCGAGTTCTTTTTCGAGGTTGCGGAGCTGTGCGGGCGAGAGTTCGTCGTCGACAACGATGATGTCGGCATCGAGGGCTTGCTTGTATTCGCGGATTTCATCAAGTTTGCCGCTGCCGACATAGGTGCGGGTGTCGGGGCGGTCGAGTTTTTGGATGACTTTTTTGACGGAGACGCCGCCGGCGGTGCGGAGAAGGAATTCGAGTTCGTCGAGGTATTCCTCAGTGCGTTTGATGGTTTGCCCATTGGGGCAGACAGAGAGGAGGATGGCCTTTTCGGGGATTACCTCATTGACGAAGGTATTCCTCACTCTATTTGATTGTCTTTTCGAGGTGTTCGGTTCCCCTTCGGAGTTTTGCTGCTGAGGGGAGGGAGACGCGGCAAGACGCGTCTCTGCATCGAGACTGTTTCGGAATTTGCCTTGTTTGTTTGGCGACCAACTATTCACTATACTATATTATATGTGTTGGTTTTTTGCGAGGAGGTTGTTGAAGATGTTCTCGAGGGGTTGGACGGCGGCGGGCCAGGAATAACGTTCACGGACGAAACGATAGCCTTCCTGAGCGATGCGAGTACGCACATCTTCGGTACCGAGGAGCAAACATATCCAGTGGGCCAATTCTTCCTTGCTGTCGCCAACAAACAGCTGGTCGCCCGATGTTGCACCAAGGGCGGCATTGGCCAGGCTTGTTGTGACACAAGGCTTCTGCATAGCCATTGCCTCGAGCAGTTTGTTCTGCAAGCCACTGCCTATGCGCATAGGGGCCACAAAGACCTGCGACGCGACGTAGGCTTCGCGTATGTCGGGCATACGTCCGCTAACGGTTACTTTCTCGGGTTTCTGTGCCTTGGAAGCCAACGCCCGTACTGCGGGCTTGGGGTCGGCACCGGCAATCAGCACAGTAGCATAGGGACAATACTCCCACACCAAGGGCATCACCTCCTTGACGAGGAAGCAGGCAGCGTCAACATTGGGGGCATAGGACATGTTGCCGGTGAAAACGATTGAGTACTGGGTATCGGGGAGAGAAACGTTGCGGGGATCGAAGTAGTCGAAGTCGACGCCGTTGGGGACGAGGTGGATCTCGCCGTTTTTCTTGTGAGGGATGGCCTCAGAGTCGACTTCGGAGATGATGGTGAGAGCGTCGAAGATTTTGAAGGCGTTGTATTCGGTCGACCGCAGCATCTTGAACTCGTAATGGAGGATGGAGCGCCAAAGTCCCTTGGACTGTTCCATGCGGCGTTCGGTGTTGAGCGAGAGCGAGTCCTGGAAGTCCATAACTTTGGGGAAGGGGAGTCGCGCGACGAAGGGGACGGTGCGGACCATCTGGTTGTAGACGACGTCGGGTTGAATCTGCTTGGCCAATTCCTTGACGGTACGGCGGGCGCGAGCAGAGTCCCAATAGCCCATCTGGAGGGATTTGGAGCGGAAGTAGTTGCGGAGGATATTGAACCAGGAGGTGAAGCGAGTGGGGGTAACGACAGAAATAGTCTTACAATAAGGTTCGAGGGCTGCGCGTTGCTCGGGCGTCACTTTGCTATGCGAGACGGCGAAGAGGTGAATCTCGTGCCGTTTGGAAAGTTCCAGAATCTGATGGTAGGCACGTAGTTTGTCACCTTTTTCGAGGGGATAGGGGAACCGAGGGAGAACGACTAAGATTTTCATGGGTTTAATGGGTTTAATGGGCTTTTATGGGTTAAAAGAGTTGGGTTTGGGTGCCTTCGGCATAGCCGAGGCGGTCGTCGATGACATCGGGCTGGTCAGCGAGGAGGGAATCAACGGACAACTCGGGGTCGGGCTTGAGTGGGGAGAGCCAGTTGAACTGGTCGACATTGAAGGTGGTGACGCGTTTGCCCTTGGCTTTGACGCCTTTGACGCCGATGAACTCCTCGACCTCGATGATTTCGGAAGAAATCTTTTTTCCGCTCTCAGGGTTGTAGACGACCTCGAGGCGAGGATAGCAGTCGAAGGAGAAGGAGAGCAAGGTGGAGCCGTCGTCGTCGAGGATGGCGGTTTTTCGGTCGGTGGGTTCGGGAATAAATCGTTTGAGGTAGGGATATCCGTCGGCAGAACGATAAAGAACCGTTAGCACGGGATTGTCGGAGGAGCCGACATTGGCGTTGGGATTAAATTTTCGGAGTTCGACAAGGTCGTCATCGTAGTGGTTGGCGAGGTCGAAATTAGTGGTGCGGTAGAAAGCGGACTGCATGATGGCGAGAATCTTATCGTCACCTTTGAATTCACCGAGGAAACGACCAGCTTCGTTCACATTGAGGCGCTTGACGCTCTCGTCGAACCAAATCTTGCGAGCCGAGAGGGTGGAAACACCTTCGTCCTTGAGGTTAATGGAGCGGACAGCATTGCGGGTGAGGATGTTGCCCATAGACTGACGACCTTTGATGGCAAGGGTCTTGAAGTCAAAGTCGAAAGAAGTCTTCTTGAGTTTGGGTTTGGAGACATGGTGGACAGTGACGACCTCGGCCTCGCCATTGGGGTTGGCGGTGAAGTAGAGCACCTTCGAGCCTTTGGTACCCTTGGTGAGCAGGTAGTCCTTGTCGCGGGTGATAGAGGTGACATTGAAACGTTTCACCATCACATATCCGTCAGGGCCTCCGTCGCGATACACCATATTGTATACCGTGCGTTCATCGCGTTTGCGGAATACGGAGATGAAAAGAATTTCAGGGCATTCGGTGGAGCCGACAAATCCTTTTTCCTGCACCTTGGTAACGAGGAAGGTGCCGTCGCGACGGAAAACGATAATGTCGTCCAAGCGCGAGCATTCGCAAGCCACCTCTACGCCTTCCTCGCGTTTGAGTCCCCAACCGGCGAAACCGGTCTGATAGTTGACATAGAGTTTTTCGTTGGCGAGAGCCACCGTGGTAGACTCGATGTCTTCGAAGTTGCGAATCTCGGTCTTGCGCTCGCGACCCTTGCCATATTTCTTAAGGATGTCTTGGAAATAGCGGATGGCATAGTCGGTCAGGTGGGCCAGGTGGTTCTTCACCTCATCGATAGTCATCTCGATATTGGCCAACTCCTCCATGGCTTTCTTTATGTCGAACTTGGAGATTTTTCGGACAGGCTTCTCGCAAAGCTTCAGAACGTCGTCACGGGTGATTTCCTTTTTGAACTGGTCGCGATAGGGGTCGAATCCGCGTTCCATTTGCTCCACCTGATCCTCCCAAGTCTTCGAGCGTTCATTCTCCATGATTTTGTAGATACGTTTCTCGAAGAATATTTTCTCGAGGGAAACCCAATGCCAACGGTCCTCCAACTCGCCGAGCTGGATTTCCAGTTCCTGGCGAAGGAGGTCTTTTGTGCGCATTGTGTTGTGGCGCAGGATATCGCTGGTGGTCATGAAGACGGGTTTATCGTCTACAATGACACAAGTCTGCGGCGAGAAGGATATCTGGCAGTTGGTGAAAGCATAGAGGGCATCGATGGTTTGGTCGGGAGAGACGCCTGACGGGAGGTAGACCACAATCTCGACCTCGGCGGCGGTGTTGTCGTCGACTTTCTTGATTTTGAAGCTGCCTTTTTCGTTAGCCTTCAATATACTATCTATGAGTGTGTCGGTAGTGACGCTATAGGGCAGCTCGGTAATGACGATAGCTTTGCGTTTCTCGTCGTAGTGCATCTTTGCGCGGATGCGGAGTTTTCCGCCAAGGGCCCCGTCGTTATATTTGCTCACATCGATGAGACCGCCCGTGGGGAAGTCGGGGTAGAGTTCAAAATTCTCTCCTTTGAGAATCTTGATGCTGCTCTCCAACAGTTCACAGAAATTGTGCGGCAGGATGACACTCGTCAGCGTGACAGCGATACCTTTGGTTCCCTGGGCAAGCAACAAGGGAAACTTCACCGGCAGTGTAACAGGCTCCTGCTTGCGGCCATCGTATGAAGGTTTCCATTGTGTCGTCTTCGGGTTGAAGACCACCTCTTTGGCAAACTTCGACAACCGGGCCTCGATATAACGGCCGGCAGCTGCATCGTCGCCTGTAAGGATGTTTCCCCAGTTTCCCTGGCAGTCTATCAAGAGTTCCTTCTGACCCATATTGACCAAGGCATCCTTGATGCTCATGTCTCCATGGGGATGATACTGCATGGTATTGCCCACGATATTGGCCACCTTGGTGAAACGGCCGTCGTCGGTCTCTTCCATTGCGTGGAGAATACGGCGCTGTACGGGCTTCAAGCCGTCGTCGATATCTGGCACCGAACGGTCGAGAATGACGTCGCTGGCATAGTCTATCCAATAATCCTTGAACATCCCTTTAAGCGATGTCGTCGTCCCCTGTTCTTCTTGGCTTATTTTGTTTTCGTTTTCTTCCATAGTGTCTTTACTGTCTTGATGGCCTTCTTTCTTTTTGCTGCCTTATCTTGCATTCGCATCCCTCATCGTCCTCTCCAATCGCACACCGAACTTGTCCTTGTTCATCGACCACAGCACTCGCTTGGCCTTTCCTACGATATGGTCTTCGGGCACGAAACCCCAGAACCGGCTGTCCTGGCTGTGGTGCCGGTTGTCTCCCATCATCCAGTAGTAGTCCATCTTGGGTGTATAACTGTCGGTAGCGGCCCCATTGATATAAATCTTGCCGTCTTTCACCTCCAGCGTGTTGTGCTCATAGGCTGTTATGACTCGGCTGTAAAGGGGCAGATTCTCCTGCGTGAGCTTCAACGCCTTGCCTTTGGCCGGAATCAGAACAGGTCCATAATTGTCGACCGACCAATAGTATCCCGGGGCATTGGGATAGAGCGCCTGGGCCGAATCGATAGGATATTCCACCTGCTCAATGCCAACAACCGTCGATTTGGCTTTCATCCTCTCCGCCATCTCCGCAGTCAACGGCAGCCGGAATATACGGTTGCCTGCCCCATCATAGCCATTGGGCGATGTCTCGATATCCTCCTTGCTCACTCCGCATTCGCTCAAGACAATGTCTGGGCTGAATCCCGCCGCAACTATCACCTCATAGTCAAACTCCGCATCCGTCGGCAACTCCACTGGCTTGCCGTCGATATGCACCACCTTGTCGATTATCTGCAGCGTCTCTCCCGGAAGTCCCATGCATCGCTTAATGTAGTTCTCTCGCTTGTCGACAGGCCTTACTTTGATCTTGCCCAACGGGCCATACACTGGATGGTAGGCCGTGCCGTTGACCACCGCCTCGCGTCCCATTTCCCGTATCGCCTCGTAGTAGGTGTATTTACCATCAAGGAAATTCGTCAGCACCGTGTCGCCCGCTGGAAAATTGAAAACCACCGCATCGTAGCGTTTCACATGGCTATAGCCCGGGTAGCGGTAATAGGGCAACTGCGGCCACTCCAAGTAGGAATTCAACTTCGTCCCAACCACCGTATTGTGCATCAACGGCAACGCCAATGGCGTCATGATCACTCGCGGCCCATATGCCATCTTGCTCACTATCAAGTGGTCGCCAACCATCAGACTCTTCTCCATACTCGACGAGGGTATACTGAACAGCTCGAAAACAAAACCCCGGATCAGCACCGCGGCTATCAACGCAAAGACTATCGACTCTGTCCAGTCGCGAACCTCTGTGATCTTCTCCGGCGGGTCCGTCTTCGGATTGTGATACTCCATCTTCGTCAACCCCAGGATGGGAAGGTACACACACGGCAACAGCACCCCAAACGTCTGCTCCCAGAAACTCGTCCGGCGAAACACCCTCGCCGTCTCCACCACCAGCAGCAGGAACACAAAAATATTTATTCCCGGCACCAGAAAGCCCACAATCCACTTCCATCCTTTGTTGCAAATCTTCAGCCATACCCAGATATTGTACAGCGGCACCAACGCCTTCCACGGCGCCTCGCCAGCCTTCCCGAAAACAAACCAGAGACCCGCAATGGTCCCCACAACATAGAACATCAATAGCAGTTCGTAAATCATATCGTTTCTATTATTTTAATCAGTTTCTCCTTCTCCTTATTCCAATCCATCTCCCCTCGGGCCTCCTCAAAATCCCCCTCGCTCCACTTCCGGGCCAGCACCCTTTTCACACTCTCGGCCAGCGCCCATGCACCCACACCATCCATCACTTCGCCCACACCAAACCTCCTCACCACCGCCGCCATCTCTGGCAGGTCGCTCACCACCATCGGCACCCCCGCAGCAATGAAATCGCCTATCCTGTTCGGCAACGCATAATGGTAGCTCAACCCCATATCCTCAAGCATCACCAGCCCCACACTCGCACCCACTGTCAGCCGCTCCAGTTCCCCGGGCGTCAGTCTGCCTGTGAACTCGATGCGCCCAGCCCACGGTTTCGCCGCAGCATAAGTTTTCATCTCCTCCAGCAGGTCACCCCCTCCAGCCACCACCAAACGGCAGTCTTCCAGCCATTCCAGGGCATCTATCGCCCAATCCACTCCCCTACCCTTGTTCACACACCCCTGATAGAGCAGAATCCGTCCCCCGCTCTGCCGCTCTGCCACTTTGCCACTCTGCCTCTCCTCCATCACCGGCACATTCCTCACCACTTCCATCTCCACTCCATAGCGGTTCTTGTAGTGGTCTGCTATGCTTTGACACACCGTCAGCAGCGCGTCGCATTTCGGCATCACCCTTCGCTCCAGGCTCTCCCACACACGCTTCACCCGTTCTCTTCCTATCAGCTCCGGCACCTCGGGGAACAGCTCATGAGCGTCCATCACCAGCTTCTTACGCTTCATCTGTGCCGCCATAAAGCAGCCCAGCAGCGTGTCTGTGTCGTTCGCCCACACGATGTCGGCCTCCGTCCGCAGCAGTCGCCACCATAGCCTCACATTGTACTCCGCATAGAACAGCCACCCTCTCTTGCATCTCACCCCCAAATCGTTCCGTCCGATGCACAACACCTCAAACCCCTCCCCGCGCAATGTGTCAGCGTGGCGCATTACCCTGCGGTCGGTCACCAAATCGTTGGTCACCGCCATCACTATCCTCATCCTATCTACACTAATACTCAACCCCTTATCTTTAAGCCTTAAACCTTAAACCTTAAACTTTATCTTCATCAGTAACGTAATATAAAAATATTTCGTATCTTTGCACCGCAATTTTTTATCAACAGACAGTGTGAAAAACATCCTCACAGTATTGATGTCATTGACATTCCTGCTCTTCGTCGCCTGCGCCGGCTCGCAGAAGGCCGATAGCACACCCCTCGAGATACCCGCTTTCGACAAGGGCGAGGTATGGCAACTCGTTGCCATCAACGGCAAACCCCTCACCTACCATCCCGCCCCCACCCTCGTCTTCAACCCCGAAACAGGCCTCATCCACGGAACCATGGCCTGCAATACCTATTTCGGACTCTACTCCTGCCATCCCGGCGACCCCAAAACCGCACGCTATCCTATAAAAATCACCCTTCAAGGCTCCGGTACCCTGACCTGCCACGAGGCCCTCATCAATGCCGACAACCGCTACTACGCCCTCCTCCCAAAAACCACCCACCTCGCCTACTCCCCAACCTCCATCACCCTCTATCAGCAAAACAAAGAAATCCTCCGCTACGAACTTCGTTAGAAGAACAGCAATGAAACTAAGCTATAAATTCCACACTTTCAACGTGCCCCTGTGGCTGCTGCGCCTGCTGAAGCGCCGCATGCGCTATGTGCGCGCCGCCGGTGGCATCGTCACCGCCCCCGACGGCACCATGCTTCTCATCCTGCGCAACGGCCGCTGGGACCTCGCCAAAGGCAAGGTAGAAGCCGGCGAGACTCTTCTCCAGGCCGCCCTCCGCGAAGTGGAAGAGGAGACCGGCATAGCCCCCGCGGCCTCGGGAACCACTCCTGTCAAGACCTACCACCTCTTCAACCTCTACGGCGGCTGGCACCTCAAGCAGACCTCCTGGTTCCCCATGACGGCAGAAAAACAGGCGGTCAACCCCCAACAGGAGGAAGGCATCACAGACGGCTGCTGGGTCACCCCCGACGAATGGCATCGCCGCCTCTCCCACTCCTACGGCACCCTCAGAACCCTTGCCAATCAATGGAAACACTCTCGCAAATAGCCCTCACCTTCACCCCCGGCCTCGGCAACGCCTCCATACGCCGCCTCATCGACCTCTACCCCGACGAGGACATCTTCTCCCTGCCCAAATCGGAACTGAAAACCGCTTTCGGCACCCATCAGAGCATCATAGACAACATCCTGAACAAGAGCGGATTCTCCCGTGCCGAAGAGGAGCTACGATACTGCGAGCAGAACCACATCCGGCCGCTCTTCTTCACCTCGCCCGACTACCCCGAGCGCCTCAATCGCGCCGAAACCGATGACTGTCCCGCCCTCCTCTACTGCCTCGGTTCCGCCAACCTCAACCCCGAACGGTCTATCGCCATTGTCGGCACCCGCCGCGCCACTCCCTACGGACGCGATAACACCGACCGCCTCGTCCGTGAACTGAAACCCTACAACACTCCCATAATCAGCGGCCTCGCCTATGGCATCGACACCGCCGCCCACACCGCCGCACTCTCCCACGACCTACCCACCATTGCCGTCCTCGGCCACGGACTCGATCGCATCTACCCTGCCGAAAACCGACCCCTTGCCAAACGCATCCTCGACGCTGGCGGTGCACTACTAACAGAATATCCCAACGGCACCGCCATCAACCCTCGCTATTTCCCCGCACGCAACCGCATCATTGCCGCCCTCGCCGACACCACCGTCGTCGTCGAAGCTTCCGAGAAAGGCGGAGCTCTCATCACCGCCGCCATCGCTGCCAGCTACCACCGCGACGTCTTCGCCGTCCCCGGCCGCCTCTCCGACACCTACTCGCGCGGCACCCTCAACCTCATCGCCACCAACCGCGCACTCCTCGTCCGCAACGCCGACGACATAGCATTCCAGCTCGGTTGGCCCATGGCTGGACAGCAGACGGCCCTGACCGGAATAGAAGAAACACCACACCTCTCGGCCGACGAACAGAAAATAGCCAACACCCTGAAGGACAGCGGCCACCTCACCCTCGACGAGATAGCCTCAGCCACCTCGTTCTCTCTCCCAAAAACGGCCTCACTCCTCTTCAATATGGAGATGGCCAAGGTGGTGCGAACCCTCCCTGGCCATCTCTATCAGTTGTGCCTGTAGGCAACTACCTGACTATCAGTTTCCGTATCGACATTTTATAACAATCCCCGATTCTTAATTCTTTATTCTTAATTCATAGAAGGCCACGCTGGCCGCAGCGGCCACATTCAGTGAGTCCACGCCGCGCTGCATGGGAATCTTGGCCACATAGTCGCACTGGCGCAACACGCTGTCACTCAATCCGTCGCCCTCAGTGCCCATGATGATGGCCAGCCGCTCGGGCTCCTTCAAACAAGGATCATCGATGGCCACGGAACGGTCGGTCAATGCCAATGCCACAGTCTTGAACCCCAGCTCTTTGAGCTGACCGTAATGGTCGAGCCAAGTCCACGGTATCTGAAAGACGGTACCCATGCTCACACGGCAGGCACGGCGGTTGAGTGGGTCGCAGCAAGTGCGCGTAAGCAGCAGGGCGTCAATGCCCAACGCCGCGGCGGCACGGAAGATGGCCCCTGTGTTCGTCGAATTCACCACGCTGTCCAGCACCGCCACCTTGCGCGCCATTTCTCCCGCCTTCGGCGTAATCCATAAATCTGATATATTACTGGATTTCTGGATTTCGCCCGCAGGGCGGGGATTTAATATCTCCGCAACCGACGGCATCGTCGGGCGATGCATGGCGCACAGCACGCCGCGCGTCAACTCGTAGCCCGTCAGGCCTGCAAGCACCTCGCGCTCACCGGTATAGACCGGAACCTCCTCCTCCACCCCGTAATCCTCGCACATCACGCGCACCTGTGTATCTATATATTTACTCTCCGACAAAAAAGAAAGCGGCTTCAGGCCCGCCGCCAGCGCCACACGTATCACCTTCTCGCTCTCCACTATAAAAACACCCTTCTCCGGCTCCAGCCGGTTGCGCAACTGCGCCTCCGTAAGGTGCGCATAGACAGCCACCTCCGGCACTTCCAAACTGTCAATCCTGATTACTTTCATGCCTGCAAAAATACACAAAAATCCGATTGCCACAAACATAATATAAAACCCCTACCATCGACCTACCAACACCCTACCAACTCCTACCGTGGTAGGAGTTGGTTAGGAGTTGGTAGGGAGTTGATAACTGGTTTATAGGTAGTTATACCCAAAGGCTCTTTTCCCTCTTTTTGGTTGATAATTATCACGCCGGTAACAATGTAAATAAAGACCAAATCATTCAACATATATCGTTCGCGATATAAATGTTAAATAACTATAATTTAACAATTTTTCATTTGTATATTAAAAATATTTTGTATCTTTGCATCGTGAACGATTTAATTTGATTAATCACTAAATAATTAATACTATGGAAATTAAAGAAAGCATCTATGACTTCAAAGCCATTGCAAGCAATGGCAAAGAGGTTGATTTCAGTCAATTCAAGGGCAAACCCATGCTCATTATCAACACCGCCAGCAAGTGCGGCTTCACCCCACAGTTCGACGGCCTCGAGGCACTCAACGAGAAATACCGCGACCGCGGTCTCGTGATGATTGGCTTCCCCTGCAACCAGTTTGCAGAACAGGACCCGGGCTCCGACGGCGAGATTCAGGAGTTCTGCCGCGTCAACTTCGGCGTCACCTTCCAAATCATGAAGAAGACCGACGTCAACGGCCCCGACGAGCACCCCGTCTTCTCCTTCCTCAAGGCCCAAGCTCCCTCCGAGGAATACAAAGGCATCAAGGCCAAAGCTACACACGCCATGCTGAAGAAGCTCAGCAAGAGCGCCACCAAGGATAGCGATATCCTCTGGAACTTCACCAAGTTCCTCGTGTCCCCCGACGGCACCACCGTACTCCGCTATGCCCCCACTGTCGAGCCCAAAGACATCGAAAAAGACATCGAAGCCCTCCTTAAATAAATGTACAGCCAGCTAAAACTCGACAACCAAATCTGTTTCAGGCTCTACACAGCCTCGCGGCTCATCACGCAGGCCTACCGCCCGCTGCTTGAGCCTCTGGGCTTGACCTATCCCCAGTACCTGGTGCTGATGGTTCTGTGGGAGAACGACCACCAACTGGTGTCTGACATATCGAAACGTCTGGTGCTCGAGTCGAACACCATCACGCCATTGCTGCAACGTATGGAGAGCGAAGGACTTGTAGTGCGCACCAAAGGCACTGCCGACAAACGGCAGACGTTAGTGAGCCTCACACGCAAAGGCATAGCCCTCCAAGATCAGGCCAAAGACATCCCCGACTGCATGACGGCGGCTTTTTCCGACTGCACCCCTTCTCAAGAGGAAGCCATGGTGCTTGTCCACACCCTCGACTCAATCATTAAATACCTAAAAAACAATGACTGACCTCGCCTCATACATGTCGGAGAGCATCCGAAACATTATGACCCAAGCTTGGCTCAACGTGTTGGGCAACCCCCATGAAGCACATTTTGTTGCCCGTATGCAGAAAATATTCGTCACCTCGGAGCGTCGCCGCAAAGAGGTGCTGAAAAAGGATGGCCTGGCCGTACCGCCATTCCTCATTGCCAGTATCGCCACCTCCTGCAACCTGCAATGCAAAGGTTGCTACGCCCGGAAAAACGGCATTGCCAGCGACCCGGGGGAATCTCAGAAAAAGACCCTGTCGACACAGCAATGGGAAAACATTTTCCGCCAGGCGGCGGATCTCGGAGTCAGCTTCTGTCTGCTGGCAGGAGGCGAACCCCTCACGCAACGCCATTTGCTGGAGACCGCCGCCGGCGTAAAAGACATCATTTTCCCCGTCTTCACCAACGCCACTTTGATAGGGCCACAATACATAGACTTTTTCAAGCATAACCTCAACATCGTCCCCGTTGTCAGCCTGGAAGGAGATGCCATGGCCACCGACAGCCGCCGCGGCGAGGGTGTCTACCAACGTGCCCTGCTCTCCATGGAGATGATGAAAAAAGAAAAACTGTTTTTCGGCACCAGCATCACGGTGACCACGGAGAACTACCGCGCCGTCACCTCGCCCGACTACCTCCGCCACCTCGCCTCCCTCGGTTGCCGTCTGGTATTCTATGTGGAATATGTACCCTTCGACGAGGGAACTCAGCACCTCGCCTTCACCGACAACGAGGTTGCCGAGATGGAGACCCTGCTGGAGCAGCGTCGCAAGGAGGTCAAGGAGATGATCTTCCTTTCCTTCCCCGGCGACGAGAAAGCCCTCGACGGCTGCCTGGCTGCCGGTCGCGGTTTCTTCCACATCGGCCCCGACGGTGCCGCCGAGCCCTGCCCTTTCTCGCCTTACAGCGACTGCAATGTGGCAGAAATGGGATTGAGGAAAGCGCTGGAGTCGCCATTGTTCAACATGATACGCAATGCCAATGCCCTGGGTTGGGAGCATACAGGGGGATGCACACTCTATGAGCACCGCGTGGAGGTGGAAGCGATGCTGAAGAAAAGGCTTTAGAAAGAGTCTTATTCAGAGAAAATGTGGTACCCTACGGAGACCGTGAGGAACCCCTGTCCGTAGCCTTCTAATGTGGGCTGCGAACGACGCACGCCGGTCGTGCTGACGGGCCCCGTGCCTACAGGGGGCTCGCTGCAGGTGCCGAAAGAATTGCCAAATCCCAGATAGCTCACCCCCAACGAGAAGCGGTTGGCCACCACCACCTCCCATTCCACCTTCCAGGCCACTCCCCAGCCGTGCTCCTCCATGTCGTCCATCACCCCCGGCGCCGCCATGCGCTGCAAGTTGAGGTTGCGCCAATAGGGTCCGACCGACAGGTTTATATCGCTCCACAAGCCCCGTCCTCCCCATATGGGCAACCACACGCCGAGCAACAAGGGGAAATGCAGCGCCCGCTTCACATAGAGGCCCTCGTCGATAGGCACCGCCGACCGGTTGGGCGTGGGCGATGAAAGCCAGTGGACACCCTCTATCGACACCGTCAACGGAATGGGAAAAGCGTGGGGGACAACAAGAGCACGCACTCCCGAGGCAAAACTCGTCGAGAGTGTCGGTGCCCCTTCGGCGGCTCCGGCGGGAAAGGCAGCTCCCGCCGTCACCCTGACGCCCCAATCGGCTCCCCCCTGCCCCATGGCACCTACAGCCGCGAGCAACATCACAAGAGTCAATATCCAACGTTTCATTCTGTCTTTCTTTTGCACTATAACGCGCCGAGGGAAAAAAAATTTTGCCGTATGCAAAACATTTCGTAATTTTGCAGGCGGAAAGCAACCATTATTTCAGAATTCATAACTCATAATTCACAATTCACTATGACCTACCACGAGCACGAAGAGAAACTCTTCACCAAATGGGCCCAACGTGCCCGCAAACTGCATGATGCCGACATGATTGCCAAAGACGGCCTGCTCTTCCGCGGCGAGCTGTGGTGGGACGGCCTGAGCCAGCTACACCGCCCGGCCGACGAGGAACAGCTGTGGGACGATGCAGGCTTGCGCCTCATGGTGCTCACCAAAGAACTCGACGAGGAGGACTGCTGGGACCTGCGCAGCGAGAGCGGCCGCGTACCCTCCCCTCGCTTGACAAACCGCACCGCTCAACGCTTCTTCCCCAACCTCGAGCTCTGGGTCTACGGTCTGATGACCATCCCCGAGCGCAAGACAATCCCTTTTGGCAAGGCCGACAACGCCACACGACTCCAGGGATTCTACGAGAACGCCCCCATCGTCCGCATCAACTGCAAGAAACAGCCCGACACCAAAGCGGCCAGCAACGCCGTGCTGCAGAAGTATATGGACAACTACGCCGACCTGCTCAAGGAGCAGATCTCCATGTACAACACCGACATCATCCTCTGCATCGGCGGTCAGGGAATCATGGTCAATTTCCTGCAAAAGCATCTCTACGAGGATCTTGAGCAGGTGAACCGCCACTGCTACTACTCTCCAAAGGCCAACGTGCTGGTGGTCAAACAATACCACCCCAACTACAACGTCTACAGCCGCAAGGAAATGTACTCCAGCATGATACAAGACTATCAAAACTTTCTCAAAGCCAAACCCCAATTCCCCACACAGCGATAAAAAAAAGAGGGGGCCCGCAACGAAAGTTGCGGGCCCCCTCTTTTTTCTCCCAACAAACACTATTGTTTGTGGAATACCACTTCATTGATTCCTATGATGGAGGCAACAGAACTGTATTGCGAAGGAATATGGTATACGAGCGTGTTGCCCGTGTATTCCAGCTCAATCCCGCCGGCAGCCTGAAAGACCACTTTCTTGCCGTCAAAGGTATAGTCGTATTCTCCCGAGTCGAAGTTCAAATCACCACCTCCCAACATACTTAAGGCAGCCATAAGCGTTGCTGGCAGGTCAATGTCAACGCGGCAAATATTATCAGTCTTAAAATACAACTGGGCCTCGATGGTTCCCGAACCAACAATAGGCACATTGTAATCCACCATGGACTCCCAGAGTGTCCCCTGGATGGTTGGGGGATCCGATTTTTTGTCATCGTCCTTCGAGCAAGAAACGGTAGCCAACAACGCCACAAAGGCAAGGGCTATCATCAGAAACTTTTTCATAAACACATATATTTTAATAGTTTATAATAACAATTAACAAACAATCGTTTGTGCAAATATACACAAATATTCTTTATATGTGCTTTTTTTTATTTCTTAATTTTCATCTTACCGATACTCCTCATCATTGCATCCCACCACCGCGCTGGCAACAGCCAATGGAGGAAGACAACGGTGCCCGCAAGGCGACCTTTGCGATAGCGAGCGCGTGGGCGGCGGCTGTCGACGGCTCTGAGGATGGCTCTCGTGATGACCCTGGGGCTGGAGATGAGATCCGAGTGATAGGCCCAATCGATGGTCGTTGCCCATGGGAGGGCGGCAGACTCGTAAGCAGTCCCCCGGGTCGACTCGGCGAGGTGACGTGCCGCGATGGTGCCCCAGTCGGTCTTGATGGCACCGGGCTCTATCATGACGACATCAATGCCGAAGGGCTTGAGCTCGATGCGCATAGCATCACTGAGCGCTTCCACGGAGTATTTAGTCACATGGTACCAACCGCCGAAGTAGAAGACGGCGCGACCGGCAATGGAAGCGGTGTTGACGATGCGTCCGGCGCGCTGCTTCCTCATGATGGGGATGACCAACTGGCAGAGCGTGGCGAGACCGAAAACGTTAACCTCCACCTGCCGGCGAGCTTCCTCCATGGTCACGCTCTCCACAGGCCCGAAGAAACCATAGCCGGCATTGTTCACCAACACATCAATCCTGCCTTCCCTGTCGAGAACAGCCTGCACTCCTTCGGCCATCGACTGATAGTCGGTGACATCCATCCTCAGCACCTCTATTCCTTTCTCCCTCAGCGGCTCCATCAACTCTACACGCCGCGCGGCGGCATAGACTCTATGGCCTTTCTCGGCAAGCTCGGTGGCGGCATCGAATCCTATACCGCTACTGGCACCGGTAATCAAAATCACATTCTGATGCATGGTTGTCTGCATTGTTTAGGGGGTAAAAGGGCTAAAAGTTTATGATTTTTCGATGGTGATGGTGTATTCGAAATGTCCGTGGTCATGGGAATCGATGCAGCGTATCATGTCGCGTTCGCTAATGTCGCCGGTGAAACCCTTGGAATCACAGATCCCCTGCCAGGGTTCGAGACACACAAAAGGGCATCCCTCCTTGTGCGGAGCCCATACTCCATAGGCATCGGCATCGTAGCAGTCGACACTCAGAACCACACGCCCCTGTTTGTCGCAGAGGGTAATCTGGGAAACCTCCTGCCCATGCCGACCGTTCTCAATCATCAAAGCATCTTGAGCAAAAGTTTCAGCGGTGAGTGCCAATTCGTGCGGCAGCCTGCAGGGACCTCCCGACAACGGCACCCGGTTGCCTTCCTCAAGAGCCGATGTGAGGAGAGGGCTTACTGCACGCTCGTCACTGCGATAGTTGTCGTAAAAGCGCACATAGCCATGCACCTGATCATTTGCGTCGTAGTCAGGCAGCAGGAATGCCGGATGAGCGCCAATCTGATAGTACATCTTTTGCCCACCTTGATTTTCGACATACCAGCTCACGGTCAGCGTATTTCCTTGGATGACATACGCTACCTCAAGATTGAAACGATATGGATACACATCGGGACGGTCGGTGTCTATCATACGAAAACATATTCCCGGCCCATAATTCACTTGCTCAAACTCGCTGTCGCGGGCGAAACCGTGCTGTTTCATAGGGTACACCTTACCATCGATGTGCAACTGATTGTTATACGGCTTGCCGACGACGGGGAAGAGGACAGGCGAATGACGGTTCCAGTAGGCCGGATCACCATTCCAAAGATATTCCCTTCCGCCGCAGCGGAGGCTTGTCAGTTCAGCGCCGTGTTCTGAAATTTCAATTGTAAGATTGTCTTTAGAATAAGTCATGAGATTTTGTATTAAGTGCTTAGTGGGGTTTTATATATTGGGGATTATCGGATTTTGTCAAGTATCTGCTTGACTGTGGTAAACAATTCTCCTCCTTCGGAGTAGTCGGCTTCGCACGCATAGTTCACACGGTCCTCTTTTATCAGTCGCATTGCCGTTGATTGTTTCCGAGCGTCACCATAGACAGCAATAGCATGTCCCCCTTGCCCCTTCACCACACTCATGCTGGGGACATCCGTCTCTCCGTCGCCGAAGTATATCATCCGTTTGAACGGGATGGGCCGGTCCTCTTCGGCCACATACTCGTTAATCCTCTTGTTGTCGCTCACCTCGCGGATACCTTTGTTTATCTTGAATAGGAACTGCGTCTTGGTGGTATAGTCGACCGCTACGGCCGGCCAATAGGCAATGCCGTCGATATTGTAGAGGAACGAACAGGCATAAATATTCTCAAACTCGCGTGCTATCGGGGTGCCTTCAATCATCTCCCTGAGACCGGAGGAATTGACGTAGTGCCTGATGTTCAGCCCGATAGACTTGCCATATTCGTTTATCGAGGGGAACCATTCACGAACACCTTTAAATAGTTCTATCTTTGTGCCAAACTGTTGGAACGACTCGCGTCGCAGCGAAATGCCGTTGGAGACAGCCTCCTGGAGCATCAGGTACATATAGCACAGGATTCCGCTGGCGTCGTTCTCCGTCGCCATCCCGACCACCTTCTCCCAGAACTGCGTTGGGTCTTTCCCGATGGCCTGCACAAACCCGAACTCCTGCATATTGCCCGGCGAGAGAGTCCCGTCAAAGTCATATATCAACGCCACATCAATCTTCTTCTTGGTAGTCATTCAGCAGTCATTTTTGTTCAATCTTTCGATTTGCAAAGTTACAAATAATTCTTGAAACAACAAAATCGGCATTCTAATGAACTGTAGACAAGCAGATGAATTAAACCCTCCATGGCCTATACATATAGAATAGATATAGAAAGAATATACAAATAGTATAGAAAGTATATAGAAAAGTATACAAAAAAAGAGCATCCCAAATGGAATGCTCTTAAAAAAGATTGGCGGCGACCTACTTTTCCACAAACAAGTGCAGTATCATCGGCGATGTGAGGCTTAACTTCTCTGTTCGGAATGGGAAGAGGTGAACACT
>CACXXO010000025.1 GCA_902771735.1 uncultured Bacteroidota bacterium
CTGCCGGAACTCTTCGGACGAGGAACTGATGATGGAACTGATGACGGTCAACTTGAAATTGAATTTTAATTGTTAAATTTTTTAAGAGACACTAGTGAAAAAAGGTATTATGACGGATGCCAACGGCTTCCGTCTTTTTGTAATTAAATGTAATTAGCAGTATGCTGTATTTAATGTAATTATTAGGTGCGTAAGATCTCAACAATTCACATGTAAATTTCCGACAATTCAATGCGTAAAATATCGACAAGTCACACGTAACTTTCCGACAAGCCATGTTGACAAATTACTCGTAAATTATCGACAAGTGTATAGATTGGCATTGGAATTATTCTCCACACCCAAAAGAAAGGGAAGGAGGGCATTTCTGCCCTCCCCAAATATGTTAAAATTAAAACCACGATATTAGGTAGCCCTAATAATTAATAATAGTCAGATTGTCAGTATTTTCCAAGTCAAAAGGATAATAATGTCAATGGGCGGCTCTGGATGGCTCGTTTCATGTCGGGCTATCCACCAGCAGGGTTTTCACCTTCTGAATGGTTGTCGGGCTTGCTCCTGTCAGTTTTGCCACGGCTCGGATGGAGTATTTCTTACGCAGTAGGGCGATGGCTTCCTTGTAGTCCTCCTTCATCTGCTCGATGGGCTTGCTGTAGCCCACTTTACGGCCAAGTTTGCCGCCATTGGCCACGTACTGCGCCCTGCCACTCTCCAAGCGATATTGAATGTTGGAACGCTCAATGTTGCTCATTTCTGCCAGCACGGTGATAAGGATTGAGGCAATGGGGTTGACTTTTCCGTCTGGCTGTAGGGAGTAGATGCCGAGATTCTGGATGAACACCGAAACGTGGGATTCGTGCAGTTTCTCTAACGACCGTAGCACCTGTAGCGTTGACCTTCCCAATCGTGAGAGTTCTGACAAAAGCAGATATTTTACAGGATGGCTGGTGCAGTATTCCAGGCACTCTGTCAAAACGGCTCTTTCTTCATTTTTCTTTGCTCCCGAAACGTGTTCCTCAAACACTTTTTCAACGGTGATTTCTTTTGACCTTGCATAGGAGAGAAGGTCTTGAACTTGTCGCTGCGTGTCTTGTCTGTCATTGGTTGACGAAACACGGGCATATATTACGGCTGATTGTAACATTGTTTATCAAAGAATTAAAGTCTAACAAAAAATGCCCTCCACCTGTTACGAGTATAAACTTAAACTGTAACAAGTGAAGGGCTGTAACATCGGCACGGTGCCGAAGGGGTTAATAGTGGGTCAACTCAAAAACCATTCGTATTTGTCGTTGTAACCACGAAGGGCGTTGTTGATGCCGACACTAACTTCTGTAGCATTTAACGCTCTCTGTAGATAGGTGTCGATATAAGAACTCTTATTGCTCTCGGTAAGCAGATTGTGAAAGTCCCACATGCTGATGCAATTCTCTTTTGCCCCGAAGTTGGGGTTGGTGTAGAACTCACGGCAGCAGTTGTTAATCTGGCTGTCTGTGATAAGCAGACGAGGAATAGAACGCTGTGCCTGTGGCGGCAGGGCTTGATAAAGGCGGCACCTTCCCACTATCTGCGCAAACTGTGATTCGCTGATATGGGTATCGGTAAGGCTCTTCATCAAATAGAAGTCCTTAGCAGGGGAATAGCTGTTGAGCAGTAGAATAATCTGCCTGTAGAGGTCGTTGAGGTCGGACACTTCAAGCTGATATTTCAGCCCGTCACCTGTAAGCACTTGGTTGGAGCAGACGTTGACGCGCCAGCCGACAAAGACGCTGAACTTTTCGAAGCCTTTAGCGGCACGATAAAGGTTGAGGTCATTGTAATTGCGGACTCCACCGATGCAAAGTTCCATCTTTTGACCGTTGATAGTTTCGTAGATGGTCGGGATGGTGAAAGCAAAGGCGAGTCGCTGGTAGAACTTGGTTTTGTCGGTCGGCAGCAGTTCGGACGGTTTCTTGTTCAATGCCGAAGGGATGCGGCCTTTGACCTCATGGCTCACGCGGATGGCTGGAGTGTTGAGCGTTTCGCCACGATAGAAGTCTGTGGCAGCATCGACAACTGTGCGGATGAAGTCTTGATGCGAGATTGTCAACTCTTGGTTGCCCCAAGTGGGAACGATGCAGTCCTCGGCAAGTTCTCGGAGTGAGATTTCGCTGGTGTTCGACTCCAGAAAGTTGACGCTTGGCGACACCTTAACGGTTACCGTTTCGTTGATTTCCTCGAAGGGAACGTCCTCGATGTTGGAGAACTGACGCAGCACCTTTGCAGAGGGTGCCAGACTCATAACTGAATTTGTCATGGTGTAGAAAAATTTATAAGGTTAAACATTTTACTCTTAACATATTACAGACGTGATACTGTTTCCTACGAATTTCGTAAGGAATGCTTTTCTATGTCAAGAATAGTGGGGGGACTGAGAGCGTAGTCCCATCTGTCACGCATGACCGTTCAGAAATGAGGGGAGGGGGTAATTTTAAGTAGTCTCGATTAGGCAGTTACGGAGAGAGAGGCAATTTTGCATCTGGCAATGCTAACTGTGAAAATTCTTGTGCTGTCCTATAAAATGGCCAGTTTATGGGTGTGGTGTCATAGAACGGAAAAACGACATGGCGATGTCGGAAACATGCCCTGTCGTTTTGAAGGTATTGAGGTGGCAAAGATGTGTGATTTCGCCCCCAATTTTGTTTCGTTTTATAGGCGTATTTTTGACCTATATTTATCACGAATTTATCACGAAGTGACAAATTGTATTATTTAGTAATCTAATAATTAGTGCTATTATGTATTAGTTTGTGGTCTCCCACAGACCACAAAAAAAGCCTCCAAATTATGGAGGCATTTTTTTATTTTCCAAACATTTCCTTAGCCTTATCCATCTTTGTCGGGATGTCTACACCAAAGGGGCAGCGGCTCATGCAGGCACCGCAATGGGTGCATTCGCCGGCGTGGTGTGGAAGGGCGTCGTATTGGGCTTTCAGGTCGTCGTTCATGCCGTTGGTCTCGGCTTTGTCGAGTAACTCGTTGACTTTGGCGATGGGAATGCCCACGGTACAGGGCGAGCAGTGGTTGCAATAGGTGCAGTCGCCGCTCTTGGCACCCTGTTCGCACTTGCCGACGACGGTGTAGTCTTTCTCGGTCTCGGAGGCATGCATCCAGTGGAGGTCGCGGGTTAACTCGTCCATGTTGTCGATGCCAAGGATACAAGTGGAGATGCAGGGTTTGGCCAGGCAGTAGGCGATGCACTGTTCGGGGGTGTAGGCTACGCCAAGGGGCGAGGTCTTCTCGTCCAACAGACGGCCGCCACCGCCGAAGGTCTTCATCACGGTCACGCCGATATGGTGGGTGGCGCAGTAGTCGTAGAACTCCACGCGAACGGGGTCTATGCCGGCCTGCAGATTTTCCATGGCCCCTTTCTCCCAGGGGATGGCGCCGCCGCGTAGACGGTCGAAAGCGGGGTTGAGGCTGAACATGATGACCTCTACCCACCCGCTCTTGGCGGCCATCAGGGCTACCTCGGCGTTGTGGCTGCTGAGTCCTATGTGCTTGATTTTTCCTTCATTCTTGAGTTGGAAAACATAGTCGAGGAAGGGTGAGTTCTGTATGGCCTCCCACTCCTCGCGGCTGTCGGTGATGTGGATCATGCCCACCTCGATGTGGTCGGTTCCGAGCCGTGTCAGCAAGTCCTCGAAGCCCATACGGGTAGAATCGAGGTCGCGGGTGCGGGTGTGTTGTCCGTTGGCCCAAACGGTGCCGATATGACCTTGGATGATCATTTCGTCACGACGGCCCTGTAGGGCATAGCCGATATTGGAACGGGTGACGGGACTCGCATCGTAGATGTCGATATAGTTCATGCCGCTGTCGAGGGCCATGGTCATCAACTCGAGCGATGCTGCGCTGTCGATTTTCTCAAATCCTCCGCAGCCAATGCTTATCTCGCTGACCATGAGGCCTGTGTTTCCCAGAGGGCGGAACTTCATGTCGGTCTGATTCTCCGGCTGCTTGCAGCCCACGATTGTAAGCAGCGCGGTTGCGCAAAGCGTCAAAATGGTCTTGTTCATTGCAGTAGGGTGTTATTGTTTGATGTTTGACATAATAACGCGCAGATGGGAAAAATATTGTTAAAGTTTTTCTCCGAGGACGCACCAGCGAATGATGGGAATGCGCCGGATGATTTCGTAGACCACCCCATCATGGCCAGATACATGAGATAGCCAAATAGTTTGTTGAGGGGGTGTACATGTACTGTGGTTTTGGTTTCTTGTTTACAGTAAAATCAAAATCTTGGTTTGTCGAGACGCATGATGCGGACGGGTTTGTCGGCGCCGAGTTGTAGGTTGCTGCAGCGGTTGACTCTGCCAGTGTCGTGGAAGCTGCACTTCTCCATCACTTTGCCGGAAGCAGGGTTGTCGGGGAAGTAGTCGGCCCAGAGAGTGTTGAAGTTTTTTTCGTTAAAACAAAAGTCTATCAGCATTCTCAGCGCCTCGGTGCAGATGCCTTGGTTCCAGTAGGGGCGAGCAATCCAATAGCCCACCTCGGCATCGTTCTCGCCGATACTGATATTGCTCTCTCCATAGATGAAGTAGCCCATGCAACCTATCGGCTCGCTTGTCTTTTTCAATTCGATGGCCCACATGTGGTCGCTGTTGAAGAGGGTGCGGATAATTTCGAGGCTTTCCTCGACGCTCTTGTGCGGCGGCCAGCCCGCGCGCGGCCCTACCTCGGGGTCGGAGGCGTATTTGTATAGCGTTTCTGCGTCGCTCTCGCGCCAGGGGCGCAGAATGATTCTTTCTGTTTCCATTGTTTTGATTGTGAAATCGACTGCAAAAATACATTTTTTTTCGCAATTAGGCAAGAATCGGGCAGGTGCTACAATATTTTCTGTCTGATAGCGTTTATTTTAAGATTGTTTTTTTGAAAACTATGCCTAACAAAAGAAATAGAATCTCAGCAGACAAGGTGTGGAGGTATGGAAGGATTGTCATTATAATGGCTCTGCTTATCTATTATGTTCCAAAAATAATTGGGTTGGGAGTCTCCAGGCATAGAATTAACAATAATCCCGCCAAGACCGAGGCCCTTGTCCATGCCATAGGAGAAAATGTCTTTCGTCGGGGAAGGCCTGTGACGTTCACCTATCGGGTTGCGGACACGGTTTATCAGTGTTTGGTTTATTTAGACAAGAAGGAAGTTTCCCGTTTGTATATTGGGAAAGTTGTTGATTTAACCTACGAAAAGGGGAACCCTACGAATGCGATGTATGAGAATGCTCTGGCGTCGGGAGAAACGCCAGTCGGACACCTTGTGAGAATCACCCGTACAGAGATTGACTTTTTGGCAGATACGACCGTTACTCGAACCTGGGAGAAAGATAGTTTAATCTTGTTCAAGACCGATTCTTAAAGTTCCGCTGCAAAAAAAAAAAACGCCTACGGAGTAATTGTAGTTGTTTGTAAATTATCATCGTACGATAATAATGCTTGTTTGTTTTTTTTGTAACAAACCAATCTCTATCCATCGTTTTATCTTATTGTTCTAACAGTTGTCTGGCAATATTTGCTATTACTGCCTCAGATGGTGAGTGCGGGACGAAAACGGCGATAATGACGTGGTTTCCATCGGGCATAAGAATGAAACCAGCATCGTTCATGTCTTGCACTCCATCAGACGATGGGAATCCTGTTCCTGTCTTATGTACGATACGAGCATCTGCGGGTATCGCAGCAGGGATTCGTTTTGGTCCTGTTGAACAATCAGCCATCGCCTTCCAGATGAATGTCAGATATGGGTTGTCGTCTTTATGATGATAAAACCACTCGAACAAACGAACCATTTCGGCGGGAGTGGAATTGTTTTCGATGGCCTTTGCCGGATTCTTCAGCATTTGTTCCTCCGTCATGCGGATATTGATATCGTGGAATCCAAGTCTTCTCAAGTACTTCTCTACTGCTTTGGGCTTGCCGCAAAGCTTGAAAAGAAGTTCGCACGCATTGTTGTCGCTCTGTCCGAGAGACAATTCCAGCAGTTCCGCATACGAGAAGGCCATTTTACCTTCAAATCTTTTCAGCATTGGCGACCATGTGTCCTGCATCAGGTCTGCCTTATCGATAACGATGGTGTCGTCAAGAGCCAATCCTTTCCTACTCAAATAATCGGCGACGTATAAAGCTTGCGGAAACTTCATCACACTGTGCATGGCAAAACGCTCATCCTCGTTAATGCCAATAATTGAGTCATTGCGCATGATGCACGCACCATAGCTTGATGATCCGGTACTGTCGCTTATTGGCTCTTGCGCTAAACACGATATAGCAACCAAAGCATAAACTATTGCTACTATCTTTCTCATCTTTCAATCACACCAATTGTCCGGGCAGATGCAGTTTCTCTTTTGGTGGGAAGGTGGATTCGTAGGCCTCGAAGGCTTCGGGATTCTCATCGGCGACAAAGTAGCCTTTGGGAGGACAATAGGTGCCTTCGCGGTCGCCCCAGTAGCCAGGGATGAGCTCCTGGGCAAGGAAGAAGGGGACCTCCTCCTCCTTAGGCATCTCATGATAGTGGATGCGGAGCTTGCTGGCGAGGTCGAAGCCTGCATGGCGGTAGAAGTCGATGTTGCCCTCCATCTGCAATAGACCAATACCCATCGCTTTGGCTCTTTCAATTGCATAGCTCAGCAGCTTCAGCCCGTAGCCCTTGCGTTTAAGGTCGGGATGGATACTGATGGGACCGAAGGTCCAGGAGGGGAACGTCGTTCCGTCTACCAGCACTATCTCAGCCTTCGAGAACATAACATGCCCGATAATCTGTCCATCTTCCTCCATCACAAAGTCCAGCTCCGGGATGAAGTCGGGATTGTTTCTGTATTGGTTGAGCACATAATGCTCCGTGCATCCTGGACGGTAGATGTTCCAGAAAGCCTCACGCGTGAGGTTCTCCACCTCGTGCCAGTCAATGGGTTGTTCTAATCGTATGTTCATAGTTGTTTTTTCACAATCTGCGGAGATCGTGTCCTTCGCCGAAGTCGCGCCTGAGGCGGTGCTCCTCGCTGATTCTATAGAATTGCCAGGTGTCGCTATGACCGTCACGATAAGTGAAACTCCACTGCAGGAGGTCGGCGGTCAGGGTGTCAAGATGGAATTTGTACTCATAGTCGATGCTGCCACCATACATGTCAATTATCTTCTGCGCCAGGCAATCAGTGGCGGTGTCGTTTTCAATCAGCTCCATGCGAAATTGTTCCTTGATGCCGGCAAAGTAGAGCTCTTCGCCCTCTGTGCGCCAGCGGCTGGGGCTGATGTAGTTGAACACCCATGTCGTCGTGTCTCCGTTGGCAAACATCACCTTGTATACTTGCCGGGCGGAGTCGAGGGCCGTGCTGTCAGAATAAAAATCCATCGTGCCCGTCTCGTGTACGTCGAAGTGATTCCCCTCCAAATCATAGTTGAAGGCATGTTCGTAAACATAGTGGCCCTCCACTTGAGGAACCTGTTTGTGACCGCAGGCGCTCACCACGAACAGCAGTGCCAGTCCTAATAGTCTTGTCTTTTTCATATCCTTTTGAGCTTTAAAAACGATTGCAAAGATACGAAAAAAATGTCACAAGGTTTAATTTGTATGTTTTTGCGGCAGGCGTGCAATAATTATTTGCCATGGGCGTTATCTTTTTAAACCCTTATTTTATGATACGCGAAGAAACCGTTTTTGGACCCATATTCAGTCGCCGTCTTGGCAGTTCGCTCGGCATCAACCTGCTGCCTGAAAAAGGCAAGATATGCAATTTCGACTGCATCTACTGCGAGTGTGGATGGAATCGCGACGGCCGCAATGACACCGTCCTCCCCACCGCCGAGAAGGTGCGCACCGACCTCGAACGTATGCTCATAAAGCTTGCCAAAGAGGGCACTCCTGTCGACAGCATTACTTTCAGCGGTGACGGCGAGCCAACGCTCAACCCCGAGTTTCCGCTGATTATCGACGACACGCTGCGGTTGCGCAACCAATACTACCCCCAAGCCAAGGTCAGTGTCCTTAGCAATGCTACACGTGTGCATATCCCCGCGGTCTTCAACGCTTTGCGCAAGGTGGATAACCCCATCATGAAAATTGATGCCCCTACTAACGAACTGATTGCCAAGATTAACATGCCTGCCCCTGGCTACGATATTGCCCGCGTCATCGAGGCTTTGAAGCAGTTCGAGGGCAACTTCGTCCTCCAAACCTGCATGCTGCGTGGCAACGGGTTTGACTCCTCAGCTCCCGACATCATCCTGCCCATGATGGACATTGTTCGCCTTTTGAAGCCCCGCGAGTGGATGGTCTACACCATCGACCGTGCCACTCCCATGCAAGGTCTTGAGAAATTCTCCCCGCAGGAAATGAAAGCTCTCGTGCAACCTGTCATCGACGAAGGATTCACGAAGGTGCAGATCAAAGGCGCGGTGGAGGACAACTAAAGTCGCAATATCCAATCTGCGATAGTTTTCATCACCCCGGGTGCAAACGTCTCCTCGATGAGTACATACTCGTCGGGCGAACCGGTATTGCAATGCTGGAAAAGATGGTTGACACCGAGCATCAGACAGCAGTCTGCATGCGGACACAACTCATGGATACGCACGATATTGGTTTCGGGGATGACCTGTAGGTCTTTGTTCCCGTTCAGTGCCAGCACTGGGCATTTCACTTTTGATAGATATTCTGCAGGGTCGAGTTGCAGGAATGTCTGCATCCAACGGCTGTCCATCTGTTGCTTCATGCTGTAGGCGGCGCCGCGACCCAGGCCGAGACTGTCCACCTGCGCTTGGGTGAGTCCGGCCGTGTGGCGCTTGATGACGGCCTGGTAGTCTTTCTGACTGCTGCCCGAGGGCAGTGCGAAGAGGTCGCACATGCAGGTGTTGCGGAGGGCCAGCAGGCTGTCGCTGAGTCCTTTGGCGCGGTAGATTACTTCGTTCTGTTGCACAAGGACTTCAAGACCTGTACAGCCCTGTCCGGCGAGCATGACGACGAATTTCACATCTTTGTTCCTTGCCGCCACCATGGGGGCAATGGCGCCGCCCTCGCTGTGGCCACCGATGCCCAGACGGGCGGTGTCGACATGGGGGTTGTCCTTCACGGCTTTGAACAAGGCCTCGGCATCCTCGGCGAAGAGGCGTGTGTCGGCACTGTCGAGCGGACCGGTCGAGGCGCCTACGCCGCGGTCGTCGTAGCGCAGCACAGCGATGCCGCGGGAGGCCAGATAGTCGGCAAGGACCAGAAAGGGCTTGTGAAAGAATATTTCCTCGTCGCGATTCTGTTGGCCGCTACCGCTCACCAACACAAGGGTGGGACAGGGACCAGTGCCTTTGGGGTAGGAGAGGGTGCCTTCGAGGTGAACAGCGTTCCCTTGTGAATCAATGTAGTCGGCAGTGATTGTCTCCTCGTCGAAGCGATAGGGTGGCTGTGGCGTCTGCGGCCGGCGTAGTTGGTAAAGGGTGTCGGCAGGGTGGAAGGTGATGGTCTCTTTTAGGAGACCTTGACGCCAGGTGCCGTTCCAAAGGCTGTCTTTCTTTATCAGAATGGCTTTGAATCCGATGGAGGCGCATTCCATCCGCAGGGTGTCGTTGCGCAACGTCCATTTGCTGACGGGAATGGGGTCGGAGGTCTGTAGCGGGCTGTAGAGTTCGTATGAGCTGTCGGATTGATGGATGCAGAGGGCGAGACCCGTTTGCTGGCTCCATCCGGTCCACCATTGGGCGTGAGCCGAATAGGAAATTAAGGGTGAAGAATTAAGAATGAAGAACAGGCTTGCGCAAATAAAGTATTTGAACCTTCTTTCCATAATCCTTCATTCTTAATTCTTGATTATTTCGAGAACATCACTTTTTCGCTGTTGAACATCTTGGTCAGGCCCCAAACGGCCAGGCCGGTGTATGCCACGTTGGCTGCCAGAGTGATGAGGACAGGAGTCCATTGCATTTCGTGCAGGAACACTGAAACCATCACTTCCATCGAGTTGTAGAAGGGGATGAGGTAGACCACCAGGTTGTCGGAGGCGCCGTCTTGGAATATGGGCAGCAGGCCCGACAGCATGATAACCAGCATGAAGGGGGTTATCATGGTGCCGGCGTTCTTCACATCTTTGGCCAGAGCCGACAGCAGGCTGACGGCAGAGGCCATGATGAGCACGGTGGCGAAGATGATGAGCAGCAGCACCAGATAGTCACTCGTGGTGTAGTTGAACGACAGCTCGCCCGCGTCGGGTACCATGTTGGGCAGCGACAGGGCGATGCCGATGAAGCTGGAGATGCCGCTGAGCAGCGCTATGCTGCTGAGGGATACTATCTTGCCGAGCGCCAGTTCGTTGCGGCGCATGGGAGTGACCAGCAGGGTGGCTATGGTGCCACGCTCTTTTTCGCCTGCTATGGCGCTGGGTGCTATGGCCATCACGCCACTGAAGAGCATCATGAGGATGAGCATGGGCAGGATCTTGCTCCACACCATGGCGCCTATCGACTCGTCGCTGGCTTGGTTGAAGGTCACCTCGTCGCTGTCGGCGCGGTTGATGTCGAAGCGGTTGCAGATGCCGTTCTCGAAGACGGTAAGCATTTCGGTGAGGGCGTATTCGACTCGCTGCGAGGCGTTGTTGGTCGAGTTATAGTATATCTCCACGTTGGGCGCAAGCAGGCCGCTTTGTGGGTCGTAGGTGACGAGCGCCTCGTCGAAGTCGGCGGGGAAGCGTACCAGCACGGTGTTTAAACTCTTGTCCTCCAGGATATCGATGTCGGGCTGCAGGAAAGGCTGTTCGATGGTCACCGTCGAGGGCAGAGAGTCGAAGAGAGGCTTCACGCTCTGCGGCATGTTCTCCACGCGCACGGTCACCACATCGTCCATGCCCTCGGTCACCATGCTGTTGATGCCGGAACCCATGAAGGTATAAATAAGATAGATGAGCAAGCCCGGCATGATGACCGCAGTGAACAGCAGTTGACGGTCGCCGAAGAAACGGGCGAATTCTTTCTTGATGATGGTCAGGGTATTCGATTTCATTCTTCACCTCCTTTCTGTTCTTTGTAGATTTCGAAGAAGCGGTCCTCGAGGGTGAGTCCGTTGCACACCTCGGCAAGGGTGCCGCAGGCCGTCATGCGGCCGTCGATGATGACCCCCACGCGGTCGCATAGGCGTTCCACAAGACTGAAAATGTGGGTGCTGAGGATGATGGTCTTGCCCTCGTCGCGCAGTTCCTGCAGGTAGTCGGTCACTGTGCGGGCCGTGAGCACGTCGAGGCCGTTGGTGGGCTCGTCGAAGATGATGATCTCCGGGTCGTGCACCAGAGAGATGACCAGCGAGAGCTTCTGTTTCATGCCCGTCGAAAGGTTGGCCACCTTCACTTCGGCAAACTTGTCGATGCCGAAGCGGCCGAACATGCGCTCTTTGCGCTCACGCATGGTGGTCTCGCCGACGCCGTGCAGACGGCTGAAGAAGTCGAAGAGGTAGTTGGGCGTGAAGAAGTCCTCGAGTTTGAGCTCGGAGGTGAGGAATCCAATCTTGGCACGCACATTTTCGGGCTCTTTCACCACACTGCAGCCGTCGAGGATGGCGTCGCCCGAGTCGGGGCGGATGAGGGTCGACAGCATGCGAAGCGTGGTGGTCTTGCCGGCACCGTTGGGACCCAGCAAGCCAAAGATTTCGCCTCGGTAGGCGTTGAAACTCAGATGGTCCACTGCCGTCTTGCGCTTGGCGGTGGTACGCTCGATCTTTTGTTGTTTGCGCGAGAGTGTGAAAGTCTTGCTCAACTCTTCCACGCGCAGTATTTCTTCCATGATTTATGATTGTGTTTGTTTCTTTCGGGGTGCAAAAATACTTGTTTTTTTCAATGTGGCAAAATTTTTTTCAAGGGCGCGGGATAATAAAAAGCGTTGTTTTGAGTTATTAGAGTCATAATATGGTAAATGAATAGGAATTGCATATGAATGTCCGTCGATATATATTGCTGTTGCTTTTGGTTCTGTCAATGGCGGGAGCCAGCGCTCAGGACGAGCCCAAGACTCTCTCCAAAAAGACTGCGACAGGGCCAGTGGAATTTAAGCGGTTGCAGCCTGTGCGCGGCGATTCCATCAAAGCGCGCACGGCACTGATCACCAGGCTTACCCCGGCAGGCGGCCTCACCAAGGTGGAACTGAAGAAGGCCGCCTCGGAACACTACTCCTTCGCCACCGTGGTCGACGGCGACACCATCCCGTTGATCTATCTCCGCGAGGTGAATGTCTACGCCTCGGGATGTCTGCTCACTGCCAAGGAGATAAAGAAAAATGCCAAACTCATCCGCAACGTGCGCATGATGCTGCCCTATGCCCGCGAGGCCAAACGGCGCCTTGACGTCCTCGAGGTGGAGATTGCCAATCTGCCCAAAAAGGAACGCAAGGCCGCCATCAAGCGCGCCGAGCAGAAGCTGAAAGACGACTACAAGGACCAGCTCTCCAAATACACATTCTCGCAGGGGTTGGTGCTGATCAAGCTGATAGACCGCGAGACGAGTCGCACGGCTTACAACCTGGTGGGCGAGTTGCGTGGCTCTTTCCGTGCCGGCCTCTACCAAGCCCTGGCTCGCCTCTTCGGATACAATCTCAAGACAAAGTTCGACCCGAAGAACGACAAAAAGGACGAACTGATGGATCGTATTGTCATCTCGTTGGACCGCGGACAATTGTAACGGTAAAAGTATGAAAGGATATTGTTTTTTGACCGCAGTGCCCATGCGGCGCGAGCCGACCGACCGCGCCGAGATGGTGAATCAGCTGGTGCTGGGCGACACGGTGGAAGTGCTTGACCGCCAAGAGAAATGGTCGCTTGTGCGCTGCGAATACGACGGCTATGAGGGATGGGTCGACAACAAGCAATACGTACCCTTCGAGAGCGCCGCCGACCTGGCCGGGCGCTGTTTCCTCGATACCCCCTACCTTTGGGGCGGCCGTTCGAAGGGCGGCATCGACTGCTCCGGCCTCACCCAGATTTGCTTCAAGGCCAACGGCATATGGCTCCCGCGCGACGCCTCGCAGCAGGTCACCTGCGGCCACGAAGTGTGCCTTTGTGACGTGCAACGCGACGATCTGGCGTTCTTCCAAAACGACGAGGGACGTGTCGTCCACGTCGGCATCTGCATGGGTGACGGCCGCATTGTCCACGCCTCAGGCTATGTGCGCATCGACACCCTCGATGGCCAGGGCATCTTCGACGGCACGCGCTACACCCACCGCCTCCTTACCATCCGCCGCGTGAAATAGCGGCTCCCCATCCCGCCCTTCCTCCTCCGGGTCCGGTTGCGACCCCCTTGATGTCATATCCCTGTCATCCCCCTACCAATCCCCTACCAACTCCTACCACGGTAGGAGTTGGTAGGGGATTGGTAGGGCGTTGGTAACTGGTTTATACGTAGTTGGCACTTACCGTCCGGGAAGGCGTTCCGGGGCCGTTCTCAACCCTTTTTTGGGACCTGTTTTCAAATAAATTTTGCCATATCGCTCAACTTTTGTAACTTTGCATTTTATTTTAGAATACGAAAATTATAGATATTATGGCAGAACTGTCTGAGCAAGAGCAAATTCGCAGAAATTCGCTTGCCGAGCTCAAGAAGCTCGGAATCAATCCTTATCCCGCCGCCCTCTATGAGGTGAACTGCAAGAGTAGTGAAATCCTTGAGCAATTTCCCAAGGACAACACGCTGTTCCAGAATGTGAGCATTGCCGGCCGCATCATGAGCCGCCGCATCATGGGAGCCGCCTCGTTTGTCGAGCTGCAGGACTCCTTTGGCCGTATCCAGCTCTATATCAAGCGCGACGAGATATGCCCCGACGAGGACAAGACCCTCTACAATACCGTTTTCAAGCGTTTGCTCGACATTGGCGACATCATCGGCGTGACGGGCTATGTGTTTGTCACCCAGATGGGTGAGACTTCCATCCATGTGAAGAGCCTCAAGGTGCTCAGCAAGAGTCTGCGCCCCCTGCCTATCGTGAAAGAGAAGGACGGCGTGGTCTACGACGCCTTCAGCGACCCCGAGTTGCGCTACCGCCAGCGCTATGTCGACCTCATTGTCAACCCGCAGGTGCGCGAGACGTTTGTGCAGAGAGCGAAGATTGTCAACGAGATGCGCAACTACTTCAACGAGCAGGGCTACCTCGAGGTGGACACTCCCGTGCTGCAGAGCATTCCCGGCGGCGCCGCCGCACGGCCCTTTGTGACGCACCACAACGCCCTCGACATCGACCTCTACCTGCGAATCGCCAACGAACTGTACCTCAAGCGCCTCATCGTGGGCGGCTTCGCCGGTGTCTATGAGTTCAGCCGCAACTTCCGCAACGAGGGCATGGACCGCACCCACAACCCCGAGTTCACGGCCATGGAAATCTATGTGCCCTACAAGGACTACAACTGGATGATGACCTTCACGGAGAACATGCTCGAGCGTATCGCCCGTGCCCTTCACGGAGACACCAAGGTCAACGTATGGGGCAACGAGATTGATTTCAAGCCGCCGTTCCGTCGTGCCCCCATGTGCGAGCTCATCAAGGAGGAGACTGGCGTCGACGTGGCTCCGATGAATGAAGAGGAGCTGCGCGAGGCCTGCAAGCGTCTCGGTGTGGAGACCGACCAGACTATGGGCAAGGGCAAGCTCATCGACGCCATCTTCGGCGAGAAATGCGAAGGCAAACTCATACAACCCACCTTCGTCACCGACTACCCCATCGAGATGTCGCCCCTCTGCAAGCGCCACCGCGACAACCCCGAGCTCACCGAGCGCTTCGAACTCTTCGTCTGTGGCAAGGAGCTGGCCAACGCCTACTCCGAGCTCAACGACCCCATCGACCAGTTGGGCCGTTTCCAGGAGCAGTTGCGCCTGAGCGAGAAAGGCGACGACGAGGCCATGTTCATCGACATGGACTTTGTGCGTGCCCTCGAATATGGCATGCCGCCGACCTCGGGAATGGGCATCGGCATCGACCGATTGGTCATGATGATGACTGGCGCACAGAGCATCCAGGATGTGCTGCTCTTCCCGCAAATGAAGCCCGAGGTGCACGAGAAGTCGGGCGAAGAGGAAGGTTCCGACTTCACGGCCCACGGCGTCGACGAGGCCTGGGTGCCCGTGTTGCAAAAAGCCGGTGTCAAGAACTACGAGGAGTTGAAAGCCGCCAATCCCAACAAACTTTTCAACGACCTCGGCGGTCTCCGCAAGAAGATGAAACTCGACATCCCCGCCCTCAAACGCGAACAGTTCGACTCCTGGCTCAACGACTAAAACCAAACGCGATGCGTCATCGGTTGATAGCAATGCTTGCCCTCCTGCTGGCCTGGCTGCCGGCATGGGGGCAAGTTGATATCTGCTACAACTGCGAGGACGCGACAGGCAACGCCCGCCCTATGGGATGGAGTCGCCGATAAATCACACGCAATTATGATAAAGCAATTCACATTCAATCATTTCGAAGTCAACACTTATGTGGTGATTGATGAGCAGGCGAAGCAGTGCGCCATCGTAGACCCCGCCTGTGAGGCCTCGTTCGAGGACTCGCAACTGATGCAGTATATCGCCGCTGAAGGCTTGACACCCGTCATGGTGCTCCTGACCCACGCCCACGTCGACCATATCGCCGGTCTGCGTCAGGTGTGCGCGCACTACAAGCTGCCCGTCAGCATGCACAAGGAAGGTCGCAAGCTGCTGAATCAGGCCGAGGCATACGGCAGCATCATGGGTTTTGCGGTGGACAATATGGGTGACCTCGAGGTGGTGGAAATCAACGACAACGAAGTTCTCAAGGTAGGGGAGACCGAGGTGGAATGCCGCTATGTTCCTGGCCATTGCCCGGGGTCGCTGTGTTTTGTGGTGGCTTCCGACAAGGCTGTCATCACCGGCGACGCGCTCTTCCACTTCAGCATTGGACGCACAGACCTCCCCGGCGGCGACTATCCCACGTTGATAGACTACCTCAAGCGCCGCGTCCTCACCCTCCCCGACGACTACCGCGTCCTCCCCGGACACGGCATCGCCAGCCAGATAGGCAAAGAACGTAAGTACAACTCGTTTCTCGTATGAGTGTCAAAATAGATCCCAGTTGGTTCGCAGTGCTGCAACCGCAGTTCGAGGCGCCGTACTTCGCGCAGCTCAAGGAGTTCCTCGTTGCCGAGCGACAGCAGCACACCTGCTATCCTCCCGGTAGCAAGATATTCAACGCCTTCGACAGCACGCCGTTCGACAAGGTGAAGGTGGTCATCCTCGGCCAGGACCCCTACCACGAGCCCGGCCAGGCCATGGGGCTCTGCTTCTCAGTGCCGCAAGGCATACAGGTGCCGCCCTCGCTGGTCAACATCATTACTGAAATCAACTCCGACCTTGGAACCAATATCCCCAAGACCTGTGGCGACCTCAGCGGTTGGGCCACGCAGGGGGTGCTGCTACTCAACGCCACCCTCACTGTCCGCGCCCATCAGGCCGGCAGTCATCAGCGCCATGGCTGGGAGACCTTTACCGATGCAGCCATCTCGGCCCTCAGCCAGCAGCGCTCGGGACTCGTCTTCCTCCTTTGGGGAAGCTATGCTATTGCCAAGAAAGCGTTGATTGACACTACGAAACACTGTGTCCTCACCGCCCCGCATCCTTCGCCACTCTCGGCCTATAGGGGCTTCTTCGGCTGCCGCCATTTCTCCAAAGCCAACGCTTACCTGCAACAACAAGGGCAGGCTCCCGTCGACTGGACCAGGATTTGTTAAACGAAAAGTTAGAACGTCATCGTGGCGCCGAAGCAGACGAGGATGGGCAGTTGGTTCACGCGCTCGAAAGTAGCACGGTTGAAATAGAAGATATTCTCGCGGCTGTAGACGTTGGTGACCGAGAGACTCAGCTCCAGAATAGACCTGGTGCCGAGTGAGAATTTGCGTTTCACACCGAGGTCCAGACGATGGTAGCTCGGCAGACGTCCTTTGTAGAGCTCGCCGTAATGGATAGCGTATTGGCCGTTTTCTTCGGTGTAGTCGCTGGTGATGCCGTCGGGGAAAATCAGGCGTTGGAAGATGCCTTGCGTCTCGGTGAAGGGATAGCCGGAGCCGAAGGTCCAGCGACCGCTGAGTTCCCATTCGCGCCATTCACCCAGGGCATAGGTGGCCAGCAGGTTGACGGTGTGGCGGCGGTCGTAGTGCGGGTTGTAGGTCTGCACCTCGTCGGTACGCTCCACATAGCCCAGCGAGTAGGTGGCCCACAGGTAGAGGCGCTCCAGGTCGACCCTCGCGCTGAAATCGAGACCCGTGGCCATGCCTTCCTCGATGATATAGTCCTTGCGGAGGTATTCGGGCTGGAAGTAGGGGCTTGTGGACGAGGAGTAGTCGAGGTCGTGGTCGTCATAGATCTTGTTGCGGTTGGCGTTGAGGATTTGGTCGAAGTGCTTGTAGTAGAATTCCGCGTTGAGGGTTATGTGTTCCGTCAGGTCGTATTCCAGACCCACCACCAGGTGCTTGGCTTTCTGCACGCAGTTGCGGCTTTCGCCGAGGAATTTGTCGGGTTTGTTCAAGTCGGCCGAGCCGGTGAGGAAGCCGTTGAAGAGGTTGACGATGTCGTTGTCGGAGCGTGCGTCGAGGAATATCTGACTGTAGAGGCCGCCGGCGAACTTGAAGCGCAAGTCGCTGGTGATGTTGTATTTGGCTGCCAGGCGCGGTTCGAGGCTGGGCTCCGAGAGGGTGGCATAGTAGGCGAAACGCACGCCCGGGTCGAGCAGCCACTTGCCGAACTTGAGGTTGTAGGTGGCAAAGACCGACAGGTTGGTCGACGGCTCATGTTGCGAGATGCGTTTCTTGTAGGAGTTGACAAACTGATAGTCGGTGGTGTAACCCTCAAAGCTGAAGCCGTATTTCAATCGGTTGTTACCGAAGAAATGGGTGAACTGCAGCGAGGCGTTGAACCCGCCTATCTCGCTGTATTTTTTGTCGGTGGAGCCATCGTCGAGGGTGATGGCGTATTTCGAGTAGGCGATGCTGCCGTCGAGGATGGCCGAGGCACCGGTGACAAGCATGAAGTTGGTGCCCGCGCCGTAGTTGTTCCAGTGGTAGTCGGCAATCGACTGGTAGCCGGTGACCTTGTCGTCGAAACGGAAACCGAACAGGTTGAATTTGCTGCCGGTGCCCGAGTTGATGCTCAGCTTGCCGTAGAGGTCGAGGAAGTCGAACGGCAGGCCGCCGTCGACATAGTTGTAGAGTTTCTTCGAGGTTGTCGAGAGGTAGGAGTTTTTGGCGGTGACGAGATAGGAGATGGTGCTTTTCGAGGTGGTGCTCTCGCGTTTCAGCGGTCCTTCGAGGATGAGGCTGGCACCGAAGGTGTTGATGCCTATCTTGCCGCTGTGGTGGCGCTTGTTGCCGTCGCGCGTGGTGATGTCCATGACCGACGACATGCGGCCGCCGTATTCGGCGCCGAAACCGCCAGTGAAAATATTGGCGTTGAGGATTACATCGGTCTCGAAGATGGAATACAGACCGATGGAATGGAAGGGATTGTAGACAATCATGCCGTCCAACAGACAGAGGTTCTGTATCATCGAGCCGCCACGGATGTAGAGCTGACCGCCCTGGTCGCCCGTGGAGCTCACGCCCGGCAGCACCTGCATGTATTGCGCAAGGTCGGCCGTGCCGCCGATGGAGGGCATCTGCTGGATTTGTGTCGAGGTGATTTTCTGCACGCTGACCTGTGTCTGCATTTGGCGCTCTTCCTTCTTGCTGTCGGTGATTTCCACGGTCTTGAGGGTTTGTGCCGCAGGTTTCAGGTGGATGGTCTTGGAGACAATCTTGTTCTTCGCAAGCGTTATCTCCTCCGAGTATTCCTCATAGCCCATGTATCTCACTTTCAGTGTATAGGTGCCTTCCTTGACTTTGTTGATGAGGAAGAAGCCGTTGATGTCGGTGGCGCAGCCGTGGATGGTTTGTTTCTCCACGTTGGCTCCCGACGGGTCGCGTTCGTAGAGAACCACGTTTGCAAACGGGATGGCCTCGCCGTTGCTCTCGTCAAACAGCACCCCCTTCACAGTGCACTGACCCCAGACAAATTGAAGATTGAGAATTGAAAATTGAAAAATCAGAAATATGTATAAAGCCTTTTTCATTTTTCTTAACCACTGTCTACTTAATCACTAATGTATTACTTTAAAAATCAATTCTTTGAGCAGCTCACCGTCGGTGACGTTTCCACTGTTGCGGACGCCCTTGCTTCGCAGGTCGGTCTCGTAGAGGTAGCCGATGCAGGTGGCCAGTTTGCCCAGTTTGTAGTTCGATGCCGCCACGGCGTAGTCCTGCACGAAACTCGGAGCGCACCCCAGCACCTTGGCCGCATCGCTCTTGTTTTCAAGCTGGTGATAGAACATCACCTTGAGGAAATAGCCGTAGAGGATGGGCAATACCAGCTGGATGGGGTTCTTCTTGGGGTTGGCGGCGAAGTAGTTGACGATGCGGTTGCACATCACAGGGTCGCGCCGTCCGATGGCCTTCTGCAGCTCGAAGACATTATAGTCCTTGCTGATGCCTATCTGCTTTTCCACCAGCTCCTCCGTGATGGCCTCGCCGGGGTGGAGCAGCGGGTAGAGCTTGCCGAGTTCGTTGGCAATCTTCCCGAGGTCGTTGCCCACCGACTCGGTGATGAGGTAGGTGGCTTTGTCGCTGATGGTGAAGCCTTTGTCGCCCACCTGCTTGGCTATCCAGCCGGGCACCTGGTTGTCCCACACCTTGGGTGTCTCGTAGACGCACCCTTTGTCGGCGATAGCCTTGTAGGCTGCCGTGCGTTTGTCGAGTTTCTTGTGTCGGTAGCAAAAGACGATGACGCCTTTCTCTGAAGGATGTTTCAGATATTCAGCCAGTTGTTCCCATTGGCGGGTATCGATGTCCTGTGCCTCCTTGACGAGGACGAGGTGCACGGGCGACATCATGGGATAGCGCTTGGCATCGCTGACGACGGCGGCCATCGTGGTGTCGCGTCCATAGACCACCGTCTGGTCGAAGTCGCGCATGGCAGCGTCGACCACCTCGTTCTCGAAGTAGTCGCTCATCACGTCGATATAATAGTTCTCATCGCCCATGAGGAGGTATACGGGCTTGTATCGCCCTGCTTTCAGTTCTTCAATTAGCTGTTTTTCAGTCGTTGCCATGGCGTCGCGTTTGCATTTATAAACGGCAAAGATACGAATATTTTCCCATCTGCACAAAACAAATTTTCATTCTCTCCCCGCCACCCTGTCTCCTGCCACCGCATAGGTCACATCCCCCTGTCAACGCCCTGCCATCTCCCTACCAACTCCTACCACGGAGGGAGATGGCAGGGCGTTTGTTGGGCTGGGAAATGTTAAAAATACGAATTTAACATTTTTCCACTTGACATGTTACCGTTTTGGGATTATATTATATGTGGTTTTTAAATTTTCAGTCATGGCAA
>CACXXO010000026.1 GCA_902771735.1 uncultured Bacteroidota bacterium
CCCGCCATGGACATTCCAACGATTATTAGCAAAACTATTCTTTTCATAATTTTATTTGTTAATGGCGTTTGTATTTTTAATAACAGATTGATAGAAAGACAATTGTATGAATTATCAAGTGTTATTCTATTCAGCAAAGTAAAAAAAAATTTTTGAATTTTGCAAATTAAATTTTCGTCGCCGAGCCAAAATTGGAAATCAGCAGGTTACAAGCATAAAAACGCACTTAAAGCATTGATTTTGAGTCTTATGGTTGATAAATAAATATATAACTGCCTGATAATTAGTACCAACTCCGTATCAACTCCTACCCAACTCCCTACCAACTCCCTACCAACTCCTACCACGGTAGGAGATGATAGGGTGTTGGTAGGGCGATGGCAGGGTGTTTGAGGCAGGAGGGTACAAAAAAAAAGGCCCCTTGTTCCGGAAACAGAACAAGGGGCCTTTTGTGGGTGGTAAAAAAAATGAATTTTATTTCAGCAGTTCGCGGACCTTCTCGATGACTTCCTCTTCGCCGCCGTCCTGGTAGCCGGTGTGCTGCCAGACAATTTCGCCCTCGCCGTTGAGGATGAAGGTGTGGGGGACGTTGACCACGCCCATGGCGCGCTTGAGGTCGGAGTTCTGGTCGAGGTAGATTTCGTAGGGCCAGTCGTTGCCCTCGGCGTGGGGTTTGACGCGGGCGGCGCTGCGGGCGTCGTCGATGGAGATGGCGACGATTTTGACGCCGGTCTCCTGCTGCCACTCTTCGTAGACTTCCTTGATGTTGTTGAGCTCGCGGTTGCAGGGTTTGCACCAGGTAGCCCAGAAGGAGATGATGACGGGCTTGCCGTCGTTCTGGATGACGGACGACTGGACATTCTGGCCGTCGAGGGCCTTGAGGGTGATGTTGGCGGGTAACTTGGCGTTTTGGGCCCAGAGGCCCGTGCCCATGAGGAGAGCGATGGCTGCGATAAGGATCTTCTTCATGATGGTTGTTGTTTTTTTATTTTGTATAATTATTTATTGATTTCTTGCAATATTTTTTCTTCCTGGCGGATGAATTCCTCGGTGAAGGGTGTGGCTTCGCCGTCGGCGAGGTCGTCGCGCAGCTGGAAGAGGCGCCCGTAGTGGAGGCCGTAGTCGCGGAGGGCGGGGTTGCCGAGTTCGGCGGCGAGGGCGAAGAGGTTGGCGGTTTTGCCGTCGATGATACGGAGATAAGAGTCAAGAGTTAAATGTTCTGTGTCCAGCTCCTGCTGCAGGAGCTCGGCTTCGACCATGCTCTTGACGGTCTCATTGAAACGCTGCGACACTTGGCGTTCGCCAATCTCGTCGAGGAGTTGCATGATGGAGACAAGGTGGTAGTCGCCAACAAGGACGGCTACGGCGTTGTTCCATCGGGCGTTGACGGAAGGCTGTCCGCGGCGGGTGATGTCGCGGTCGATGACGTCGTCGTGGAGCAGAGAGGCGTTGTGGAGCATCTCGACGGCGACGGCAAGGAGGAGTGTGCGGCGGGGCAGTTGAGAGTTGGGGGCTAAGGGTTGAGCACCGGCTGATGCGGCGGCGAGAAGCATGCGTGGACGCAGCATCTTGCCTGTACGTCCGGCGGTGTAGGCTTCGACTTGGCGCAGGAGAGAACTGTCGCCGCCGGTCATGCGCCGCAGGTATTCTTCACGCACTTGGGGGAGAAGCGTTTCTATGTGGCTACTTTCCAAATTCATTGTTGAGAGTGGAGAGTTTGTTGTAGAGGGGTTTGGAGACTTTGACGAGCGGCAGGCGCAGGATGTTGGTGATGGAGCCTTGGATTTCGAGGAGTGCTTTGACGCCCGCAGGGTTGCCTTCTTCGAAGATGGCGTTCATCAGGGGGAGCATGCGGTAGTGGAGGGGGAGGGCTTTCTTGAGGTCGCCCTTCAAGGCGAAATGCACCATGTCGGACATTTCCTTTGGCAAGGCGTTGGCCATGACGGAGATGACACCGTCGGCTCCGAGGGTGAGCATGGGGTAGGTGAGGGCGTCGTCGCCGGAGATGACACGGAAGCCATCGGGGCGCTGGCGAAGGATTTCCATGACCTGATGGAGGTTGCCACTGGCTTCCTTGATGCCTATGATATTGGGGCACTCGTGGGCGAGGGTGAGGGTGGTCTCGGCGGAGAGGTTGACACCGGTGCGGCCGGGGACGTTGTACATGATGACGGGCACGGGCGACACTTCGGCAATGTTGCGGTAGTGCTGCAGGAGGCCGCGCTGGTTGGGCTTGTTGTAGTAGGGGGTCACCGAGAGGATGCCGCTAATGCCCTCGAAGGAGGTGTGGGCGATGGTGTCGGTGATGTTAAGGGTGTTGTTGCCACCGAGGCCCAGCATGATGGGACAGCGGCCGGCGACGGTCTCGACGATGAAGCTTTGCACTGCCGAACGTTCCGATGGGGTCATGGTGGCGGCTTCGGAGGTGGTGCCGAGGGCCACGATATAGTCGACACCCGAGGTGATGATGTGCTCGATGAGGGCTTCAAGCTTGGTGAAGTCGACGGTTTCCTGTTGGCGCCGGAAAGGGGTGATGAGGGCGACGCCGGTGCCGGTAAAAAGGGTCTGTTTCATATTTTGCATTCCATATGGATTATTTCTTAATCATTCCTAAGTATTCGATGATGTTGTTGAAGAAGTTCTTCAGTTCGACACGGCCGTCGCCACGGATGATGAGGTCGAAGATTTCGGTGGGGTCCTCGAGGGGTGTGGCGTAGACCACTTTGAGATTGGCTGGGGTTTTGAGTGCGAGATATTGCGAGAAGAAGTTCTCTTCGCCGATGGTGTCGATGAGGAGGTCATAGTTTTGAGAGGCGAATTCTTCGATGGACGACCAAGAGGGGAGGCCCCAGAAGTTGAGGTCGGTCTTGGAACGGCAGATAGTGGTGGCCTGGTGAGTGACCACGAAGTTGATGTCCTGCTCCTGAATGGCGATAATACGCACTTTCTTGCCCTGGTTCTCCATGACTTTGGCGAAGTGGTTGAGGATGTTCCAGTTTTGCTCGTTGTCGAGCCGACAGATGACGCCGACGGTTTTGACTTCCTGGATGTTCTCGATGCGTTTGTCGCGAGGCACGGCCTTGAGGTCGCGAATGATTTGCTTGCGTCTGAATTTTTTGATGAATTCCAGCATATCTTGAATGCGTTAATGTTTTATGCGTTAATGTGTTAGTCCTCAAAGAGGGTGTGTTGACGATAGAGGGAGAAGGAGCGCCGATGGAGCGGGGAGGGACCGTATTGCTCGATGGCGTTGAAGTGTTCGGCAGTAGGATAGCCTTTGTTGCGGTCCCAGCCGTAGTGGGGATATTGTTGGTGGAGGCGGCACATGATTTCGTCGCGGTGGGTTTTTGCGAGGATGCTGGCAGCAGCCACGGGCATGTAACGGGCATCGCCCTTGACGACGCACTGGTAGGGGATGTCGGTCTCGTTGTAGAAGCGGTTGCCGTCGATGATGAGGAACTCGGGCTTGACAGTCAGTTGGTTCACTGCCTCGCACATGGCATGTGTGGAGGCGTGGAGGATATTGAGACGGTCTATCTCCTCGGGCTCGACCACTGCCACAGCCCATGCTACGGCTTCGCGCTCGATTTCCTCGCGCAGGAGGTTGCGGCGACGCTCGGAGAGTTGCTTGGAGTCGTTGAGGAGAGGGTTGGCATAATCGTCGGGGAGTATGACGGCAGCGGCCACCACGGGTCCTGCCAGGGGACCGCGCCCGGCCTCGTCGCATCCCGCCTCAAGGCGGCCTGGTATGATGTTGAGGGCTAACATACGACGGCTGCTATGAGGATAAGGATGAACAAGATGTCGAAGAGGTGGCTGCGCCACGAGGAACGCGAGGTGCGTGAGCGGTGCGAGGACAGCGCAAAACGTTGGCTCAGACAGAACGCGAAGGGGACGGCGAAGAACTGCAGGTTCACAGGGTAGACCTGCGTGAAGGGTAGCATGGCTATGGCGGCCACTGTGACGAGCATCACGGTGGTGGCGTTTTTCTGCCACACGATGGGTTTCTCACCCAGACGGCGCCACACCACGAAGAGGCTGACAAGGAAGGCTGTCAGAAGGGTGATGTTGGCGAAGGATTGAAGGGTGGAGAAGGAGCCGACGGTCAGCGTTAAGTTGCTCAGTTCGTCGCCCATGGCGGCAAAGCCGTCTACGAGGTCGTCGGTGAAGAGTTGGACCGACCACAGAAGCAGGTAGGGCGCCAGCAGGCCCAGCAGAAATACCATCCAGTCGCGCCAACTGTAGAGACGGTAGTTGACGGCGATGAGAAGATAGGCTGCCACGAGGGTCAGCGCGGGGAGATAAATCATGGAGGCGATGCCGATGAGGGAGGCAACGCCGAAAATCTTGTCGGAAGACACAGCCAGCAGAGAGCTGCGGAGCATCAGCATCTTGATAATGGCGATGACTATCAGCGCTGCCAAGAGCGAGGGTGTGAGTGCTGGAGAAACGGCGCTCATGGCCATGATGAACAACAATGTGGGCAGGAGGCTGTTTTGCGATGCCAGACCTACTCCCGCCACCATGATGTTGAAGAAAAAGCCGCCCAGCACCACTAACGTCATGGCTATGATGGTGGACAGGACAGGCGAAGGATGGAGGCTACAGAGAAGGTTGTATAAGGGGGCATAGTTGTCGGTCGGCATCATGGGCTGTGGGTTGATGAAAGATTTGAACCACAGCAATGCAGTCACCAAAAGGATGACGAGGGCTTGGACCACGGTGCTTTTTTCAAACAACTTAAGCATTGCAGCAGAGGAAGGTTTATTGGACAATCAGTTTCTCGGTACGGCTGCCCACACGGAGGATGTACACGCCGCGTTGCCAGTGGCTGATGTCGAGTACTGTCTCTTGGTCGACGGGTGTTTGGAGAACGAGGTGGCCGTCGGTGGCATAGATTTGCAGAGTTTGTCGCTCGCCGCATAGAGTCATCACTTTCACAGTGGATGTGGCAGGATTGGGATAGACTTTGAGGGGGGTGCGGAGATCTTCCACTTGGTTGATGCCAACGAGGCGGATGGCTTCATTGATGGCGCGGCGGGCGTCGATTTTACCCCAGCCCCAATGGTAGTCCATGCTATCGCGCGCCACCAAAGGACCTGTGATGGAGTCGTTTCGGGCTGTGGTGAAAATGCAGTGACGCAGTTGGTCGACAGAGAGGCGCGGGTTGGCCTGCAGCAACAAGGCTGCGATGCCGGTAACTGCGGGACCTGACATCGAGGTGCCACTCATTCTGGCCCAAGTGTATTTCTGACCCAGGACGGTCTTGCTGAAGATAGCGGGATAATTACCTCCCTGCTGCCAGGCGCTAATTGAGGAGACAACGTCGACTCCGGGAGCCGAAATTTCGGGCTTCATCACGCCGTTGATCAGGGGGCCGGCGCTGCTGAAGTCGGCCAAGTTTCCCTGGAGGTATTGACCTGTTGTGCTAAGCACACGGTCGGCGTCGTGGGCGGCCACACTTATGCATTTGGCAGCGCATGCAGGCTCGCCGACACCATAAGAGGCATCTCCATCGTTGAACCCTTCATGGCGTCGGGCACTGAAGGAGCATCCTTCGTTGCCGGCATGGTTCTCTTTGTTTGCTATGTTCCAGGCGTGTACGGTGCCATTGGTGGCGGTGATGTAGAGATGTGTCTCCATCATCACTTTGTCGATGTCGAGTTGGATATGAGGACGATTGTCGTAGATGTTACTATGCTCTATCATGATACGATAGCCTACGAGGGTCTCGCCGCAACGTACTGTGTCGTAGATGGCAGTGTCGCCCAGAGATGTGCTGTACATGGGGCTGCGCCAAGAATTGCTGCTGTCCTGCCAAATGCAGACGCCGGCGGAGAAATCATTACCAACCTCTCCCCACATAACCAAAGCCTGGCCTGTTTCATGGATGGAATAAATCTCGCTTGCGCGAACCACCACGGTGCGAAGGGTGTCGATGGTGTCGTTGCGGAAAGAGCGGCTGATGTGGAATGGAATGCTGGTGCGGCCGTTGTTGCCACCGCTGGTGCAGAATACGGTGCCTTCGTTGGACCATTCGTTGATGGCCTGGCTAAGGAGTGAGGAACCGTCGAGGGTGCTGAAGGAATACATGCCCCAACTGCTGTTGACCACGAGGCGGCGGGCGCTGTCCTGTGCCACTTGGCGCATCCAACCCACTGCGTCCATCCATTCCTTCTCGCCGAGGCCGAAGGAGCAGAAGAGCAGACGTGCATTGGGAGCTTGGCCGGTATAGTTGCCGTCAACGCCGCGTCCGGCGCTGATGCCGGCCACGTGGGTGCCGTGGGTGCCGTAGCCATAGAGATTGGAAGTGTCGCCTCTGGCATCGAGCAGGTTGAGACGGCCGCTGATGAGGGTGCCGTAGTCATAGCCTGCCGGTGCGGGGCCTGCAAGGCGGAAGTGGTCCCATGCCATATCGAGACGGAAGTTGTTTTTCTTGATGTGGTTGTAGTTGGGATGTGTGTAGTCGAATCCCCAGTCGGTGATGCCAATATATACTCCTTCTCCGGTGAAAGCTGTGTCGGGCATGTCGAGACCCAATCCGGCCTGCACGCTGTCAGTGCGGGTGTCGAAGCGTGTGTTGTTGCACTCGGGTGCGGCTATGCGGTGCGAGATGCTGTATTGCACCACCTCTTTGTTGCTCTCGAGCAGTGGCAGCGCTTCGACAGGCACGCGTAGGGTGATAATCTGTCCCGCCTGGGTACCAATGACCATGCCGGCTTTCTCCAGTATGCCACGATCGAATCCCGGGACCATCTTCGCCAGCATGTCGATGCTGGTGGCTCCGTTGGCTATCTGTTCGGCGACCAAGGTCTTGGTGTCGATGGCGCATTTCTTGTTCTGCGCTGAGGCACCCACTAAGATGCTCATTGCTAATAATGTAAATAGTATCTTCTTCATGAGCGTGCGTATATATATTAAATGCAAAGATACAAAAAATATTTTATATGGTAAAAGAAAAAATGTGAGAGGCCGACAAATTTGCCGGCCTCTCAACGCTTAACTTTTATCTTTTAACTCATAGCGGGCATCACACTTCCCAAGTGTCGCCACTGTTGAGCAGGTCGTCCATGCATTTGTATTTGCCGTTGGCCATCTGCTCGTCCATCTGCTCTTCGTAGAGTTGTGTGTAACTGACTTTCTTCACGTTGCGGATAACGCCGAGGGCCACGGGCAGGTCGCCACCCATGTGGGCAAGCATCATGTGGATGCCGGTGTCCTCGGTGGTCTCGTCGTGCACCATGATGTCGTCGATGGTGACGCCGTTCTCGCCGAGGGTGACAACCTCCAGCTGGCGGCCGTTGAAGCGCAGACCCTTCTCCTTGTTCTTGCCGAAGAGCATGGGTTTGCCGTGCTCAAGCACGATGGTGCGGTCGTCGCGGACGGCGCGGTCGGTGATGGCGGCGTGGGTCTTGTCGTTGAAGATGACGCAGTTCTGCAGCACCTCGACCACCGAGCAACCGTCGTGTTTGGCGGCGCGGGTCATGCAGTCGGTGCTGAGGTTGGGCACGCAGTCGAGCGTACGGGCAAAGAATGTGCCCTGGGCGCCCATCACGAGCTCGCCTGGATTGAAGGGATAGTCGATGGTGCCGTAGGGCGAGGTCTTGGTCACCTGGCCGAACTTGGTCGTGGGGCTGTACTGGCCCTTGGTGAGGCCGTAGATCTCGTTGTTGAAGATGGTGATGTTGAGGTCCTGGTTGCGGCGCACGGCGTGGATGAGGTGGTTGCCACCAATAGCCATGGAGTCACCGTCGCCCATGTTTACCCAGACGCTCAGCGCCGGGTTGGCGAGTTTCACACCCGTGGCGATAGCGCAGGCGCGGCCGTGGATGCTGTGGAAGCCATAGGTGTCCACATAGTAGGGGATACGGCTCGAGCAGCCGATACCGGAGACCATGCAGACGTTTTCTTTCTTGTAACCCGTCTTGGGGAAGGTGGCCAGCAGGGCGGCGAGGATAGCGTGGTCGCCACAACCCGGGCACCACTTCACCATCTGGTCGCTCTGGAAATCAGCCTTGGTGTATTCTTTATCCGCTTTGGGAACAAAATGCTTTTCCATTGTTTCTTATTATTTATGTCCGACTAGTCTGACTAGTCTGACTAGTCCGACAATTATTTGTTTTCAAGGAGTCTGTTAAACTCAGCTTTCAGCTCGCCAACCTCGAAGGGCAGGCCCATTACCTTGTTGTATTGGGTCATGGGACACTCGGGGAACTGGGTGCGCAGGTAGCCGCAGAACTGGCCGTTGTTCAGCTCGCAGACCACAATCTTCTTGTACTTGCGCAGGATGTCGCCGGTGTTCTTGGGCAGCGGGCAGATGTAGTTGAAGTGGGTGTAGGCCACCTTCTTGCCTTCGTTGTTCATCTCCTCGACGGCGAGGGTGAGTGCGCCACTGGTGCCGCCCCAACCCACCACGAGCAGGTCGGCGTCGGGGTTGCCGGAGACCACCTGATCGGGGATGTAGTTGGCCACGCGGTTCACTTTCTCCTGACGGTTCTTGGTCATGAGGGCGTGGTTTTCGGGGTCGGTACTCAGAGGGCCGTCGGGGCACTTCTCAAGGCCACCCACACGATGGCTCAAGCCGGCCATGCCAGGCAGGGCCCATTCGCGGGCGAACTTCTCCTCGTCGCGGCGGAACGGACGGTAGTTCGGGTCGTTCTCCTTGGCCAGACGCGGCTTGATCTCGGGCATGTCCTTCATGCTAGGAATCTTGAACAGCTGCGAGCCATTGCCGAGGTAACCGTCAGTGAGCAGGATGACGGGGGTCATGTGCTCGAGGGCAATCTTGGCGGCGTTGAAGGCCCAGTAGAAGCAGTTGGCCGAGCTCGAGGCAGCGACAACCACGAGGGGAGCCTCTCCGTTGCGGCCGTAGAGAGCCTGGTCGAGGTCGCTCTGTTCGGTTTTGGTGGGCAGACCCGTCGAGGGACCTCCACGCTGCACGTCGACGACGACGAGCGGCAGTTCGGTCATCACGGCGAGACCCAGGGCCTCGCTCTTCAGCGAGAGACCGGGGCCGGAGGTGCTGGTGCAAGCCAGAGCACCGGCATAGCTGGCGCCGATGGCGGAGCAGATACCAGCAATCTCATCTTCGGCCTGGAACACGCGGGCACCGAGGCTTTTGTGCTTGGCCAGTTCGACCATGACATCGGTAGCAGGGGTGATGGGGTAGGAGCCGAGGAAGAGGCGGCGGCCACTCTTTTCAGAAGCGGCGAGCAGACCCCAGGCGGTAGCCACGTTACCGGTGATGTTGCGGTAGCGGCCATGTTCCATCTGGTCGGCTTTGGCAACCTCGAAGATGTGCGAGTGCATCACTTCCAGTTTGTCGGCATATTCGTAACCCTCGGTCAAGACGGCCTTGTTGAGGTCGACGACGGCGGGTTTTTTGGCGAACTTGCGCTCCAGATAGGCAAAGGTCTGGTCGAGGGTTTTGTGGGTGGCATAGAAGATGATGCCAAGAGCAAACATGTTGCGGCTCTTGTCGGCGGTCTTCTTGTCGACGCCCTTAGCATCACCGATTTTCTCGGTGAAAGAGGTGATGGGAGCCTTGATGATGGTGTAGGCACGCTCCAACTCGTCGGTGAAGGGGTTCTCCGTGTAGCCGGCCTTCTCCATGGCTTCGTCGGTGAAGGTGTCGATGTCCACGATGACGGTGGCACCCTTCTTGGCCCACTTCAGCTGCGACTTGAAGGCAGCGGGGTTCATGGCGACGAGGATGTCGCACTTGTCGCCGCTGGAGTAGATGTGGTTGCCCACGTGCACCTGGTAGCCGCTCACGCCGGCGATGGTGTTGTGCGGGGCACGGATTTCAGCGGGGTAGTCGGGGAACGTGGCAATGTCGTTGCCCGTCAGGGCCGATGCGTCCGAGAACAGCGTGCCGCTCAGCTGCATGCCGTCGCCCGAGTCACCAGCAAATCGGACCACGAGGTCCTCTTTATTAACTATCTGATTTTGTGACATGTTATAATATTTATTGTACTTTAATTTTTTGTTTTTGAAAGTGCAAATATACAAAATAAAAACAACTCTGCAAAAAAAACTTCCTAACCGTCGGTTGAAAAGTTTCCGTTTTAGTTGTTCTTCATTGCATACAGAAAGGCGGCGAGTAGTGTGTCAAATCCCGAGTTGAATGTTGTGATGTCGGATATACCGCCGTATTTCTCCATCAATTCGTCTTCAGGAACAACCTCTATCTTGTTCTTGTCCACAAAGTTCAGGTATAAGGTTTCTTCCGTACAGGGACATACTCCGTCGTATGTGATGAACTTGATTTTTTTTCTGCGTCCTGTTTTCTCAAAATATCGTTTGTCGGGAGAGATGTAGCACAGGTGGTCGCCCAGCATGCAGCAAGCGTCCTTGTAATATCCCAGACTGTCAATGCAATGGCCGTAATAGCCATAGTGGAAGGTCTCGACCTTGATGTTGTACTTTGCCACAGCGGAGAAACGCATTGGTTCCTCGCATACATCGATTACTTTGGCGAGGAGGCCGCAAGGCTCTTCAAAATATATCTTGAGTGGCACGTCGGGTTCTTCTTTGAACTGCTCGGAGACGGCCGCCTCGATACTCTTTTTTAAGGTTTTATTGATAAAAGAGTATTCGTCAAGTTTGAATTTGACAAGGTGTCCATCGTCGTTGCCGGTGTTTCCGCAACCTGCGAGAACAAGGCATAGCAGCAAAGGGAATCCCCAATGAAAAACTTTGTTTATAACCATAGGATACCTTTTTTTCTAATTGAGAATCAATCTTGATGTTCTGATGGATATCCTTCTGCAAATTGTTTCAGCACTGGCTCCGTCAGTCGCTGCACCGTCCATTCATCCATAGGAATGGCTCCGATGGAGCGGTAGACGTTCAGCGCTGGCTTGTTCCAATCGAGGCATATCCATTCCATGCGACCGCATTTGCGCTCCACAGCGATGTTTGCCAAATATTTCAGCAGGGTCTTTCCGTAACCTCGACCGCGTTTTTCAGGGATGATGAACAGGTCCTCAAGATATAGTCCCTTCCTTCCCACGAAGGTGGAGAAGTTGTGGAAGAACAGGGCGAATCCTATCACTGTGCCGTCCTCTTCGGCGAATACGACTTCGGCGGAACGCTCCACGAACAGTGACTGATAGATGGTTGCCTCGTCGGTCACCACCTCGTCGGAGCATTTCTCATACTCCGCCAGCTTCTTTATGAAAGCGAGGACAAGGCCGGCCTCATCGGGCTTTGCGGGACGAATATTAAATTGATTGATCATATATTCATTTTAAATAATTCATGGAGTTATTTATTTTCAAAAAAAGTCACATGCACGGTATCGCCGAAAGTTTTTCCGATTTGCTCGCGGATATCCTTGCGTAGGCCGAGGATGTGGCAGGGAGTTCCCATCTTCACTATCTGACCGTCGTAGGGCACGCCGTCGAAGGTGGCGTGAACAGCCAGTCGGCCTTTGCCGAAGAGTGCCTTGATGTCGAAAGGCATCTCCACGTAGGCGGCATCCATCTTCTCGTTCTGCAGTATGAGAGCGTCGAATTCGAAAGGTGACACAAAGAACTCCGGCTGTTTGGGAATGGCGAAGGTGCGCTCTATCATGGCCACGTGGGAGAGGTATTCGGGGTCGGAGAAGGCTATGGCGCCGGCAGGGCAGATGCGGCGGCAAGCCTGGCACTTGATGCAGATGCCGTCGAAAGAGGGTATTCCGTCATTGGTGTTTATGCTTCCCATAGGGCAGACTTCCATGCATTTGCCACAACGAGTGCAGAGGTCGGGGTTGCAGGAAGGCTTTGCTTTCAGGAAGCCTGCAGGGGCGTTGTTTGTCTTTAGCGGAGTATAGTATTTCTCCGGGTGAGCCTCGCCGGAAACTGTTACAGTTAAGAGTTGTGAGTTAAAAGTTAAGAGTTTTTCCGCCACTTGCTCGGCAAAGCGGTCGAGGGCGGCGAGGTCTTCCACGTTTGGGCGGCCTGCACCAAGGGTGTCGCTGAACGAATGGCGTGTCACCATCGCGGCTGCACCCACTGGCTTCATGCCGCCGTCCTCCATCAGGCCCACCAGCTCGGCCAGCGCATTGTCGTAGGCACGGTTGCCGAAGGTCACAAGAGCTATTGCGGGAATGTGAGAATGTGTCAATGTGTTTGAGAGGGCGGCGCGGACATAGTCGAGGGTTTTGTTGGGAATTCTTCCTGCATATACGGGTGTAGCCCAAAGGACTATATCATCGGCATCAAATACAGGCAGCACCTCGCGCTCCCGCGGCAAGGTGTAGGAATGGTATTCCACCTCGGCGTGCAGCAGAACGCCCAGCCTTTCTGCGAGATGGCTGGCTACTTGGAGTGTGCCACCCGTGGGGCTGAAATAGTATGTCTTAATCCTTGCCATAATGACCTTTTGCTTCTCTTGTTTTTTTTCGAATTTATCGCTCGCGGCGGTCGATGACTTTCTCCAGGCGGTAGCGGTCGCCGGTGGCAGGAGCGACGGCATCTATGAACTGCTGGTCGTAACCCGGAGTGTCGTAGCCCCAGCGAAGGAAGTTGCCGTTCTCATCGGTGCGGCGCACCACCTGGTCGTTGTATTTCACGATGAGGTATTTGGCAAGCCTGTCCCACCGCCGCATCATGTGGTCGGCATAGGCGATGCTTTTCTTGTTCAGGAAGTCGCGCCGGTCGGCCGGAGTCATCTCCCCGACGGCGAGGAGCACGCTGTCCTGGTCGGCGAAATAGTAGTCCTCCAGCTCGCGCTGCGCCGCCCGTAGGTCGCCAATCATCATCGAATAGCGCGGATAAACCATGTTGGCCACCCAGTTGTTCATCCAGAAGGCCGACTCGAAACTGAACTCCGTGCGCGGATTGTTCTCCGGACGGAAACAGTCGGGCACCTGTGTGAGGCAGCAGTAGAGCGGCACGTATGCCACCATATCGGCATCGTCGCAGTTGAACCACGTGACGCCACCCACGTCGTCGGGCAGCCATCCGCGCATCTGGCAGGTCATCGTGAAGCCGCTCTGTTGCGTGGCGATGGGACGCTCGCGGAAGAAGTCCACGCCGTCGCTCGAGCGGAAGTGCATGGGCAGCGGACGGATGGGCATCCCCCAAGGGCCGGCGGTCATGTCGGAGGTCATATCCAGCGGCGTGCCCTCGAAGTGGTCGCGCATGTCGCGTTGCACATCTTGCAGCGAGAGCGGCGCGTCGGGCTTCACCCACAACGGCAGAGCTTCGCAGATGTCGAAATGGCCTTCGATATAAGGCAGATACTGGTCCATATCCGAACAGTGGTGGCGGAAGAAGCTCCACACGCGGGCATCGGCATAGCGCACATTCTCGAAGTCGATGGGGCAATAGGCGTCGCGGAACGAGAACTCCTGGTCGGGGCCGTTGAAAAAACCTTTCTCGCGGGCAAATTCGACCACGTCCCAAGCGTAGACACATTCCACCTGCGGCTGGCTGATATACTCCAAATGCTTGCTGCTGATGCTCTTGTAGCCCTTCGCCTTCTTGGTTTTCTGTTTGACAATAAAACCGTTGTCCCAGCATTCACCTTCGCGTGGGAAAAAGCATATGCGGCTGAGGTTGGCGTGGGCACAGATGCAGTCGTCGGGGATGCGCAGCGCCACCCACACGGCGCCCTTGCGGCCGGGCCCCTTGCCGATAATCTCCATAATCCACGCCTCGTTGGGGTCACAGATGGTGATGCTCTCGCCCGTGCTGTTGTAGCCATATTCCTCCACCAGCTCCGCCATGCAGCGGATGGCCTCGCGGGCCGTCGCGGAGCGCTGTAGGGCCAAGCGCATCAGGCTGAAATAGTCGAGAAGTCCCTCGTGGTTTTGTAGCTCCAGACGTCCGTCGAAGGTGCTCTCCACGATGGTCACCTGCCGCTCGTTCATCAAACCCACCACGTTGTAGGTATACTCCACCTGTTTCACGAATTGCCCCTCGTGCTGCGGACCCCATCCGTGAATAGCCACAGGCTCGCCGGGAATGTGGCGCCCTGCGGGACTGTAGAACAGCGAGCCCGCGAAGCCGAAGCCGTCGCAGTTATAACTGCACATCACGCTGCCGTCCTTCGAGGCCTTCTTGCCGACGATGAGGTTGGTGCACGCCTGACTAAAATTGAAAATTGAAAAAAGAAAAAAGAAAAAGGCAAGAATCAGTCGTTTCATCGAAAATCAAATTTATATCTAATGGTTGGTTTCAAATTGTTTTTAACTGGTACAAGAGCTTTCAAAAGAGAGTTTGGGGTAGAAATTTTTTGCAAAGTTACGAAAGTTGAGCGAAATGGCAAAATAATTTTTGACGATATGTTTTACCTTAATTATAAATAAGCGCGGAAAGCGAAGCGTTTGCCTTTGCCAATGATTTCATGACATTCATATATATTGTTCAATAAATATATATTACGAAATCTTAAAAATAATGACCAAATTATGACCAAATCTGGGATAAAAAAGAAAAAAGATTTTGTATTTTCGTTCATTTTGAACTACTTACAAAATCCTTTTGTACCCCGGGAGGGATTGGCACCCTCATTTCAGTTTATTTCACTTTACTTCATTTCGATGTTATTCGTTGAGCATTAGTAAGTTGCAAAAGTCAAATTTTAGTATTTGTTTTACTTTTTTGGTAAAAAAATGCGCGAGTTTTGCGCGAGTCCAGAAAAAATGCGCGAGTTTTGCGCGAGTAAATTGCGCCTTTTTCTATCCCCAAATGCGCGAGTAAAATACCAAAGAACTCTCTAATGCCAACTCCCGATACTGTCTGATTCGGTTTGATGGTAAAACGGGTGTCGGGAGGTTTTATTGTGATGGGGATGAATTTTTTTATGCTTTATCGAAACGAGCCATACTTTCCTCTTTCAACTCATCGACGATGGCCACATAGGGCTTCATGGCCTTGAAATCGCTGTGGCCAGTCCATTTCATTATCACTTCGGCGGCGATGCCCAGTCGGAGGGCGTTTACAACGAATGTGCGTCGTGCGCAATGGGTGGTGATGAGTTCCCACTTTAGCACATTCTTCTCAATTCTTCTGTTTCCGATATAGGATACCCGAACCATCATCTCGTCGATTTGGGCGAGCATGGCACAGTCTTTGAGGTGTTCGTTGCTCTTCTGGAGAGAGATGGCGGGCAACACCAGTTGTTCTGGAGCATATATCCCTTGCGGTCTGTATTTCTCAATTATGGCACGGGAGTATTTGTTCAATTCGATTTTGAGGGCATCGGAGGTCTTCTGGGTCACTATCCTGATATGTGTGTCATGGACATTAGCCCATTTCAATCTCTTCGCGTCGGAGAAACGCAGGCCGGTGAAGGCGCAAAAACAGAAAACGTCGCGTGTGCGCTCAAGGGCTTCGTGAGGGCCGTAGTTGAAATAGTACAACTGGAGCAGTTCTTCCCAAGTCAGATAGATAACCTCCTTCTGTGGGCATTTCAGATGAGGCTGGTTGCGTTTGTAATCCTCGTTGTCGAGGTATCCTTTTTGATAGCACCAATTGAGAAACCAGCGGAGATGCGCAGCCTTCTTCATAAGAACGGCGTTTTGGAGGTTTCGCTTTCCAAGCGATTTAATGAACTTCTTCACCCCATCGCCATCCATCTCCTCGACATATCTCAAACCGGCTTTCAGTAGGTCTTCCCGCAAGGTGTAGAACTTCTTCGCCGTCACTGGAACCCATGCGCGCTCCTCTGTCTGGTCCACGACAAATTCCGTGATGGTTCTTCTTATCGAGTGCAAGGACTTCATGTCGGCCTGTTCCACACTCTCCTCGGCTTGGAGTTCACTGTCCTTCTTCTCGCCTATGCTCTTCTCTGTGTTGTTTGTCTCCTCAACGGGCTGTTCCGGCTCCTGGGGTTCCTCGGCAATCGGCTCTTCGTACTCGCTTGTCCTCCCCGTCAGCGCATCCTTCACTTCTTGCCTTGAGGGAATGCGATTCTCGATGGCGGCAGCCTGGAAAATGTCCGTCATCTTGCTTCTGCTGGAATAAATGACCTCGTTCACGGCCTTGGCGTTCTTGTGCGCCTTGGTTGCTCTGGCCGACATTGAAACGCTGTCCCACTGGTCTTCAAAAACCGCCACAGGAAGGCATGTGGACACACGTATTCCTTTCCAGCACACCACTATGCGCAATGAGCGGGAAGAGTCGGGCCTGACGAAAGAGTCGGGGCGAAATGTGACACTGTATTTGATGTTAATCATAGGTGTATAACCTCCCTCCGCTTGCAATCTGGCAAGCGGTCTTTGTTTTCCTTTGTTGTTTATTTACAGATTATTCCGCGCGAATAAGTCCCACGACGATGGCGAGGCTTCTGATGTCTGATGTCGGGAACTTGAAGGGCTCGTATTTGTCCTTGTTCTCCGAGACAAGCAGCACATGCTCATCGTCTCCCTCAATCCGCATAATACGCTTCACCAGCACTCCCTGCGAGGTGTCGATGACGTAAATCTTGCCCCACTGGAAGAACAGCACGTCCTTAATCAGTGTGCAGGCGAGAAGGTCTCCGTTCAGGTACTGCGGCACCATCGAGTCGCCGGACACGCGGATAAGGAAGTCCGCCCCACGGCTGATGAAGTCGGGGATGTAATACTGCTCGCAGTCCTTGAAGGCTATTCCGATGTTGTCGACGGCAGGCAGACCGGCGAAGGCATCGTAAGGAATGAGCGGCAGGGTTTTCTCATAGGCGGGAGCGTCCTCCTTTGCGAGCAAACTCTTCTCCGCATCCGCCACAAGCATCCTACCCTCTCCGAAGTACAGCCACGGACGGCTCACCTCTGGGAAGACTGTCAGGATCTCCTCCAACACGCCTCTGCCAGGTACTTTCGCGCCACCGCAGATTTGGCTTGCGTAAGAGGCATCCTTGCCGATGCGCTCGGCGAAAACGGTGTTCTTGCCATCACAGAAGTCCTGCCTAATTTTTGAAATACGTTTACTAATCGAGTCAATTTCGTTCATTGTAATTACCGTTTTAGTCAAAAATATTGTATTTTTATTCTTCTATTATTCAGTTTGTTGCAAATTATTTTACTTTTTTGGTCAAAAATATTTTGCCATGTCAATTTTTGTTCTTACTTTTGCAGTCAAATAATGGTACAAAATGGTAACTCATTAAAGACTTAAATCAGTTGCAAAAGTAAGTATTATTTTCAAACTGGACAAATAAAAAACAAATAGAAAAGAAATATTAAAGCAATAATAGTTATAAATCAACAAATTAGAAAGGTAAAAATTTTTCAACAAAATGTCAATCTCCTTTATTTTGAAGGTAATAAAAATGAATCAAATTAGTCATTGAATTGTATTTTTAGCCATGAATAAAGTAAAAGGTATTGACAAAATGAATAACCATTAAAGAATCAACACTATGAGCGCAAAAGCATTTTTCAGCGACAAGACCGGCGAGTGCCGACTTGAAATCAACCTCCCCAATGGCGATGTGCAAGGGGTGCGGTTTGAGAAGACCAGCAGCATGGTGGACTACTGCAACCACTTCGGCATTGATGTGGCCGAAGAGGACTGGCGGACTGAATGACTACGGCTTCCATGTGCCGTGCATCCGGCGGCGGCGAGAGCCACGGCGGATGACCAGAGCCGCGAAAGGCGGCAACGAGAGAACTTTGACATATTGGGTAAATATTCAAATAAGAGCAAAGACAATAAACACGAAAGCCCCGAAAACAAGAGGTAGGGGCGAGTAGGCGGACTGGGCGGTGTAAAGTTGTCACGCCGTCCTCCACAGTCCGTAACCCATAGACAACAAAGGGGTGTCGGGGATAGCTCCCCTGCGCCTCTCCAAGGTCAAATAAAAAAGAATATAAACTTAATAAGCAACATTATGTGTGAAAAACAAAAGGACCGCAGCGGCACGGCGAAAACGGCTGACAAGTTGTACCGCATCCTGTTGAAGACTCCTCGGCAGCGCGAAATCTCGCGGCGAAATGCCGAGATAGCCAGCCGGTGCAAGCGCGAGATAGAAAAAGGCTCCGACAACATGTATGTCTATGAATTTGTCGGCAAGATATACGGCCTCTCCACCAACCATGTAGGTGAAATTTACAGAAAGGGGGTGATGTATGCCTGAACTCCAGACTCGCCAAGTCGTCGCACGTGGCAAGCTCCAGGACATCGCCGATTATCTTGATTGTAGCCGAGCCACTTTGTGGCGGCGTATGAAAGACCATCCAGAGTGTTTTGTCCGTATCGGGCGAAGCCAGGTGCTGCTGGTCATTCCCCAACAGCCCGCCGAAGCGACAGATGAAGAACAGAAAACGGTTTAACAACTTAATACTTTATTATTATGAGCGAAAACGCAAAAAACACCCAAGAGAGAGGACTCGCAGTCCTCGACAACGCCCGCGAGAACTTCTCCGTGGCCATGAAGGACGCACAGCGTCTTGACATCGTGAACAACGTGTGCGGCGCACCGACCGCGACCCGTCCCGTCCCGACAAGCGCACCGGCGTGGCTCCAAAGCCCTACACCCGCGATGTCGTGCGCACCTGCATCATCGACGCAGCCGCCAACGGACTGCTCCCCACGGGCAACCAGTTCAACATCATCTCCAGTACGATGTACCCGACCAAAGAGGGTTACACCGCGCTGCTGGCCAAACTCAAAGCCTCCCCGATGCAACTCGTCTACACCTTTGAGTTCGACCCAGAGACCAAGGCCGTGAGTGCCGACCCGACCTATGTGGCCATCCCCTGCCGTGTCGGTTACAAGACCAGCCGCGAGGATATGAAGGGCTGGTTCCGCTATGTGGCAATGGTCAAGTCCAACGGCGAGACCTCCACCACCGACCAGCTCAGAGGCAAGGCCGAAAGAAAGTGCAAGAAGGCTTTCTTTGAGTTCTTGACTGGTATCGACCTCGGCGATGCCGATGCCAACGAGGTGATTGACGTGCCTTATACCGAGGTCAGCTCCACCACGTCGGCTCCTGCCGGTGCCGCCCCTGCCCCAGAGCGCAAGAGCGCGGCGCAGCGTGCGCGTGAGATTATGGCGAAAGCCGCCGCCAAGAAAGAGGCCGAAGCCGCCGCCGGACAGCAGCAGGCCGGACAGCAGCCAGCCGCCGAGACTCCCCAAGCCCCCGCAGGCCAGCAGACGGTGGACTTCGACAAGATGTCCGATGAAGAGATTGAGGCTTTCGTGAAGAGCCAGGAAGGGGGTGAGTGATGAAAGTACGCACAGTAAACGGCATTACGCGGTACGACTGTGACACCAACGAGGAGTGGCGCGCCGAGCGCGCCAACTCCATTGGTGCTTCATCCATCGGCGTACTTTTCGGCGAGACCCACTTCCGCACTCCGCTGGAGTTGGCTCACACGATGCGCGACGAGCTTAACGGCATCTTCAACTACGAAGAGACCGAGGCCATGCAGGACGGCCATCTGTTAGAGGATTATGTCGCGAAGAAGTTCGCGCTCAAAAGCGGCTACAAGATAATCGAGGCATCGAGTGCCGAATATCTTCTCCGCCGTGTTGACATCCCCTATATGCACGCCAGCCCAGACCGCACGTACTGGATTGACGATGAAGGGCCGAAGCACGGTAAGTTCGCCGAGAAGAACAAAGGCATCCTCGAATGCAAGACCACCAACCGCAAGATAGATCCTGACGACCTCCCTTTGAGTTGGATATTCCAAGTGCAGGTGCAGATGGGCATCAGCGGTTGCCGCCACGCGCATATCGCTTGGCTCTGCAAGAAAACCTTTGAGTTCGGCTACAAGAAAATCGAGTACGACGAAGAGATTTTCAACGCTGCCATCATCGTGTGCCATGACTTCTGGGACAAATGTGTCAAGGGCGGCGAGGAGCCTGAACCCGTGGCCGCGCGTGACGTGGTGAGCCTCTACCCCCGACAGACAGAGGGCAAGACCGTCACCGCCACCAAAGAAATCATAGACACCATCTCCGAAATCAAAGAGATGAAGGCTGCGAAGAGCGAGCTTGAAACAGAACTTGACGAACTGGTCGATAAAGTCAAGGTCTACTTCTCCGACGAAGAGGCTCTTGTGGACATTGACGGCCATGTCCTCGCCACGTTCAAGGCCACCAAAGGCCGCACCTCACTCGACTCCAAGAAACTCGCCGCCGACTACCCAGAGGTGTACTCCGCCTGCATGAGAACCAGCGCGGGGTCACGCACACTACTTATCAAATAGCACATCTTCACACACATAGCAAGCACAGCGAGAAGGGCGTTGTCCGACACCAAAGGGCAACGCCCCTTCTTATTCCCAGTCCGAAAGATGAGCAAAGAGAAAAATACACCGCCATCCCCTCCGCGCAAGGTGCGCTGCTCCGGCTGCTGCAATGCCGTGCGCGACACCGAGGGGATTAGTTTCGCCATCGCCACCGGCGAGTTCTTCATGGGAACGTGCAAAAGAAAACACGGCTACCCATACAAGGTGTTCATGGACAAGGCGCGGGTGTGCGAAGACTACAACAAACCATTAACCGAAGACCAACCAGCTAACAAAGAACAAGATGAAGACAAGGAAGAATACACAGAAGTCATCCGCCCAGGATGGCAAGGAGAAAAGAGACAAGAAAATCGTCAAAACCTTCTTTTCGATGCTTGAGGAGAAGGGCATGACATTGGAGGAGTTCAACAAACCCAGAAAGAGAAACTGCGGCATAGCCATGCCCACCTACGAGGCCATAGCCAACAAGCTCGGCATCTCGGAGTTCACGGTGCTGCGCGTGCTGCAACGCAACGGCTACGTGCCGAAGCGGAAGTACGTGCTTGTCGAGGACATCCCCGCAGATGTTTACATGCCGCCCGAAATGAGAGTTGACCCCAAACCCTCAACTCCGTGACCTATGGAAACATACCTCCTGCAGAAGCAGAACGGCACCTTCGACCTCCGTCCGCTCATCAACTGGCTGTCCTATGCCAAGGACGGCGTGTACAAGATTGACGTGAGGCTCATTCGGAAGCAGCGCACCCTCGACCAGAACCGCTGGCTGTGGGGCTGCGTCTATCCGCTTCTCCGTCAGGCCCTCAACGCCCAGGGATGGGAGTTCACCGAGGACGAGCAGGTGCATGAGTTCTTCAAACAGCAGATGGCCTCCGACAAGGTGGTGAACCGCCACACGGGTGAAATCATAGAGATACCAGGCTCCACCCGCGAGATGGACACCGTGACCTTCTCGACCTACTGCGAGAAACTACGCGACTATGGGAGAGAATATCTCGGAGTGGAGATACCCGACCCCGTCAAATAATCAATCAACCTCAATCAAGAAAGGAACAGAACAATGGATAAGCAGAACAACGGATGTATATGGGTCCGCAAAGGAATAACCAAATGGATGTGGTGGAAAGACAAGAACGCTTTCAGCCTCTACCTGACGTGTGCCTTCCTCGCCAACCGCGAAGACCAGACCATCGGCGGTGTTGTCGTCAAGGAAGGCTCTTTCGTTACCAGCGTGGAGCAGTTGGCGAAGGAGGCCAATATGAAACTCGCGGACTTGGACGACGCATTGCTGAAACTGGTAATCACGAGAGACATCATTGTAATGAGGCTCGGAGAGGGAATGGTCGTCACCATCACCGACCTTGGCAAATGGATTTCGCTGCGCCGTCCTGGAAAGGAGGTGTAGTATGGCTGCCAACGAAGAGGGATGGATAAAGTTCCACAGAAAAATCCTCAAATGGGAGTGGTGGGAAGACATCATCTGCTACCGGCTGTTCTCTTACTTCCTCTTGATGGCAAACGCCGCTGACCAGCGGTGGAGGGGATATGAGGTCAAGCGGGGCTCTTTTGTCACCAGTTCCCAGCGTATCGAGCAGGACACGAAACTGACGACCCAGCAGGTACGGACTGCCATGGAACACCTCAAATCAACAGGCGAAATAACATGCAAAACAACAAACAAATTTACCATGATAACCGTCTGTAATTATGAGAGATACCAAGGGATTGGAGTACCGCAGCAACAAGCAAACCAACAAGCAAATCAACAAACGGGCAACAAACCAACAACAAACGAGCAACAAACCAACAACAACAAACAAGAATATAAGAATAATAAAGAAGGTTTTGAATCTTCTCCCCCTGACGGTGGAGAAGATATGTCGGGCTTGATGCCCGACGCTCCTCCTTCGCCGGAGAATGAGGAGGACATAAAACTTCAAATAGATTACGGGAAGTTGGCGGAATACTGGAACAGGAAGACGAAAGGGCGTTTCGGAAGGATTCTCTTCATCGAGAACAACCGCCGCAAAATGGTCAGGGCGAGAATACGCATGTACGGCAAAAGGGCATTCATGCAGGCCATCGATATTGTGTGCGCCTCGGAATACCTTGACGGACAGTCGTGGTTCAATTTCGACTGGCTCATCAAGCCCAACAATTTCGACAAGGTTATGTCCGGCAACTTCGACAACAAAGAAATGCCAACAAAAGATGGAAACACAGCAAACACAACCGAATCAAAACTCGGCCTCGGAACTGTCACCAAGCCCGCCAACAAGGGTATGCAGACCGACATTTAGCCGAGAGATGGAACACGCCATCGCCACCAAGAAGCCGGAGGAGATGACCGAAGAGGAACTGGAGGCGAAGCGGAAGTTCGACGAATGGTATCGTCAGGATCAAGAAGAGCGGGAGCGTCAGCGCAAGAAGAGCGAGGAGGAGGCCAAAGCCTACCGCGAGAAATACTGGAAGATGGTGTCGCAGAACGAGAAGCAAGCCTCGGAACGCTCACTGGAATGGTTCGCAGGTCAGGTCAGTATGAGCTGCAAGGCCGAACCGCCCGTCCGTCTGGACATGACGGCGGAGGTCGCCGAGCAGTACCTTCGGGTGGCCTATGTCGGAGAGGTTCAGCGGAGAGGATGCACGATGAAGGATGACAGCTATACCCATGCCGTGCTGCGCTCCGTGGGGCGGTGGCTCGTCACTCTGCCCAAGCCAGGGCTGATGCTGCGCGGATACATCGGAGTGGGTAAGACCACCATGATGCTCGCCGTAAAGAGGATGCTCTATCTCCTTACCAACGAGGTGATGACCGTGGCTGACGCACGCGAGATTGCCGCACTGGGCAAGAACAGCCCTGCGGAGTTCAACGGCTTGAAGCGGTGCAAGTTGCTCGGCATCGACGACCTCGGCACGGAGGCTATCATCGTCAAGAGCTACGGCAATGAGTTCTCACCTTTGGCGGAACTGATAGCGGCACGTTACAGCAGCCGCCTCTTCACCGTCATCACAACCAACCTCTCCGTGGTGGCCGACAGTCAGGGCATGGAGGTGGACGAGTTGCAGAAGACCTACGGCGACCGCATCTTCGACCGACTGCGCGAGATGTGCAACACCATCCGCTACGACGGCGAGCAGCCGAGTTACCGCGTCTGACGGAAAGCGCACAAACAACACATTTTCACCAATATTCAAAAGCATGACACAGAATGAGCAAGCAAAAACCATTGACATCATACAAGCGGAATTTCATCCTCCGCAACTACAAGGAGATGACCATCGGTGACATTGCCAAGCGTCTCCGAGTGCCGTACAACATGGTTTACAACGTCCTCTACGCGAGAGGACTGCTGGACGTGAGGAAGCAGGAGCCTTTTGACTTGGAGCGCGGAGTGGCGAGCCGGATTCTGCGGATGTATATCCAGGGATGGTATCTGGAGGACATCATGGAAGCCACCCATAAGAGCGAGGGCATCTGCATAAGGGTCATCGGCAAGGTTTTCCCCTCTGCCGCCCTTCACCGGCGCAGCACGATGTTTGAAGAGCCGAAGGACTCGTACACCGGCATGACGGAATACCAGATGCGGATGCAGAGAGGAGGCGCGGCATGACACCCCACCGATGCACCAACTGCCGCTATGGGCGGTACAACGGATTTCTTACCTCCTTCTGCGCCCTCACCAAGCGCGTACACCCTGCAGGCTACTGCTGCCTCTACTACGGAAGGCGGAAGAACAACACCACGACAACCCCATGATTTACCAACCATGAACCGATTTGAAAGACTACAAGATGAAGAAACTGAATGTTATAACCCTCTTCTCCGGCTACGACAGCCAATGTCTGGCCCTGGAGCGGCTGGGCATACCATACGAGCTTGTCGGCTGGTGCGAGGTGGACCGCCACGCCATCAAAGCACACGACACCCTTTTTCCCCAATGGGCGGACAGAAACCTCGGCGACGTGAGCGGAGTCATCTGGTCGAACATTAAGCAAAAGATTGACTTGCTGACTTATAGTTCACCCTGTCAGGACTTCTCGCAGGCTGGCAAGCAGCAAGGCGGAGCCAAGGGCAGCGGCACACGCAGCGGCCTGCTGTGGGAGTGCGAGCGCGCCATCGGCGTGCTGAAACCCAAGTACCTCCTCTTTGAGAACGTCCCCGCTCTGGTCAGCGACAAGTTTTTCGACACCTTCCAGGCGTGGGGAAAGGTACTGCAACTGTTCGGCTACCGCAACTACTGGAGATGTCTCAACGCCAAGCACTACGGTGTGCCGCAGAACCGCAACCGAGTGTTCATGGTGAGCGTCTACGGCGAGGGTGAGCCGTACTACTTCCCAAAGAAAGTGAAACTGGAACGCCGTCTGAAAGACCTGCTGGAGAAGGAGGTCGATGAGAGTTATTACCTCTCCGAAGAGCGCATCCGCAACCTTCTGGCCAGCACCGAGAAGGAGAGCGGTCGCGGCAACGGCTTCGGCTTCATGCCCAAAGACCCAGACGAGTGCGACACGTCGAGTGCCGTCCTCGCCACCACGGGGTCGAGGAAGACGGACAACTTCATCGCCGAGCCAGCCATGCTGTCGCAGGTGCGGACGGAGGAGATGAGGGAGGAACGCCATCGTCATGGTGGCGACCACGGTCTGAAATGGGGTCGGAAGGAACTGCGGCCACGCGAGGACGGCTTGTGCAACACGCTGACCAGCAACATCGCCAAGGATAACCTCTTGATGGAGCGCAGTATCATGGCTCTCCCCCACGGCTACTACCAAGGCGGCGAGTTCGACATGGAGGCTCCCTCGGTGAAGGCATCGGCCTATACCGAGACCAATATGGTCGTGGAGCGCAGCGTCCTCGGCTGGAGTCGCGACGAACACGGCAACGTGACAGACCGCCATCCCGTGGATGTGGCCAACTGCGTGACATCCGAGAAGGGAAGCAATATGCAGAACTACGTCAAAGAGCAGATCCTGCTGAACGGCGACAGTGAGGGCAATGCCTCCACCATCACCACCGGCCATGACTGTGCCAGCCATATCACCGAGCCAGTGGGTGGCCACCGACAGATGGGAGTGCTGGAGTACATCGTGGAGGACAGCCTTGGGAACAGACGCATCAAGTGCGTCCGCATCCGCAGGCTCACGCCGAGGGAACTGTTTAGGCTGATGGACGTGGATGACAGCAAGATAGACAAACTGCTCTCTGTGGGAATACCCAAGACGCAGCTCGCAAAAATGGCTGGCAACAGCATCGTCGTGAACGTCCTCTACCACATCTTCAAGCGGCTTTTCGTGGATACGGAGCCGCCGGTGAATGAACAACTGAAACTCTTTTAATGAAATGATTAACAATAAAAAAAGACAGAAAAATGTATCGAAGTTATTACAGATTCAGAGGCCGTGTTCTCAACGGCAATGAGTGGGTGTACGGCTCACTGGTGGACTCGGAGGAGAGGAGCTGGATTGTGCAGATGCAGACCGGCTGCGGAAACAAGACGCGGATGACAGAAGTGGAGCCGCGTTCCGTGGGCTTTGCCACAGGCTACTATGACAAAAACGGAAGGGAGATTTATGAGAATGACATCCTGCTGCTGGACAACGGCAGAAAGATGCGCGTCCGTTTAATCCCCAAAGGGATGGAACTCTTTGCCCAGTATCTGGACACACGGCAGATGGTGACGCTCCTCGATATTTACGTGAACTTCGTGAACACACGTGCCAGGGTCGTGGGGAACGTGTTGAAAAACAGCGGCAGCGCGGATTTCTATTTTGACATTTCCATCCCCGATTCGGTACTGAAAGAGGCCGCTCCAGGATGGAACCGCTTTGAGGAGAGCGGCGCGCCTTCGGAGGAAGATGCGCGGAAGGATGCGGAAGGGGGTGCTTGAACGCCCCCCTTTCCTCTAATTGACAGCCGTTTATATCGTGATGATTGTCAGTTGCAAAAATAAACTTGGCCATGTGGAGAAAAAAACGTATCTTTGCATTTGCGTTATTGTACACGGTATC
>CACXXO010000027.1 GCA_902771735.1 uncultured Bacteroidota bacterium
GCCCCAAGGATTGTCGAAGTCCTGACCCATGAGGATCATACCGCCGCGAGGTCCGCGGAGGGTCTTGTGGGTGGTGGTGGTGACGATGTGGCAATACTTCACGGCATTGTTCAGGTAGCCCTTGGCGATGAGGCCGGAGGGGTGGCTGATGTCGCCCATGAGGATGGCACCGATCTTGTCGGCGATCTCGCGCATGCGGGCCCAATCCCAGTCACGGCTGTAGGCCGAGCCACCGCCGATGATGAGCTTCGGGTGGTGCTCGAGGGCCTTCTTCTCCATGTCCTCATAGTCGACCATTCCGGTCTCTTCCTTCACCTGGTAGCCAACCACATGGTAGTTGATGCCGCTGAAGTTGACGGGGCTGCCGTGCGAGAGGTGGCCGCCGTGGTTGAGGTCCATGCCCATGAAGGTGTCGCCGCTGTTGAGGCAGGCCAGGAACACGGCCATGTTGGCCTGTGCGCCACTGTGGGGCTGCACGTTGGCCCAGCAGGCACCGTAGAGCTTCTTGGCGCGCTCGATGGCGATGGTCTCGCTCTGGTCCACAATCTGGCAACCGCCGTAGTAGCGCTTGCCGGGGTAGCCTTCGGCATATTTGTTGGTCATGACGGAGCCCATGGCTTCCATCACCTGGTCGCTGACGAAGTTCTCGGAGGCAATCAGCTCGATGCCTTTGGTCTGGCGCTCACGCTCTTTCTGAATGAGGCCAAAAATCTCGTTATCTCTCTGCATTTGTGTATGTTATTTAATATTAATGAACAAATAATATTTTGCAAATATACGCAATTTATTTAAATTTAGAAAAAAAAGTGTAAATTTGCATCCGTTATGAGGAAGAGCATTTTGATTGCATTGACGCTTATCGCGCTGCCAATGAGCGCGATGGCACAGATGATACCGCTGCTGCCCTCCGGGTCGAAAAACGAGCTTTGGCTCGACCCGGACCGTATCTACGACTACAACCAATACGAGAAGTCGCGCTGGGGCCTCGGCCTGCAATACGACATCAACTTTGACACGGCCTCAAAGCCCACCTTCAAGACATTGTCGCTGAGTGCCTACGGTGCCTACGGCTATGCCGACCAACACTTCAAATGGGGCGTTTTTGCCGACCTTCAGGGAGCCTCCCGCAGGCAGTCTCACACCTACATAGAGTTTTTCCACGACCTCACAGCCGATGCCTCGCGCACCCTTTTCACCCCCAACCTATCCATCCTCCGTTCGCCCGCAAGCTTCATGTCGCGCCTCTTCAGCGACACCTACCGTTTCACACTTGGTTTTTCCAACCGTCCCACCAAGAACCTCTTCGAGAGCATCGAGCTGCGCCTCTCTCGCGAACGACTGCTCCACGACGACTATGGAGAGATCTTCTACCCCACCTATTCCGAACTCAAAGACCTGGCTGCCTACAACTTCGCCGAACTTAACCTCACCTTGTTTCATGTCCTGGGATTGAGCGGCAGGGTGACCCTCGGCGCCTACAACACGGACAACGACAAAGACGGGGAGTTTTTCGTGCGGACCCAGCTGGAATACGACCGAACAATCAGTTATTATTTTCTTAAATTTCAAATCTTTGGCCAAGGAGGCTGGGTAGGCGGAAGCCGGGTGCCCTACAGCCGCATGTACGACCTCGGTGGCAGCTGGGGCTGCCCCCTGGGACTCAACCACACACTTCTCACGGCGCGTCCCAACGAATTCACCGCCAGCCTTTTCGCCATGGTCAACATGAAGCTTACCACTCGCAACCCCCTCTTCGAATACTACAACAATATCATCGCCCTCGGCACCTCGCCCAGCCCGTTCCTTCTCTGCAACGGAGCCTGGGGAACATCGTTCGACGACTTCTACCTCGCCCCCGAGAAAGGCTTCGGCGAGGTGGGCGCCGGCATCGACGGACTGCTGGTGTGGGGGATGGTCGACTGGGGCATCGGCGTGGTCTACCGTCTCACCCCCGCGTCGGCCGACTACCATTTCACCGACCCGAAGAATAATTTCGCCCTCTTTTTCACCGCCACCCTCGAGCTTTAGGACGGCTTGCCGAGAGACAAGTTATCAACACCTGCCAACACCCTACGAAAGACCTATCAACTCCCACCATGGTAGGAGTTGGTAGGGTGTTGATAGGGAGTTGATAGGTAGTTGGTAGGTAGATGGTACTATGAATGAGGCTGTTAAGTGGCGATTAGGGCGTTGGCATGGCTTTATTGATTATGATACAGATGATTATGGGTTTTTAACACTTTTAGAAGAAAAAGTTATCAACAATTTTTCGGAGAAGAAAAAGGAATATTTTTGGTGGCTTGGCACAATAATTGCTGAAAGACTTCGTTATAGGTATTTTAAAATAAAAAGAGGCGGAGGAAGATTCTCCGAACACAACCGAAAACGAAATGAAAAAGACACTGACGATGGCGATGCTGCTGGCGGCCTGCCTGGACGCCGGGGCACAGCAATACAAGATAGAGTTCAGACTGGAGGGTGCTACCGACAGCGTGCTGTATATAGCACGCCATTTCCGCGACCAGCTGCAGGTGGTCGACTCGGCGCGTGCCGGGAAGGACGGCAGCTATGTGTTCAAGGGGAAAAAGGCTTGGAGCCGCAACATCTACGCGCTGGTGCACCAGGACAAGGAGAAGGCTATCGGCGACTTTGCCATCGACGACAGCCGGCAGTTCACCATCACGGCCGACGCCAAGATGACGCCCTCGACGGTGAAGGTGAAGGGCAGCGAGGCCAACAGCCGCATGTTCAGCTATATAGCACGGTGGAACGACGCCAAGCAGCGTCGGGCCGACATCGAGAAACGCAAGAAGAACGCCGCCACCAAGGAGCGGGCCGAGAAGGAAGAGCAGGCGCTGCTCGACGAGATGAAAGCCTACGACGACGAGGTGCGCCATCCGAAGAAGAGCCAGGTGTTTTTCGACCTGTTGAACTATTTCGACGACACCGATGTGCCCGACACCGTGACCGACAAGCCTTATTGGTTCCGCACCCACTATTGGGACCGCCTGTTCAGCGTGAAGACCCCGCTGCCGATGGCGGAGATGCGCTATACGCCCAACCTCTACAACAAGCTCAACTATTTCTTCTACGGACAGTTGTATCACGCCGACAGCGACACCATCATCAAGGAGATCGACCGTTTGGCTGCCCGCATCGGCAATGACACGGCGATGCTGCACTATGTGTTCGACCACATCGAACCGCGCTATTTCCGCTCGACGCGCAACATCGGGTGGGACGCCGTGTGGTGCCACCTGGCGAGTGAATATTATCTCAAAGGACGTTGCCCCTGGGCCAAGGAGAGCACTCTCTACACCATGGAATTCAATTACAAGCGTATACGCCAAAGCCTCATTGGTGCCCACGGACAGGAGTTGTGGATGGCCGACACCAACCAGAGCGACAATCCCGACGACTGGATTTCGAGCCACCGCTTCCCGACGAAGTATGTCATCCTGTGGTTCTGGGATCCCGACTGCCACCACTGCCAAGAGCAGAGCGCCGAGTTGAAGACGCTCTACGACTCGCTGCTGACGGCTCCCTACCGGCCTTTCGAGGTCTATGCCGTGGGCTACGAGAGCGACGTGGCGAAATGGAAGAAATATGTGCGCGAGCATGATTTCCGCTGGGTCAATGTCGGCGGCCCCAACGTCAACATCGACTACCAGGAGGCCTACAACGTGCACGGTGCTCCGACGATGATCATCCTCAACGAGAAGCGCGACATCATCATGAACAAGGTCATCCCCATCAAGAGCCTGCTGGGGTTCTTGAAGGAATACGAGAAAAAGAGAAAATAGAAAGAATGGACCTCATCAACATATTGCCTGACAGTGTGGCCAACCAGATAGCGGCCGGCGAGGTGGTGGACCGTCCCGCCAGCGCCGTCAAAGAGCTGCTGGAGAATGCCATGGACGCCGGCGCCACGCAGATAGACCTTGTGGTGAAGGACGCCGGGCGGACGCTGATACAGGTGATAGACAACGGCTGCGGCATGAGCGACAGCGACGCCCGCCTCTGCTTCGAGCGCCATGCCACGAGCAAGATACACCAGTCGAACGACCTCTTCGCCATACACACCATGGGTTTCCGCGGCGAGGCGCTGGCTTCGATAGCGGCCATCTCGCAGGTGGAGTTGCGTACAAGACTGCACGACAGCGAGCTGGGCACACAAGTTATTATCGAAGCCTCGCAGATTGTCAGCCAGCAGCCTACGGCCTGCGCCCCAGGCACCTCGATAGCCATGAAGAACCTCTTCTTCAACGTGCCGGCACGCCGCAACTTCCTGAAGAAAGACAGCGTGGAACTCTCGCATATCGAGGAGGTGTTCCGCAGGGTGACCCTGATACACTACGACTTGGGATTCTCGCTGACGAGCAACGGCAAGGTGCTCTACGACCTGAAGTCCGGGAGCATGCTGCAGCGCATCAGCCAGCTTTACGGCAACCCCTACAAGGAGCGTTTCTTCAATGTGGAAGAGGAGACCGACATGCTGAGAATCAAAGGATTTGTAGGCAAACCCGAATATGCGCGCAAGACCCGCGGCGAGCAATACCTCTTCGTCAACGGCCGGTTCATCAAGCATCCGGCGCTGAGCGCGGCGGTGGAACGGGCCTACGAGGGCATGCTTCCCGACCACTCCTACCCTTCCTATTTCATCGGCCTGCAGGTGGACCCGGCCCGTATCGACATTAACATCCACCCCACGAAGACCGAGGTGAAGTTTGTCGACGAACACGCCATGTTTGCCATCCTGCGGTCGGCGGTGAAGAAAGCGCTGGGCCAATTCACGCTGGCCACGGAGCTGGAGTTCAACACGCCGCCGGAGTTCAACATACCGCCAGCCCCCAAAGGCTATGTGCCCACGGCGCCGAAGATAAGCTACAACCCGAACTACAACCCGTTCAGCTTCACCCCCAACCCCTCTTCCAAAAGCGAGGGTAACAGAAAGCATTGGGTGAACCCACAGGCCACCGTCGATTTCCATGATATCCAGGAGCAGCCTCCACTCCCCTCTCCCATGGAAGAGGGATCGGGGGTGAAGCCGGTATCCTGTCTCCAGGTGCAGCACCGCTATATCGTGACGCCGCTGTCGTCGGGGCTGGCGGTCATCGACCAACAGCGGGCCCACGAACGGATATTGTTCGACCAACTCACGCAAGCACGCAATAACACGATAACGCAATCGCAGACGCTGCTCTTCCCCGTCAACTGCCAATTCTCGGCAGCCGACGCCGAGCTTTTCGGCGAGCTGCTGCCCGACTTGCGCGACTACGGTTTCGCCATCGACGCCATGAGTCAATGCACCTTCGTAGTCACCGCCACGCCGCCCGACATCAAGGAAAGCGAGTTGCAAGAGTGTTTCGACCGCATGCTCATCGACTACAAGAGCTCGACACTGCAGAAATTCAACGACCGTAGCAAGAGCCTATGCGCCTCGCTGGCGCGCCAGATGGCCGTGAAGCCCGGCAAAGTGTTGACCCAAGAGGAGATGCAGCAGATGGTGGCCGACCTCTTCGCCTGCCCGCAGGCCGACACCGCTCCCGGCGGAAAGAAAATAATCACTATTGTCAAACCTGAAGAACTACTGAAATGACACAATACCAACCCCAAGGATTCAGCCTGCTTCCCACAGCTGTCAAGCACCTGCTAATCATCAACGCATTGGTGTTCGCTGCCGACTATGTGATGCAACGGCAGGGACTCTATCTGGCAAACTACCTGGCACTGTTCAGCAACAGCACAGGGCAGTTCAAATTGTGGCAGCCTCTGACTTATATGTTCATGCACGCCAACTTCAGCCACATTTTCTTCAACATGTTCAACCTATGGATGTTCGGAGCCGCCATGGAGAACTTTTGGGGTACACGGCGGTTTCTTGTATACTACCTTGCCTGCGGCCTCGGAGCAGGACTAATCTATTCGATGATTCCCGGCATGCACGTCACCGTGGGCGCCTCGGCAGCGGTCTACGGACTGCTATTGGCTTTCGGCATGACATTTCCCAACGAGTATATCTACCTCTATTTCCTGATGCCCATCAAGACCAAATGGTTTATCGCCGGCATGATAGTCATCGAACTGATACAAGGAGTGTTCTACTCCTACGACGGCGTGGCCCACTTCGCCCATCTGGCCGGCATGCTCATCGGATTCCTGCTCATCATGTGGTGGAGGAAACACCCGTTCTCAAGATTATAATTAAAAAATTAAACAGATAGATTAACAAATAAAAACCAATCAACATGAAAAAAAGTATTCTTTTAGTAGCAATGATTTCACTGATGGGCAGTGTTTTTGCCCAGAACAAAGGTATTTTCAACATTGACCACCGCTGGATGAAGTTGGTGGGCTACAGCTACCAGGCCGGTTATCCTTACGGCTTTTCGCTGGCAGGCGGCTCGTTCATGTCGGTGGGCTTCGGCGATGGCAACAAGTTCACCATTTCCGAGAACGCCACTGAAAGCGTGAAACGCGAACCGACATGGTCGATGCGCTTCGGCTGGATTGGCTACAACTTCGACAAAAAACTCACCGGATGGGGAGCTATCTCGTTCCGTCCCATGTTCGTGCTCGGATTCAACAAGGCCGACGAACTTGTCTACGACAACGTCGGCAACCTGAAAGACAAAGAGGGCCACACCTACTTCACCATGGCTCCCACACTGGTTGTCAACATGTGGATGGTACACTTCTCCGTAGGCTATGAGATTGTGCCCAAGTTCAAAGAAATCAACGGTCTAAACTTCGGCGTGGGCTTCTCCATCCCCTTCAACTCGGACGAAATGTCGAAACAGATTGAGGAGCGTGCCAAGAAATACAACTAACAGATAGCAGCAAAAGCATTGGCACGATTTTTTTCGAATTGCATGCACCTTTTTGCATGCAATTCGATTTTTTTATGTATATTTGCAAAGTTTGCAGCAACCGTCACGCACCCCACAAGTGCATGATTGATTGTGGGATATGGTATTTTTATAAAGAAGAAACAATACAATAATATAGAATAACCTATGGAATTAGCATCGAAGTACGATCCCCGTGCCATTGAGGAGAAATGGTATCAGTTCTGGCTTGACAAAAAACTCTTTCACTCGGAGCCCGACCATCGGGTGCCCTACACCATTGTCATCCCGCCGCCCAACGTGACCGGCGTGCTGCACATGGGCCACATGCTCAACAACACCATCCAGGACGTGCTGGTACGCCGTGCCCGCATGCAGGGCAAAAATGCCTGTTGGGTGCCCGGCACAGACCACGCTTCCATTTCCACCGAGGCCAAGGTGGTGAAGATGCTTGCCGAGCGTGGCATCAACAAACGCGACCTCACACGCGACGAATACCTGAAATATGCGTGGGAGTGGAAAGAAAAATACGGCGGCATCATCCTCAAGCAGCTCCGCAAACTGGGCGCCAGCTGCGACTGGGACCGCACCTCGTTCACCATGGACGACATCCGCTATGAGAGCGTCATCCAAGTCTTTGTCGACCTCTATAACAAAGGTCTCATCTACCGTGGTGTGCGCATGGTGAACTGGGACCCCCAAGCCCTTACCGCTGTCAGCGACGAGGAGGTCATCTACAAAGAATCGCACGGCAAACTGTTCTACCTGAAATACTACGTTGAAGGCGAGGACAAGTACATCGTTGTCGCCACCACCCGTCCCGAGACCATCATGGGCGACACCGCCGTGTGTGTGCATCCCGAAGACGAGCGCTACCAGTGGCTCAAAGGCAAACGCGTCATCGTGCCCGGCGTGGGTCGCGTGGTGCCCATCATCATGGACGAATACGTCGATCGCGAGTTCGGTACCGGAGCCTTGAAAATCACCCCCGCGCACGACATCAACGACTACAACCTCGGCATGAAATACGGCCTCGAGAGTATCGACATCTTCAACGACAACGGTACCCTCAACGAACATGGCGGCAAATATGCCGGCATGGACCGCTTCGCTTGCCGCAAGGCCATCATGAAAGACCTCGAGGATGCCGGCCTCGTCGAGAAGACAGAGGACTACACCAACAAGGTGGGCCACTCGGAACGCACCGACGCTGTCATCGAGCCCAAGCTCTCTGCCCAGTGGTTCCTCAAGATGGACGGACTCGCCAAGAAAGCACTCGAAGTGGTGGAGGACGACACCATCCGCTTCCATCCTGCCAAATTCAAGAATACCTACCGCCACTGGCTCGAGAACATCAAAGACTGGTGCATCAGCCGCCAGCTATGGTGGGGCCACCGCATCCCGGCCTGGTACCTCGACGTGAACGGCCGAGTGGAGACCGTCGTGGCCATGAACGAAGAAGAAGCCAAGAAGATTGCCGCCGAGAAATATGGCTACACCGGTGCACTGCGCCAAGACGAGGACGTGCTCGACACATGGTTCAGCTCGTGGCTCTGGCCCATCTCGCTTTTCGACGGTATCCGCAATCCCGACAACCCCGAAATCAACTACTACTACCCCACTGCCGACCTCATCACCGCCCCCGACATCATCTTCTTCTGGGTTGCCCGAATGATTATGGCTGGCGAGGAATACCGCAAGGATGTGCCCTTCAAAAACGTCTACTTCACCGGTATCGTGCGTGACAAACTGGGCCGCAAGATGAGCAAGAGCCTCGGCAACAGTCCCGACCCCATTGAACTCATTGAGAAATACGGCGCCGACGGTGTGCGCATGGGCATGCTCCTCACCGCCCCTGCTGGAAACGACCTGCCCTTCGACGAAAGCATCTGCGAACAAGGCCGCAACTTCAGCAACAAAATGTGGAATGCATTGCGCCTCGTCCTGGGGTGGCAGGTTGCCGGAGATTCTGAGAATAGCGCTAATGCCGGGAAAACCAATGAGGTTGCCGTCCAATGGATGGAGCAACGGATGGCACAGGTCATCGAGGAAATCGAGAAAGACTTCGACCAGTACCGTCTCAGCGAAGCCCTTATGGCCACCTACAAACTGGTGTGGGACGACTTCTGCTCGTGGTATCTCGAGATGGTGAAGCCCGCCTACGGCACTCCCATCGACCGCGAGACCTACGACGCCACAATCTCCATTTTCAGCCGTCTGATGCTTCTGCTGCACCCCTTCATGCCCTTCGTCACCGAAGAAATATGGCACGCCTTGCAGACCGTCGACAAAGACGACGAGAAAACAGCCTTCATCAACGCCAACTTCAGCATCATGAACCAGCACATGCCGACAAGCGTCTTTTACGACCAGCGGATGCTCGATGAATTCGATACCGCCAAAGAAGTCATCGCCGGCGTGCGCAACATCCGCAACACCCGCAACCTTTCGCCCAAAGAGGCTCTGGAGGTGAGCTACATGGCTACCGACGCGCGCTTCCAGATTGCCCGTTTCGACGGAGTCATCAAAAAACTGGCCAACGTCAGTTCCATCAACATCATCACTGACAAGCCCGCCGGCGCATTGAGTTTCATGGTTGGCACCACCGAATGCTTCGTGCCCATGAGCCAGAATGTCGACAAAGAGGCCGAACTGAAAAAGCTTCAAGAAGAGCTGAAATATGCCGAAGGCTTCCTCAACATCGTGTTGAAGAAACTCTCCAACGAGAAATTCGTCAACGGCGCCCCTGCGGCCGTCATCGAAAAAGAGCGCAACAAACAGCGCGATGCCGAAACCAAGATTGCTGCTTTGAAAGCCCAGATTGCCAACCTCGGATAAATGCCGAAGAAACTGCTCATACTGGCCACAACCTTGATGCTTGCGTTAGGTTCCCTCGCCCAAGGGAGCCTCGATAAAGGTATCAATGCCGACAACAAGGGGCTCAACGACCTTGCCGCCGGCTATTACCGCGAAGCTGTGGACACCAATGCCCAGGCGCGCCTGCGTTTGGGACTGCTGTTGCAACGTCAGGAACATTTTGCCGAAGCCTCCGAATGGCTCGCAAAAGCCGACAGCAGCGCCTTGGCCATGACCCACTTGGCCGAATGCCTCGGCGAACTGCGCGACTGGCCTGCCGCCAAACATGCAGCAGAAAAAGCCATCGAACTCTCCGACACCAGCGAACACAACCTCCGCGCCTCTGCCATGGCTACATTGGGCCTGGTATACTGCGTCGACGAGAACTACACCAACGCCCTCTCATGGTCCCACAAGGCCGAGAAAGAGGACCCCTCGTCGGCACGAGCTCTCAATGTCACCGGCATCATCCAATTCTACAAAGGCAACGACAACGACGCCACCCAAACCTTCCGCAAAGCCATCCAAGCCGATTCCAAGAACATCGATGCCTACTTCAACTTAGGATCCATGTATTGCTATCGCAATCATTACGACTTGGCCATCTCCACCCTCAAAAAGGGGCTCAAGGTGGAACGCAACTCCATCAAGCTCATCTATTGTCTCGGCTGGGCCTACCTCCTCAAAGGCGAAAAAGACAACGCCATCGAGTGCCTCGAAACTGTCATACGCTACGACAGCAGCTATGTCAACGCATACAACCGATTGGGCGACATCTACTTCAATCAGGCCGACTACAATCAGGCATTGGCCCTCTACCGCACCGCTGCACACAATGCCCCGAAACTCAGCGAGCCACAACGTCTCATGGGACGCACCTACGCCGAAATGGGCGAGTTCGGGAAAGCCATCCGATGCTACCAGAGGGCTGTGGATATCAACAAAAAAGATGCCGAGACCTACTGCCGCATTGCCGAGCTCTATGCCAAACAGAAGAAACCCAAACAAGAACAGAACAACTACAAACGCGCTGCCAAACTGGGCAACAAGCAAGCCCAGCAGTGGTGCACCAAACATGGAGTGGCCTATTAATATAAATAAAAATATGAACAATATAAAATATTACCTTGACCGCGTGGCAGAGATATTCGCCGAGGAGCAGTTCGTCTTCGAGCCTCACGAACTCTACGAGCCCATCGACTACACGCTGCGCCTGGGAGGCAAACGCATCCGCCCCACCCTTCTTCTGGCGGCCAACGGCCTCTTCGGCGGCAACGAAGAGCAGGTACGCGACGCTGCCCTGGGCATCGAAACCTTCCACAACTTCACCCTCCTGCACGACGACCTCATGGACCGCTCGCCTCTGCGCCGCGGCCAACCCACTGTCTATACAAAATGGGGCGACAACGCGGCCATCCTCAGCGGCGACACCATGTTCGCCCTCGCCTGGCGATACTTCTTGAGACAACCCTCGCCACGCCTGCAGGAAATCCTCCAGTGCTTCAACGAGACCGCCATCGAGGTATGCGAAGGACAGCAAAAAGACATGAACTTCGAGAACATGACACTCGACCAGGTATCTCTCGCCGACTACATGGACATGATACGCCAGAAGACCGCCGTGCTGCTGGCCGGAGCCCTCAAAATCGGCGCCCTCTATGCCGGCGCACCTCAAAGCGAAACAACAAAACTCTACGACTTCGGTATCCACACAGGACTGGCATTCCAAATACAGGACGACCTCCTCGACGGCTACGGCGACACTGCAGTCTTTGGTAAGAAAACCGGACAGGACATCCGCGACAACAAAAAAAGCTACCTACCCCTGGCGGCATTGAAACTCGGCTCCGCCGAACAAAAGAAAGAGCTCGCAGCACTCTTCTCTGCCAAAGACAACATGGACGAGGATAAGAAAGTGCGCCGCGTGTTGGAACTCTACAACACCATCGGCCTCCGGGCCACCCTCGAAAAAGCAATCGACGAAGAATTCCGGAAAGCCAAAGAAAAACTCGATGCCATCAATGTCGCCGAAACCTTGAAAAAGCCACTACGCGAAATGATGGAAACACTCAACGGAAGAAAAAAATAAAATAAAATTTTGTGGATTAAGAAAATGTGTGTATATTTGCACATTGAAACAATTTGCAACAAATAGTATCAATAAATTAATAATCAACACACTAAAAACATCATGAAAAAAGTAATTGCTTTGATGTCAATAGTCGGACTGTTGACATTTGCCAACTTCAATGACGTGAAGGCACAGGATCAACCCGCTGCCGAAGCCACAGAACAGGTTGCCGAGCCCACCGACCAGGTCGCCGAAGAGGCCGTTGCCCCCGCTGAGGAGGCCGCCGCTCCCGCCGAGGAGACAACCAAGTCGTTCCACCAGGTACTCAAAGAGAAGTACATCCAGGGTGGTGCAGGCTGGATGACCCCCGTGCTCCTCTGCCTTATTTTCGGTATGGCCCTCGTGATTGAGCGCATCCTCTATCTGAACATGGCCACCACCAACGTCAAAAAACTCCTCGGTGGTATCGAGGACAACGTGAAAGCCGGCAACTATGAGGCCGCCAAGGAACTCTGCCGCAACACCCGTGGCCCCGTGGCCAGCATCTTCTACCAGGGTCTCGACCGTATCGACCAGGGTCTGGAGAATGTTGAGAAATCCGTCACCAGCTACGGTGGCGTCCAGATGGCCCGCCTCGAGAACAACCTCACCTGGATCGGCTTGTTCATCGCCCTGGCTCCTTCCTTCGGATTCCTCGGCACCGTCGTCGGAATGGTGCAGGCCTTCGATGACATCGAGGTCGCCGGTGATATCAGCCCGACCGTCGTCGCTGGCGGTATGAAAGTGGCTCTGTTGACCACCATCTTCGGTCTTATCGTCGCCATCATCCTTCAGATTTTCTACAACTATATCCTCACCAAGATCGAGAGCCTCGTCGACCAGATGGAAGACGGCAGCATCTCCTTCATGGACATCCTCGTGAAATACCACAAATAATTGCTTTCTCTTTTGAACGGGAAACGTTAATCGTTAAACAAAAAAATCTAAAAGAGAAAACATTATGAAAGAAAAAACCGATAAACTCATCACTTTTGTTGGTCTCGGCGTGGCCATCCTGTGCTTCGTGCTCGCGGTGCTCTTCGCCATGTCCAACGGCAGCGAAGTGAAGACCCTGGCCGACGTCCAGAAAGGTGGTCTCTTCGACACCATCTACTGGATTCTCGCCGCCTTGGTGATCATCTCCATCGTTGCCATCGTCATCTTCCTGTGCGTCAAGCTGGTCGACCGCTTCAAAACCGTCCCCGGCTATGCCAAGAAGTTCTGCATCATCCTTGGTGTCGCCATCGTGGCCTGCCTGGCAGCCTTCCTGCTCGCCAAAGGCAACGACGTGACCCCCGCCCTGATGGAGAAATTCAATGTCACCGAAGGTACATCCAAACTCATCGGCGCTGCCTGCATCCTGGTCTACATCCTCGTGATCGGTGCCGCCGGCTGCATCGTCTACGCCGAAGTCGCTAAATCTTTAAAAAAGAAATAAGATATGGCTAGAAAAACTCCTGGACTGAACACAAGCTCGATGTCCGATATCTCGTTCCTGCTGTTGGCCTTCTTCCTGATGGTCTCCAACATCAACTCGGATATGGGTATCGCGCGTAAACTGCCTCCTCCCCTGCCGGAGGACGCAGAGGCGCCAGAAGTTCACGAGCGCAATATCTTTGTCGTGATGGTCAACAAGGACGACCGGTTGCTCTTCAACACCGAGTACGGCCGCATTGAGGACTTGAAGGACCGTGCCAAGGAATTCCTCGGCAACCCCCGCAACCTCTCCCACATGCCTGAGAAGAAGCCGACACCCATCGACCTCCTCGGCACCTACGACGTATCCAAAGGCGTCATCTCCCTCCGCAACGACCGCGGTACTTCCTATGACATGTACCTGCAAGTGCAGAACGAGCTGACTGCCGCCATCAACGAAATGCGCGACGAACTGGCTACCGACCGCTTCGGCAAACACTATGCCGACCTTAGTGAACCACAGCGCAAAGCCGTCGAGACCGCCATCCCCATGGCTATCTCCGAGGCCGAGCCTACTAAAATTGGAGGTAAATAATGGCACGTTTTACTGGTAAAAAAGCAAAAGAGACGCCCGCTCTCAACATGGGCTCTATGAGTGACATTATCTTCATGCTGCTGTTCTTCTTCATGGTCATCACCACCATGCGCGAGAGCACCCTCTACGTGAAGATTATCCCTCCCCAAGGTTCCGAAGTGACTAAACTCGAAAAGAAGAGCCTCGTGAGCTACATCAATGTCGGTGTTCCCACTCCCGACCAGCAGAAGAAATACGGTACCGAACCCCGTATCCAGCTCAACGACCAAATCTCCGAAGTATCCGACATCATCTCTTTTGTCGAGCAGGAACGCGAACAGCGCCCTGAGGCCGACCGCCCCCACATCACCACCGCCATCAAGGCCGACAAACAGGTCCGCATGGGTATGGTGACCGACATCAAGCAGGAACTTCGCAAGGCCGGTGCTCTCAAAATCTTCTACAACGCCTCCAAAGGCGGCCGCAAGAAGTAACTCTTACAAAAACAATACCAAAGCCACCTATCAACAGGTGGCTTTTTTTTTTGCAAAAAAATAAAAAAAAACTCCCAAAGACTTATCTTCCCGTCATCTTGCGGAAGAAGATAACCAGGGCAACAATCATCACCACCATCACTCCCACAATGACCCAGAACGCCGTAGTGCTGGTGACGAAGGGAAAATCGACATTCATGCCAAACAAACTGGCCACCACCGTCAGCGGAAGCATGATGGTCGAGAAATAGGTCAGCACACGCATGATGTCGTTGGTGCGGTTGGTCAACAATGAGTCGAACGTCTGCGACAGACCCTCAATCAACTCGCCGAAATCCTCAATCGAGTCGAACATCTTCTGGTACTGGTCCAGGATATTGCCCCAGTAGTCCTCCATGTCGATGAGTTCGGGGTCGACAAAGCCCTTGATGCCACCGCTCTCAAACATGTGGAGCACTCGCAGCTGAGGCTTGAACGTGGTGTTCAGCAGGATGGTGTTGCGCCGCGTCACCGAAATTTGCTCGATGATGGAGCGGGCTCGCTTGTTGAAAATGTCGTAGTTGATGAGGTCCACCTCGGCACCCACGCGTTGCACCAAGGTGTTGGTCTCCAGCATCAGGCGGTTGAGGATGTGGTAGAGCAGCTGGTCGCTCGTGGCCAGCATCTCCTGCGTCTCCTCGTCGCCCTCCTGCAGGTCCTCCTGAATCTCGTCGAAAAACTTCTTCACCACCCAGTGGGCCTTGCCAACGGTGATGATATAGTCCTTGCCCCAGAAGATTTTCACCTCTCGGATACGGATAAACTTGTTGCCTTTGTCGAAATAAGGGAAATGGAGGATAAGGAAATAATAGTCGTCGTACTCATCGATCTTAGGTCGCTGCGTGGTACCTCGGCAGTCCTCGATGTCCAAGGGGTGGAAATTGTACTCTTCTAACAGCAGACGGTAGTCGTCCTCACTCGGATTGGTGATGTCAAGCCATCGGATTGACTTGTACTGTATCGTTTCAATCATAATACACCTCCTTGGAAATCAAGATTCTACATTCGAGTAACTATTATTGGTTCAGTTTGCAAAGATAAGAAAAAAAATCCGAACCGCCAACATTTTTTTCACCCACCCCCGCCACTCGCCCTCCTCCCCCTTGCCCCCACCCTCCTGTCAAGACCCTGCCATCGCCCTACCAACACCCTACCATCTCCTACCGTGGTAGGAGTTGGTAAGGAGATGGTACGGACTTGGGTAGGAGTTGATACGGAGTTGGTACTAATTATCAGGCAGTTATATATTTGTTTCTTACATATAAGGCTCACAACCAACATCTTAAGTGCGTTTTTATGCTTGTAACCAGCTGATTTCCAATTTTGGCTCGGCGACGAAAATTTAATTTGCAAAATTGAAAAAAGATTTCTATCTTTGCAAAATGAAACATGTATTTATTTTTCTTAGTTTGTTAATTAATAGCTTTTTATAAAAAAATATGAAAAAAAACATTTTTTGGGGACTGATTTTTACGCTACTGCATTTATTCACGGCAGCACAGTCGTACAATAGTGCGGAATTATTAAAGGGATTCAAGCATCAGAACCTGGTTCGCAGTTGGAAATATCCATATGTGGTTTCTCATTTTATTGACAATGGGAAATCGGCGTTTGTTTGTTCCGACTTCAGCGGATACTTCGGGACTTATTCTTCTATCGGTTTTAATGCCAGTGCACAATACACCGATCCACTTCCAAACGATTGTCATGTTTTGGACTTTAGAATACTAAATGATTATGTTTTTTTCTGTGGAGAAAGGAAAGCCTCGTCGAATCCAGATGTGTACAATGGCATTGTGGGTTATTTCGATCTCAACCAGTTTCTGTTGGGGGATTTTCAACCCAACAATTATTGAAGTGCCTGAAATATATTATTTGCGTCGACTGACTGCCTATGAGATTGGTGGATATTTCAAGGTGGTCTCCATTGGTCTTGATGACCTATCTGGCTCACATGAGGTTTTTCTGGAGATTAATAATGTTATGAATCCCAGCCCCACTCTTACATTACACCAAATATATCCAAACCTATCTCTTGAGAGATATGACGATGTGTTCTACTCAGGAGGAAATGTTTTTTTTGGTCGGGACCATGCAAAATGGAGCTAATGCACGACCCTGTGTTAAGGTGCTGGATGACCCATTCAACCTTGCGAGCTCCACTAATTACGGAAATTTCTTTTATTTTTCTCTAATGTCAAATGAAATCAATGCACGAACAAAATCGACCATACTCAAGGATGGGTTTATAGCCGTTTCATATGTCCATCATGAGAGTCCCACAAATATGTTTTACAAACGGATACGAATAATTAACACAGACACTCTAAATCCACAAAATATAAATTCACAGGAATTTGAAATTGTTGACAAGTTAGAGACTTTGGAAATGGCATACTCTCTGACAACAAGAAAACTGGTTCTGCTGCAAGAACCTCTCAATTCCTTTGTTAATGATCCTCATTTTTATTTTCTGGAACCCAATAATACATCGTCATACATGGCCAACGAAAGTTTTTTTCAGAATGGGAATCCTTATTGCTCACTCGACATCTACCACCAAGACAACTTTGTGTCTGTCGGAATGAGCAATGCCTATCTCCAGTTTATACCATACCAGACCAACCTGGGCTGTCCTTATGGAAGACAAATCTTGGCAAAACGCATAACAGACCTAACGTCATACATTTATCCATCCACCGTATTTCGACCTACAATAACTTACGCTATATTAAACTATAATTTATATACTTATCCTTGCCTGTGGGCGCCAAATTGCAACAACCAATTCTAAAAATTTAAATATGAAAAAAAAAGTATTATTTTTGTTGATTATAGTTTCTTTTGCCAAGACAAAAGGGCAGGATACAATTCCGTTTTTGGACACTTGCTTTGCATACCCTATTCTTCAGACCTATTTTCCTCCTGTTGAGGAAGTGCCTTTGGATACATTATATCATGTGAACAAAGAATTTGGAGTTGTCTATGGAAACCCTAATAATCCATTGATTGTGGATCAAAAATACAGAATTCCTTTTGCATCGACGATTTACGGAATAGCCGTTTCTGGAAATTCTTTCGATATGCCTACAGGGGTAAAAGTAAAGATTAGCACATACGATGAAAACAACGGTTATTTCTACTACGATTCCATTTGTCGCGAAAACAATCTATTTGTCAAACAAATGTTGTATGATTATAATTCAATTTGCTTACTTCCTGTTCCTGTACAGGTTCCCTATGGCGCTCCTGCCATTGCTCCGTGCAACATTTATCTTTTCAATGAAAAAATACAAATCCATGACACATTATTTTATATATCCATCAACAACAAAAAAGCTGATTACTATTGTTACTATTCTGGAATCATGAATGATACAGTCGCTTTATCAGTCGCCACAAGTCCAACCAGTCCCTCCATTGGAACATCATTTTGGGGAATATTTTTCCCCATTCTGAAGCTGCCGTGCCCGGCGCCGAGGGTGAGTGTTGGGACGAATTTCTCGGGGAGGGTTGATTTCCACTGGAACCCCGGGGGCGACACGATGCTCTACCAGCTGGCGTTCCACTCGGCCGACGACGGGCGGCTGATGTTCGAGACCGACACATTGACCGAC
>CACXXO010000028.1 GCA_902771735.1 uncultured Bacteroidota bacterium
CAGACGGTGGCCAGAAGCATCGTGTCGTTCATGCGGACAACGGCAGCGCCGTCGGCCTGTTTGGCCAGCTTGCCGGTCTCGATTTCGATCATGCGGCCATCGCCGAGGTCGAAACGCTTAGTGATAATGTGTTCGTTCATGTTTTTTTTATTGTTTTCTATTACTTTACCGCAGCCTTGGGGACCGTCCCCAAGACCCATAAAAGTGTTAATTTCAATCATCTATCTCCTTCGGCGGGCAGCAACGACCAGCAAAAAGGAAGTGCAAAGATACAAAAAAAATTTGGAATTGAAATATTTATTGTACATTTTCTATTAGCCAATCATGGTGTTTGTTGATTGGTTTAATGTCGTAACCGCCTCGTTCCATGGCGGACATTCTATGCCTGTCATACCCATCCCTCAATATAATTTATATATAAATTATATACCTCATTCATTCCCAGGCATTTCTCCCGCAAATCATCCCCGTACCATCCCTATATCAAGCCTATACCATCTCTATACCAACTCTATGGAGCCTAAGGGGTACCTCCGATGTACCTTCGGGGTACCCAGGGGGATCCTTCGCCCCATCCTCGGTGCTGGCTCGTCCTACCCAAGGGGTTCTCCCAATGCTGCCTCGCTCAAAAGGTGGTTTTGAGTGAGGCTAGGGCGAAACAACTGCTTGGCAACGGTATGGGAACCCCTTGCCTGATCTGAGACAATATTTTGCCCACTTTGTCGTTATCATTATCGTTATGGCAAGAAAACAAGGCGACTCCGAGAGCGGTAAACTCGGCAACAAGATACTTTACACCTGGCATGGTCGCCAGTGTGAGCGTTCCATGCCCACCCATGTGGCCAACCCGCAAACCGAAGCGCAGCAGTCGCATCGAAGTAACTTTGCGCTGATTTCCAAGCTCTCATCCTATATGAAGGATGCCCACCTCGTGGGCCTCCACTGGTTGTCTATCCGCGAGCACAACAGCACCTATGCCCTCTTCAAGCACCTCAACAAAGACTGCTTCACTCCCGATGGCGACATCAACCTTCCCCGCATCATCGTCAGCAAGGGTTCTGTACCTTTGGTTGCCATCACCGCTGCCAAGGTCGAGCACGGTGTCCTCACCGTTACCTTCGACAGTCGACACTATGGCGGCGAACCCACCGACGAATTCTACCTCTTCGTTTACTGCCCCGCCCTCTGCGCCGGTCGTCTCGCCACCCCTGTTCCCCGCGCTGATGGCCTCGTCACCGCTGTTCTTCCCGATGAATGGCTCCATACCGACCCCACCGCTGCCACCTTCCCCCATTCCGGCAACCAAGGCCTCCACCTCTACGCCTTCCTCCGTGGCAAAAAAGGACGCACCTCCGACACCATCTACATCGCCTTGCAGAACTAATCACCCCTGAGGATTTCAAGCATCTTCATATTTCTTCCTTGCAGTTTCAAAAAATTGCGTATTTTTGCAGTTAGTTTCGTTCATCGGACGACTTTATGAGAAAAGCACAACATATTATATTATATATAGTTACGGCAGCCCTCGCGGTGGGTTGCGGGGGGCATGAGAACGGGCGCGGCCCGCAGCCGTCCGACACGCTCTATACCGCCGAGGTGGCTATGGAGGTCTTTAACCAAGACCCCAGCCGGGCTCTCGTCATCATCGACTCGGCGCTCCTCGTGGGCAACGTCGACGACAACCTCGCCACCATGCTCAAAGCCAAAATCCACAACCAGTCGAACAAAGCACAGCAACTCAATACGGCCCAGCAGATGCTTGAAGGACTGATGGAGAGCGACTTCGTGAAAGACCCCGACAAACGCGAGGTGGTGCTCGACCTGCTGGTGAGTACCACACGGCTGCGTGATGACTATGAGCAGTGCCTGCGTTGGGCCACCGAGAAGGCCGACCTTTGCCGGGAGCAGGGCAAGAAGACCGAGGCGCTGCGCACCGAGGCCGAGATTGGTGTCATCCTCGTCGAACTTGGCGAGGAGAAGGAGGGTGTCGAAAGGCTCAACGGCGTGATTGCCAGCCTCGAAGGGCAGCGCCAAACCGACGAGACGGATGCCTGCATCATCGCCATCAGACGCAAAATCCTCGTTCATCTCCCACCGCTCACCGTTCACCTTCCCCTCGGGCATCTACATGGTTAAGGTGGGCAACCGTCCCGCCCGAAAAGTGGCGGTAGTCAGATAGCAAGAGGCGTTTTGTATCGAAGCAATAAAAACAATATTATGGAAGACAATAAGAAAACAGGGTACGAAGCCCCCAGGCTAACCATAGCGACCTTCAAGGTCGAAAAGGGATATGCCGCCAGCGGTGATTGGATCAGAACCCTTAGCCTTTATGAACAAACGGGTACAGGCGACCAGAACCTCGAGGACCGTGGCACAGCCACCGAGTGGTCATGGTAGGGGAATTGAGAATTAAGATTTTTGAATTAAGATTTTTGAATTCGATATGAATTATAGGTTTTCGATTTTGGCTGCAGTTGCCATGCTTTGCAGCCTTGCAATGACAACAGCTTGCACAAAAGATGATGCAGACAACTTCCCCGAGGGGTCCTTGGAGATTTTCGCCGAGGGGTCGGGTTCGGGCACCAAGACCACAGTGAACGGCACCTCGGTGAAGTGGGTCGTTGGCGACAAGGTGTGGATCAACGGAGCCACAGGAACGGTTACCCAAGGCTATGGCAACCACTGGTATGCCGCGAAGGATGGCAGCGGTTCTTTCGTAACAAGCAGCGACTTCAACTCGTTCTATCCCGCCGCCATCGCCACCGCCACGGGCGCCGGCAGCCAGACCGATGATTCCGCCACGGTGGTCTTCCCGTCGCATTATGCAAGCTCGTTCGACCGTAACGACAACCAGGAGCTCGCCCTTCCCATGGCCGCCCGCAGCGAGGCTGGTGCCACGGGCGTGAAGTTCAAGCACCTCAGCGCCGGCATCAACGTGAATGTGAAAAACACCTTCACCAACGACACCGTCTTGTATCTCGACTCGGTGAGCGTCACCTCCGGCAGCGTCAACCTCTGCGGTCAGGCCTCGGTAGGCCTGAGCACCAGCGCCGTGCCCACCGTCAGCGCCACAGGTTCGGGAGCAAATACCGTCACCGTCTACTTCAGCACTCCTGTCGCCCTCGACGTGAATGCCAGCAAATGCGTCCAGGTGCCTGTGATACCGAGCAGCAGCGACCTGGGGACGGTCACCATCCGCGTCTACACCCATCTGGCACCCGTGGCCTACGGTAGCATGGAGGTATTCACCTTTGAGAAAAACAAGTCCTCCTTCGGCGCGCTCGGGCGTAACGAGGTCAAGTCCTCGCCCGAGATAGGCATCGTGCGCGGCGGTGCCAATGTCACTCCTTCCGTCAAGGGCGCCTTCTCTGTCAGCCCCATCACCAGGGTGAGCTTCTCGCAGGGCAACCTGCAGTATGTGTGTAGCACATGGCAGTTCGCCGAGCATCAGTACGACTACCTCGGCAACAGCCAGAGTGACGGCAACCGCGACCTCTTCGGCTGGGGCACGGGCAACAATCCCAACCAGACCAGCACCACCGATGCTGACTACGGCACTTTCAACGACTGGGGCAACCATATCACTGGCGATTGGCGCACTCTCAGCAGCGAGGAGATGAACTACCTCCTCAACACCCGTAGCAACACCACCTTCAACCTGCCGAACAGCACATCCAATATCCGCTACACCAAAGCTACGGTGAATGACAAGAACGGCCTTATTCTCTTTCCCGACAACTATGTGCATCCCACTACTGGAGTCACTGTCACCGGAGATTACAATTATAACACCTACAACGCCTCTTATTCTGTTTTTGCCGTCACAAGTGGTTGGGACAAGATGGAGGCTGCCGGTGCCGTTTTCCTGCCTGCTGCCGGCTATCGTAATGGAACATCTGCCCCATCCGAAGTCGCCTCGCATGGCTACTATTGGCTGTCGAACGGATATGAATCCTACAAAGCCTACCGGCTCCTTTTCCATAGCGGGGAGACAACCGCCTCCAACCCTCAAGAGCGTCACTACGGCTTCTCCGTGCGTCTGGTGAAGGAGGCGAATTGATATAATAATGAAATATAATATTTGAGTAATATGAAACATTTTCTACGAGGATTAATGATGGCGGTGCCACTGATGGCGGCGCTGCTGATGCCGGTGTCGGCTTATTGTTATGGTTACATGACGGACCCCAGATTCTATGACGCTACCGTCACAGCAACAGGGAAGGTGCATATCACAGTGCCCATCGAAGTCCAGCAATATAGCGGCGCAGGTGCCTACGCCCAAAATGGCAGCTACCTCTGGATCCGTATTGGCAATCAGGCCGCGATTCCCATTGTCTATTATGATTATATGGCTGGAGTCAGGGTGGTGAATGGTATCATCGATGTGACCAATGACAGATACAACTCCCGCTTGACCATTATCAACGATGGCGTGAGCCACGCGGTTGATGTAGCGCCCAACTATTACAGTGGTGGAGCGCTTTCCAGCCTTGAGTTCGACTGGTTCCCGTCGGAGGATTTACTACAGGAAACCTTCACGTTGGGGGTCAGCGCCGACCTGTTTTTCTACACCGTGGTAGACGATCAGTCGACTAGTATCTTCAATCATACGCTGGGCACCTTCTGCAACCTCAGCAGCACCAGCGTGCATCCGCAACTGATAGACCCCATCTTCTGCACCGCCAGCAGCACGGCCAACGTTGGCAAGGTGGCGGTGCCCTATGTGATTTTCCAGACACCCCTAAAGTACTACACCTCCTGGAACTCTGCTCAGATTCCTTGCCAGAATCAGAGCGACATGCTCTATGTGCAGCCGCGGGACACCGTGCAGCCGGGCTTTATGATGTATGTGCAGGTGCAAAGCAGGGAGGCCTCCGACACGACGGACGTCATCCGCTGGCTCACCTCCAACAAGGTGGCCATCCCGGCTTATCACAAGATATATAATTTCTGGGTGACCCGTCACTCCTACGAACGCGACGGGCTGTGGTATGAAGACTTTCGCTACAAGGAGCTAAGATGGTATCTGGCCTATCCCCACACCGAGGACATCGTACCCAACGACATGTTCGAGATACAGCGTGCCTACCAGAGCGACTTCAGCGACGCGCAGACCATCGCTATGCTACCCATCGAGTGGGCCGACAGTGCCATGAACAATAAGCTGTTCACTTACGTCGATTCCTCACGTGCGGCATGGCGCAATCCTGTGGAGAACAGCTACACAGTCTATTACCGCGTGCGACGTACATCGTCGGCCATCTGGGGCTGGGAGGGACACGACTACGCCCGTTCGGGCAGTTGTACTCCGTCCCCCGCACCTCGTTTGCCTATTTTCCCCTGCGAAGCTCAAACCTACAAAGCCGATGATAATTTCGCTGACAACCATAAGGTGCATCTGTCCATCAAATTATTCAATAACATTTACGGAAACGGGAGAGACTTCAACAAACGTTACAGATATTCCTATTGGGACGACCATGCTACGCTGTATATCTACAAGATTATGCAGGAGACAGGAGACACCATCCGTATTCCCATATCAGACGATAGCATCCAAGCCTCTATTGACAGGGTATTCTACCATCCTGAACACGATTCTGACAACCCTAGCATCATTCTTCACTATACCGATGTGTTGAACAATCCCTGCATACACTATAAGTACGAACTTGGCGTGGAAAGGAGCGAAGCTACGTTGGAACCACCAGTGTGGACATGGCAGTTTGAACAAGGGTATGATGTAGAAGGCGGCTACAGCCATAATATATCTTTTGTGCGCGATGGAGGCGAAGATCCCTACTACACCAACGCCGGCAACCTTGACGGCCTGGAGGGCACGCATCTGGTGAGCCCCGAATATGTACGCCTCACGTGGGGCATGACCGACGGCGGGGTGGACGAGTTCCTCGTCGAGGCGCGGCCCGACAACGACCCCTCCGCTGCCTGGACCACCCTCGGCACCACCACCAACAGCTTCTGGGTGGACCACGAGGCCGACCCGCAGATTAGCCCCGTGTGGCAATACCGCGTCACCATGAGCTACACCTGTGAGGGCAACACCGTCAGCACCAGCCACGTCACCACCGGCTCGCGCTCGCCCTACGGCCGCATCGCGGGCCGCGTGCACTACGAGGACGGCAGCGGCTGTCCCGGCATCACCGTCACCGCCACGCGTACCGACAACGGCGCCACGGTGCAGGTGGCTACCACCGACAGCACCGGTGCCTACCTCTTCGACAGCCTGCCCTATGGCGGCGATGTGGAATACGCCATCACCCCCACCTCGCAGACCGCCCAGTTCCACTACAACAACACCACCTCGCCCTCGGCCACCATCACCCTCACGCTGCACCGCTGCATCACCCAGGGGGTGGACTTCGACAATATCTCCTCGGTGCGCTTCACCGGCCGTGTGCTCTTCGAGAACAGCTCGGTGCCGGTGCGCGACGCCTGCTTCCGCCTCAACGGCAACCTGATGCGCTTCGCCAACACGCCGGTGAAGACGGACGCCAGCGGCAATTTCGAGATTCGCGTGCCGCAGGGTAGCGCCTTTACCCTGCAGGTGGTGAAGGAGGGCCACCACTTCGACGGCGACGGCTACGTGCGCATCAATAACGACAGCCTGATTACCCGCAGCACTCCGCTGGACGGCGTGCGCGTATGGGACGAGACGAAGGTGCGCCTCACGGGGCGCGTCTGCGGTGGATTGGACCAGACGGCGCTGCCCCTCGGCCTCGGCCTTTCGCGCAACAACCTCGGTGACGACCTCAAGCTGGTGCTCGAGCTGGAGGGCGACAACGTAAGCTATGTGGTGCGAGTGCCCAGCGACCTCACCAAGGACACGCTGGAGTACACGGTGCCGCACCTGCTGTATGGCGGGTTTAACGGGGTGGATGGTTTTGACAGGGTGGATACTGTGGGAGAGACGGACGTGCACTACCAGCTGAAGCGTGTGGTGATAGAGCCCGACCCGGCGACGGGCGAGTTCAGTGCCGACCTCTTCCCTGTGCGCTGGAAGATTATCCAGGCCAGTGCCACAGGCTACGCCACCCTCTTCGGCCGTGGTCGCACGAGCGAGGTGCTCGACCTCAGCGGTGCCGCCACCGTGCGCGACACCGTGCGCGAAGCCCCCACCGCTGCCAACGGCTGGGGCGAGCATGCCCGCTACGCCACCAGCAACGCCCACTACAAGCTGACCTACCGCGCCCCCATCACCATCACCTGCAAGCAGCTGAAGTGGGGCATGGAGGTGGACTACTTCGGCGAGCCCACCATCAAGCGCCAGACCATCACCAACGAGAACATCCAGGTGCCCGTGGCCACGAAGCAGGCCGACGGCACCTACCGCTACCTCTTCGGCGCCCCAGTCTTCGAGAGCGGCACATACGACTTCCGCGCCTACGCCCACGAAGACTATTACTACAACAACGACCCCAACGGCATCCCCGACGAGGTACGCATCAAGGGCGGCACTCTCAAGATATACAACGGCATGCACGAGAACGAGAACGCCAACACGCAGGTGATGAGCAAGGAGCTCGACACCCTCGGCAGCGCTGACTTCACGATCCCCATCGACTATGTATCCTTCGTGCGTAGCGACACCAATGTGCAGCGTGTGCTCGACCTGTCGGTGGAGAGCGAGGGCGAGTTTGTGGAGCAGCAGGCCGTGCGCGGCTACGTCACCGGCTACCGCAAGACCGACGCCGACGTCATCACCTCGACCCACGGCACCATCCAGCTGCTCGACGTGCTGCGCGACCCGCCGGGAAGCAACTCCAGCGCCTACATCGAGAGCGGCGCCGAGTACTCGTACAGCTACACCTACGACTTCCAGTTCAAGTTCGGCCTTGAGTTCGGTCTCACCCTCGGCACACAGGCCAAGACCGTTATGGGTGCCTTCGTTGGCATGGGCGCCGGCACCTTCTTGGGACAGAACATGGATTTTAGCACTACCTACGACTTTACCCTACCTATCACCAGTAGCTACAACTACAAGCACCAAGGCAACTACACCTTCAAGACTGCCGAGCGCATCAGCACCAGTAGCGACCCCTACTATGTGGGACAGGACGCCGATGTCTATATCGGCGCGGTACAGAATGTCTACTTCCGCCGCGTGGATGCCGTGCAGCCGCTCGACTCGGTGACCTACAGCGCCCTGGGCGGCAGCAGTGCCAACGGCTCCATGCAGACCGTGGGAGAGGGCGTGGACACCAACGGCAACAAATACTATCTGGTCATCGGCAGCGAGCTGGAGACGGGTCCCTACCTGAACTCCACCTTCGCCTACACCCACAGCCATATCCGCGACAACCTCATCCCGCAGTTGACGCACCAGCGCGACGCCCTGCTGCTCACCTGCGACAGCGCCACGGCGCAGGCCACCGCCGACGCCCGCGGCACGCAGGTCTATTGGAGCCGCGTCAGCCCCGACGACGAAAACTGGGCCTGTGAAGACTACTACCTGCCCATGCGCCCCACCGGCTCATCGAATCTCTATACCGACGAGGTGGCCAGTCTCAATAAGCGCATCGCCGACTGGGTCCAACTCCTGTATCAGAACGAGGCCGAGAAGGTGGCTGCCATCCACCAGCACCAGCACGACTCAGTGGCCACCTATTCCGTCAGCGGCCCCCTCACCATCTCGCGCAGCGAAAACTACTCCTATAGCAATGCCTACCACGTCTATTGGGACTACCCGGGCTTCGGTGTGAGCACCGGCGACCTTATTGGCAACATCGCCAACGCCTTTGCCAAACCCATCGTTAATCTCATCAGAAACGCTTTTACGAAAGTACGCAACAATGCACAGGGCGAAAATGGCATCAACCCGCTCCTGGTCGGTGTCAACGCCCCCGGCTCGGCCACCAAGTTCTCTCTGACGCCCATCATCGACTTCAACTTCGGACGCGACCCAGTGAGGAGTCTCTCGCACACCCGCGAGATAGGCTTCACCCTCGCCCCTGACAAATACGGCAACATGGATGTCAGCATCTACCGCCTGAAGAAGAGCGCCAGCGAGTTTGCCTTCAACGTAGCCTCGGACACCACGCGTGAATTCGTTGACAATGGTAACGACTATGACGGCGACTCCTACCTCTACGGCTCGCTGGTCTACTACCTGCGCGGTGGCGCCGCCAAGTGCCCCTGCGAAGAGGCCGACAGCACCGAGTTCTACCATCCCAAGACGCCTCTCTCGGCAGGTGCGCTGCGGCTGGAGAACCCCAAGGTGGACATCAACGTGCATGAGCGCAGCAACGTCCCGGTCGACCGTCCCGCAATCTTCACTATCCAACTCTACAACGAAACAGAGGCCACCGCAGGTTCTGGCGTAGAGTTTCCCATTACCTTCAAGCTAAAGATGAAGGACTCGAGCAATCCACACGGCGCCCGCGTCTATATCGACGGTATGCCCCTCACCGACGGCCGCAGCATAACCCTCACAGGCTCGCAAGTCATCACCAAGACTATGGAAGTCTATGCCGGCGACGGCTACGACTTCGAAGACCTCATTATCGAGTTTCAGTCGACCTGCATCGCCTCGACCAAAGGCAAGGCCCAGTTCTCGGTACACTTCATGCCGGTGAGTTGCGACGTGAGCCTCGACCAGGTGCACGACAACTGGGTGCTCAACACCCTTTCGCCGCAGGACTCCACGGGCTACTACCTGCCGGTGGGCATCAAGGACTTCGACGTCAACTACCGCAACTTCGACCACATCGAGTTCCAGTACAAGTTGTCGACACAGAGCGTTGACGAATGGGTGACCCTCTGCTCCTACTATGCCGACAGCTTGCTCTACAGCATGGCCAGCGGCAACAAAGCCATGATTACCGGCGGCCGCATCGACAACATCCACTTCTACGGCGAGCGCGACCCGATAGAGCAGCACTACGACCTGCGTGCCGTGAGCTTCTGTCGCCATGGCTCGGGCTTCATCACCAAGTCGAGCGAGGTCTTCAGCGGCATCAAGGACACGCGCTGTCCGCGTGTCTTCGGCCAGCCCGAGCCAGCCTACGGCATACTCGGCGTGGCCGACAACATCAAGCTGCGCTTCAACGAGCCCATCGCGGGCAACTACCTCGACGAGGACAATAACTTCCAGCTGCTGGGCGTCACCAACTCGAGCGGACGCATCTCGACCGGCACCTCGCTCTACTTCGACGGCACGCCGAGCTGCGGTGCCTCCAGTGCGGTGACACGCGTGCTGGTCGACAAGTCGTTCAGCATCGACCTCATGGCCAAGCCCTACACGGCTCTGCCCAGCGGCAATATGGAACTTTTCGGCCACACCACGCCCACCGGCGGCATCTCCTTTGGCCTGGAGCCCGATGGCGACAGCTGCCGCATGTACGCCTATGTGGGTGACAGCTATGTACACTCGAAGCGTCTGGAGCCCCTCACCGACTTCCGCCGCATGGTGATGGTGGTCGACCTTGACGAGAGCAGGGTGCGCTTCTTCGCCGGCACCGAGGAGGTGACCGACCCCGCCACCAGTGCCGATACCACTCTTAGCTCTTATCTTTTAACTCTTAACTCCCAGAGCGCCCCGCTGGTCTTCGGCCACGGCTTCCGCGGCAACATGCTGGAGGCACGTGTGTGGCTCAAGGCCATGAGCCAGGCCGACATCGCGGAGACCCACGAGCGACGCCTGACGGGCTACGAGCGCAAACTGGCGGCCTACTATCCCATGAACGAGGGTCGTGGCACCAGCTGCGCCGACAAGGCCAGCGGCTCGACACTTTCGCTCCACGGCTTCGCCTGGACCACTCCCGCAGGCTTCGCCCTCCACCTCGACGGCACACAGGCCGTGAGCCTCGACCAGAACATCCTCTCGCGTTCCAACATTCATGACTACACCCTGATGTTCTGGTTCCGCACCACGGAGTATAACGTGCCGCTCTTCTCGGCGGGCTGGCGCCAGCGCGGCTACCAGGGCGTGGACGGATTCGACGGCACGCTGATAGCCATCGAGAACGGACGCCTGCGCTTCCGTAACGGCAACCTGATGCAACAGGCCACCGGCACCTTCGCCGACGGCAGCTGGCACCACTATGTGCTGACGGTGAACCGCACGCTGAACAATGCCGCCGTCTATGTCGACGGCAACCTGATGAATACCTTCGCCACCGACACGCTCAGCGGCCTGAGTGGCGACATGCTGATTGGCGGTGCCTGGAACCGCTCGGTGCTGCGCGGCAGCATCGACGAGCTGGTGCTCTTCGAGCAGGCGTTGCCTAAGAGTCTGGTGGAAGCCTACGATAACCTCGCCCCCTACGGCGACGAGATGGGCCTCGTGGCCTGGCTGCCCTTCAGCGAACAGGTGGAGAACAGCAACGGCATCATGGAAGAGCACTTCTCCATCAACAACCGCAAGATATTCCGTACCACCGACGGTACCGTGGTGGAAAAGATTCAACCCTTGACACTGTCTCCGGGCTTCGACACCCTCAACGCCCTCTTCGCCACCGACGAGGACATCGCACCAGTGCGCGAGCGTGGCCTGCTGACCAAGATGAACTTCGACTGGAGCTTCAACAACGACGAGCTGCTCATCAACCTCAATATGCAGGACCGTGAAATCAACAAGAACAACATCTACATCACCGTACGCAACGTCGAGGACCTCAACGGCAACCGCACCGTGAGTCCCACCATGTGGCAGGTGTATGTGAACAAGAATGTCCTTCTCTGGGGTGTAAACCATATGGAAGCCTCCTTGTACGAGACTTCGGTCAACGACTTCGAGCTCACGACCGACATTCAGAACATCAGCGGCCGACGCCATCAGTACACTATCGACGGCCTGCCCGACTGGCTCACCGTTAACCAGAGCTACGGCAGCATCAACCCGCAGGAGATTATCCCGGTGCGCTTCACCGTCGACCACAACCTCCCCGTGGGCATCTATTCCGAGATTGTCTACCTCACCGACGAGGACGGCCTCAGTGAGCCTCTGAAGATAATGGTCGAAATCAAGGCCTTCTGCCCGTGGGGCGATGCGAACCCCAATGGTTACGAACGTCAGATGACGCTGCGTGGACAGGTGATGGTGGACGGTGTCTACGACAGCGACCCCAACGACATCGTCGCCGCCATGATAGGCAATGACATCGTCGGTATGGCGAATGTCGACTTCAACGGCGAGGCTGGCACGAGCTACCTCTATATGACCATCTACGGCTCAGAAGTGTTGGAGAATATGCCGGTCAAGTTCCGCTTGTGGCAGGCTTCGACAGGCCGCATCTACAGCCTGAGCAGCTCGACGGCCGTCACCTACCATACCGACAACATGGTGGGACTGCCGCCGTCGGCCCCCGTCCTCCTCTCCACCTCGGCCAACGAGGTGCAGAACCTTGACATCATGGAGGGTTGGAACTGGATTTCGTTCTACCTGAAGCCCGACGCCAACAGTGCCATCGGCGACCTTCTCTACAATGCCACGCCGTGGGATGAGGAGGACCAGCTAAAGAGCGTCGCCACGCTGCAGTTTGCTGAATGGGACGGCGATCAGTGGGTGGGCACGCTCACGAGACTGGATCATAAGCAGATGTACATGATGCGCACGGGCGAATTCCACTTCAACACGCAGTTGGCGGGCCGTCGCCTCTCCTCGGAGGCCGACCGCACCATCCCCCTGCACCAAGGTTGGAACGCCTTCCCTTACCTGCTCAGCAGCACCGAGAACATCACCAACGCGATGGCCGACTACATCGAGCATGTGAGCGTTGGCGACATCATCAAGTCGCAGACCGCTTTCGCCGTCTATTCGGAGAATGAGCGCTGGGAAGGTTCGCTGAAGGCGCTCACGCCCGGCCATGGGTACCTGTTGCACCGCCAGGCCGACGGCACGGTGAACTTCACCTTCCGTCCCTCGCGCAGCAGCAAGGGCGCCAGGTCCGACGTGTCCGACCCGTCCGACCAGCCTTTCCGCCCTGCCACCAACATGACCATCATCGCTCGGATTGAGGGAATGAGCAACACTTTGCCCTTACGCGCTTTCGTGGCTGGCGAGAATGTCGGTGTCGCAGAACCAATGTTTGTCGATGGAGACACGCTCTACTTCCTCACCCTCGGTACCGACCATGCGGGCGATGTGGCGTTCCTCCTCGAACAAGACGGCATGCAGAAGGAATTGCGGGCTCAGGAACCCATAGTCGCCACAGGCAATCGGCACCTGGGCACTCTTGCCAACCCAGTCGTCCTTTCTGCTCTCACCTCAAAGGTCACCGCCTACCCGATACCCTTCACAGACCGCGTGGACTTCATGAGCGCCGAGGGTTGGGGCGATGGTTTCTCCATCACCATCTATAATATCGATGGTGTGCTCATCGACCGCATCACGACGACCCGCTGGACACCAGCTGACATTCCCGCAGGTGTCTACTTCGCTACGGTAAACAATAAAGGAACAATAACCACCATTAAACTGATAAAGAAATGAAACGCAATTTTTTGACCATAGGAATAACCCTGATTTCCGTCTTTCTCTTCCTTGCCTCTTGCGGCAAGGAAGAGGGCGGCAATGCCGTTGTGCCAGACACGGTGCCGGACCCGATGTTCGGCGATATCACAGACCCCGCCTGGAGCGTCAGCACGGACTACGACTATACCACCAGCATGACTGCTGTCATCGGTGTCGACCTGCAGGGTAGAGACAGCCTTTGGACGATTGACACTGCCGACCGTGTCGCCGCCTTCGTCGGCGATGAGTGCGTCGGCCTCGCCAACCCTTCAGGCCCGCTCTTCTTCCTCTTCATCGTACCCCCACAGCATGACGGGGACGACATCACGCTGCGTTACTACTCCTCTTACTACCACAACATCTTCCGTTCCGATACCGTCTTCTCCTTCTGTAACGGCAGTCAGCAGGGGACCGTCAACAATCCCCTTCTCGTGGTCTTTTCCAAGGACATCAAATAGCAATAGCAAAAAAATATTTATCCCTCTCCCTTTAGTAGCCTGATCAGACAGCAAGCGAGGCGACCAGCGCGTCGCTGATATTGTTGCCTATCTGTCGACAGACATCCTGACTCCAGCGCTGCGCCATCTCGATGCGCAGCGCTGGAGTGTTTATGCCCCGCATCAGGGCGTAGATGTAGCCGGCGTTGAAGTTGTCGCCGGCGCCGACGGTGCTGACGGTCTCTATCGCCGCTACGGGATAACGCTCGCACCCTTCGGACGTGTAGAGGCGTATCGGTCCCGCGCCGTCGGTGAGTATCAGCGTGTGGCAGAGGGGGCCCACCCGCCGGTAGACGGCGTCGCCGTCGTGCAGGCCGTAGAGATAGCCGAAGTCCTCCGTCGAGCCGCGCACCACATCGGCCAGACGCATATTCTCCTCGATATGGGGCAGGGTGGCGGGCAGGTCGGCGATATGGTTCTTGCGGAAGTTGACATCGTAGTAGAGCCATGCCCCCGCCTCACGCGCCGCCCGTAGCAGGGCGCCTACGACGGGTCGGATGGCGGGATTGATGGCGAAGAAAGAGCCGAAGAGCACCACATCGTCGCGTGTGAACTCCGGCAACTTGCCGTCGAGCGTCGCCGAGGCATGGTCTTTATAGAAGACATACTGAGCGTCGTTGTGCTCGTCGAGGAACGCCAGCGAGACATGCGACTTCATCTGCTCGTGGCGGCAGACATATTCCGTCGAGACTCCATTGTCGCGCAGGAAGCGGCAGGTGAGGTCGCCCACATGGTCGCCGCCCACTTCCGTCACCATGGCGCAGTTCACTCCGGCGCGCCCGAGCGAAACGATGCTGTTGAATGTCGAGCCGCCGGGCACGGCTTTTTGCGGCTGGTCGTCCTTGAAAAGGATGTCCAGCACCGTCTCTCCGATACCAATTACACGTGTAGGGGTCATAAGGCTGCATCTTTTAATGCATTAATAACGAAACCCCAGCCTTTTTAGTATTTGGGTGATTCCTTCAATAAGGTATCAGCGTCATATCATATGTCTTCAAAAAATGGCGTTACTCTTCAAGCGGCATCGCTTGCAGCGATGATATTATAAAACAATAGGTATCGCCTATGGCGATGATTAATTATAAAAAAGCCCCCAACAGAAAAAAGAGAAACCGCTGCATGCGGCTCCGCTTGCTTACGGGCGGCTGCGCCGCCCCGAGAAACCACTCTACAACCGCTAATCCCCCAAATATCTATCTCCTTCAACGGGCAGCATTCGACCGGCTAAAAGAAAGTGTAAAGATACAAAAGTTAAGCAATATAGCAAAATTATTTTGACATATCCAAAATGGATAAATCAACACATATCAGCGACCATCACCTTCGGGTGATGGTACTGATGAGCTTGGGGGGTGGTTTTGCTGTTGAGCTCCACGGCTTGCTGCGGACAGAAATGGACGCAGGCGAGACACTGGGCACAGTCGGTGCCGCAAAGGGCTTTGCCGTCGACAATGGTGATATTGTCTTGCGGACAGACATCCCTGCATATCCCACAGGCGATGCACTTGTCAAGATTTACTGCCGGCGTGAGCATGGGCAGCGTGCGGCGCTGCACGGCGGGAATGGCGCACAAGGCTCCTGCCAACCCCCACCAGGCATAGTGGCAGCGGTGTACCCCTGCGGCGATGTCGGCGGCGATGCGCTCCAGTCGTCCGGCATAGCGGTCGAACTTCCACACTTGGTCGTTGGGGTTGCGGCCGAAGCCAACGGCGCTGTTGTCGGGCACACGTATCTTGTGGCTGTAGGCTACATCTATACCCTTAGCAGCCAGCATCCGCCGCACCGTCCAGATGGCGTTGCCCGCCTGCGCCCCGCAGGGGATGACGATGAAGACGTATGCATCCTTCGGCAGCTGCAGACGCGGCAACAGCTCGGTCACAGCGCGCGGCGCGTTGAACCAGTAGCAGGGGAACACAAGACCTATTCGCCTTTCCTGCGACAGGTCGCGCTTTACCGCCAAGTTGAGCGGCAGCACCTGCTCGCCAAGTCTCTCCGCCAGCTGGCGGCTGATGGCCAAGCTGTTTCCAGTACCCGAAAAATAGAGTATCATGACTTAAATGTTTTTGCCCATTTCGTAGGCTTCCTTCAGCTTGGCGTTGCCTGCAATCTCGTTTGGGGCACCCACGCCGCCGCAGAACACGTGGCCTTTGAGCGACGACTTGCCGAAGCAAGCTATCCAGCCCTGCAGGCCGCTCTCGGCTCGTGCGGGGACGTGCGCCTCGTTCTCGAAGGCGGTGGTGAGCAGGTAGATGTCGCGGAAGCGGTAGTCCTTGGGGTACATAGCGTTCATGCGGTCGATGAGGGTCTTCATCTGGCCACTCATCTCGTAGTAGTAGATGGGTGTCGCCCAGCAGATGACGTCAGCGTTCAACACGCGCTCCATGATGGCCGGCACATCGTCCTTGACGACGCATGCGCCCGTCTTCTGGCACGACAGGCAGCCGACGCAGAACTTGATTTCCTTGCCTCGCAGCGAGACAAACTCCACTTGATGTCCGGCGGCTTCCGCGCCTTTGGCAAACTGCTCCGCCATCGCGTGGCTGTTCGAGCCCGGACGGAGACTTGTAGATATAACGACAACTTTCTTCATAAACGTTTATAGGTTTTTATTAATTCATAAAGATGTTTTATCTTTTCGTCAGCATTGGCTGCTGTTTTCTGTATTTCAGTCAAAATACTCATTTTTCAATTCCTCGCTACATTGTTATTCTTTGGTACGGGTTTTGCGAGTTTCATTGCA
>CACXXO010000029.1 GCA_902771735.1 uncultured Bacteroidota bacterium
GGTGGCGCCGGTGGCCATCACGGAGTGGGGCGTCGACGCGGACAACGTGCTGGAAGTCAGCTTCGAGAAGAACCCGCTGCACCTGTCGTGCAGCCAGTTTGACAATGTCTATGTCTGGGTGTGGTGTCCGGAGGCGGGAGTGGGCTATCTGGCCAACGCGGTCTACCGCAGGATGAAGAAGATGAGCACGGTGCTGCCGCAAATCATGGGTGGCAAGGAGGTGCACGTCTACGCCTTCGTGCAGGACGAGCGCGGGCGCTGCTCGAACACCGCCTACGGCGGGAGAGAGGAAGAAAAAGAAGAGGGCGGGATGGCCGACGAGAGCGCGGAGCAAGGAGAGCAGGCGAGCCCCACGCCGGGAAAACAAGATGAAGGGGCGACGGGCAAGGGTTCGGTAATGGATGAAAGACAATGCGATAGGAGTTTTTTTTGGCCATGAGCGAAAAAAGTCGTATTTTTGCAATCTAAAAGTCAAGAAGTCTAAAAGTCTAAAGGAATGGGAAAGATACTGTCGGGGACGGTCCGAAACCTGGGACTGATATACAAGATAACGGCGATGCTGATTACGTCGTGCGTGATTGTGCTGATGTTTCCCCACGAGGGACGGGGGGAGAAATACGACTACAAGGTAGGGGCAGTGTGGCGAGGGAGCGACCTGGTGGCGCCGTTCGACTATGCGGTGCTGAAGAGCGCCGAGGAGGCGGAGGCCGAGGAGGTCAAAGAGCGCAGCGAAGCCATACTGTATTACGTGAAGAATGAGGAGAAAGAGACAAAAGCCGAGAAGACGAAAAGTCTAAAATGGACGCTTGAGGAGCCTGAGGGCGACGAATATGGCACGATGGATGCCGACCGCAAGGTTGTGATTCTGGAGGGCAACGTGGGGCGCGAGTACCGCATGGGTGATTTCGACTGGCTGGACGAGGGCGCCCTCGCGGAAGGAGAGGAGCCCGACTATGTGCTCGACGGCAACCGTACGTCGCTGGAGCTGCAGAGCCGCCTTTCGCAGCTGAGCTACACCTCGGAACTGGTGATGGCCGGGGAGCACATCGTGAGCAAGGGCGAGATGGTGACGGAGGAGAGGGGCCGCCGCATCGCGGCATTGGAGGCCGAGGAGGAGAGGCGTTTCTCGGAGGGTTTCAGCCTTTGGGGGCGCATGGGGGGACAGCTGCTGCTGGCCATCATCGCATTCACAGCCCTGTATATGTTCCTGAAGAACACGAGGCACCGCATCCTGGAGGACAACCGCAAGGTGCTGATGGTGCTGGTGCTGGTGCTGCTGGTGTCGGCGATGGAAGCATTGATGGTGTGGGAGGCGCCTGAGTGGGTGCTGCTGGTGCCGATGTGCGTGGTACCCATCCTCGTGAGGGTGTTTTTCGACATGCGGGTGGCTTTGTATATCCACCTGACAACGGTGATTATCCTTGCGAGCCTGGTGCCGAATTCGTATGAGTTCATCTTCTACCAACTGGTGACGGGCATGATGAGTATCATAGCTGTGAGGAACTTGGAGAAGAGGAGCCAGTTCTTTGTGCTGGCAGGTGTGATTTTCGTGAGCTACTCGCTGATCTACACGGCGGGAGTGCTGAGCCAGGATACGAACCTCGAGGATTTGAGGATGGAGAAATACCTGGTGTTTTTCCTGAACGCGGTGCTGACGCTGCTGGCGTACCCGCTGATATACGTGTTTGAGAGACTGTTCGGGATGACGACGGCGCTGACGCTGATGGAACTGAGCTCGACGAACAACGAGGCGCTGCGGGAGTTGAGCCGGAGGGCCCCGGGGACATTCCAACACTCGATGCAGGTGGCCAATATCGTGGAGGACCTGGTGAGCGAGCTTGGAGGCGATGTGCTGCTGGCGAAAGTGGGTGCGTTGTATCACGACATCGGAAAGATACAGAACCCGTTCTATTTCACGGAGAACCAGACGAGCGGATTCAACCCGCACGACGAGCTCGACTATGAGGAGAGCGCGCGGATGATCACAAGCCATGTGACGAAAGGGCTGGAACTTGCAGAGAAGTACAAGCTGCCGTCGGAGGTACAGGATTTCATCCGGACGCACCACGGGACGACTTATACGGGCTATTTCTATGCCAAAGAGAAGGAGCGCCATCCGGACGGCAACTTCGACGTGACGGCCTTCCGCTACCCGGGCCCGCGGCCCTACAGCCGCGAGACGGCCGTGGTGATGATTGTGGACTCTGTAGAGGCGGCCTGCCGCAGTTTGAAGGTGCACACGAAGGAGACGACAGACGAGATGATCGACAACCTGATTGACGGGAAAATCAAAGAGGGCCAGTTGGACAACTGCCCGCTGAGCTATGGCGACATCGCCAAGATGAGAAAGATGCTGAAGACGAAGATGATGAGCATCTATCACGTCCGCGTCGAGTACCCGAGAATCAAGAATTAAGGATTGAAAATTAAGAATTGAGAAAAATATTATGAAGAAGAATGTTTGGATTCATGTGGGGATGATTGCCGCGATGCTGGCAGTGGCCTGCGTGTTTTTCTCGCCCGTACTGAGCGGTATGGACATGTACCAGGGCGATACCCAGAAGTTTGAAGCGATGGTGAAAGAGACCAGGGACTACCACGCGCAGACAGGCGACTATGCGCTGTGGAACAGTTCGCTGTTTGGCGGGATGCCGATCTACCAGGTGGGTGGCAATCCGCCGATGAAGAGCATCATGGCGCCGCTGCGGGGGGTGGTGAATCTGGAGTATTTCGGGGTGGGGCGGACCATTGGAGTGCTGTTTCTCTACCTCGTAGGGTTCTACCTGGCGCTGTTGCTGCTGGGCTGCACGCCGTGGGTGGCGCTGCTGGGAGCACTGGCCTTCGGCCTCGGGAGCTACAATATCATTATCGTGGAGGCAGGCCACATCTCGAAGGCGTGGGCGCTGGCCATGATGGCACCCATCTTGGCGGGCATGGTGCTCTGCTTGCGCAAGCCCGAAGAGGGTCGCGACAAGAGGAAAGACTGGCTGTGGGGAGGCTTGCTGTTTACCCTCGCATTGGGGCTGCAACTCAATTTCAACCACATACAGATTACTTTCTATACGATCATCGGCGCCGTGCTGCTGGGCTTGGTGCATCTGGTCTACTCGCTGAGAGGGAAATACTTCGAGAGACTGGCGTGGGGCACGGGGGTGCTGCTGCTGGGTTGCGCGCTGGCCTTTGCCTGCAATGCCCGTGGCCTGATGGTGAGCCAGCAATATGCCAAACAGACGATGCGCGGCGGCAACGCCATCACGGTGACGCCCGAAGGGACAGAGGATGCCAAGAAGGGCGAGAAGAGCGGCCTGGAGATTGACTATGCGTTCAACTGGAGCTACGGTGTGGGAGAGACCTACACACTGCTGGTGCCCGGCGCCATGGGCGGCGGCAGCGGCGAGCCGGTGAGCAAGGAGAGCGCCAGCTACAGCAACTTCCATCAGGAACAGATGCCGCTCTACTGGGGCGAGCAGCCGTTCACGAGCGGCCCCGTCTACTTCGGAGCCATAGTAATCATGCTCTTTGTGATGGGCCTGATATTGGTGAGAGGGCCCGAGAGATGGTGGCTGGTAGGGGCGACGCTGGTGGCGATCGTGATGTCGTGGGGCCACAACTTCATGTCGGTAAACGAGTGGCTGTTCAACCACCTGCCGCTGTACAACAAGTTCCGCACCCCGAGCATGAGCTTGGTGCTGGCCAATGTGTGCATGGTGCTGCTGGGCATGCTGGGATTGAAAGAGCTGTTCTCGAAAGAGGTGTCGGCGAAACGCAAACTGACCGCCCTTTACATCGCCGGAGGCGCAACAGCGCTGACACTGCTCATAGGGCTGGTGGCGAGCGGCATGCTGCCGTACAGCGGTGCCGTCGACCGTCAGATGGAGGCGCAATACGGAGCCCAATGGCCTCACATCCAGAGTATCTTTATCGAAGACCGGAAGAGCCTCTTTGTCGGCGACAGCTGGCGCTCGATGATTTTCGTCGTGCTGGCCTTTGCGGCGATGTGGTTCTACGTGTGGAAAACCAATAAGAACAACCAGAGCAACCAGAAGAGCCTGGCCGTCTACATCACATTGGCACTCACGGTGCTGATGGTTGTCGACTTGTGGGGTGTGGACCGCCGTTATGTGACGGAAAACAACTACGTCTCCGCCGACCAGCTGAAGCTGAAACCCGACCAATGGGACTATGACATCGACCAGATGGCCGCGCAATTCGGCGACAAGGACTACCGCGTGCTCAATCTGGCCACCAACACATTCAATGACTCGAAGCCCGCAGCCTTCCATCGCCAGGTGGGCGGCTACAGCGCCGTGAAGATGCGCCGCTACCAGGATATCATCGACTTCTACCTCTCGCGCCAGATGAACATGGGAGTGCTCAACATGCTGAACACCCGCTATGTGGTGCTGCAGGGTGGCCAAGTGCAGCGCAACCCCGACGCACTGGGCAACGCATGGTTTGTGGAGAGCACCATTGTGACGGGCAACGCCAACGGAGAGATTCTTGCCGTGGGACGCATCGACCCGGCCAAGAAAGCCGTTATCAACAAAGCCGACGAGAAGAAGCTTGACGGCATTGCCAAGACGGTAGTGATAGAAGACGACACTGTCTTCTCCCTCGCGTTCGACAGCACCGCCACCATCGCCATGGAGCACCAGACGCCTTACAACCCCGACTATCTGAGATACAAGACCCATTCGAGGACAGAGCAGCTGGCGGTGTTCAGCGAGATCTACTATGAGCCCGACTGGCGCGCCTACATCGACGGCAAGCCCGCCGAATACCTCCGTGCCAACTACATACTGCGCGCAATGGTAATTCCGGCCGGCGACCACGTTATAGAGTTCAAGAACGAGGCTCCGCTGTTCCACAAGATGAACATCGTCACCATCCTCGGCTCGGTGTTGCTGGTGCTGATTGCCGGAGGTGCCATCTTCATAGTCTACCGGAAGAAGAAGCAATGAAAATACTGGTCATCAGATACAAGAAAACGCGGGGAGTGCCCGAAGGCGGCGAGAAAGCCAGCGAGTTGAACCGTCATGTGCTGAGCGAGATTGCCGGTGAGGGCAACGTGGACACCTATTTCATCCACGACGAAGCCCACCGCCGCAGCATGAGGGAGTATGCCGAAGGGGTGCTCTACATGCCTTTCGGCTACTATTTCGGCCTCACTCCCAAACGGGTGAGCGAGATTGTGAGCCGGGCAAAGGGTTACGACGTGGTGTTCGTCGACCGCTCGGTGTTCGGCATCATAGCAAAAAAACTGAAGGAGACAGGTTTCAAAGGACGCGTGATATGCTTTTTCCACAACGTGGAAAGAATATACTTCGCCGCCAAGTATGCTAATCGGATGAATCCCTTGCGCTGGCTCGTGGTACCATGTGCCAACCGCAACGACCGCTGGAGTTGCCGCCATGCCGACCGCACGATTGCCCTCTCGCAGCGCGACGACGACGAGTTGTTCCGCCTCTACGGACGTCACGCCGACCAATTGATACCCATCGCCTTCGTCGACCGCTACAAGCGCGACACTTACCCCGCCGGACTGACAGACAAACAACCATTATGCACATTCCTCGGATCCTACTTCCCCGCCAACGTGGAGGGAATCGAATGGTTTGTGAGGAATGTGCTGCCCAAAGTCGACATCCGCATGCAGATTGTAGGGAAAGGCATGGAGAGAGTAAAGGAGGCGGATTGGATGCGTCCCGGTATCGAGGTTCTTTCAAACGTTCCCGACCTGGAGCCCCTGTTCGAGAACTCCGACATCATGGTGCTGCCGATATTCAAAGGCAGCGGAATGAAGGTGAAGACATGCGAGAGCCTGATGTATGGCAAGAACATCATCGGTACCCCCGAAGCATGGAGCGGCTACAATCTCGACTATGCGGAAGCCGGTGCCTGCTGTCTGACAGCCGAAGAGTTCACTGCCGCCATCAACGACTTCTGCCAGCATCCCCGCCCACGATTCAACGAATATTCACGCAAAGTGTTTACCGAGCAATACTCCGCCGACTGCATGGTCGACAAGTTCCGCGCGGTTTTGGAAGAATAATCAATCCACCTGTCTACGATACATACGCTCTCCATTGGTTTGAGAGCGTTTTTTATGATCGCCCATCGTCCATTTGGGATCCGGAGTCATAAAATGGTCCCCATAGAGCGTCCGTAGCCACTCTTCGGCACGATCTGGCATATAAACTTTTTCCGTAAGGAAATCATACTTGGAGAAGGTGCTGTCAGGCACGATGCGAATGATGGTCGGGAAACCGTCGGTTGCATTGGCCTCGCGCCAAGGTTTGCTCTCATGCGGCAAACAGAGGTCGCAATACAAACCTCCCTGCTCTTGATGATAGAAGTAGTGGACATCTACATGCACTCCCTTGTAGTCGTACTTGTCAAGACATATGCGACCCGTGGCCTTAATATAGTATTGTCTCAGTAAAGTGAAACCATGCCGACGCATAGCATCTATCAGCTGTTCTTTGCGCTCTTCTGCCAAAAGGCCCATATCCAAATCATAGTCAAACGGAATAAATCCTTTCTCCCGATAAGCGCCCAGGAGCGACCCGAAAGCCATGAAGAGCTTCCCGCCACACTCATCGGTAGCCGCAACAGCCTCGCGCAAAGCCTCAATGCCATACTTTATGAATGCTCTGTTCTGGCGTTTGGTTTCCAGACGGTTATCAATTTTCATCAACCAATTGTATAGGCCAAGAAAAGTTGCCAACTTTACAACCAATTCTCTCATTGCAAAATCTTATTGTAAATGAAACGTATCGCATCTTCGTCCAACTCCACAGGATTGTTTTTCAGGCGTACCGGATTGACCGAGTGCGTAAGAATATCAATCTCCTCTTCACGGTTTTTACTTTGCGGGAACGGCAGTTCGAGTGCGAACATGACTGCACGGAACATCATCAATCCTTTATATGCGCTATCGCACTGCATGATTTGTCCAAGCCAACCGAAGACATTCTCCAGGTGGGCTTTCCCTCGAGGATCCCTACACTTTTCCGGATGCTCCATCATATACATCCACACCTCTGGCAAACAAAGGGCCACAGCATGACCATGCGGCACTCCATACATAGATGTGAGCTTATAGCTCATGGCATGAGGAGCTGTGGTCTGTGAGATGTTGATGGCTCGTCCACCGTAATTGGCGGCCATCATAATGTATTTCGCATCCTCTTCATTATTATCCTCTATGTACCCATGCCAATGATCCATAATCATCTGCAAACCATTTTTTGCGTAGATCATGCTCTCGTCAGTGGAATTGATACTCCATAGCGATTCGATGCACTGGCACATGGCATCCATCATCGTGCATTTCTTTTGGTATATCGGCAAACTTTTCAACAGGAGCGGCTCCAAGACAGCATAATTGGGGATAATGCTTTCATGCGTAATGGACTGCTTCTTTCCCTCATAATAAATGACCGCATAACGCGTGCTCTCGCTACCCGTGCCGGCTGTGGTAGGCATCGCCATAAGGGGAATGCCGCTGTCGGCAAACTGCTGTTCCAAATAATTATGGCCATGATCCATGCGGCAGAAGAGTTTGATGCACTTTGCCACATCAATTGTAGACCCTCCGCCCACAGCCACAATAGCATCGCATTGATTGCAGTTGAACAGTTCCACCCCCTGGCAAACTTGCTCATACAACGGATTGGGCGTAAAAGCATCAAAAACCACCGATGGACAAAGTTCATCTTTGATTGGCAAATATGGGTATGCACTGTCGCATACAAGCATATACCGTTTGCATCCAACTTCCTGGAGCGCCTTCCCAAGGCCCTGACTGCCTCTTAATATCTGTTGCATCCCTATCCCTTCAAGAAATCCATCAAAGCTTCTTTATTCTGTATAGGTGTTGTGGTAGGACGCCCAAGGTCTTTCCGGTTGCCTTTCTTCACCCTGACCTCTATCAGTTGCAACCCTCGAGCACTCATATTTCCCAGCACATCCTGCAACTGCTCCTTTGTCGACACACAGACTGCTGACTCATAGTGCATAGCATGGGCAATCTTCACTAAATCAATTTCATGTCCAACCGTCGGTTGTCCGCCCACACTGTCGTGCGCACCATTGTTAAATACCACATGAACATAATTCGAGGGCTGTTTGCTGCCGACAATGGCCATATTGCCCATATGCATTATGCTCGCGCCATCACCGTCGAAACAATAAACCTTCCGTTCCGGATGCTGAAGTGCGATGCCCAATGCTATCATCGACGCATGTCCCATGGAGCCCACCGTGAGAAAATCACGCTCGTGTCCCTGTCCCATTGCGGTACGGTATTCGAACAGTTCCCTGCTAATCATGCCGGTAGTGCTCACAATGACTGCATCCGACGGGATACTCGCAGCGACTGTACGAATAGCATCCTCGCGACTCATGGCATATTCATTCTTCTCTACACTCTGCAATGCATAACTGTCGAAAGTGTCTTTTTCAACCACAAGTGCATAGACATCGCCTGTCTGGCGGATACACCGCATTGCCTTCTCAATCTGCACGGCTGCCTTTTCCTCCTCCTTTGAAAGCACGTCATAGTTGACGCCCATCACATTGAGCAGCCCCGTTGTCACCTTCCCCTGCTTCACATGCTGAGGCTCATCATGCACACCGGGGCGTCCGCGCCATCCAATAAGCAGCAACACGGGGATATGGTATACCTCACGGTCTGTCAACGATGCCAATGGATTCACCGCATTCCCCTCTCCACTGTTCTGCATGTACACGCATCCAATCTTGCCTGTTGCCAGATGGTAGCCTGCCGCAAGGGCCACAGCGCCGCCTTCGTTGGCTGCTATGATATTATGGTTTTGGTCAAAATGGTCGGTAATATATGCACATACATTCTTCAACAACGAGTCTGGAACTCCCGTGTAGAACTCCACTCCCTCGGCCTGCAGCTTCTCTATAAAAAATTGGGGTGCAATCATCTAACTATCAACTTTTAGCTCTTAACGTTCAACTCTTCTTCGTTCCTGGAATAAGGGTCAATATCTCCTTGATGGGCATACAGTATTCATTGCTCGCCTCGAGGCTGCGCTGGTGCATCAGGATACTCTTCGCACAATTCAGCATCGCGGGATAAGCACTGCGAAGCATATGGTTTGCATAGATAACCACATTTATTCCCCACGAAGCCAACTCATCCTCTGTGTACTGGTTATATGTCGTCGGAACAGCCACTATGGGAGTCTCCACGTCCTTTTCACGGAAGCGTTGGCAAAACTCTTTAATGTCCATTCCATCCTTGTTCTTGCTGTGTATCATGATACCGTCGGCACCCGCGGCCACATAGGCGAAAGCGCGTTCCAAAGCATCTTCGACAGGTTTCCCGGCAATGAGGCTCTCTATTCGGGCAATCACCATAAAGTCCTCTGTAATCTGGGCATTCTTACCAGCCTTGATCTTCGTGCAAAAACCTTCTATCGTATCCTGTGTCTGCACCGCATCAGTACCAAAAAGCGAATTCTGCTTCAGTCCAACCTTGTCCTCTATGATGACCGCCGAGATTCCAAGGCGTTCCAGGGTGCGTACGGTGAAGACGAAATGCTCCACCTTTCCTCCTGTGTCACCATCAAAAATCACCGGCTTGGTCGTAACCTCCAATGCATCGTTCAGGTCGTGCAGTCGCGTCGTGACATCCACTGCCTCGATGTCAGGCTTACCCTTGCTCGTGCTATCGGTCAGGCTGCTCGCCCACATACCGTCAAACTCCTCCTTTTTACCATTCACCTCCACGCTCGTATTCTCAATGATCAAACCTGTCAACCCACTGTGGCTCTCGAGGATACGGACAATCTTCTTCGCACCGATAAGCCTCCTCAGACGTTTCATACGGATCTCCGGCGTTGTGCCGATCTCCTTCAGCCGCTGGTTCATTGCCGTGCTGCTGATACCCTGCGTGTAGGGAATATCTATCACCTTTCCTCCCCATTCCGCCATCGCATCGATAATACGCTGACGGGTCTTCTGCTGCACTCCCTCTTTCCAATCGTCACCATGCACCACATAATCGGGCTTCAACTCCCGCAAGTTCGGAACATAGTCAAGTGTCGTTTGCGGCACCACACGGTCAACCCCCTTTATATTACTCACTATCTCTGCCCGCTGCTCATAGGTAAGGTAGGGCAGCCTCTTGTAGCTCGCAATAGCTGCATCCGTCAACACTCCAACCGTCACACTACCCAACTTTACAGCCTCGTGTATGATATTCAGATGACCCGGGTGGATCATATCGGCACTCATGCCTACATATACTGTTTTCTTATCCATTATTGATATATTTTAGCATCACGGACAAATCGTCCGCACGTGTAATTTTCATATTCCGTTCCTCTCCGGCGACAACCGTGATTTTGGTGCCGGGCATGTACCTGCGCACCACACCCGCGTCGTCGGTGGCTTGAAACAACGGGTCTTGCAGCGCACGCTGGTAGGCATCGCGAATCAACGGCAGCCGGAAAGCCTGCGGAGTCTGTGCTCGCCACATCAACCGTCGTTCCGGTATCCGAGCCACAAAACGCCCCACCTCGCACTTTTCACTTGTATCCATCAACGCTTCACCCATATCCGGATGCACCTCCCACACCGTGTCCGTGCTCGGAACCGCCACACCCACAGCTTCATGACGACGCAAGGCCGCAACCACTCTGTCCACAATCTCCGTCGACACCATAGGCCGCGCAGCATCGTGCAGCAGCAAGTTGGTGTCATCCGCCTCATTGATATAAGCCATGATGGCATTCAGGCTCGACATATAGCGTTCGCTACCCCCGTCAATAATCCTCCTCAACTTCTCCCAGCCCCTCGCAGCAGCTATCTCCTCCATCTTCCCGCGCCAGTCGGGATGCACCACCACCGCCACCTCGTCGATGGCCGGATGGCGGTCGAACGTCTCGATCGAGTATTCGATAACAGCACGCCCCTGCAGGTCCATGAACTGTTTGGGCACCGACGAACCCATACGCTTGCCCGTACCCCCTGCAAGGATGACGGCGATATTGCTCATTTCTCTCTTTTATAAAGCATTGCGAACAATCCACCCCAAAGCACGACGGCGGCCAACTGTATCCACCACTCAGTACCCACCAGCACAACGGGAGCCACGATTATAGCCTTCAGCGCATAGTAGACCACCTTGCCCGCCACAATGGCGGCAAAGACAGAATGCACCGTGCCCATGCGGCGTTCCAGAACATGGAAGAGACCTGCCACAGTGGCCAGTTCCGCCATCATGCACACCATCTTCTCGGCTGCAGGCATCCCCACCAGCAACCCCGAAACCAGCGGCATCAGCACCGCCAGCACCAGCGCGTTGCGCCAATCGTTTCCCAACACGATGCCTGCCAGCAGCAGCGCCAGCATGGGGTTGAGCATATACAGCGGCACCGCAAAAAGGTGCGACACCGCCGGAATCATGCAGGCTGCCGCCACAATCAGCGTGTCCACAACCGCAAACTTCACTACAGGTTTTGTCTTTACATCCATAATTATCAAATATCAATTTGCATTTCTCAATTTGCAAAAATACATCTTTTTTTTCATCCGCCAAAATAAATTATCTAATTCTGCGTTATTCAAACACATAATTTAATAAATAAGTACAATAACATATAACAGCAAGCAATGAAAAAAGCTCTCTACCTCCTCACCGCGGCCATCCTCCTCACCGCCGTCGGCGCCACCGCACAGAACCAACTCGACCGGCAGGGCCGCCGGCAGGGCCATTGGATCCGCACCGACAAAGACGGCTCCAAAATCTTCGAAGGCGACTTCAAGGACGGCCTTGAGACCGGCACCTTCACCTACTACTACCATGACGGCACCGTCCGCATCCGCAACACCTACTCCGAACCCGGCCGCCGTTGCCTCCATGAAGCCTACGACGAGCAGGGCCACCTCCTCGCCCGCGGCGAATACAACCAGCGCAACCGCCACGGCCTCTGGCGCTTCTATGCCGAGGACGGCCGCCTCGTCAAAGAAGCCTCCTACAACATGGGCATCAAAGACGGCCCACACGTCATCTTCGAACGCAACGGCGACACCGCCGAGGTAGCCAACTGGTCCAACAACCACCGCCACGGACGTTGGTGGAAACGCATCGGCAAACAGGGCTACATCACCGGCAACTACGTCAATGGCGCCCTCGAAGGACGCCTCGAAGCCCGCGACGACAACGGACGGCTCTCCCGTGAGGGATTCTACTCCGGTGGACTCAAACACGGCAACTACCGCTACTTCGACGACGGCGCACTCATCATCAAGGAACATTGGAACTACGGCATGATGAACGACCGCGAAATCGTCCTCCACACCTCTCCCGCGCAACCCCGCTGGGTCTCCATCCACGACATCGCCTGCATCGCCGCTCAAGGCAAGGCCAAAACCCTCGTCGTCCTCCGCGACGGCTCCACAATCGTCGCCCAGGAAAACTACGACATCGTCGCCTCCCGCGCCGGCGACGAACTCTTCGCCCTCGCCAACCGCAAAAACCACATCTCCGTCGCCCGCAGTTGTGTCCAGGGGGTCGGCCGAGACAAAGAAGGCCGCGACATACTCCTCCTCGACCCACAGCCCGACTTCTCCATCTTCCCCGACGACGACGCCGCCAAGCTCATCCGCTCCATCCAATACGAAGAACACCCCCCGCTGGAAGACATGATCAAATGACAGTGTTGCAGCGTGACCGTGTGACCGCTCTCACCCAGACCCCCTGTCACCCAGTCACCACACAAAAAAAAGAAGCGCCCCGCAACATTGCAGGGCGTTTCCTCCATTAAACACTATTACAAAATCCAAAATTTAGAAGGTATTCTGGAAACCTTTTCCCTTAAATATCAACCAACTAAATCACTTTCACCCTCACTTTCACGATTGCAAAGATACAACTTTTTCTGAAACTGACAAAAAAAATTTTTCAATTCTCATGACCATCGCCGCCCATACCCTCGGTTGCAAGCTCAACTACGCCGAAACCTCCGACCACCTGCGCCGTCTCGCCGCCGAGGGCAACACCATCGTTGATTTCCATCAGAAAGCCGACCTCTACATCATCAACACCTGCACCGTCACCGCTGTCGCCGAGAAGAAATGCCGCAACGCCATCCGCCAGGCCCACCACCAGAACCCCGACGCCCAGATTGTCGTCATGGGCTGCTTCGCACAGGTGGCCGAAGACGAGATAAAACGCATGCCAGGTGTGACACAAGTGCTTGGCAACGAGAGCAAACGACTGCTATCCTACTCCGGCGAGGACCGCACCCGCACCTTCTTCAAGATACAGGACGGCTGCGACTATTTCTGCACCTATTGTGCCATCCCCTTTGCCCGCGGACGCTCGCGCTCCGCCACCATCGAGGAGACCCTCTGCGCCGCCCGCCGCATCGCCGACTCCGGCGCCAAGGAGGTCATCCTCACCGGTGTCAACACCGGCACCTTCGGCCTGCACCAAGGCGAGACCCTCCTCGAACTTTTAGAAAAATTAGATACTATAGAAGGCATCCTCCGCTACCGCATCTCATCCATCGAGCCCAACCTCCTCACCGACGACATCATCAGCTTCGTGGCCTCGAGCCGCGCCTTCCTCCCCCACTTCCACATCCCCCTGCAGGCAGGCTCCGACCATGTGCTGCAACTGATGCACCGCCGATACGACACCACACTCTATTCCAGCAAGTTGCAGCGCATCAAAGAGCTCATGCCCGACGCCTGCATCGCCGCCGACGTGATGGCCGGATTCAACGGCGAGAACGAAGAGGAATTCCGCAAAGTGCTCAGTTTCATCGACTCACTGCCCATCTCCTACCTCCACGTCTTCACCTACAGCGACCGTCCCGGCACCGCAGCCCTCCGCCTCCCGGAGAAGATACCCGTCGCCGTGCGCCGCGAGCACACCGCACGCCTCCTCGAACTCAGCGAACAAAAACACAAAGAATTCATTTCCAGTCAAATCGGAAAGAAAAGACCGGTGCTATGGGAGGCAACCGAACATGACGGCTCCATGCTCGGCTGGACCGACAACTACATCCGCCTCTCGCGCCCCTACTCCCCCACCCTCGTCAACACCGTCGAGGAGGTCGAGATCCGTCCCGAAAACATCGTCCGCGAGTAGCCTCCCCGACCCCTCGGAAACGTAGAAAATTCGTAAATCATATCCCGTTGGTTTCCAGCGGGATATATTTTTGCACCCTCCAAACACCCCCTTAGGCCTAACTACCTATCAATCAGTTACCAACTCCCTACCAACTCCTAACCAACTCCTACCACGGTAGGAGTTGGTACGTTTTTGGTAGGTTTTTGGCACCCCCGAGGGAACTCTTCGGGACAAAAAAAAGGCACCCCGGAAGGCGGGGTGCCCATAGCGTTCGGTGAACGGAAAAAAGCTTAATCCTTCTTGCAGCCGCCGAGGCACTTGTAGGCTAGGCCGGCGAGGGCGGCACCCACGAGCGGGGCCACGATGAAGAGCCACAGCTGACCGCAGGCGCTCCAACCGTCGGCATTGCTGAAGAGAGCTTGGCTGAGGGAGCGGGCGGGGTTGACGCTGGTGTTGGTCAAGGGGATGGAAATGAGGTGGATGAGCACCAGGGTGAGGCCGATGGCCAGGCCGCCGAACTTGCCGTTGGCGTGACGGTCGTCGGTGACACCGAGGATCACCATCAGGAACACAAAGGTGAGCAGAGCCTCGACGAGGAAGGCACCGCCGCAGCTCACGCTGAGGTAGTCGGCATTGCCCGTGGCGGCGGCAAACTCGGCGCCGTAGCCGTTGGCGGCGAAGACACCCGTCTGGCCCAAACCGGCAGCCTTCCAGATGACGAGCAGCACGGCACCGGCGATGATGGCGCCGACGCACTGGCTCAGCCAGTAGAGGAGCATGTCCTTCAGACTCATGCGGCCGTTGACCCACACGCCGAACGAGACGGCGGGGTTGAGGTGGGCGCCGCTGATGTGGCCCACACCGTAGGCCATAGCGATGACAGTGAGGCCAAAGGCAATGGCCACTCCGAGGAAACCGACATGTCCGAACAGCGCGGTACCGCAGCCGCCCAGCACCAGCACGAATGTACCGAGACATTCGGCAAACATTTTGTTACAAATCTTCATATTACAATAGTTTTTATTGGTTAATATTTGTCCCTATTAACGCAAATTAACCAAAAATATTGTGCCGACATACGTTTTTTCGTTTCCCTTAGACTCAACTACCAAGTGCAACACGTTTGTGCAAAGATAGCAAGAATTTTTTGTTTAGGGGAGGAAAAGTTCAAAAGTTTTCTTGGAGAGAGATTCGATTCGATTGCCCACCGCTTTCTGTTTATTGTGGGAAGCTATTTCTTAGCGTTTTTCCGAGAGGGTTTCTTGCCGTGTGTCAGGTCTGATTCCATCTCCGTACGACCGATGCGCCAGGTGAGTCCAAGACTTACATATTGGCTGGTGAGGGTGTTTTCAGTGGAGGTTGGGTTGTAGGGATTGATGCTTTCGCCGCCCGTGCAGGCGGTACCGAAGAGGTCGTTGATGTTGAGGAACAGCGACAAATTACGTTCGAAAAGGTCGGTACTTAGCCCGCAGTCAAAGTTGAAGTAGGGGTCGACTTCGGCCAATGGAGTCTGGGTGCGGCTGCGGTAGACGGCATTGGCGAAAAATTGAAGGCCGTCGAACCATTTGCATGTGGTGTTCTCCCATAGCTTTGTCCAGAAGTTGAGTCGCAGCGAGTAGCAGAGCATCTCGCTCTCCTGCCACATTTCCGGACGATATTGCACGCGGTAGTAGTCATCGAATAGGTTGGCGTAGAACCTGATGTTCTTGAAGTCAAGAGGGCGCAAGGTGGCGTTAAGGCCGATACCTCCTTGGCGTGCGGAACCAATATTGGCTGTCTGACTGAACGCCACGATGCGCCCGAAACGGTCGCACCAAGCCACATCGGTGATGGTTCCCACCTTCAGGGGGAGTAAGAGGCACTGATAATCAGTGTCTTATCTTTTTTTTGTACCCAAAATGTAACCGAATGCCATAAAGTATTAGGATTCAGGAATTTGGGGTTACAGCACGATACACTATTCAATTTATCCACAAAGACAATCCTCTGTAACTCAATTATTTAAAAAGCGATAGATTCAATACCACTTGGGGGTTGTACCTTTTCTTTTCATTTTATAATACATTAGAGTCCCATTCTGCAATGGAGTTTATGTTTTCAGCAAGAAAAAGGATACATTATGTTCGTTAGCAGACTCTATTCCATCCGTCCCCACTTCATCTCTTCGCCCTGCTTGTCGTACTGCTTGCGCTTACCAACGGGGGGCTCGGTGAGGGTGATGCGCACCACGGCCGTCCGTTCAAGACTGCGGGCGATGGAGGCGTTGAAGGCGACCATGTGTTTGGGGAGGAACCGCTGGCAGATGACCCGCAGGGCCTCAATCTTCTCCTCGCGGCCGGTCACCAGTTCAGCCCTGCCGACGGCGGTGGCCGACTTGTATTGCAACGTGAAGCTGCCGTCTTTGGGGCCTACGGTGGGGGCACATTTGGTGACGGCCGAAAGGAAGACCGTCGGGCAATGCGCTATGCAATCAAGCTTCTCGCCCTCGAGGGCAGCCTTGTCCAGCACCTCCAGCGCAAAGGCTGCATCCATCTCTCTGCTTGCTTTTCTCATCGGTCTGTTCATCTGTTTTCGTTTTTGTTATCCCTCGTTTTCGCAGACCTTGCTGGTGTCGACCGTGAAGCCGGCATCCATCGGCATAAACTTGCCGTGTTCCTTGAGGAAATCTATCAAACCTTGTGCCGTGAGATTCTCGGCGCTGCAAGTGTAGAAACGATCCTCTGCGCCGAACTTCTCGATGATGGCCTCCAGAAGGCTCTTTTCTGTGTAGCTGTGTCCTTGCATCATGGCAAGGACTTCGTGTCCGTGTGTCATATATTAAGGTTTAAAAGGTTTAAGGGTTTGAAGGGTTTAAATCTTGGCGAAGTGTTCGCGGGCGAATTCCATGTCTTGCACCAGCTCGACGGTACCAAGATAGTGCTTGTCGGCGTCACGGACGGCAAGGTAAGTGACGAGCATCGTGCGGCCTCCCTTGTCCATCCATACGGGCACACGGTCGGCTTTGCCGCTGCGGAAGCTGTCGATGATGCTGCGCACCATGGGCTCTACCTTGGGCGGATGGCAAGAGAAGACCTCGCGGTCGATGGCCATACCTGGGCGCTTGAAGACTTTCGGACCCTCGTTAAAGAAACGATTAATGTTGTCGGCATCGACAAAACTGATCTCCATCGGGATGGTGTTGAGCAGGGCGGTGAGCTGCGGGAGGGTAAGGTGGCCGCCGGGGAGGCGGATTTCGTCCAGTTGAGAGTTGAGAGTTCGCTCATCAGGCTCGCGGGCCTCAGCAGAGAGTTGAGAGTTGGTTGGCGCAACGTCATTTTTCGCATCTTGCCATTCTTTGTTCTCCACTCCGAGGCAGGGGGCGTAGTCTTTGCTGTCGCGGTAGATACCTTTCCATTCCTCATCGGTGAAATGTTCGGCACAGATGGGGAAGAGGATGTTGGCTTCCTTGTAGATCATCTCCTCGGCGCGTTGCAAAACGGCTTCTGCCCGCACAAGAATTTCACTTTCCACTTTCCACTCTTCACTTTCCACTTTCACCAGCGCACCCATTTCGTCGCGTATCTCGTCGTCGACAGTCCACATCACGTTCTGCGGGCCGGTGATGTCGTACTTGGTCTTGAGCAACGGATAGAGCAGGTCGCCCTTCTTGGCATAGTGGATACTGACATCGCGCAGGCGGACGAAGGTGTCGCGCGAATGGTCCTGCTTCCAGTTGTCGAGTTCCCGCTGGATGGCCTCGTTCTCCTTGGTGAAGGTGTGGAGCGGGTGTCCATCGATGCCTGCAAGCATCAGGGCGGTGAACTTGTTCCCGTCCCCGGGTGCGGCGTGGGTTTCGCAACTGGTGACGCCGTGGAAGAGTGCCGAATGCACATCGCACAGGCGCTGCACCTCCTCCAGCGGGGTGCCCTCGGCCATCAGCTGCTGCTCGGCGTCCATAATCTCGTGGGCGTCCACTTCACCGAACTGCTCGGCAAAATCCTTGCGCACACTCTCCAAGTCCTCGCCCTCGCCCAGACGGCGCAAGTAAGCCTTCAACTGCTCTGTACGGTCGGCGGGAGAGGCTGTTGGCTGCTGGCTATTGGCTGTTGGGGGGTGGGGGGTGGGGACTTTTTCGGTTATATCAAATCCTTTCTCGCGGAAAGCTGCCACGACCTGCTCCATCGGGATGCCTTTCATCTTGGCACCCTTGGGGATTGTCATCACGCGCCCTACGGAGAGCAGCATGGCTTTCTTGGTGATGTCGGTGAATCCGAGGGCGGCCATGATGTCGACCACCTCGGGGTATTCCTGCGTCAGTTCATAGACCGACTTGTTCAAATCAAGTGTCTTCATATCATTAGCTTTTTTGAACACGAATTGCACGAATAATAATACGTTAGATTAGAGAGATTCGTGTTCGTTAATTATTTGTGGTTGCCATTATGTATTTATTGTTCTCTTTCCGAATCACCCCTTCCTCCACCAGTTCGGAAAGGATGCGGCTGAGGGAGGGACGGGCGACACCCAGCACCTCGGCTGCTTTCGCCACATTGGAGATACCGCCGTGCAGCACCAGGTAGTCGAGGGCGCGGTTGCGCAGCCCCTTAATAGCAAAGGCGCGCACCTTGCCTGACAGGAACTGCGCCCGGTCGCTTATCAACTTCAGGAATGCCCGCAACACCTGCGGATTCCGCTGCATAAAGGCCAGAAACCCCTCGCGGTTGATTTGCCAGAGGGTGGCTTCGCTGAGGGCGGTGACTTCGACAGGGATAATTTCGTTGGTGCCGAAGAGGAACGCCGGCGCAAGGATGCAGGGGGCATTCAGCTTGTCTACCACCAGTTCGCGGCCCTCGACGCTGCCCATGCGGGTCTCTACGGTGCCTTCGGTGACGAGCAGCAGTGACCGGCAGGGGGTGCCGAACCGCATCATCGTCTCGCCCGGCTGGAAGGTGCTCACCTTGTGCGGACTCTCGAGAAGCCGCTCCAGCTCCGCCTCGCCGCACGAGGCAAAAATCGGTACATGTTGCAATTCCTTATAATCCATATCGATTAGTGATTGGTGATTAGTGACTTGTGGATAGTTTCCACTCTCAATAACATGATGCAAAGATACACATATTTTTCCAATTATCATTCCCCAATGAGTAGCTTCAGGTCTTCCTCGACGGTGCTAATGCCGCCGATGCCGAAATTCTCGACGAGCACCTTGGCCACATTGGGCGAAAGGAAAGCGGGCAAAGTCGGGCCGAGGTGGATGTTCTTCACACCGAGGCTCAGCAGGGCCAGCAGCACGATGACGGCCTTCTGCTCGTACCACGCGATGTTGTAAGCGATGGGCAGCTGGTTCACATCGTCCAAACCGAACACCTCTTTGAGCTTTAGGGCAATGAGTGCCAGCGAGTAACTGTCGTTACATTGGCCAGCGTCAAGCACGCGCGGGATGCCACCGATGTCGCCCAAGGCGAGCTTGTTGTACTTGTATTTGGCGCAACCCGCCGTCAGGATGACGCAATCCTTGGGCAGCGCTTTGGCAAACTCGGTGTAGTATTCGCGGCTCTTCATACGACCGTCGCAGCCCGCCATCACCACAAACTTGCGGATGGCACCGCTCTTCACGGCCTCCACCACCTTGTCGGCGAGGGCAAAGACCTGCTCATGCGCAAAACCGCCCACAATCTTGCCCGTCTCGATCTCCTTCGGGGCTGGGCAAGTCTTGGCCAAGGCGATGATTTCGCTGAAATCCTTCTTGCCGTTGGCATCGACGGGGATGTGCTTCCAACCCGGGAATCCTGTGCTGTTGGTGGTGAAGACGCGCTCTTTGTACGTGGCGTTGGCTATGGGCGGCACGATGCAGTTGGTGGTGAAGAGGATGGGGCCGTTGAACGCCTCAAACTCCTCGCGCTGTTTCCACCATGCGTTGCCGTAGTTGCCCTTC
>CACXXO010000030.1 GCA_902771735.1 uncultured Bacteroidota bacterium
GTTGCGCAGCAGCGAGATGATGACGTTGGCCAGCACCACCACCACGGTGACGCTCAGGGCCATCACCACGGCGGGCTTGAGCTGCGCCGTCACCGCCAGACAGGAGCAGACGCCCAACACCTGTACCAGGATGGGGTTGTTCTTGCTGAAGGGGAGTTTTATAAGGTCAAAGTTCTTCATTGTGTTACAGGTGCGATAGAAATAATGTCAAAATAATTTTCATAAGCAGTTTGCAACATGGCGGTGACTCCGTTGCTAGTCATTGTGCCACCGCTGATAGCGTCCACTTCAAAGGGATTGTTTTTGTCGGCATTTTTCTTTAGGTAGATTGGACCACCGGCCATCGTTTTCCCGATGAAACGTTGGGCGAATTTGTCAGTGGCAATCTCGCCGCCAAGGCCGGGGGTTTCTCCCTTGTGGTCGAAAATGGCTCCAATTACTTTTCCATCAGCGTCAAGTGCCATGTAGCCCCAGATGGGTCCCCAGAGTCCGGTGCCCTTGAGAGGAATGATGTCACCACCGTTGAAGGTGTAGTATGTCAGGCCATTGTCGGTAGTTGCCTCGGTGATATGTTTGGCGTAGAGCTCTGCGGCGTTTTCGCGAGTGGCTTCTACACCGATGGTTTTCAAAATCATCTGCTTGGTCTCGGCCTGTTGGTTCTTTTCCTGGGCAGGCTTGAGGCTGACGGCAACGACCGTCAGTATCAGCGCCGCCACCACGACGAGCACGGCGGAGTAGATGAAAATGTAGCGGTTGGAGAAGTTCTTTTTCATTTTGCGATCCTCCTTTCTCTGCGCTTGATGTTGCGGCTGACGACGCAGTGGTCAATCAGCGGTGCCATGCAGTTCATGAAGAGGATGCTGAGCATCATGCCCTCGGGGTAGGCGGGGTTGCAGACGCGCAGCAGCACGGCGAAGGCACCGATGAGCAGGCCGTAGATCCACTTGCCCGTGTTGGTCTGCGCGGCGGTGACGGGGTCGGTGGCCATGAAGACGGCGCCAAAGGCGAAGCCACCCATCAGGAAGTGATAATAGAATGGCAGCTGCATATAGTCGTTATATCCGATAGCGTTGAACAGCAGTCCCATGGCGCCGCCGCCGAGGAAGACGCTCAGCATGATGCGCCAACTGGCGATGCCCGTGAAGAGCAGCAGCATGGCGCCCAGCGCGATGGCGATGACCGAGGTCTCGCAGGTGGAGCCGGGGATGGTGCCGATGAGCATGTCGAGGGCCGATGCCGAAGGGTGAGCGCCTGCGGCCAGCTCGCCCATAGGTGTGGCGCCGGCGATGGCGTCAGAGCCCCAGAGGTCGGCGGCGATCCATACCTTGTCGCCACTCATGTGGGTGGGGTAGGCGAAGAAGAGGAAGGCGCGCGCCACAAGGGCAGGGTTGAGGAAGTTCATGCCGCTGCCGCCGAAGACCTCCTTGCCGATGATGACGGCAAAGGCCACGGCCAATGCCACCTGCCACAGCGGCGTGGTGACGGGCACAATCATTGGTATCAGCAGACCTGTGGCCAGATAGCCCTCGTTCACCTCATGCTTCCGCACCTGGGCAAAGGCAAACTCGATACCGAGGCCCACTACGTAGCTCACCACGATCAGGGGCAGCATGCGGAGGAAGCCAAACCACCACATATACAGCCAGTGCCAATCGGCGCCGGTGCTCATCGCCGTCTGGTAGCCGATGTTCCACATGCCGAACAGCAACGCGGGAATCAGGGCTATCACCACCATGATGATGCTCCGCTTCATATCCACCGCGTCGCGGATGTGTGAACCACTACGGGTGACGGTCTTGGGAGTGAAGGCGAAGGTGTGGAAAGCCTCGTAGGTACTCCCCAGCCAGCTCCATTTGCCTTTGGGCTCAATCTTCTCGAACCAGTCGGATAACCATTTGAAGTTCATATCGCCTCCTTTCTGAGGACCTCGAGGGCCTCGCGGATAATGGTTTGTATTTCGGTTTTCGAGGGGTCGATGAATTCGCACAGGGCAAAATCCTCGGGCTCCACCTCGTAGATGCCCAGCTTCTCCTGTAGCTCGATGTCGCCCACGATGCAGGCCTTGATGAGCTGTAGGGGGTAGATGTCGAACGGGAACACGCGCTCGAACGAGCCTGTGAACAGGAAGGGACGCACCGAGCCGTGGAGGTTCGTGTTGAACGAGTAGGTGGGCTTGACCGGCATCAAAGGCTCCAAGGCCTTGAAGGGGGCCATCAGGCCGCTGAGGAAGGTCTTGCTGAAGCTGAATTTGTTCAATCCCGGCATAATCCATCCCATGAATTCGTATTGGTCGCCCTCTTCGATGAAGGTGAGCTGGTGGTCGTACATGCCGAGGAACCCGTCGGCTTGGATCCTGCTGCCGCTGAGGACACTGCCGGAGATGATGCGCGTGGAAAGGGGCGAGTTGAGAGGGGCTATCTCGGGGTAGTTGGGCGACATCAGTTGCACTTCCGCGATGCGTCTGATGCTCGTGCCGCAGAGCACTCGGTAGTACTTGGGACACTTCGCGGCGGGACCTCCAACGGCAATGACCCGTTCGGGACGGTATTCGCCCGTCAGGCACCAGCGGCCAATATTGGCCACGTCCTGTGCGTTCACGGTCCATACATATTCGCCCTTGTTCAGCGGGCTGATGGCGGCAATCTGCGTGCCTACGTTTCCGGCAGGGTGGGGCCCTTGGGCATGCACGGTGTGCACCTCGCCCCATTCGCCAAGGGCCGCGATACCCGCCTCAAACTCATGCTCTCTGCCTTTCAGGACAAAGGCGATGTCCGGCGCCAAGGGGTTCGTGTCGCGCATGGAGACGAAGATGCCCTTGGGCTTCTGGTCGGGGTCGGCGATGGTTCCGAACGGTCGCTCCTTGATCATCCACCATACCGGGGCTTCCGGGCGCAAGCCCCGATTCTCGGCCTTTGCCGTTTTGACAACGCTGTCCGCTTCTACCACCACTTCCATCAGTTTGCGTTTCTCGCCCCGGACAATGGCCGATACCTTACCGCTGACGGGCGACGGGAGCGTCAGCCTCCCGTCCCTCTTGTCTTCCACAAGTGGCTGTCCGGCAAATACTTCGTCGCCTTCTCCCACGAGCAGGCGGGGCGTGAAACCCACCACATCCGGCGGCTTCACCGCGAAGCGTTCCTCGCTCCTCATGTCAACGACAAACCTCTCGGCGTCGCCACCGAGAGGAATATCGAGCCCTTTCTTTATTTTTATTGTATGATTCATTTCTTCAAACTAAGATCTACAGGCTGTAGCATGTTCTCCGGCTTCAGGATCTCGTCCAGCTGCTCTTTCGTCAGCAGCTTGTGCTCCAGCACCAGTTCGTAGACACCGCGGCCTGTTTCCGAGGCCTCCTTCGCAATCTTCGTGCTCTGCTTGTAACCGATGATGGGGTTCAACATCGTAACGATGCCGATAGAATGTTCCACAAGCTGGCGGCAACGCTCCTCGTTCGCGCGGATGCCCTCGATGCACAGCGTCCGGAGCGTGTCCAATCCGTTCTCCAGCAGATGGATGCTCTCGAAAAGGGTATACGCTATCACAGGCTCCATCACGTTCAGCTCCAGCTGCCCGTTGTCGCTCGCCAGGCTGATGCACATGTCGTTCCCGATCACCTTGTAGCACACCTGGTTCATCACCTCCGGAATCACCGGATTCACCTTGCCAGGCATAATGCTGCTCCCGGGCTGCCGCTCCGGCAGGTGGATCTCGTTCAAGCCGCAGCGCGGTCCGCTGCTCAGCAGTCGCAGGTCGTTGCACATCTTGTTCACCTTGATCGCCAGCCTCTTCATCGCCGAACTGTAGGCAATCATGCACGTACACGCGCTCGTCGCCTCTATCAGGTTGTCCGCCAGCGTGATGTTCCATCCCGTGATCTTGCGCAACGCCTTGATGCACGCCTCGCTGTATCCAGGCTTCGAGCAGATGCCCGTCCCTATCGCCGTCGCCCCCATATTCACCACCAGGAACTCGTCCGCCGTCAGCCTCAGGTTCTTCAACTCCCCCCGCAGCGAGTCCGCAAACGCGCCGAAAGTCTGTCCCAACGTCATCGGCACCGCATCCTGCAGCTGCGTCCGCCCCATCTTGATTACATGTGCAAACTCTTTGCTCTTCGCATCCAATGCAGCTATCATCTCCTCCAGGTGCGGCATAAACTCCAGATGTTCCAAAGCAAGCGCCATGTGGATCGCGCAAGGGTACGCGTCGTTCGTGCTCTGGCTCGCATTCACCACATCGTTCGGTGAACAGTATTGGTATTCACCCCTCTTATAGCCCATCCGCTCCAGCGCAAGATTCGCTATCACCTCGTTCGCCGCCATGTTCGTGCTCGTGCCCGCGCCTCCCTGAATCATGTCGATCGGGAACTGCTCGTGGTGCTTCCCCTCGATCAGCTGGTCGCAGGCCCATACGATCGCTTCCCCCTGCTCTTCGGTAATCATCCCCACCTCCACATTCGCCATCGCCGCTGCCTTCTTCGTGATCGCCATCCCCCTTATGAAGTGGGGGTAGGACGACAATAGGTGCCCGCTGATGTGGAAATTCTCCATCGCGCGAGCCGTCTGAACTCCATACAATGCCTCCTCCGGTACCTCCTTCTGTCCCAAAAGGTCGCTCTCAGTGCGGAATTTATCTTTATTCATCTCAAATTAATTTTAGTGGTTTTTGTTGTGTATCAAACTTTTAAAATATTTTTCCCGATTCTTACGAGACGCAAATATACAAAAAAAAAACAAATGTACAATAATTGTTGAGCTGTTGCGTTAATTGAAGAGAATAAAATAATGTATAATTATATAATGAAGCGTTTTTTGTTGATTGGATGCATGCTCTTGTGGTGCGTTGGTGTGTTGGGACAGACGAATGTCGAGATTGCGGGGGAGGTTGTTGGCGGTGCGGGGAAGAAGGTGATATTGGGTGGTTACAGTGACATGCTGACATGGAGTGAGGTTGTTCTGGATTCGACGAGGGTGGGTGCTGACGGCCGGTTCAGTGTGAAGTGCTATGTTAATTATCCACGGCTTGTTTTTGTGCAGATGGAGCGCTATAGCGAGTCGTTCTATGTGGAACCAGGACGGAGATATGATGTATATGTGCCTGCTTTCGATTGGGATATGGACGAGAAGCGCAACGTGTATCTGGAGCCCGTGGCCTTGCCCATGGAGTTTGTGGGGGTGGACAGTGGGGAACTGAATTTGAAGATTATGCGGTTTGAGACGGCGGTGGACAGCTTTGTGGAAGCCAACCGTGAGCGGATGGATTTCCGTTTCAGGCGCGATCGCAGGGCGATGGAGGAGTTGGAGAGGATGGTGAGGATGCGTTTCGGCGGTGAAGGGGATTCCGACCTTTTTTTCAACCGTTATGTGGAGTACTCGATGGGGGAGATGCGGTTGGCTATGGGTTTGGGTACACGCAAACGATTGGTGGAGGCGTATGTCGCAGAAAAGCCTATACGCTACTATGACGAGAGCTACATGAGGTTTTTCTTGGCTTTGTTCGAACATGCGATTTCGGATGGTACGAAGAGAGTGTCGCAGTGGCAGATGGCCGATTTTGTTGAGCGTGGGGCGGTGGATGCCTGGCTGGACACCCTGGGGCTGGACCCGCTGCTGGAGAACGAACAGGTGCGGGAGCTGGCGGCACTGGAAGCGTTGAAGGAGATGTTTTTCTCGAAATACTACAATGGTGCCGGTGTTGTGCGGATGACAAGGGCTTTGGGCGAGAGGTCGAAGTTCGAGGAGCATAGGGCTTTGGCGGAGAGTTTGGTGAAGATGATGGAGAGGCGACAGGCGATGGAGCAGGGCCATTCCGGGTGGCTGGAGTTTGATTTGCCGGACGTGGAGAGGAGGAGGGTGCGTTTGAGTGATTTTCGGGGGAAGTGGATATATGTGGGTTTTGTTCGCACGGGGGATCCGAATTCGTTGAAAGAGATTGAAACGATGGCGCATTTCCGGGATACTGTATATGCTAAGCACCCTGATGTGGTTTTTGTCACCGTGGTGTGCGACCGTGAGTTTCAGAAAATGTATCATTTTGTGAAGAACAGTCGGCGTGGAGCGCGGTGCAACTGGACGTGGCTCCACTTCGATGGGGACTACGAAATGTTGGAACGCTGGGAAGTGGCGAGCTACCCCACATTCGTCCTGATCGACCCCGAGGGACGCAGGGTGTATGACTGGACCCCCTGGCCGGGAGAGGGAATATTGATGCACGGACCGTGGGAGAAGGAGAATCAAGAATTGAGAATCAAGAAATAAGGATGTATATGAAAAAAACGTTTGTTCTGTTGTTAATGGGACTGGGTCTGACGGGCAGTGTGGCCTTCGGACAGAGGAGGAGCGGCGAGGAGCGGCAGCAGGAGTTGTACCGGCAGGCGATGGACCTGTACGGCAAGCAGAAGTATGCCGCTGCACAGCAGATTTATGACGAAATAGCCCTCGGGAATGCTGAGGGGATGGACCTGACGAGGGCTGACGCCTGTTATTTTGCGGGCGTCTGTTCGGAGAGGTTGGACAATAACGATGCCGCCTACCGCCTTGAGGAGTTTCTCAGACTCTATCCGCAAAGTTCACGCTGTAACATGGCCCGATTCTATTTGGGTAATTTCCATTATGCCCGTGGTGCCTGGAGGGAGGCGTTGGGCTGGTACGACCGTGTGGAGGGCAGCGAGGTTGAATTCGACCACCGGAGCGAGTTCAATTTCAAAAAGGGATACTGCTATTTCCAAGAGGGGGAGCGGGCAAAGGCGTCGAAATGCTTCGCCCAGCAAATTGGTGGACAGTCGAAATACCGTAATTCGTCGCTCTATTATTATGCACATATCCAATATATGAACGGCGAATACGAGTCGGCATTGAAGAATTTTAAGGAACTTGAAAATGACAAGAAATTTGCTAAGATAGCACCGTCGTATATGGCGAGAATCTATTACTATCTGGGGCGTGAGGATGAGTTGGTGGAGTTGGCTCCCAGGTTGGTTGGAGACAGGGATGCATTCCGCCGTAACGAGGTGCACCAAATGGTGGGCGAGGTTTATTTCAACCGTGGGGAGTATTCGAAGGCTTTGGAGCAGTACCGCATGGTGGACGAGGCTACGAAGCGCGAGCAGACGCAGAGTTGCACACCGCAGGATAATGATTACCAGATTGGCTATTGCCACTATATGACGGGCAACTACGCAAAGGCAGCAGAGTTTTTGAAGAGGAAGACGGTGTGCGAGGATAGTGTGGCACAGAATGCCCTGTATGTGCTTGGTGACTGCTATGTGCGGCTGGGTAAGAAGAAGGATGCCCGCAGCATCTTCCTCGAGGCCTCAAAGATGAATTTTGATGCGAGAATCAAGGAGGATGCGCTGTTCAATTATGCGAAGCTAAGCTGCGAGTTGAACGAAAGCGCTTATAACGAGAATATTCGCGCAATGGAGAACTACCTGAAGCAATATCCGGAGACGAGCCACAAGACAGAGGTCCAGGAGATACTGACGGAGTTGTATTGTTCGACGAGCAATTATAAGGATGCTATCAGGCTATTGGAGGAGATTCCGCAACGGAATGCAGCATTGGAGCAGGCCTACCAGCGAGCTGTGATGAACCGTGGCATAGAATTGAGCAATAGCGGGAAGACGGATGAAGGTGAGGCTATGTATGCGAAAGCGGTGAGAATCAACGCGGTGCCACGTATCACGGCGGACGCTAACTATTTGTTAGGTGAGTCCTGCTACCGTAAGGGTCGATACGAAGAGGCTGAGAAACGTGTCGAAAAACTCTTGCTGTCGTCGTTCAGCAAAACAAGTCCCTATGCAGCCGATGCACGATATACGTATGGCTATCTGCAGATGAGAAAGAAAAAATACGATGAGGCGGAGGAAACATTCGAAGAACTGGAGAAAATGTTGGCTGGGCACAACGAGAAGGAATTCTCGATGCTGAACGATGTAAGGAATCGCATAGGCGACTGTCGCTATGTTCAGAGCCGTTTCGCTGAGGCTATCAAGATGTACAACAAAGTGATAGAGGACAAGGGGAAAGATGCCGACTATGCCACCTATCAGAAGGCTCTGGCCTACGGTGCGCAAGGTAAAAACAGTGAGAAGCTGACCTACCTAAACTATATTTTTGAGAAATTTGACAATTCGCCACTCAAGTCGAAGGCTATGTTTGAGATTGCAAACACCTATATGATGCTTGACAACAACGAGATGGCGATGACGTACTATAATCGTTCAATGGAGCAGTATCCGCAGAGTGTCTATGTGAAGACCGCTTTGCTCAACAAAGGTCTCATCTATTACAACACGGACCGATACAACGAGGCTCTGGCAACTTTCGATCGGTTGTTGACGAGCTATCCGGGCACCGACGAGGCCCGTGACGCACTTGGAACTGTCAAGAACATCTATGTGGCGCAAAACCGTGTTGCGGAATATTTCCCTTATGTGGAGCGCACGACGAAAGTGAAAATATCTACCTTGGAACAGGACAGCACAATATTCCTCGCCGTCGAGGAACGCTACCAGGAAGGCCAGTATGACGTGGCTGTTACAGGATTGGAGGACTACCTCCTGCGCTTCCCCAACGGCATGTTCACCCTCAAGGCACACTATCTGCTCGCCGACAGCTACAACCGGCAGGAACAGTATGCGAAAGCTTTGCCACACTATGAATGGGTGGCGTTGAGCGGAAAAAACCAGTATAGCGAACGGTCGATGCAGAGGGGTGCTAACATAGCCTTCAGTCTCGGCGATTATGACAAAGCTGCCGAACTCTATCGTATGTTGACCGAAGGTGCCGAGAGTGACAATGGTCTGCTGCAGGGACGCTTGGGAAGTCTGCGATGTGCTGCGGCCCGAGGTAATCTCGCTGATATCATATCAACTGGATTGTTATTGACCAGCGAGCCCAAAGCTACTACGGAGATGCGTGAAGAAGCATACCTCACGATGGCCCGCAGTTCGTTTGACGCAGGTCAGAGAGATAACACTTATTCACTATATAACCACCTTGTGGGATCGTCTAACGGTGAATACAGCGGAGAGGCCCGTTGCCGTCAGGCCGAAATACTGGTTTACAAACAGGAATACGACGAGGCCGAGCGTATGATTGAGAGCATTGTGAAGGATGCTTCGAGCGATTATTGGTTAGCCTACAGCTTCATCCTCTGGGCCGACATCTATTATGCCCGTGGAAACAACCTTCAGGCCAAGCAAACCCTCCAGAGCATCATAGACAACTATGACGGCGAGGAACTGGTGAGTGTGGCTCGCCAAAAATACGATGCCATTGTTGCCACCGAACAACCAAAGGCGCCTGTTGAGGATGAAGAGATAGTGATAGAATTATAATTTTTGAAGTAAGAATTAAGAGTTAAGTGTCATGAAAAAGACAATCATAATTGCATTGCTGTTTTTGTTTTTCAACTTTTCTTTTTCGCTCTCCCATGCTCAGCAGGAGGAGATCTACAATGAGAGTGTGCTGGTCAAAGGCTCTTTCCGACCAGTCATTGAACAGGCGGAGAAAATCAATTTTCCTGCGGTGATGACCGACACGATGACGCGTTTCGAGCACACCTTCCAGTACTCCATCTCCCCGACGCGTTTGAAATCGCTTTACAATCCGTCGCGCATCAAGGCTGCTCGTATCCTTGGTGAACCTGCCACCAAACTTTATAACAACTATTTCCGTTTTGGTTTAGGAAACTATTGGAGCCCTTTGGCCGACCTCTATTGGAGCTCCACCCGAGACAGAGAGAAGACATATGGTGTCCGTATCAACCACCGCTCCTCGTGGGGCTCACTACCCGATTATGGTAAGAACCATTTCGGCCTCACCGACGTCACCCTTTTCGGCAAATATATTGTGGCCGACAAATTACAACTCTCCACCGACCTCAATTACGAACACGACCACAACCTCTATTATGGCTTCACCGACGACATGTTGCAAACTGTACTCGGCAAGGATCGCGACGATATCAGCGTCAAGGACTACGCCGCCTCATATAATGTGGCCTCCTGGAATATCGGTCTCCGAAACATGGAACTTGACGTCAATAAACTGGGCTACGCTGCCGATGTTCATCTGAGCGACTTGTGGACAGTATGGGGCGCCAATGAACTGAACTTTACTCTCGCCGGTGATATTCACTACGGTTTCCCACTGCTGTCCGACCGCAAAGGTGTGGCCTATCTGCATTTCGAATGGGAACACTATAGGAATGTGTCGCCAGGTGACGGAATCGCCAATTTCTTAGGCATCAACGGTAGCGCTATACGCCACAGCTACACCGACCACACCAACCTCTTGAGGGTTAACCCCTATGTCGACTTCCTCTTCCGTGGCCTTAATATCCATGCCGGCTTCCTCTATGGTTGGGACGGCTATTCCGCTGCTGGTACCAATAAGCATAACTATTTCTACCCCGATGTCATGGTCAGTAAGAAGTTGATGAACGACAATCTCGCCCTCAGTCTTGCAGCCACTGGTGGACTTGAAGCCAACACTCTCAACAGTCTGCGTATGGTGAACCCATATATAGACCCCGATTTCGCACCAGGCACAGTCACCTCCCACTACGATTTCATCGGCCACGCCCGGTGGACAATCAGTCGCAAACTCGAAGCCAACGCCGAGGTGAGTTACTCCCTCCGCACCAACGACCTCACCTTCACCCTCAACCCCCTCTACACCCTCAACAATGTCTATAGCGCTGTCTTCAACGACCTCAACCGACTCACCGTCGGCGCCGACATCGCCTTTGTCAACGACGAGATGCTCACCCTCCGCGCAGGCGGACACTACTATCATTATCACATCACCGACGACACCGAGCCTGCATGGAGCGACTATTACCGTCCCGACTGGGACTTCTTGGCCTCGGCCGATGTCAACTACAACGACCGCTGGCTCTTCCACCTCGAAGGCCGCCTCCTCGCCAAAATGCAGGGTGACAACAATGAAGAACTACCTATGCGTTACGGCATCAATGCTTCCGTGGAATACCGCCACAACCGTGCCCTCTCCTTCTTCCTCCTCTTGGACAACCTCGCCTTCCAGCGCTACTACTACTGGGCCAACTACCCCTCGCAGAAGGGCCTCTTCATCCTTGGCCTCTCCTACACCATCCCCCACAAATAACCGAACACAGTGACCTACCAGGAAACCCTCGAATTCATGTTCTCGCAGCTGCCCATGTATCACCGCATCGGCGCTGCCGCCTATAAGGCTGACATACAGCCGACCCTTGATATGATGGACGCCCTCGGCAACCCCCAATGCAAGTTCCGCTCCATCCACGTCGCCGGCACCAACGGCAAGGGCTCCGTCTCCCACTTCCTCGCCTCCATCCTCCAAGAGGCAGGCTATAAAGTGGGCCTCTACACCTCGCCCCACCTCGTCGACTTCCGCGAACGCATCCGCATCAACGGCGAGATGATTCCCGAGCAGGAGGTGATGGACTTTGTGGAGAATAACCGTCAGCTTTTTGCGGACCTCAGCCTCTCCTTCTTCGAGATGACGGTCGGCTTGGCGTTCGACTACTTTGCCAAGGAGAAGGTCGACATCGCTGTCATCGAGGTCGGCATGGGCGGACGCCTGGACAGCACCAACGTCATCACGCCCCTGCTCTCCGTCATCACCAACATAGGCCTCGACCACACCCAGTTCCTCGGCCATACGCTCGAAGCCATAGCAGGCGAGAAGGCCGGCATCATCAAGCCCGGTGTCCCCGTTGTGATAGGGGAGACCCAACCCGAAACCCAACCCGTCTTCGAGCGCGTCGCCGCCGAACGCCATGCACCCATCACCTTTGCCGACCAGCATTGGCGCGTGCGCACCAACGAGAATAACCGCGACGAGAGCCGCCTCCTTTTCGACGTCCTCGACCTCGACATGGCTGGCGACCGCGAGGACGACGAATGGCGCTACGGCCTCATGTCGCAGCTCGCTGGCAGCTACCAGCTCAAGAACCTCGCCACCGTCTTCGAGGCCGTCCGCCAGCTACCCCTGCCGCTGAACGGGCATATCGTCGAGAAAGGCATCGCCCATGTCGTCGACAACACCCACCTCCATGGCCGCTGGCAGGTCATTGCCAACCGTCCCCTCACCATCTGCGAGACCGCCCACAACGCCCCCGGCATCGACGCCATGCTCGGCAAACTGGCCACCATGCACTTCTCCCGCCTCCATGTCATCTACGGGTGCGTCAACGACAAGGACTACCGCAAGATCCTTACCCATCTGCATGCCGAATTCGCAAAGCTCGGGAAACCCTGCGACTGGCGCTTCTCCCAGCCCTCCGTCCCCCGTCAGCTCCCCGTCGCCGACCTTCAGGCCGCCGCTCACGAGCTCGGCATCGAGGGCCCCGCTTTCCCCAACGTCAAGGACGCCATCGCCGACGCGCAGCAAAAAGCCGGCGACCAAGACCTCGTCCTCGTCACCGGCAGCATATTCCTTATCGCCGACGCGCTGGCTTAATACCCGTACTTCGCGCCCCAATGCTCGTGCAGCGAGCGGCGCGTCTCGTTCTCGCGCGGCGTGTTGCCGGGTTCGTAGAAGCGGCTGCCCTCCAGCCCCGCCGGCAGATATTCCTGTTGGGCGAAATTGCCCTCGTAGTCGTGGGCGTACTTGTAGCCGTCGCCGTAACCCAGGCCTTTCATGAGTTTTGTGGGGGCGTTCCTGATATGCAGCGGCACCGGCAGGTCTCCCCACCTCCTCACCGCCTCTTCCGCATTCTTCAGCGCCATATACGTTGCGTTGCTCTTCACCGAGCAGGCCAGATAGCAGGCGCATTGCGAGAGGTTGATCCGGCACTCCGGATAGCCTATTTTCGACACCGCTTCGAACGTCGCGTTCGCCAGCAGCAGCGCGTTCGGGTTCGCGTTCCCGATGTCTTCGCTCGCGAAGATAAGCATCCTCCGCGCAATGAACACCGGGTCCTCGCCCCCCGCAATCATCCTTGCCAGCCAGTAGACCGCCCCGTTGGGGTCGCTCCCTCGCATACTCTTGATGAATGCCGAGATGATGTCGTAGTGCATCTCGCCCCCCTTGTCGTAGTAGGCTAAGTTCTGCTGGATGACGGTGGTGACAGAATCATTATTCAGAACAATATGATTATTCGTCCCATTCTGACCATTCCGATTTACCACCAGCTCTATCGCGTTCAGTAGCTTCCTTGCGTCGCCGCCGCTGATGCGCATCAGCGCCTCCGCCTCCTTCATCTCGACGGTGATGCCCTGCTTCGCGTAGTGGCGCACGGCGGCTTCTATCAGCTGCCCCATTTCCTTCTCACCGAACTCCTTCAGCACATACACCTGGCATCGGCTCAGCAATGCCGAGATCACCTCGAAGCTCGGATTCTCCGTCGTCGCACCAATCAGCGTGATGGTGCCCCGCTCCACAGCCCCCAGCAGCGAGTCCTGCTGCGCCTTGTTGAAGCGGTGGATCTCGTCGATGAACAGTATGGACCCCTCCTCCTCCTGCGCGGCGTTGATCACCTCGCGCACCTCCTTCACACCACTGCTGATCGCACTCAGCGTGTGGAACGGACGCTGCAGCGTCCGCGAGATAATCATCGCCAACGTCGTCTTCCCAATGCCCGGCGGGCCCCAGAAAATCATGCTCGGAATCTGGCCACTCTCTATCAATGTGCGAAGAACAGCACCCGGTCCTATCAGGTGCTGTTGTCCGATGTATTCATCCAAGCTCTTCGGTCTCAATATCTCCGCTAACGGTGTCATCTTATCTTCATAAACCCATTAAGCCCATTAAACCCTAAACCTTAAATAATCAGCATCGCGTCCCCGTATGTCGAGAACCGGTATTTCTCCTTGATAGCCGTCTGGTACGTCTCCATCAGCAGCTCCGGCCCCGCAAAAGCACTCACCATGATAAACTGACTGCTCATCGGGTGATGGAAATTCGTCACCATCATGTCCGCAATCGTGAAATCGTATGGCGGGAAGATAAACTTGTTCGTCCATCCGTCGTATGCGCACAGCTTTCCCGGAATCGTCACCGCGCTCTCCAGGGCGCGCATCGTCGTCGTACCCACGCAGCACACCTTGTGGCCCCCCTCCTTCGCCTCCTCCACAGCCCTGCACACACCCTCGCCCAGGTGCATCTCCTCCGCATCCATCCGATGCTTCGAGAGATCCTCCACCTCGATAGGCTTGAACTCACCCACGCCCGCATGCAGCGTCAGCTCAACCCAGCGCACATCCTTAATCTCCAATCTTTTCAGAAGCTCCCGGCTGAAATGCAGCCCCGCTATCGGCGCCGCCACCGAACCCTCCTCCTTCGCATACAGCGTCTGGTAGTTCTCTGCGTCGCTCTTCTCGATGTCGCGCAGCCTCCTTAACTCCTCCGGCAGCGGCGTCCGCCCCATGCTCCGGATAATCGAGATAAACTCCTCGTGGCTCCCGTCAAACAGAAAACGGATCGTCCTCCCACGCGACGTCGTGTTGTCCACCACCTCCGCCACCAAAGCGTCGTTCACCCCGAAATAAAGCTTGTTGCCGATGCGAATCTTCCGAGCTGGGTCCACAATCACGTCCCACAGCCGCATCTCCTCGTTCAACTCCCTCAGCAGGAACACCTGTATCCTCGCACCCGTCTTCTCCTTCTCCCCCTCCAACAACGCCGGGAACACCCTCGTGTTGTTCGCCACCACCACATCCTTCTCGTCCACATACTCGATGAAATCCTTGAAAACCCGATGCTCCACCTCGCCCGTAGCACGGTGAAGAACCAGCATCCTCGCCTCGTCGCGGTTCCGCGGAGGCTTCTCCGCTATCAACTCCTTCGGCAGGTTGAATCTAAACTGGGATAATTTCATAGCTAAAAAAACTCTCGCGCAGGCTCCTCGCCTGCCATTTTTGATACTCAATTTTTTTGCTATAACGAAAAAAAATCCGTATTGGTATATACGGAATGAAATTTTTTTTCAAAATGTTGTTTTATCCTTACTCCACCACCAGCTTCCTCGTCGCCGTCCCCAGCTCGCTGCTGAGGCGCACGAGGTAGACGCCTGGTGCCAGGTGGCTGATGTCTACCGTGGACGGCGACCCCGCCAACGGCCTCTCCCCAATCACCACGCGGCCCTCCATGTCCACAATCTCCACCCGCTCG
>CACXXO010000031.1 GCA_902771735.1 uncultured Bacteroidota bacterium
GACTGGAGCAAGTTCCGCGACTTCATTATGGGCGAGGTCCGCTACAACTCCCTGATGAAGACCTTCCCCCAGGAGGCCGAAGAACTCTTCGTCGCCACCGAGCGTAACGCCAAGCTGCGCTACGAAGGCTACAAGAAACTCTCGGAGATGTAATATTCTCCACCCCAAGCTGGGCAGCCCGAGAGGGCTACCCAGCTTCTAATTATTAACAATAAAACAATGAAAGCAAAACCATTCGTCAAGTGGGTTGGGGGCAAAGGTCAACTCATCGAACAACTGGAAGCACTACTTCCCGCTGACTTTGATAGATGGGAGAATGTTACTTACATTGAGCCATTTGTAGGAGGAGGGGCAATGCTCTTCTATATGCTACAAAGCCATCCTAACATAACGTCAGCAGTAATTAATGACATTAATGAGGATTTAACAACCTGCTATAAGGTAGTCAGAGATAATCCTGATAGATTGATTTCTTCCCTCAAAAAAATACAAAAAGAGTACTATTCATTGCAATCAGATGATTCGCGAAAAGAGTATTATTTGAGAATGAGAGATGAGTATAATACCAAAGAATTAGATTCTATTAGAAACACCACGCTCTTTTTCTTCCTAAATCGGACTTGTTTCAATGGGCTGTATCGGGTGAATAAGTCGGGTCTCTTTAATGTTCCCTTTGGGAAATATGAGACTCCTATGATATGTGACTCCAATACCATCTATGCTGACAGTGAGCTTCTGCAGAATGTTGAAATATGCACAGGAGACTATCAACAAACATTATCCAAAGCAAAGGGTAAAACATTATTCTATTTTGACCCACCTTATCGTCCGTTAAGCAACACATCTAGCTTTAACGATTACACAAAGGATGCTTTCAATGACCTAGCACAAGCACGTCTAAAAGAATTCTGTGATCGAATAATGCAGGCAGGCCATACTTTTATGTTAAGCAATTCCGACTGCTTTAACACTCCGCTCCGGGATAGATTCTTTGAAGACCTCTATCTAGATTATATTATTGATAGAGTCTGGGCATCACGTAATGTAAATGCAAATCCAGCGAAACGAGGAAAATTACAGGAAATACTCGTACATAATTATCCTCGCACAAAACGAATGTTAGCAGTATAAATATGTATACGGATTTTGACACTTTCATGTCTCAATTAAAAGAGACTAATGCAACACTTGACTTCTATTGTGATTTCAAGAAGATTGCAAAGAATGTCGAGAACATTGCCATAAGTCTTAATATGCTTAATTATCTGATTGGCAAAGAAGATTTGAGGACAGCTGTTGAAGCATTGTGGAAACGGGACAGAACTGTATTTGATGTGATGGACATTCTTATTGCAACTCGCAAAAAAGATAACAAAATGTTCTTTGATGATACTGGGCAATTCCGTAAAGTTCATTCTCTATTTCAAAGCGTTGATGGGATAATGGAGTTCCTTGAAGGTACTGGGCTTGCGGATGTATTTCGCAACCAAGAAATCAAAGACCTTGAGGATTATGTATTTGGCGTGGAGACGGGATTGGATACAAATGCTCGAAAAAACAGAAGCGGAGAGATAACAGAGGCTCTAATAGCAAAGATATTCAGAAATGCAGGAATTGCATTTAGGCAGCAAGTATCATCGAATGAGTTCCCTGCCGTTGCTACTGCATTAGGAGCTGACCAGAAGGTGTTTGACTTTGTAATCACAACCGATACAAAGATATACCTAATTGAAGTAAACTTCTATTCGGGGGGCGGTTCTAAACTTAACGAAGTTGCTCGCTCCTATACTGATATTGCACCAAAGATAAATACTGTTGATGGCTTCGAATTTGTATGGATAACGGACGGTATCGGCTGGAACAGTGCACGGAATAAGTTGCAGGAAGCCTTCGTTACAATACCATCGATATATAATTTAACCACAATAAATGATTTTATAAATACCATAAAAGATTTTAACTATGGCTTGTAAAAAAGATCATTCCCTTGTGCAGGGAATCATGAGTAATCTTCCCGACGATCAAGGAGGAAGGGGGCGTCATAAATGTGCAGCATGTGCTTATGAAGAGGGTTATAGGCTCGGACAACAATTAGCAGAATCCTTTGATATTGGGCATATTCTGGATGGTCTAGAAGAAAGTCAAGCAAAAGAACAGCGGCACAAAAGCCCTCATGCTGCTTTTGCTCAAGGGTATTATGATGGTGTTTGTAATGCATATGGCATTTAATGTTTCCAGACACTAATTTCATATTATTACAAGGCGACAGCATGGAACTTATAGGGCAATTCCCCGATAAGTCGTTTAATGCCATCTTTGCCGATCCTCCGTATTTCTTGAGTAATGGAGGTATCAGTGTTCATAGTGGCAAAGCCGTATGTGTTGACAAGGGTGATTGGGATAAGGGTGGAACTCCAGAACATATCTATCAGTACAATAAGCAATGGCTATATTTGTGTCGGGAAAAACTGACAGACAATGGTAGTATCTGGATTAGTGGAACATATCACAACATTTTTGCTGTCGCAAATTGTTTGACAGAACTCGGCTATAAAATACTGAACGTAATCACCTGGCAAAAGAGTGACCCGCCACCAAACCTCAGTTGTCGTTACTTCAATTTCTCAACCGAATATATTATCTGGGCACGCAAATCAGCGAAAGTACCCCACGTGTTCAATTATGAGGTAATGAAACAGATGAATGGAGAGAAGCAGATGACAGATGTTTGGAGGATACCTGCCGTGGGGAGTTGGGAAAAGCATTGCGGAAAACACCCAACGCAAAAGCCCCTACGCCTACTTTATCGTATAATCCTTGCTTGTACAAACGAAGGTGACACAATTTTAGACCCATTTGCAGGAAGTTGTACAACAGGCATTGCTGCCAATCTTTTAGGGAGGAACTTCGTGGGGATAGAGCAAGAGAAAGAGTTTGTGGAGTTAGGTCAACGGCGTAAACAAGAGATTGAGGATCCCGTTTCTGCACAGAAAATCCTCAAAAAGATGCGAGAGAATCCAGAGGAAGTGATGGTACTGGTCAATCATGCTCGAAAGGAATTGCGTGAGAAAATGATTGTAAATGGTATTTGCTATATGCGTGCTGGAGAATCCAAGGGTTCTTTGCAGGTGGCACCAGGATTTGAACGAATGAAATATCTGTTACTCCATACCAATGGAGAAAATGTACAACTATACAAACTAAAAACGCCTGGGAAGTTTAAGATATGGACAAAAGAGACATTAGAAGAGCATGGTTTCTCTCCAGAACATGCAAAATACTATGTCGTTTTGGAGTTTGACAACAAGCCAATATATTTTAAGAAAATACCGCAACTTAAACAACGAAGTAACACTTATAAAGCAAAAATCATTCCATTAAGCGAAATAATGGACCTTCGCTAACATTTTATTCATACTAAAACCAGAATAATAACCTTATCAAGGTATGACAAACAACAGGAAATTAGCAAACAAAAAACTCAAGTCAGTACCGAAGATAACCCAGGACAATGTGCATCTGCTATTGCCCAACAAAGTAGCTCAATTGGCCAACCGCCTTTTGCAAAACGGGGAGGCCAAAGATATAGCAAACGCGCTTACGATGATTTACACCTCACCAGTATATGCAAAATTAGAGCAAGAGAAGACCAAATACTGGTGGCTCGGAATAAATGCACTCTATCAGGAAATCAAAGATATTATTTAAAAACAAATACTGAATATTATGAAATACAAATGCACCATTTGCAAGTATGAGTACGACCCGGCACAGGGCGACCCCACACAGGGCATAGCCCCCGGAACACCTTTTGAACAGCTGCCCGCCGACTGGAAATGTCCGCGCTGCAAGCAGGGCAAGGAGAAATTCGAACCCATCGAAGAGCCGAAGGCCACCAATCCCTATGCCGGCACGCAGACCGAGAAGAACCTGCACGCCGCCTTCGCTGGCGAGAGCGAGGCCCGCAACAAGTACACCTACTTCGCCTCGAAGGCCAAGAAGGAGGGCTTTGAGCAGATTGCCCAAACCGCCGAGAACGAGAAGGAGCACGCCAAGCTGTGGTTCAAGGAGCTGAACGGCATCGGCACCACCGCCGAGAACCTCGCCGCTGCCGCTGCTGGCGAGAACTACGAGTGGACCGATATGTACGAAGGCTTTGCCCGTACCGCCGAAGCCGAGGGCTTCCCCGAGCTGGCCGCCAAGTTCCGTGGCGTGGCCGCCATCGAGAAGCACCACGAGGAGCGCTACCGTGCCCTGCTGCACAACGTCGAGACCAAAGAGGTCTTTGCCAAGAGCGAGGTGAAGGTGTGGGAATGCCGCAACTGCGGCCACATCGTCGTAGGCACCCAAGCCCCCGAGGTCTGCCCCGTCTGCAACCATCCCCAAGCCTACTTCGAAATCAACAAGCAGAACTATTGATAACGGTTAAAGGTTATGTGGTTTGATTTAACCACATACCACAAACTAAAACAACGAAAGCCGAGGCCACTGATGGCCTCGGCTTTCTGTTCGGGATATTCCGTATGGGTCATCGCCCAACGGGAATCCAGGATATTATTGATGAGTCTTTGCCCGGTAGATTATCTTTGCATAACCATAACGACCGTCTTCTTCGTCGTAGTTTTCCACAAGCCCATCCCTGCCGACAAGGAGAGGAATCGGCATTGCCTGCCACCGACCAAGCTTCTACTTAACATAATCATCCTACCAACACCCTGTCAACACCTACCGTGGTAGGAGTTGGTAGGGAGTTGGTAAGGAGATGGTAGGTAGATGGTACGTAGTGTAACCCTATGATACAGCGCGGGGAAGCCTCGAAAAACAGAGACTTCCCCACAGTAATTGTTAAAATTATGTTAAAATAATATTACAAACCGCTGAGGAGGGGTTTGAAAGTGGGGTTAGAGACCCCGCACGTCGGCACCCTGGCGGTAGATGATTTCGCGGGGGATGTTGGCGTCACGGATCTGGTCGAGGTCCCTTTTGTTGGTTTATAAAATATTTTTCGTATCTTTGCAGCCGAAAAACGAGGGATGACATGAAACAGATAGAAGTTGTAGCCGCCATCATCTGCAAGGAAGGTCGCATCTTCGCCACACAGCGGGGATACGGCGAGTGGAAGGACTGGTGGGAGTTCCCAGGCGGCAAGATGGAGAAAGGAGAGACTGCCGAAGAGGCCCTGAAGCGCGAGATACGCGAGGAACTGTCGACGGAGATCAGCGTCGACGAGTTCTTCTGCACCGTGGAGTATGACTACCCGACGTTCCACCTCTCCATGCGCTGCTACCTCTGCTCGCTTCTGTCCGAGGCGCTGCACCTCAACGAGCACGAGGCCGCCCGGTGGTTGGCGAAGGAAGAGCTCGACAGCGTCCGGTGGTTGCCCGCAGACCTGCAAATCATAGAGAAGTTGAAAGATAAAATCCCACCTCGTGTCACGACCAGCTCTGCCGTGCACTGGAGTATGAAAGGGGAAGGGTATTCCTGATGAGAGTGAAAAAAATATTTTGCGGTGTGGGGGAAATTGTGTATTTTTGCATTTCGAAAAATAAGGATAATAAATCATTAATAAAAAAAAGGAATATGAAAGACTTGATGCCTGAGAACGGACAGTTTGCGATGCCGAAGTTGGGATATGACAACCTGGGCGAAATCATCAGCAAGGAGACGCTCTCGTTCCACCACGGGAAGCATTTGAAAGCCTATGTGGACAACCTGAACAAGCTGCTGCCCGGCAGCGGATTGGAGGGGCTGTCGCTCGTCGAGGTGGTGAAGAAAGCCGAGGGCGGCATGTTCAACAACGCCGGCCAGGTGCTGAACCACGCGATGTATTTCGAACAGTTCGGCAACACGCCGAAGCCTATGAGCGCCGACTTTGCGGCCTCGCTGAAGCGCGACTTCGGGTCGGTGGAAGCTTTCAAGAAGGAGTTCGAGCAGAAGGGGGCCACGCTGTTCGGCAGCGGATGGGTGTGGCTGAGTGCCGACAAGGAGGGCAAGCTGGTCATCACGCAGCAGAGGAACGCTGAGAACCCCGTCACGCTGGGTTTGCGTCCGTTGCTGACCTTCGACGTGTGGGAGCATGCCTACTACCTCGACTACCAGAACCGCCGCGCCGACTACCTCGCCGCCCTGTGGCAGATTGTCGACTGGGCCATTGTAGAGGAACGCCTATGATTGCCTGATATTAACGCATTATTACCATGTTGGTCAAGACATACGGAAGTGCCATCATAGGTGTCAACGCGCTGACTGTCACAGTGGAGGTGACGATGGGAGAGGGTGTGGGTTTCTTCATGGTGGGGTTGCCCGACAATGCGGTGAAGGAGAGTGCGCAGCGCATCGCGTCGGCCTTTGAAGAGAGCGGTTACAGCATTCCGGGGAAGCGCATCGTGGTGAACCTGGCGCCTGCCGACCTGAAGAAGGAAGGCACGGCCTATGACTTGACTATTGCCGTTGGTGTGTTGGGTGCCATCGGGATGGTGAAGGCCGACGAGCTGGACAAGTATGTCATCATGGGCGAGTTGGGGTTGGACGGCTCGTTGCGCCCCATCAAGGGGGTACTGCCCATCGCCATCGAGGCCCGCAAGCAGAAGTACAAAGGTCTCATCGTCCCTGTCGAAAATGCCCGCGAGGCCGCCATCGTCAACAACCTGGAGGTCTACGGTGCCAGCAGCCTCAAGGAGGTGACTGACTTCCTGAACGGCGAGGGGGCCATAGAGCAGACGGTCATGGACACCCGCGCCGAGTTTGCCCGTTCGCTGAACAACTATGAGTACGACTTCGCCGACGTGAAGGGGCAGCAGGCCGTGAAGAGGTGCCTTGAGATTGCCGCCGCCGGCGGGCACAACGCCATCATGATAGGCCCTCCGGGCAGCGGCAAGAGCATGCTCTCCAAACGCCTGCCTGGCATCCTGCCACCCTTGACCCTCAGCGAATCGTTGGAGACCACACAGATACACTCCGTGGCAGGCCTCATGCGCAAGGAGGATGCGCTGATAGCGGTACGTCCTTTCCGAGCTCCGCACCATACCATCTCGGACGTGGCCCTCATCGGAGGAGGAGTCAATCCGAAACCGGGAGAAATATCATTAGCCCATAATGGAGTGCTCTTTCTCGACGAGCTCCCTGAATTCAAGAGGAATGTGTTGGAGGTACTTAGACAACCTATGGAGGAGCGGCGCGTGACCATCAGCCGCGCCAAGATGACCATTGAATATCCCGCCTCGTTCATGCTCATCGCCGCCATGAACCCCTGTCCATGCGGCTACTACAACCACCCCACGGTGGAGTGCACGTGTCCTGCCGGTGCCGTGAAACGCTACCTCAACAAGGTCAGCGGGCCTTTGATGGACCGCATCGACATCCACATCGAGGTGACGCCGGTGCCAGTAAGCCAGCTGAACAGGGAGGAGAAGGCCGAGAGCAGTGCCGCGATAAGGGAGCGCGTCGTTGCCGCCCGTGCCATACAGACAGCCCGTTTCGCCAGCAATACTATCATGGAGATGGCCATGAACCGCTTGGGATTGAGTGCAAGAGCTTACGACCGCATATTGCGTGTTGCCCGCACCATTGCAGACCTCGAAGCAGCTCCCGATATCACTCCCGACCACCTACGCGAAGCCATTACATATAGGTCGTTGGATAGAGACAGTTGGGGTAAATAACAATGATTATGAACTTTACCAACAGACCAAATCCTAACGAGGCGTTTCCCAATCCAAACCTTCCACGCCTTTGCTTCATCAAGAATGTGGTGAAAAATCCGAATATCATCATTGGTGATTATACCTATTATGATGACGTGGATGGTGCAGAACAATTCGAGAAGCACGTCACTCATTTTTATGATTTCATCGGCGACAAACTAATTATTGGGAAGTTCTGTGCTATTGCTAAGGGTGTGGAGTTTGTGATGAATGGTGCCAATCATAGAATGGACTGCGTTACAACCTATCCATTTTACATTATGGGTGGAAATTGGGGAAGTGCTATTGCACCTGTAAAAGATGAGTTACCTTTGAAAGGGGACACTGTTATTGGTAATGATGTATGGATAGGACAAAATGTAACGATTATGGCAGGAGTTCATATTGGGGATGGTGCTATCATAGGAGCCAACTCTGTGGTGGCAAAAGACATTCCACCGTATGCTGTTGCTGTGGGCAATCCCTGTCACGTTGTCAAAAAGCGATTTGATGATGAACTGATTGATTTATTACTCAAACTAAGATGGTGGGATAAAGATATTGAAGAGATAGAAAGAATAATGCCCATTCTTTCCCGCGGTGATTTAGAAAAGGTAAAGATTGAATTAAGAGCATTGCTATGAGAAACAACACAACAAGATATCTGCCCCTCTTTTTCCATCTTTGGAATGACCTCCACATCGAGGTGACGCCGGTGCCGGTGAGCCAGCTGAACAGGGAGGAGAAGGCCGAGAGCAGTGCCGCGATAAGGGAGCGCGTCGTTGCCGCCCGTGCCATACAGACAGCCCGTTTCGCCAGCAATTCACCGACGAGTGCCGCACTATCATGGAGATGGCCATGAACCGCCTCGGCCTTTCGGCCCGTGCATACGACCACATACTGAAAGTGGCGCGTACCATAGCCGACCTCGAAGCCGCACCAGACATCACCCCCAACCACCTGCGCGAGGCCATCACCTACCGCTCGCTCGACCGCGATAGTTGGGGGAGATAACATTTAATCAAATCAACTATGGCTACAACAATCATCATCGCAATAATAGCCCTCGCTGCGGGCATCCTTGCCGGTATACTCATCGCCGGACGCGGCAAAAACGCCCTCACAACAGAGAAACAAACCCTCGAGGCACAGCTGGCCGCCACCAACCAGAGCCACACCACAGAGACTTCGCTCCTCAACCACCAGCTGACGGAACAGAAAGCCGAGGCAGCCAAAGCACTCCAGAGCGCCAAAGAGGAAGCTACGAAAGCCCTCGAAGACTACAAAACAGAGTCTGACAAACGCCTCGCCGACTACAAGGAGGAGGTGTCCAAACGCCACACCACCGTGGTTGAGGAGCTGAAACAGACCCACCTGCAATTCGTCGAGGAACAGGACCGTCGCCACCGCAGCGACAGGGAGGCCATGGAGAAGCGTTTTGCCGACACCATCAAAGCCCTCCGCGAGCAGGTGGAGAACAGCACCAACGCCATGCTCAAGCAGCGGCAGGAGGAGTTCTCGGACGCCAGTGTCCGGAACATCGACGGCATCGTGAAGCCTCTCAAGGAGACCATCGACAAGATGAAAGAGGAGATGGCCAAGAACACCACGGCGCAGACCACGATGAGTGCGGAGATCAAGACCAACATGGAGCACATGATACGGCAGAGCATCGAGGCCCAGAAGAGTGCGGAGGAGCTGACGCGGGCCTTCAAGCACGAGAGCAAGACCCAGGGGGACTGGGGAGAGGTTGTGCTGAGCAATCTGTTGGAAAAACAGGGGTTCACCGAGGGAAAAGACTACGAGACGCAAGTAGTGATGCGCGACGAGGACGGCCAGACCATTAAGCCCAACGAGGGTGAAAATTTGCGGCCCGACGTGCTGCTGCACCTCGACGACAAACGCGACGTCATCATCGACTCCAAGGTATCCATGACCGCCTATATCGATTATGCCAACGCCACCGACGAGCTTGTGCAGCGCCATTTCCTGAAGGAGCACATAGATAGCCTGAAGAAGCATGTCGACGAGCTCTCGTCCAAGAACTACACAAAATATCAGACGAACCCTCATCTCGACTTCGTCATTATGTTCGTACCCCAGTCACCCGCGCTCTGGGTGGCCCTGAAAGAGGACTCGTCGCTCTGGCAGGACGCAATGCAGAAGAAAGTATTCATCGCTGACGAGCAAACCCTCTATGCGGCCCTGCGCATCATACGCATCACCTGGACACACATCGACCAGGAGCAGAACCACCGCCGCATCTACGAGCTCGCGCAGGAGATGCTCGAGCGCACGGGCAATTTCCTGAAGGAATACGACAGTGTGGGGCGTAATCTGCACGAAGCCCTCAACGCTTTCGACAGCAGCCGCAAGAAGCTCCTGCCGGGTGGGCGGAGCATCAGCACCACGGCCAACCAGATTCTCAAGCTCGGCATTGACAACATAAAAGTAGGAAAAGGCAAGAGAGGCGCCCCCATCATCCCTACCGACTACATCGACGGGGCGCTCGCCATTTCGTCCTCAGAGGGAGACTGTGAGACAGACGCCGCAAACACACCCGACGCACCTGACGCCGAATAAAAAAAAATTCCCTTTTTCAAAAAATTTGTATATTTGCATCTTGAAAAGACTTTTCCCCCGGAAAGGAGTAGAAAAGCAAAACACTATATTTCAACAAAATAATTTAAATTATGCGCGTAATTATTACAAAAGACTACGACGAGATGTCGGTCTGGGCTGCAAACTATGTAGCCAAGAAGATTATTGATTTCAAACCCACGGCGGAGCGTCCCTTTGTCCTCGGATGCCCGACCGGTAGTTCTCCCCTCGGGCTCTACCAGCATCTAGTGAAACTCAACAAGAAAAGTGTGCTGAGTTTTCAGAATGTGGTGACCTTCAACATGGACGAGTATGTAGGCCTCGACGTAAACCATCCCGAAAGCTACCATTCCTTCATGTGGAACAACTTCTTCAACCACATCGACATCAAGAAGGAGAATGTGCACATCCTCGATGGCAACGCCAAAGACCTGATGGCCGAGTGTGCCCACTATGAGGAGATGATTGCCGCCGCCGGCGGCGTGGATCTCTTTATGGGGGGTGTGGGACCCGATGGGCACATTGCCTTCAATGAGCCGGGTTCATCGTTGGCGAGCCGTACAAGAATCAAGACGCTAACCACCAACACCATCCAGGCGAACTGCCGTTTCTTTGACAACGACGAGTCGAAGGTGCCGAAACAAGCACTGACAGTGGGAGTGGGCACCGTGATGGATGCCCGCGAGGTGCTGATACTGTGCAACGGTCCCAAGAAAGCAAGAGCGTTGCACCATATGATAGAGACCGGGGTGAACCACATGTGGACATCCTCCATGCTCCAGATGCACCCTCACGCCGTCGTTGTCTGCGACGAAGAGGCCTCTGTCGAGCTCAAGATGAGCACGTATGACTACTTCAAAGACAAGCAGCGCATCGAAGGCTCCGTAGATGAATTTGTCAACCTGTACAAATAGACCGCCATGTATCGCAATCTGTTAGCAAGCGAAATAGAGCAGTTGGAGCGGCAAGGTAACTATGCCGACGACTGGACCACCCTCCGCGTGGCCGACCCTTTTTGCGCCCGATGCATAAGAAACAGCACCTTTGAGGGTGCTGTTTCTCTTGGTGCCATTGAGGCCGGCACTCACAGCGAGGGAGCCCTCAGCCTATGCGAAGGAATCTACAATTCCACCCTTCGCGACACCACCGTGGGAGCCCACCCTGTCATCCACAACGTCCACATGCTCAGTGGCTATTCTATTGGCGACAACGTGATGCTCTTCAACATCGACGAGATGACCTGCGCCCCGGAGAGTGCCACCTGGCTGGAACCCATGAACGAGAATGGCGGACGGCGCATCCTACCCTTCGGAGGCATGACCATTGGCGACGCCTATATGTGGGCGCGCTACCGAGGTCACAAGAAGTTCATGGAAAGGCTCGAGCAGTTTACCCGCGAGCTCCTTGCCACCCCTGAAGGGCGCTACGGACAGGTGGGCGACAGCTGTGTCGTGAAGAACACCAAGCGTCTGCACAATGTCATCATCCGGTCGACTGACGAAGACCGCACGGTGGTGGACAGTTGCATCACCCTCTGCGACGGTGTCATAGGCTACGGCTGCACCGTGGAGCAGGGCATCATCGCCGAGCGATTCCTCCTTGGCGAGCATGTGCACCTTGAGTTCGGACTCCGTCTCAACGACACCGTGGTGGGCGACAACTCCACGTTAGCGCGCTGCGAGGTGGGCAACAGCATCATCTTCCCCGCCCACGAGCAACACCACAACAACTCGTTCCTCATCGCCGGGCTCATCATGGGGCAAAGCAACATCGCCGCCGGCGGCACCATCGGTTCCAACCACAACTCGCGCACCGCCGACAACGAGATTGCCGCCGGGCGCGGTTTCTGGCCGGGTCTCTGCTGTTCCTTCAAGCACTCATCGCGCTTTGCCTCCTATTGTCTTCTGGCCAAAGCCGACTATCCTGCCGAGCTCGACATCACCCTTCCTTTCGCACTGGTGAACAACAATACTGCCAAGGACCAATTGGAGGTGATGCCTGCCTATTGGTGGATGTACAACATGTATGCCATGGATCGCAACAGCAAGAAATTTGCGAAACGCGACAAGCGGAAGCTCAAGGCCCAGCACATCGAGTTTGACAACCTCGCCCCCGACACCGCCGAGGAGATTCTCGGCGGCATGCAGCTGCTGCGCAAGTGGATGGCCAATGCCAAAGACGGCATTGTCGTTGCCGAGGGCATGGAGAAGAGCAAACGCCCCACCGTTGTCTTGAAGGCCAAGGAAGGCCTCCATGCCTACGAAGAGATGCTTGTCTTCTATGCCATGAAGAACCTGTCGACCAATCAGCCCACCGGCGTGCCGACAGTCACCGAGTGGGTGAACATTGGAGGGCAGCTGGTAGCGCGGCCCGACATGGAGCAACTCATCGCCGATGTGGAGAGCGGTGCCATCAACAGTTGGGAGGCCCTCCACGGCCGCATGGACGCCCTCTGGCAGGCCTATCCCGCCCAGCGCGATGCCCATGCCTACAGCGTGTTGTGCCGGTTGGCGGGCGTCGACCGCATCGACGAGGCCCTCTGGCAACGGTATCGGCAGCGCTACGGCGAGATACAGCAGTATATCGAGGAGCAGAAGGTGGCCAGCCGCCACAAAGACGAGGTAAACCCCTTCCGCAACATGACCTATTGGGACGAGGCCGAGCGTGCCGCCGTCCTCGAATAGAGTTCCCTTATGAAACTACCGAACCATCCCCGAAGCGGCATCGACCAGCTCGGGGATGGTTATTAAAAAGCCAAGGAGGTACTGCCACACCTGAATCTGAATCCTCATGCGACTATCGTCAAGCCGACGATGTAAAAAAAGAAAACGCTCCCAATTGGGGAGCGCATCTTTACTCTTCAAGAAGGGTTCGAAATTACATGGCGTTGACCTGACGCATGCACTTCGACTTCAGGTTGGAAGCTTTGTTCTTGTGGATGACGCTGCGCTTGGCCAGCTTGTCGATGATGCTGATCATCTTGGGCAGACGCTCGGTAGCCACGGCCTTGTCTTCCAGAGCACGGAAGTCGCGCAGAGCGTTGCGCATGGTTTTGGCGTAGTATCTGTTCTCAACTCTTCTTTTTTCGCTCGAGCGAATTCTCTTTTTTGCAGACTTGTGGTGTGCCATTTTTTAAATTTCTTATTTCTTATTTCTTATTTCTTATTTTTTGTACCGCGTGCGGGATTCGAACCCGCGATTTTGAGAATGAAAATCTCACGTCCTGGGCCAGCTAGACGAACGCGGCATCATTTTTATCACTTTTTTGGGCTCTTTAAACTCTCAAAAGCGGGTGCAAAAGTACGAACATTTTCCGACATGGCAAAATTTTTTTCAACGTCATCGGTTGATATCTTTTTATTTTTACTCGCTATCTGCCTGAAAACGAAATCCTAAACGCTTTCCAGTCACCAATGATTTTTTATCAAAATTACTCCTCATCTCACCCACCGAAACCAGCTTGACTTCGTCATACGGGGGGGTCAAAAGATCAAAATTGGTGGTATATTCGATAGCCGATTCCACTATTCCCTGAACGCTCTCCGGAGTCACCGTCGAGGTGTTGAAATTGGTGTACAGCATGCCCAATTCTCGTTTGCCCTCAATGAAGTAGTGTTTCTCGTTGTTGATAAACACGCGCCCAATCATGTAACCCAGGTCGTTGTCGCGCTGGTAGGCAAAACTGTCGGCCAGGAAGTTATAAATGTGAATCACGCCGCAATAGCTACGCTTCGGGTCTTCGCGCACATAGGGGGTCTTCATCACCTGGTGGTCGCGCGAGAACTCGAAAACATTGGTATGCATCATGAATAGCAGGATGTCGCCTGCGAACTTCACCTCGAACTCGAAGTCGCCGCGGTCGGTGAATTCGAAAGCCACCTGCCGGCCCTCGGCGCGGCAGCGGTCGCGGAAGAGCTCTATCAGCTCGCGAGTTTCTTTGCGGAAAAGTTCAAAGGTTTCTTTAGTGGCCTGATATACATTCTGTTTCAACTCGCTTTTCATGAAAACGAGGTCTTTGAGGGAGTCTTTCAGTTCCATAACAAATTATCTTTTCAACTCCCTCATAACGCGAATCATTCATTTTTATTGCCTCAGCGGAAAAGAAAGCACACAAACGCCTGCCATCACCCATGGTGGCAGGAGATGGCAGGCGGTTGTAGCCGGTGAGGAGGGGGAAAACGGGGTGTTTTTTCAACATTTTTTATTTTTTTATTTGTATGTTAAAAAAAAGTTGTATTTTTGCAGCCGAAATAAAGTAGAACCAAAAGGGATTGAATGAAGCAACCGTATCAGTTTTAACCCCCTAAAAAATAGAGGAATATGACGGACGTAAGAACGAGACAACTGTCAGACAACGAACTGATTCTGCGCTACCAAGAAGGCGACGCATCTTGCTTTGAAGTGCTCCTTGAGCGCTATCAGGCAAAGGTGTACGGTTACATTTTTTCAGTGGTGAAAGAGAAGGAAACGGCGGATGATATCTTCCAGGACACCTTCTACAAAGTCATCGTCACCATCAATTCGGGGCTCTATAAGGACGAGAACAAGTTTGTCCATTGGGTGATGCGCATCGCGCACAACCTGATAGTGGACTATTTCCGTCGCAACAACAAGATGCCCTTGGTGCCCAACAAGCCCGATGGCGACGTGGTGGACAACCTGAAGATACAGGACGAGAACGCCGAGCATGCCATCATGAAGAAGCAGACCAGTGCGAACATTCGCAAACTGGTGAAGATGCTGCCCCCGGAGCAGCGCCGTGTGGTCATCCTGCGCCACTATGGCAAATGCGACTTCAAGGACATTGCCGCCCGAACAGGAGTGAGCATCAACACCGCCTTGGGGCGCATGCGCTACGCCATCATCAACCTGCGCCGCCTGGCACAAGAAAACAACATGTATATAGAGCTTTGATAAGTAAAAATAAACTAAAGGAATTGGCCGCCTACCGCCTGCAGAAACGTTGCGACGAGGAGGCGGTTTTTGTTGTCGAAGGGCCCAAGATGGCCGCCGAGGCGATGGCGTCGGAGTTCGGCATCAGGGTCGTCTGCGCGACGGAGGAGTGGTTGTCGGCTCATGCCGGCAACACGGTGGCTGAGGAGTGTTTCGAGGTGAGTGCAGCGGAATTGGAGCGGCTTTCCAACTTCAAGACTTCCAACCAGGTATGGATGCTGGTGGAAAGATGCACGCCCCGTCGTCTTCCCCAAGGAGGAATGGTATTGGCGCTCGACAAGATACAAGACCCCGGAAACATGGGCACCATGCTGCGTACGGCCGACTGGTTTGGCGTGCGCCATGTGGTGTGCAGCCACGACACCGTCAGTTGCTACAATCCCAAGGTGGTGCAGGCCACCATGGGTGCTATCTTCCGCACGGAAGTCGAATATGTCGACCTGCCTAAATGGCTGGCCTCCTGCGGCATGCCCGTCTACGGAGCATCGTTGCAAGGCAACCCCATCGGCGACAGGGATGGCGTTGTCACCAAGGAGGGAGTGCTGCTCATAGGCAACGAGAGCCGCGGCATCAGCCCCGAGGCCATGGCACAGGTAACACATCCCGTGCTCATCCCCAACATCGGCGGTACCGCCGAGAGCCTCAACGCCAGCGTGGCAGCAGGAATATTGATGAATTATTTATTATGGAACAACTACAATACCAAGAAGGAAGAACCGAGATAGGCCAGTTGGGCAAGGTGGCCCTCATCGACCGCTTGACCGACGACACCGCCTGTCAGGGCGATGACTGTGCCGTGCTCGGCAAAGGCAAGAAACGCACCCTCGTCACGGTGCAGACCTTAGTGGAAGGTGTGGACTTCGACATGATGTACACCCCACTGAAACACCTGGGATACAAGGCCGTCTCCGTGGCCATCAGCAACATCGCCGCCATGAACGGCACACCACGCCAGGCGTTGGTAAGCATCGCCGTTAGCAACCGCTACTCGGTGGAGGCCCTCGACGAACTCTATGCCGGCATCCGCCTCTGCTGCGACCGCTACGACGTGAGCCTCGTGGGGGGCGACACACGAAGCACAAGGGCTGGCATGGTACTGACTGTCACCGCGATAGGCGATGCCGACGAGGACAAGATAGCGTACCGCAGCGGTGCCAAGCACAACGATCTGATTTGCGTCAGCGGCGACCTCGGCAGCGCCTATGCAGGCCTGCTGGTGCTCGAGCGCGAGAAAGTGACCTATCAGGCCAACCCCGACTTCCAACCCGACCTCGACGGTTTCGACTACGTCCTCGAGCGTTTCCTCAAACCCGAGCCGCGGATGGACATCATCAAGAAACTCGCCGAGCGCGAGGTGGTGCCCACATCGATGACCGACGTCAGCGAAGGCTTGGCCGACAGCCTGCTGCACCTTGGCAAAGCCTCGGGACACGGTTGCGAGGTCTATGAGGAGCGCCTGCCGATAGACTATCAATGTTCGCGCGTGTGCTCAGAGATGAGCAAGAACATGCTTCCCGTGAGTTGCGCCCTCAACGGCGGCCGCGACTATGAGCTGCTGTTCACCGTCGACCAGAAAGACTATGAGAAAATCAAGGAGATGGAGGGTATCCACATCATCGGTTACATCACCGAGAAAGGCATGCCGAGCGTGATGGTCACCCCCCAAAACACCACCATCGAACTGGTGGCGCAGGGATTCACCAAACAATGACACGACAGGACACATTCAAACATAAAGGCTTGCGGCGGCAGATGGTCGAAACCCTTCGTCAGAAGGGCATCGGCGACGAGGCGGTACTGAAGGCCATGGAGGAGGTGCCGCGCCACTGGTTTCTCGACAGTGCCCTGGACGCTTTTGCCTATGAGGACCGCGCGCTGAAAATCAGTTGCGAACAAACCATCTCGCACCCTTCGACGGTGGCTATGCAGAGCCAACTGTTATGCCTGCAGCCCGGCATGAAAGTGCTGGAGATAGGCACTGGCAGCGGCTATCAAGCTGCCATCCTGTGCAAGATGGGCGCCAAAGTCTTCAGCGTGGAGCGCCAGAAAGGGCTTTTCGACAAGACCCGCGCGCTGCTCGCCGAGCTGGGCTTCAGGGTCCGCTGCTTCCTCGGCGACGGCTACCAAGGCCTGCAGGAGGTGAACTACGGCCCCTACGACCGCATCATCGTCACCTGCGGCGCCCGCGAGATCCCCAAGGCGCTGATGCAGCAGCTCAAGACAGGTGGCATCATGGTCATCCCGCTGGGCGAGGAAGAACAGGAAATGCTCCGCATCACCAAGAACGGACCGGCAGAGGAAGAGTGGAAAGTGGAGACATTCGGAGCCTACAGCTTCGTGCCCATGCTCGACGGGCGCCAGATGCGCTAACGCAGGATGAAGTGCTGCTTGGAGAGATGGGGATTGGCCACGGCGATGCCGTAGTCGAAGAAGTCGAGCGTCGCCTGCCATCGGGCATCGGCCACCACGGCCTGCCACGAAGCCTCGCGACGGTGGGGATGGTCGAGGACAAGAAACTCGCCGTCGGAGCAAGAAAGACGGGCCTCTCCGTCGGAACACACGGCAACGACGCCATAGTGGCGCTCCAATCGCCAGAGGGCACCCTCGTACCGGCCTCGTGGACAGCCCTCGGCACGCGAGAAGAGCACCTCGGTGTAGAGCCCGTAGACGAAGGGCGAGTGCAGGTTGAACTGCGTCTTGGCGCGCAGAAAGTGTTGCAGGCGATTCATGAGTGCAAAGATACGAAGAAATTAAGAATTACGAATTAAGAATTGAGAATTAAATGAAAATCAAGAATATACTACTAACGGTAGCGTGCATTTCCACCCTGGCGGCATGCGGCGGCAACGGCGATTACACCCCCAAGCCACAGGCCTACCTGCGCATCGATATGCCGGAGCACAGCTACTGGCTTGTCGACAGCCTCTGCTCACACCCTGGCGACACGCTCGTATTTGGTACCGATACCTCGATTGTCATTACCGGTTCCTGCAAGACCTTCCCCTTCACCTTCGAGGCCAACACCTGCGTCGAGCTGCGGGAGAAAGGCGCTCCCAAGGGTGAGGAGTGGATGGACCTCTACTACCCGCAGTGGGACGGCGTGGTCTACCTCACCTACAAGCACTTGAGCGGCCGCGACGACCTGCGTGGCCAGATTGACACCTCGTCGCGCCTGCTGGAGAAGCACTACCAGTTCGCCTCGGGCATCGACGAACAACTCTATGAGAGCGACGACCACACGGTGCATGCCGTCAAGTGGCACCTCAAGGGTAAGAATGTGGCCTCCACCTACCAGTTCTACGCCACCGACTCTGTCCACCACTTCCTCCGTGGCGCCCTCTTCATCAACCGACCCCCCAACAACGACTCCCTCGCCCCCGTACTCGAGTACATCCAGCACGACCTCGACCACCTCATCGAAACCCTCCGCTGGCGGCAATAATTTTTCATCCGGAAACGCAATATTTGGCGCGCGGGCGCGTTAATTTTTATTATGTCGAACCAGTATGCAGACCGGAGCCATGTGGTGAAGATAATCTTCATCGTCATCGGGGCACTCTTCGTGGGGCGCCTGGCGATGCTGCAACTGTTCAATCCTGAATACAAAGAGAAGGGGAAACAGCAGTCCTTGCGCGACATCACTCAATATCCCGCCCGCGGCTTCATCTACGACCGCCATGGCGAACTGCTGGTGCACAACGAGGCCGTCTACGACCTCATGGTCATCCCCCGCATGGTGAAGGAACTCGACACCGTCTATTTCTGCCAATGCCTCAACATCTCGCGCGACGAGTTCGACGACCGCATGCAGAAAGCCCGCAAATACTCTCCCTATTCGGCTTCCATCTTCATGAAGCAAATCTCGAAAGAGGAATATGCCAAGTTCGAGAACAAGATGTTCCGTTTCAAAGGTTTCTACATCTCGCAGCGCACGCTGAGAATCTACGACCGGCCCATCGCGGCACAGGCGCTGGGCTATGTGGGCGAGGTAGACCAGGGCGACCTCGACCGCGACCCCTACTACAAGCGCGGCGACTACATCGGCAAGAGCGGCCTCGAGAAGAGCTACGAAGAAGTTCTCCGGGGCATCAAGGGCAAGAAAATCATGCATGTTGACGTACACAACCGTGAGATTGGCCCTTACCAGCATGGCCGATTCGACACCCTGCCCATCGAGGGCTGCAACCTCTACACCACCCTCGACGCCGACCTCCAGGCCTATGCCGAAGAGCTCATGGCCAACAAGCGCGGCTGCGTGGTGGCCATCGAACCCTCCTCGGGCGAAATTCTCGCCATGGTTTCGGCCCCCACCTACGACCCCAACCTCCTCGTGGGCCGTATTCGCGGAAAGAACTACGTCATGCTCAACAGCGACATTTCGAAACCCATGCTCAACCGGGCCCTCATCGGCCAGTATCCTCCAGGATCCATCTTCAAGGTGGCGCAATCGATGGTGGCTCTCGACCTCGGCGTCATCAACCCCGGCAGCGGGTTCGCCTGCGAGAAAAGTCTCGTGGGATGCCACAACCATCCCTCGGCACGCTCGGTGCAAGAAGCCATCAAGATGAGTTGCAATCCCTACTTCTACCAAGTCTACCGCCGAGTCATCCAGCAAGGCAAATACAAGAACATCTACAAAGACGCACAATACGGCCTCACCGTGTGGCACGACTACATGCTGCGCTTCGGCTTCGGCCAGAAAATCGACATCGACCTGCCCAAGAGCGGCATGTCGAGCGGCAACATTCCCGACACCGCCTTCTACAACCGCTGGTATGGCAAGGAGCGCTGGGCTTTCTCCACCATCTACTCCAACTCCATCGGCCAGGGCGAGGTCACCGTTGTCCCCATCCAAATGGCCAACCTTGCGGCCATCGTGGCCAACCGCGGCTATTACATCACACCCCACATGGTGCGCTTCTACGGCCCCGACTCCGTGCAGAACGAGGAATACCACAAACGCCATGAAACGGGAGTCAAACGCGAATACTTCGACATTGCCGCCGCAGGCATGTACGACGTGGTGCATGTGGCAGGCGGCACGGCACGCCGCGCACGCGTCGACGGACTCGACATCTGCGGCAAGACCGGCACCGCCGAGAACTACGGCAACGACCACTCCGTCTTCATCTGTTTCGCCCCCAAGGACAATCCCAAGATCGCCATGGCTGTCTATGTGGAGAACGCTCAGGGCGGCGGCGGCACCTGGGCCGCCCCCATCGCGGGACTCCTCGTGGAGAAATACCTCAACGGCGAGGTGAAGCGCAAAGACGTTGAGAAGATGTACAAAGAAATCAACCCCTGCCAGAAGCTCCCGCTCACCCGCAGGGTCAAGAAAGCCAAGAAGAGAGGATAAACGTATGTATCAGGAAAAGATAAAAGTCGACTGGGTCACCATCTGGCTGTGGTTTGGCATCATGATTTTCGGCTGGCTCAACATCTACGCCGCAGGCTACGACGCCGACCATGCCATGCTCTTCGACTTCTCCGTGCAGCACGGCAAACAGTTCATCTGGATGTCCATAGCCACCCTCCTGGCCCTCTTCATCGTCTTCACCGAGCCGCGCGTCTTCTCCAACACAGCCTATCCCATCTACGGCATCGCCATGGCGCTGCTGGTGGTCACCCTCTTCGTGGCCACGGTCACCAAGGGTGCCATCTCGTGGATCAACCTCGGACCCTTCAAGTTCCAGCCCTCCGAGTTCGCCAAGTTCGCCACCGCCTTGGCGGTGGCCAAATACCTGTCGACCATAGGGATAGACATGAAAGAGTTGCACACCAAGCTCGTGGCGGCGACACTCATCGCCATTCCCGCGGCCCTTATCCTCCTGCAACACGACACCGGCTCGGCCCTGGTCTTCCTGGGCTTCGTTTTCCCGCTCTACCGCGAAGGTCTCTCGGGCAATTTCCTCATCATCGGCGTGGTTGCCATCGCCCTCTTCGTCCTGGCACTACTGGTGAACAAATACATCCTCCTCGGCATCCTCCTCGCCGCAGGCCTCTTCTACCTCTTCGTGTGGCTCAACAAACGCACCCTGCGCGACTACTGGCGCGTGGCAGCCGTCTTCGCCTGCTGCGCCATGTTCGTCTTCTCGGTCGACTTCATCTTCAACAACGTCCTCGAACCCCACCAGCGCGGCCGCATCGACGTCCTCCTCGGCAAGACCGAGGACCTGCAGGGCTCCGGCTACAACGTCAACCAATCGAAGATAGCCATTGGCTCCGGAGGCTTCTTCGGCAAAGGATTCCTGCGCGGCACCCTCACCAAGGCCGACTTCGTCCCCGAGCAGGAGACCGACTTCATCTTCTGCACCGTGGGCGAGGAATGGGGCTTCCTCGGCTCTTCCGTCCTCGTGGCCCTCTATGTCGTCCTCCTCATACGCCTCGTCAACATGGCCGAGCGACAACGCTCGCCCTTCGCGCGCATCTACGGCTACTCCGTGGCCAGCATCCTCTTCATCCACCTCCTTGTCAACATCGGCATGGTGCTCGGCCTGGTGCCCGTCATCGGCATCCCCCTGCCCTTCTTCTCCTACGGCGGCTCCTCGCTCCTCGCCTTCACCATCCTGTTATTCATATTCATACGCCAAGACGCGTCAAAAAACCAATTGTTATAAATGTCCAAGAAACCCACCAACGAAGAACACTGCTCCTTTTGCGGCCGTCCCGCCTCGCAGGCCGGCATGCTCCTTTCGGGCCTCAACGGCTACATCTGCCAGGACTGCGCCACCCAGGCCGGCCTCATTTTCAAAGAGAACGGCCGCCCTCAAAACCAGAAATTCGAAATCCAGAGTGCCGACATCCCCAAACCCATTGAAATCAAGAACTTCCTCGACCAATACGTCATCGGGCAGGACATGGCGAAGCGCGTGCTCTCCGTGGCCGTCTACAACCACTACAAACGCCTGAAATACAACTCCGAGCATAGCGACAAGAACGATGTCGAGATTGAGAAAAGCAACATCGTCATGGTTGGCGAGACCGGCACCGGCAAAACCCTTCTGGCACGCACCATCGCACGGCTTCTCAAGGTACCCTTCTGCATCGCCGACGCCACCACGCTGACCGAGGCCGGCTATGTGGGCGACGACGTCGAGAACGTCCTCGTGCGCCTCCTCCAAGCCGCCAACTACGACGTGGCAGCCTGCGAGCGCGGCATCGTCTTCATCGACGAGATAGACAAGATCGCCCGCAAGAGCGAGAACACCTCCATCACACGCGACGTCAGCGGCGAAGGCGTGCAGCAGGCCCTGCTGAAACTCCTCGAGGGCGCCCTCGTCTCCGTCCCCCCAGAGGGAGGACGCAAACATCCCGAGCAGAAACTCATCACCGTCAACACACGCAACATCCTCTTCATCTGCGGTGGCGCCTTCGACGGCATTGAGCGAGCCATCGCCTCGCGTCTCAATTCCAACGTCATCGGCTTCAAAGGCGACGAGACCCGTGCCGAGCTCGACCGCGACAACATGCTCCAGTATGTCCAGCCCATGGACCTCAAGAAATTCGGCCTCATCCCCGAACTCGTGGGCCGCTTCCCCGTGCTCACCGCCCTCCAGCCCCTCGACCGCGACGCCCTGCGCCGCATCCTCACCGAACCCAGGAACGCCTTGGTGAAACAATACCAGGAGCTTTTCCGCATGGACGATGTCACCCTCGACATCCCGGCCGAGACCCTCGACCTCGTCGTCGACCGCGCCGTGAAATACCACCTCGGCGCCCGCGGCCTCCGCTCCATCATGGAAGGCATCATGACCGACCTCATGTTCGACCTCCCCTCCCTCGCCAAAGGCTCCACCTTCACCCTCTCCCCCGACATCGCCACCTCGAAGATGAAAATCTAAGGGTTCAGCCTGATATTATCTACCTGTCAACGCCCTGCCATCGCCCTACCAACTCCTACCACGGAGGGAGATGGCAGGGCTTTTATTGGGATGGGAAATGTTAAAAATACGAATTTAACATTTTTCCACTTGACATGTTACCGTTTTGGGATTATATTATATGTGGTTTTTAAATTTTCAGTCATGGCAAGTGGGACGGTGGGGACGGTCATCGGGTATGAGTGGCGCGGGAAGTGGTGCCTGCGCTCGCGACCGCTGCGGGTGCGCAACCCGCGGACGGCAAAACAGCAGAGCAACCGCATGCTGTTCAAGCAGGCGGTGGACCTGGCGAGCCACGTGCGCATGGCGCTGAAGAAGGGGCTGCGCGGCGTGTCGCTGGGGATGCACATGACGGAGTGCAACCTCTTCGTCAAGAG
>CACXXO010000032.1 GCA_902771735.1 uncultured Bacteroidota bacterium
CCCGATTGCCAACCCCTTGGTGTGGAGCGACTGGAGCGAGCCGCGGACGTTCAACTACATGCACCGCGTCGAGGGCATCGAGGACATTGACGGCTTCGGCCCGCAGTTCACGTTGTCGCCCAACCCAGCGAAGGGGACGGTGACGGTGGAGGGCGCGGCGGAGGTCGAGCGGGTGGAGATTGTGGACATGGAGGGCCGCGTGGTGATTGGGGAGAGGCCGTTGGCGGGGTCGCCGTCCACGGTAGACATCAGCCACCTGGCGCCAGGCGTCTACCTCGTGCACCTCAGCGGGCCGACGGGGTCGGCCACGAGGAAGCTGGTGGTGGAATAAACATTGATGGAGACACTCGGGAATGAGGTCTCCATTTTTTTTTGTTGGCATGTCGTTTTTTTTGCGTATTTTTGCATTTAATAATAATATATATATTATCATTCTAAGATGAAGAAAAAGAAACTATTATCTCTTATGGTGCTGACGGCTGCCGCCGTAACGGCGCAGGCGCAGGGCATCATGGGGGGCCATGTGACCGGAAACGTGCAGGTCGACGGCCAGATGTCGAGGGCCGACAGTGTGATTGGCGCGCAGGACGTGCCGGAGAAACTGCTGATGAACGCCCGCGCCGACATTCTCTACACCAACGGCGACTTCAGCGCCGGGCTGCGTTTCGAGATGTATGAGAACCCTCTGCTGGGTTTCGACCCCCAATACAAAGGCGAAGGCCTGGCCAACTATTTTGTGAGCTACAACGGCGAGAAGCTGAGCATCACGGCCGGTAATTTCTACGAGCAGTTTGGCTCGGGAATGATACTGCGCACCTATGAGGACCGCTACCTGGGGTTGGACAACTCGCTGCGCGGCGTGAATGTGACGCTGCGTCCCTTCGACGGTGTGACCATCAAGGCCTTGGCAGGCAAGCAGCGTTGCTATTGGTATTACGGAGACGGGCTGGTGCGCGGCGTGGACGGCGAGGTGAGCCTGAACAGCGTGCTACCCTTCCTGGCCGATAGCAAGTTCCACGCCACCATCGGCGGCGGCTTTGTGAGCAAATATGAAGACGACGAAAACATCCCCTCGTACATAAACCCCGAAGAGCGGTTGAACCTGCCGCTCAACGTGGGCGCGGGAAGTGTGAGGGCCGACCTGGGCTACGGCAACTGGAGCCTGCAGGCCGAGTATGCCCGCAAGGGTCAGGACCCCAGCGCCATGAACGGCTACATCTACCGTCCCGGCCAGGGTTTGCTGCTCAACCTCACCTACTCGCAGCGCGGCTTCAGCGCCGGCATCCAGGCCAAAAGGATTGACAACATGGGCTTCAAGAGCGTCCGTTCGCAGAGCGGCGAGATGCTGTATATCAACTATCTGCCCGCCATCACGAAGAACCACACCTACGCTTTCCTCAGCATGTACCCCTATGCCACCCAGGTGAACGGTGAGCAGGGGCTGCAGGCCGACGTGATGTATAAATTCAAGAAAGGCACCTTCCTCGGCGGCGAGTACGGCACCGACGTGCATGTGAACAGCTCGGTGGTCTACGGACTGGACACCACCGTCACAGGCTTCGCGGGCACCGACGGCTACGACGTGAACAGCGGCGTAGGGCAGACGCTCTACGGCGACGTGTCGGTCGAATTGGCCAAGAAACTCTCCAAGACTGTCAAACTCACCACCACCTATGCCTACCAGGTGTTCAACCCTGTGGTGGAGAACGAGCCGGGGAGCCTGCACCACAACAACATTGTGGTGGCCGATCTGTCGTGGAAGGTAAGCAAAAAGCACTCCCTGCGCTTCGAGGCGGAATGGATGGGCAGCGACAGCCACTACGACGCCGACGACCCCGAGCACAGCGACCGCCGCGCGGGCGACTGGCTGATGGGCTTGGTGGAGTGGAACATAGGCACCCACTGGTTTGTCTCGGCGAGCGACCAATGGGCCTACAACGACGGTGTGGGCAACTACTACAACCTCTCGGTGGGCTACACTCATGGTGCCACGCGCCTGCAGGTGGGCTACGGCAAGCAGCGCGAAGGCCTGCTGTGCATCGGCGGCGTGTGCCGTCTGGTGCCTGCCAGCAACGGGTTGACGTTCAGTTTGACAACGAGTTTTTAGTTAATAGATAATAGACAGGAGATAATGGTTATGAAGAAAATATTTACAGGGTTGATGGTTTTTGTGGGTTTGATGTCTTTTGCGGGGTGCGACAAGATTGAGCCCGAAGAATATACGGTATACGACGGAGCGATGATTGAGTGGGAAACAGGGTCGGCCAACCTGCCGGCGGTACAGCGCGTGTATGTGGAGAAATATACAGGGCCGCGTTGCAGCAACTGTCCGACGGCCGACGTCACACTCGACGCCATCCATAACGACAATGTGGTAATAGTCTCCATCAACCACCCCACAGGACAGGGGACCCCCTACCCCAACCAGCCCGACATGCGCACTGTTGGCGGCACGGTGTGGGACAACTATTTCGGCATCAATGCCATCCCCGCCGCCTACGTCAACCGCGACCGCAGCACTCAGTATCTGGGCGACATGGCCAACATCGGCAGCGCCATCAACGAGGCGCTGGCAACAGTTCCCCAGATTGCCATAGAGGTTGAAGCTATAGAAGTGAACGGTAGTGTTTACGTCAATACACATTTGGACTACAAGCAAGATATCCCCGATGTACTGACCCTCACAGTGGCGCTTGTGGAGGACTCGGTGGTCTACCGCCAACTGCTGCCCGACAACAGCATCGACGACAACTACGCCCACAACCACATGCTGCGCAAAGTCGTCACCAGCTACTGGGGCCGCGACATCGAAGCCTCGGGCAAGAAAGAGACCAAGCTCGTTGGCTCGCTCAACCTTATGCTCCCCTCCGACGTGGAACTGGAGCACTGCCATATCGTGGCCTTCGTCAGCAACAAAGCCAGCCGCAAGGTACTGAACGTTGCCTCTTGTGAAATACAATAAGGGTTACAGATTACAGATGAACAGGCGAATTCTCGGGCTGGCATTGCCCAACATCGTGACCAATATCACCGTGCCGCTGCTGGGCATGGTGGATATGGCCATTGTGGGGCATCTCTCGGGGGCTCACGTGAGTGCCATTGTAGTGGGCAGTTCAATCTTCAACCTCATCTATTGGAACTTCGGTTTCCTGCGCATGGGGACAAGCGGCCTTACAGCCCAGGCTTACGGCGCGGAACGGTGGGGCGAGGCGGTGAAGATCCTCATCCGAGCCTGCAGCATAGCATTGATTATCGCCTTGTTGCTGATAGTTTGCCAATGGCCGCTAAGTGAAGCGGCGCGCATAATCTTCCGCAGCGACCCCCAGGCGGGACCTGGAGTGATGGAGTTGGCTCTGACCTACTTCTTCGTGCGTATCTGGGCGGCGCCAGCCACGTTGGGGCTTTATGCCATCAAAGGATGGTTCATAGGCATGCAAGACTCGAAGACACCGATGTGGATAGCCATCGCACTAAACTGTGTGAACATCGTATGCTCACTGCTGTTCGTGGTGGTGTTCCATTGGGATATGGCGGGAGTGGCGTGGGGCACCGTTGTGGCCAACTACACAGGCTTGCTGCTCGGCATCGTTTTCCTGCGCCGACGCTTGCACAGGGATCACAACCTATCGTCATTCCACATTGCCCTTTCCTCTGTGAAGGAGGCCCTCCATTGGCACGAGATGCGCCTGTTTTTCAAGGTGAATGGCGACGTGTTCCTCCGTACGGTGTGTCTCTCGGGAGTTTTCACCTTTATCACTGCCGCCAGCGGCCGCATGGGCGAGGATATCCGTGCCCTCGACGGTATCCTGCTGCAGTTCTTCACCCTCTTCAGCTATATCATGGACGGTTTTGCCTATGCCGGCGAGAGTCTCGTAGGCCGTCACATTGGCGCCCGCCAACAGCGTCATCTGAAACTGGCGGTGAGGCTGCTCCTCATATGGGGATTGGCCCTGACAGTGGTCTTCACCGGCATCTATGCCGTGCTGGGCGACTGGATTCTGCAAATCTTCACCGACGACGTCACCATCATCGCCGCCGCCGCCGACTATATGGGTTGGGTGTTGGCGATACCCGTGTGCGGTTTTGCGGCATTCCTCTTCGACGGCATCTTCATCGGCGCCACCGCCACACGCACGATGCGCAACGCCATGTTCGTTGCCACGGCCGTCTTCTTTGCGCTCTACTACGGCCTGAAGGAAATTCTCGGCACTGCCGACATCCACACATGGAACAATATCCTATGGTCTGCCTTCATGGCATTCCTCATTCTCCGCGGTTTGCTGCAAGCCTTGCGCCTGCGGCGTGATGTGTATCAACAAGCGGCATCATGAAACGGCTGACGCTCATACTACTCTCCCTCCTTGCCACCGTCAGCGCAGCAGCCCAGCTCAACTCCTACTTTGACCGGCCAAAGGTAGCAGTGGTGCTCAGCGGAGGCGGCGCCAAAGGGGTTGCCCATATCTCGGCCCTCCGCGCTATAGAGGAAGCCGGCCTTCCCATCGACATCATCACAGGCACCTCCATGGGTGCTCTCATCGGAGGCCTCTACTCCATTGGGTGGAGCACAAATGAACTCGATTCCCTCGTACGCCACCAAGATTGGGGATTCATACTCACCGACCGCATCAACCCCAACGAGATAGACATCGACAGCCGCCGTCTCATGAACACCTACCCTCTCTGGCACGCCTTCACTTTCGGCAGCAAGCGCAACGAAGGAGCCGGATTCATTCGCGGCCTCAACCTCGACCACCTCTTTGACAACCTCCTCACGGGATACCTCGACTCTCTCGACTTCAACAAATTGCCCATTCCTTTTGCCTGCGTAGCCACCGACATCATCACCAATACCGAAGTCGACTTCCACAACGGATACCTCAAGCAGGCCATGCGTGCATCCATGTCCATTCCCGGCGTCTTCTCGCCTGTCCGCATGGGGGACAAACTTCTTGTCGACGGCGGCATGCGCAACAACTATCCTGCCGACCTTGCACGCAAGATGGGTGCCGATATCATTATTGGCGTCGCCGTTCTCGACGACACCCTCACCGCCGACGACATCACAGGCCCCGCAGACCTCATCTTTCAGATTATCGACCTCAATACCAAAAACAAACTCCAAGAAAACCTCGACAAAAGCGACATCCTCATGAGGGTCGACGTCAAAGGATACTCTGCGGCCTCGTTCAACAACGCTGCTATCGACACCCTCCTGCGCCGCGGTGCCGAAGAAGCGGAGCGCCATCGCGACGAACTTATCGCCCTGCGTCGCGACCTTGAGACCAAACGTGGCAAATGGGACACCCACCGCTACGCACATCGCCCTCAAAATCCTTCTTCCGACAGCGAAAGAGAATTCAAACTCACCGCCCCCAACCAACTGCTCCTCAGCCCTATCGCCGGCGTTGCCTTCCGTTTCGACAACGAAGAGACTGGAGCCTTACAGATAGGCGCGAGACTGCCCTTCTCTTGGCATCTCCCCATGGAAATCGATGCCCGGCTGCGCCTCGGTAAACGACTGCTTTTCAGCGCTGAGCACTTCTTCTATCCCCAAGGGTTCACTTCGCCATCCCTTGGCTACACCTTTCAACGCAACGATATTGACATCTATGAGAACGGCATCCGCTCCTACAACGTGAAGTATACTCAGCATATCGTCAAGTTCACCCCCATCAACTCGCGTTTCCGCCGCTACAAAATCTGCGCCGGCCTACGCTTCGACTATTACTATTTCTTCGACCCTATTCTCTCGGCCAACAACACTGCCATCGTCCTCGACAACCAACGCTTCCTATCCTACTTCTTCGAATCGCTCCTCGACACCGAGGACGACTGGTATTTCCCCACTACCGGCACCCACTTCCGCACCGCCATCTCCTATCACACGGACAACTTCGTCACCTTCGACGACGGACCAGGCATCCCAGACCTATCGCTCCAATGGCGCATCAACATCTCGCCGACACCACGCATGACCTTCCAACCCGGCATTTTCGCACGCATGCTTTTCGGAGAGGAAATGCCGTTGCCTTATATCAATGCCCTCGGCACCCGTCAGCGCATCATCGATCAACAGTTCGAATTCCCCGGTGCCCACAGCATCTCTCAAATCGAACGCTTCCTCACCGGCATCCATCTCAATTTCCAATACCTGCTTGCCGAAAAACGCTACATCATCATCCGCACCGCCGCCGCCCGCCATGTCGGTTCCATTAAGGACATCATCATTCCTGAAATAGACTTCACATCCTCTCATTTCATCTACGGCATCTCCGCCGGCTTTGCCTACAGCTCCTTCCTCGGACCCATCGAAGGCCACATAGGCTACTCCTCCCTCTCCCCAGGTCTCAACTTCTACCTCAACATCGGTCACAGTTTCTAATTTTTTTCATATCTTTGCATCATGAAAGCAAATGACCTTTACAAGCTCTTCGAGCAACAAATTATTGAATATCATAAGACTGACAATGTCGATGCCCCACAACACTCACCCTATAAAAGCGGCACTTTCGAAGCTGTCCTGTGGGAAAAATCGTGGGTAGATACCGTACAATGGCACCTTGAAGACCTCGTGCGCCCCGACGATGTTGAGCCGGTTTATGCACTCCAACTCAAGCGTCGCATCGACCGTTCCAACCAACACCGTACCGACCTCGTCGAACAAATCGACGACCACTACTATATGCAATTCAAGGAAGTAACGTTGCAGCCAGATGCCCGCATCAACACCGAGACGCCTGCCTGGGCTGTCGACCGTCTTTCCATCCTGGCTCTCAAGATCTACCACTTCCAAATCGAAGCCAACCGCGGTGACGAGGCTCACCGCGCCAAATGCCAAACAAAACTCGACACACTTCTCACCCAGCGCGCCGACCTCACCACCGCCATCGACCAGCTACTCGACGACCTCGCCGCCGGACGCCGCCAGATGAAGCTCTACCGCCAGATGAAGATGTACAACGACCCGTCGCTTAATCCCTCTCTCTACAAGAAGTGAAGCACGTTCTGGTCATACGATTGTCGGCCCTCGGCGACGTCGCCCTCATGGCACCATTGTTGCACGACTACGCTGTGGCCAATCCCGACATCCGCTTCACCGTCGCAGGGCCTCCGCTATTGCAGCCTCTCTTCAGTGGCATGGGCAATGTGGAATATCTGGGAATGAAGAAGAGACAAAGTTTCATCAAGATATACAAAGTGCTCAATTCCTTGGGAGTGGACACTGTAGTCGACCTCCATAAAGTCAACCGTGTAGGTTTCGCACTCACGTTGTTGCGCTTGCGCCATCTCTTCAATTTCAATTTCCGCCTCTGCGCCCTTCGCAAAGGCAAGTTCACTCGCTGGCTCTACCTCCACCACCTGTACCGCCACCCGCGCAAACCCCAATATCAGCGCTATGACGAAGTCTTCCGCCGCGCCGGCCTAAGGCTCGCCCCCGCTTCCTCTCCGGTATCCACTACCCTCTCCCCTTGGAGAGGGATTGGGAGTGAGGTTATCATCGGCGTCGCCCCCTTCTCCCAGCACAAAGGCAAAATCTGGCCGTGGGAAAACATCTGCCGCCTCGTCAGCATGCTTGCCAACAGAGGTTACCAAGTCCTTCTCTTCGGCAGCAAGGAAGAAGCCCCACAACTTGAAACCATTACCAACGATAACGTAAAATCCCTTGCGGGAAAACAATCTTTCGCCGAGGAACTCGACATCATCAAAAAACTGAGTCTCATGGTCTCCATGGACTCTTCTAACATGCATTTTGCATCGGCCCTCGGCGTCCCCGTAGTCTCCATCTGGGGTGCCACGCATCCCGATTTCGGATTCTATCCCCCTCAACAGGACCGCGACAACGCCCTCGTCGCAAATATTCCCTGTCAGCCCTGCTCGGCCTTCGGACAGAAATCATGCCGTTATGGCGACTACCGCTGCCTCGCGGCCATCACCCCCGAAATGGTCTTCAAGAAAATCCAATCAATTCTTAATCATAACGCCAACGCGTAACGCCAGCGTGAGTATCAGCGGAATCAGCGCCAGCGACAACCCGCACACAATCACCCATACCGCCGCCACCGCGAAGCATCCCTCCTGCAACCACAGCGCCCACTTCGGACTGTGTTCCAGGCGTATGGCGATAAGTATCAGCAGCGGTGAGGCCCACAAGACATTGAGATTCCATTGCGTACAATAGTGGTCTGTGCCAAACCACATGAACAACAGGAACAATCCCACTACCCCGGCCAGAGCAAACAACGTCCGGTCGGCCCAACGCGGCATCCTCTGCTTCCATGTCAGCAGTGCAACAGCCACAAACACAAGTGCAAACACCACCACCGGTGGGAAACTGCGCGACACTGGGGCGCGTCTCTCGGACAATAGTTGCACTGCCTCGTCAACAATGGGGCCGTCTTCGCCCTTCGGATAAGTACCCGCATAGACATCTCTCATCACAATAGGGAGGAACATGCTCTCGACGTCCGTGCAACGGTGGTCGGCCGGAAGGCCAAAGAGGATGTCGATGCCAAGTCGCCACCACTCGAGAGTGCCCTCGAGTTCGTGGGTGACCCAGCGGCGATAGGTTCTCACGGAGCCATTATAGTCAGCGATAATCGTATCAGTATGTCCCAGCGACAAGCGCACCATATCGCGAATGCGCGTGGCGCAGTTGTCACGGAAGAAGTCGTAGCGGTAGCAACAGTTCTCAGGCAGGTAGTTCCATTCGAGCATGAGATAGAGGTTATTGACCTCTTGCGGCTCCAGATACAGCCGCTGCTCCCACACCGCACGACCGTAATAGACATACTCCTCCATGAACCCCTCGAACGACGACCGCCCCAGCATATAGTTCAGCTGTCCGCGCATGAACTTCCAGTAGAAATGCGGCGTGTCGAAATCAAAAGTACCATAGTTGTACACCAAATCGACTCCCCGGACCGTATCCTTGATACGCAAAGCCGAATGGCCGAACGTGGTATAGAAATCGTCCCCAGGCCCACACGTCAGAATACTCGCCACTGCCGTCTCGCTCAACGGCATCTCCTGAGCCCTCAAATTACCTATAAGGCCTATTAGCCCTATAAGCAAAACAACGAAACCCCTTCTCATTCTCAATTCTTGATTCTCATTTTTTAATTCCCTGTTCCGATTTTCTCGCCTTCCACCGCCATGGGACGATCCACTGCCGTGCGGTGCTCCATGTGGATAGGCTCACCACTCTTACCCTGATGGACAGTAACCTGCGGGAACGGAATCTCCACACCTGCATTGTTAAAGGCAATATAGATATCCTCGCGGATATGCTTCCACACCTCCCAATAGTCCTCCACCGCTACCCACAGCCACAGCGTGATGTCCACCGAACTGCTGTTCAGCTCGCTGACAGCGATGATTGGAGGCTTCGGCTCCCACTGGATTAGTTTCTCCTCCCGAATCACGTTCCACAACACCTCTTTAGCCTTCGCCAAGTCCGTTCCATAGGCCACACTCGCCAGCACATCCAACCTAATCAGAGGCTCTTTCGTATGGTTGATCAGACTCTTCGTCGCCAGCTCGCTGTTAGGAATGATAATCGTGCGGCCGTTAAACGGGCGCATGATGGTGTGGAATATCCTTATCTCCTTGATATAACCCTTATACTGGCCGCACTCAATGTAGTCGTCCACCTTGAAAGGCTTCATCAGCAGGATAATGACTCCTCCTGCGAAATTCTGCAACGTCCCCTGCAACGCCATGCCGATGGCCAAACCCATGGCACCCAACAGGGCGATGAACGACGTGGCCTTGATGCCGATAACATCCATCGCCATAATCACAATCATCGCCTTCATCAGCACATCCACCAAACTTCCGAGGAATGTCTTCAGCGACCCCTCGGCGCCCCTGCGTTCCAAGGCACGCTCTATCAGCCGCTTCAGCATCTTGCATAGCTTCATTCCTATCCAAAGGATGAGAATGGCCACAATGAGCTTGGGGACAAAGCTGACAGTCAACTCCGTCAAAGCGCGGAGACCGTCCTTGATGAGCGTGTTCTCTCCTGTGATAACATCCTTTAAATCGCTGACATTCATATTCTTCAAACTGTCAACGACCGTCGATTTGATACTGTCGGCCGTCATGGCCGTCTGGGCAAACTCGTCCTTTGGCAGCTCCGCCGGAGCTCCATTCGCCGCCATCGCCACCAAGGCGGGCGTATTGTCATCTAATAATAACATAGTCTTCAAAAATAAAATGCAAAAATACAAACTTTTTTCCAATTGGAAAAAAAATTGTATCTTTGCACCCAAAATCAAGCACCGAAAACAATCTGTTATTTAGACACTTAGACCTTGTCGACCAAGCCCACTAAACCCATTAAACTTTTAAACCCTTTAGCCCCTCTATAAAAAATGATAAGCACTTGTCCCGACCTCATGGAAGCCATCCAGCAGATAGGCATCGTGCCCTTGCTCGACAGCGGCATCCCAGGCTTCTCTGCCGACGAACTCGTCGACCCTTCCTGCCGCTACGTCCTCACCGACGACGGATGGAACTGGCCTCTATGGGACTGGAAAGGCCCCATAGTCACTGAAGGCCACTTCGCCTACGGCAAATTCTTTGGTGGCAAAGCCGGATTCGTCACAATGGATTGGTGGCCAGACCTCTGCAACTACCGCCGCGCAAAACACCCCGAGCCGGAACGCGACAGCATCGAGGGAACCGTCCTCGAAATTCTCCGCGTCAACGGCAGCATCATAACCCGCGACCTCCGCTCCGCCTGCGGCTTCGACGGTCCCAAGATGCGCTCCCGCTTCGACGCCTACGTCACACGCCTCCAAATGGCCTGCCGCGTCGTTACCGAAGACTTCGTCTACCCCACCGACCGTCACGGCAACCGCTACGGATGGGGATGGGCTCTCCTCACCACCCCTGAGCACCTCTTCGGTCCTTGTCAACTACCACGCCGCACCCCCCAAGAGTCGCTCGACCGTCTCCTCACCCATCTACGCACTGTCGTCCCACAAGCCACTGAAAAACAGCTCCTAAGACTCATCTCTTAACCATTCGCTTCACCCACAAAAACAGCAGCCACATAATAGCCTGATACTCCGTACCATCTCCCTACCAACTCCTACCCAACACCCTACCAACTCCTACCGTGGTAGGAGTTGGTAGGGAGATGATAGGTCAATGGTAGGGTTACGGGACGAGGTTGATGACTATGAATTCCGACTGGGTGCCGATACGATACTTGGCACCCCAGATGCCGAGGCCCGAGGTGACACAATAGGTGGTGCCCCCTTTGGTCAGCGTGCCCCACGAGCATTCATACAGGGCATCGGTGATCCACGACAGAGGCCAAATCTGTCCGCGGTGGGTATGACCGCTGATTTGCAGGTCGGCACCTGCCAGCCCAGCCTCTTCCAGATGCGATGGCTGGTGGTCGAGAAGAATGGTAACCTCGCTATTTGACAACTTGAACGATTGAATACCCTTGCGGTGGCGGTTGGTGCGGTCGTCGCGACCGACGATGACAATGTCGCCGACGGTGGCCACAGAGTCGCGCAGCAGGATGATGTTGGCGTCACGATAGAAACGCTCCACCTCGCCAGGAGTGTAATAATCAGAGTAGTACTCATGGTTCCCGAGACAGGCATACACGGGCATGCCAAGTTTGCGCAGTCCTTCCGCCATATTCTCGTGCAACAGGGGTCGAACGGAGCGGTCTATGAGGTCGCCGGCCATCAGCAGCATGTCGCCGCCTTCGTTGTTCAAGATGTCTATCCATCGGTCGAGGTCGGCTCGGCGGTTGTGGTAGCCCAGGTGCAGGTCGCTCACGGCCAGCACCTTCACGGGGTGGTCCACCTTGCCGTGGGTGTCAATGGTCAGCTCCACACGCCGCTTGTGCTCGTAGTTCAGTGAAGCATAGACAAAGAGGGCCGCCATGACAACGAATAGCACGCCGCAGGTCCACCAGCTGTCGCGCAGCCACGCCGTGGGCAACACATGAACCAACCGTAGCAGGTCGGCCAGCAAGAAGAACATGAAGAGGTACAAGAGTATTATCAGGCCTTTGTTTCCAATGTTATAGACCGCCACCGAAAGCCCGTAAGGCATGCGGTCGAGATAGCGCGTCAGCGACAGCACAGCCATGGCCACGCAGGCGACCTCAACGCCCACCAGCGTCCACCGCAGCCACAGCACCGGCGGCAGCATCCACAGATGCCACCCCACATAGCCCGCCACGGTCATCAGTATCAACAGGATAACTATCATCATTGCCTCTGGTTGATAAAGGTTGCTGCTCGGAGTGCGATGTTGCGGCGGAGACAGTCGCTGAAGAGCGAGATTTCGAGACAGTGGTAGTTGCCTTCGCGGCCGATGAGGGGCAGCATGTAGTCGTCGCGCGAGTAGCCGCCGATATGGAGCAGGAGTGTCGTGGTGTCGAGGGTGACGGTGAGGGTGTCGCCGTAGCGCGGGTCGACGAGGGTGGCCGGGGTGGCATCGGTGCTCCAGTTGACAGGATTGATGGCCACGTGGTTGCCTTCGCTGAGGAGCGGGATGGCACAGCTGTTGTCACGCACCGAGTTGTAGCAGATGGTCACGCCGAGATCGGCGCTGTCCTTGGCGGGGATAACACGAGCTCGCAGCCATGCAACATCATCGACCTTGTATCCGATAACATAGGCGGCCACCAAACGGTTGTATTCCTCAGTCGTCAACCGGGAGAGCAATTCGACGACAGCCATAGCCCCCTGGCTGAAACCCATCAGAATGAAGGGGCGACCGTTGTTGTATATGTTGATGTAACGCCTGAAAGCGCGCTCCACATCACTCAATGCCATCGGCATGCGGGCATCGACGAGACTGTCGTCGGTGTAGGTCTCCATCGTCACCTGTCGGTAGTAGGGCGAGAAATAGTTCAGGCCGTCAACCAGCAGCTTGTCCACACCCACCATCTCGCCGTAGAGCAGCTTGCGGATGCTGTCGTTATAGGTGTCGGCATAGTGCATCGTCTTGCCGTCGAGGGTGTAATCGCCACATTCCGTGGAGACAATATAGAACACATCCACCTCCGCCCCGCGGTCGGCAATGTACCACTGAGTGGTGTCGTGGTAGTCGGGTTCGTCGGGGATGGTGTTGCCCTTGGGCGCGCATGCCGCCACAAGGCACGCGAGAACTATAAGTAATGCTGAATGTTTCATGGTATACTTTCAAATATGGGTATTTCCACCGCGGGCCTGCCGTAGTCCTGGAGCATAGTGACGGGCAGATGGTGCCTTTCCACATAGTAGCTCACATACTTCATACGTATGGAGTCGCGCCAGCTCTGGCGGCCTTCGATGCTTTTTCGGAAATCGTTGTATATGTAGCCGAAGATGCGCTTGGCGCTGGAGCGGTAGCGCGCCCCATCCTCCACCTGGTCGAAGGACACCACCTTGTAGCCGTCGGCGGTCTTTTGTACCTGCATCTTGCCGGCATGATTGCCGCCGGAGACGGTCTTCAGCGTATCGCCCACGATGTTGTAGTTGAACACCCACCAGTCGCCCCAGAAGGTGGTGAATGTGCTGTCGGCCACAAGGAAATCGGAGTGCGGGATGCACACCTCGCCGGGCGTGTAGAGCGAGCCGATTTCTTTAATGAGGTAGTAGTCAATGGCATCATCGGCCCTACATTGGTAGCCAATCCACGACAGGGCATCTTCCATTGGGGTGTCGGTTGATATGTCGGGCGCGATGGGGTCGTCGCAGAACTCCTCGCCGGTGCGCGCCACATCGCAGCCGGTGGTGAGCACCAGTTGGGAGCCGTCGGGCAACGGGAACGGCGTGTTTGCCGAGGCGTAACCTGCCGTGGGAGAGCCAAACACCTTCACCTTCTCCAGCCCTCGGAAGCATATCAGCACCGCCTCGCCCGAGCTGGCGGTCCACTCGTTGGTGAGGATGGCCACCGGACATTCTATCGAGGGCTGGCGCTCCATACCCACCGAACGCATGACATAATCACGGTTGATGGGTTGCGTGCCCTGACGGCTGCGGAAACGCAGCATGTTGTCGTCGGGCAGGAAGCGGTGGACGGCGGCAATCATGGGGTACATGTTACCTCCTCTGTTGTCGCGCAAGTCAATGACGACGCCATTGAGCCGGCCGGGCAGCGCCTCAAGCACCGTGGCGGCATAGCGGCGGCCATCGCTCTCGTTGCCACCGAAGGCCGGCAACGTGATGACGGCGATGCCGTCGCGCAGCTCCACCGAGGGCATCGCCCACGAGCCGGTGTCATTGCCCACCACCTCGTCGGCCGACAGGATGAACGAGTGCTTGCCACCCGCCACCTTGAGAGCCTGTTGCACCGTCTCCACAGCCTCCGCGTGCGAGACGGGGTGCGCCGCCAGCGCCTCGGCCTTGGCAGCCTCCCACTGCTCGCCTTGAGCATAGAGTCCCTGCCGGTCCATAATTTTCACCGCCTTGCGCACATACCGCTCGTTGGCATCGCCGCAAGCAACAAACAGCAGCACCGCCGCCAACGCAAAGGCAATTTTTAAATATCTCATATCAGGACATAATAATAGGGCATACCGTTGCCGATATGCCCTATGGTTTGAATTCAGTTTAGCAGAGCTCGTGGATCACGAGGCCGGAGCGAAGCTTGGGCTCGAACCAGGTGGTCTTCGGGGGCATGATGTTGCCGGTGTCGGCAATGTCGATGATCTGCTTCATGCTCACGGGATAGAGGGCGAAGGCGACCTTCATCTCGCCGTTGTCGACGCGACGTTTCAGCTCGCCGAGGCCGCGGATATGCCAAGCACCTTGTCGAGGACGAGGTTGCTGAGGATGGTGACATCGAGCACGCCGATGGGGTCGTTGTCGTTGTAGGTGCCGGGCTTGGCGGTCATCTTGTACCAGTGGCCGTCGAGGTACATGCTGTGCTCATGCAGCTTGGTGGGCTTGTAGATGTCGGTGCCCATGTCGGTGAGATCGTAGCTCTCGCCGACGGCTTTGAGAAACTGCTCCTTGCTGAGGCCGTTGAGGTCCTTGACAACGCGGTTGTAGTCGATGACGTTGAGCTGGTTGTCGGGGAAGATGACGGTCATGAAGTAGTTGTACTCCTCCTTGCCGGTGTGGTGGGGGTTCTGCTCCTTCTTCTCCTGACCCACGAGGGCGGCGGCGGCGCTGCGGTGGTGGCCGTCGGCGATGTACATGGCGGGAACCTGCTTGTCGAAGATGTCGACGAGCTCGGCGATAGTGGCCTTGTCATCGATGACCCAGAAGCGGTGGCCGAAGCCATCTTCCTTGGCGATGAAGTCATAGATGGGCTTCTTGGCGGTGATGCCGGCCACGATCTCGTCGATGCGAGCGATGGCGGGGTAGGCGAAGAAGACGGGCTCGACGTTGGCGTTGGTGATGCGGACGTGTTTCATGCGGTCCTCTTCCTTGTCCTTGCGGGTCAGCTCGTGTTTCTTGATGACCTTGTTGACATAGTCCTCGCTGTAGGCGCAGGCCACGATGCCGTACTGCCACTTGGCGTTGGCATCCTTGGGGTTCATGCTCTGGGCGTAGATGTAGAGTTTCTCCTCTTCATCTTTCACCAGCCAGCCGAGGTCCTTGAACAGGTTGTAGTTCTTGACGACCTGGAGGTACACTTCGGGCGAGTGCTCGTCTGTGCCTTTGGGGAGGTCGATCTCAGCCTTGGTGACGTGCAGCAGGCTGTAGGGGTTGCCCTCGCATTCCACGCGGGCCTCTTCGCTGTTCAGTACGTCGTAGGGACGCGAAGCCAGTTTCTCGACGATGTCCACCGGGGGGCGGAATCCTTTAAAAGGTTTGATAACGCTCATATTTGTGTCTTTTTAATTGTTGATTTATACATTAAATTGGGACTGCAAAGATACACATTAAATTTGACGTGGACAAATTATTTTTCTTCCGTGCGGAAAATCTTGTAGCCCAGCATGGCGATGGTGATGGACATCAGGGGCGAGATGATGTTGAAGAAGCAGTAGGGCAGGTAGGTGAGCGTGGGGACATGCAG
>CACXXO010000033.1 GCA_902771735.1 uncultured Bacteroidota bacterium
CTTGTTCTGCAGCTCGCGGGTCTGGAAATAGACGTCGCTGTTCTGGGCGGTACCGCGGGTCACGTTGTGCTCGGGGTTGAGGGCGTTCTCGCGGAAAGCCTTCAGGGCATTCTGGTCCACCAGAGGACGCAGGTCTTCCATATCCCAAGCCTCGATTTTCTGGATCTCGTGGCTGGTGCGGAAGCCGTCGAAGAAGTTGAGGAACGGCACGCGGCCCTTCAGGGCTGCGAGGTGGGCCACAGGGGCGAGGTCCATCACCTCCTGCACCGAGCTCTCGGCGAGGAGAGCGAAGCCGGTCTGGCGGGCGCTCATCACGTCGGCGTGGTCGCCGAAGATGGAGAGGGCCTGGGCGGCCAGGGCGCGGGCGCTCACGTGGAACACGCCGGGCAGCAGTTCGCCGGCAATCTTGTACATATTCGGGATCATCAGCAGCAGACCCTGCGAAGCGGTGTAGGTGGTGGTCAGAGCACCAGCCTGCAACGAGCCGTGTACGGCACCGGCGGCGCCGGCTTCCGACTGCATCTCCACGACCTTCACGGTCTCGCCGAAGAGGTTCTTACGACCGCCGGCGGCCCACTCGTCGATATACTCGGCCATAGGGCTGGAGGGGGTGATTGGGTAGATAGCTGCTACCTCGCTGAACATGTAGGCAACGTGTGCTGCAGCGCAGTTACCGTCACAAGTCATGAACTTTTTTTCTTTTGCCATAATTACTTAAACGTTTAAGGATTAATTATTTATTCTCAATTTCGTTCTTATTATGAGGGTACAAATATAATAAACTTTGCCGATGTGGCAAAATTTATTTCTCAAAATAAAATAGCCGACACGTTATTTTACTTTTAACCATAAAAGTAAAACAAGCGGCCTGCTAATTTTACTTTTATTCTTGTAAGTAAAATAAAAGTTTTATATTTGCACTATAAAACAATTTGGCATGATAGAATTAGAAAGTTATCTCTTCAAGACTCATCCGGTCAACACATACAATGTTTTCAACTGGTAACAATTTGTAACCAGTTCAATTTCCACATTTCTCCGCGTCTGCATCCCAAGCGGTACGCACCCGCTTCTCCTTAAAAAGTTGTATTGCCTGCTTTTGCGTCATTTTTTTGCCATCATTGCTTATGCCGAAGGCTGTGAATACCTAAATATTATAAGTTAATGTAATGAGCAACGTTTAAGGATTAATTATTTTGGTGAATTATTATATACTATTCCAAAACTCTGGGGATTGTTGGTCAATTTCTAAGGCGTCATTGTATAATCCACTATTAAATACACTGCATACCTCATCAACAAAATTATTATTGTCAGGACCATCATCATAATCAGCATAAGATAACTGCCCAGCAGAAAAGAGGGCATTCATTTTACTAGCATGCAAAAGTTTTAGTGTTCCAGTATTGGCAGTTTTTTCAAGATTAATATAATAGTATTTTCCATCCTTTTCAATTAGTGTATTATTGATGAATTGGGGTTTGAGAGGCCAGATGTTGTCATACACTACTGGAAGAATCATCCTTCCGTTCACGTCAATTATCCCCCATCTTTTTGTCCCATTGGTTTTTATGTTAACCCGAAGGAAACCTTTTGTAACCGTCTCGTCAATATATGAATAACACGCATAATTCATTCTTGGTAATACAATATCACGAATTGATTGTGCTATACCATATGTACAAGAATCTTTCTTGAATATGGTTACATCGTTACCAAATGTAGTATTTTGCCTGTGAATTATTTTAAAATCCTTACCACCTGTTCCATCGCGCAATGAACCTTGTTCGTCAATTGTTACAGACATTGATACGTCTATACCACATGATGGGCATACAGGAAGAACAGAATTGTATTCTTGTCCGCAACTGGAACATCTTAATATAGCCATGATTAATGGATTTGTATATTAGTTTAACCTCTTATCGCCCAAACATTTTGCCAATTTCTTCATTTTTATAGTATAGAATCTTCCCTTCCTTATCAACCTCTGTAAAAAGAGATAAGTATATTAGATTTGGGGGCTGTTGGTTGTATACATTGACTATTCCGTTAATATTATTGTCTATTGATTTGGGATTAGACGACACTTCAAAAATCACAATGGTATCGGCATTTGTATTTAAAAAAACAGTCGGTTCAAATGAATTCATAATGTTAAAAGCATCAAGCTTTTCTGAAAAGGGTTGCAAGTGGAACATTTTGTATTTTTTCCACCCATTTATTTGTTTTCTTGGGAAATATACAGCAACATTTGGAAATGTTTCCTTGATAGTATCAATTACAAATAACACTCTCAGGTAATCAATTTCATCAATTCTCCTCAAACATGCATTGAGTTCCTTGACCTGCATGTAATTGCTGAATAGCGGAAAACATTCGGTCTTCCCCTTCCGCCGATTATATGGTTTCTGGTAGAAACTACCTACTGAATAAACTGTGGACATTAGCGTCCCTGAATCATCATGCTGTACAAGTTGATTATTTACAAATCTGTATTTCTCCCAATTCCCTTTTGGCAAGTCTAAATTCATGCAGTAGGAATAGAACAGATCCTGCTTCTTTATATAGTAAATATCCATGACTGTCTTCCTACATCATTAATTTTTATTAACAAATATTCAAAATTTCTTCCAGCACGGTCATTTGTTCCCTTGTTTAAACCCTATTCTTTTCCGGGGCGTTGATGGTTTCTCGCGCAGTTGGTCGAGGGCGTCGTTAAGGGCGTTTATCTGCACGGACATCTCCATATTGTTCTCATTCTGCTCGTGGAGGATTTCATCCACACGGGCGTTGAGGTTGTCGACCTTGTGCGACAGTTGCTCCACCTTCAAGTTGACTCCTTGCCAGGCACCTATTGCATGACGAATGGCCACAAACGCCCGCATGATATTGATGTTGACCTGTATGGCCATCGGGCTACGCAAAATACCAGAAAGCATTGCTACACCTTCCTCGATAAAAGCATAAGGCATATACTTTGCATGTTGACCTCGTCCACTCTTTAAGGTGCCATTTTGGCACCTTAAAGAGTTATACTCTTCGTGGCTAATCTCAAACATAAAGTCCTCAGGGAACCTCTCTATATTACGATTAACCTGGCGTTTAAGATATTTCACTTCGACTTCGTACAACTCTGCCAGGTCGCGGTCGAGCATCACACGCATACCACGCACCTCATAGATGCGATTCTTGATGACATCGATGTCGTTTACTCCTTTTATGACAACTTCGTTGCCCATTTATTCCCTGTCGGACTTGCTCCTATTATTTGACAATCAAACCACTGCGCTATATTTTATATATAGCGCGAGGGTACAAATATACAAAAAAAGGATGATGCGGCAAAAAAACTTTTCCGTCGGGCGGAGTTTTATTAAAAAAAATAATAGTCAATTTAACATTTTTTATGTTAAAAGAAATGGTTGATTTGTGTATGGAAAACAGGGGAATGGCCTGTGGAAACATGTATTATGGTGTTGAAGCTGGTATTGGACAGTGTTCCAGTGGTATATGGTAGGTATGAACTACCTACCAACTCCTTACCAACACCTAACCAACTCCTACCACGGTAGGTGTTGATAGGAGGATGGAAGGATGTTGATAAGGATTTGGGATTTAAGATTTGTTAAGTTAATTTTGCACTGAAAGGAAGCAGGGCTTTACAACCCTCTTTTGCCTCGTGGGGCCGAGGAGATGACGGCGGTGCGGGGACGGACGGTTTTATTGCTTGATTTCTTGGCCGTTTGATTGTGTGACTTGGAGGATGTGGATTTTGCGGCGGTTTTTTTCGCCGGCTTGTTGGCAGTGGGCTTGGTCGTCTCCATGGGATCCTTTGCCGCCGGGGGGTCAGTGGGGCGTTCGTAATCGGTGGGTGTGTAGCCGCCGCGTGAGCGTTTGTAGTTGGTCATGGAGTTGACACGGCTGATACGCGACGAGAGGTTGTGGCCGCCGGTGGTCAGGAGGTCGTTGTAGGTGACGATGAGCGACGAGGTTTTCAGGTAGCGTCCGGCGTTGTTTTTCAAGCTTGCAGCGTACCAGTTCTTCACCTTGCCAAGGTCCATGCCGATGAGGTCGAGATTGTTCTTGCCCACTTCGCGCATCAGCTGGTTGACGCGGCGACCGCGCATCATGGTGTTGTAGCTCTCGCGGTCGTGGACTTTCACGCCACGGGGGTAGGAGAGGAAGCGCGCCAGCTGTTTGAACTGCTCCTCGCTCAGACCACACAGCATTGTCTTCACCTCCTGCAGGTTGCGGCCGATGCTTGCCTGCGTGTTGCGGTGCACATTGCGGTAGATGGCGTCGATGTGTTCGTCGCTGTAGGTGTGGTTGACCCGTTGCTCGTTTTCGCGCAACTGCTTGTCGACCTGCTCTTTCTGGTAGAGGCGGAAGCTGCGCTCCGCAAGGCTGTCGGCCAGGCGGTTGATGCTGTCGCTGCTCAGGTTCTTGATTGTGGTGAGCAACTCGGTGGTGGGCTTGTAGAGCAGGAAGGGCTTGTTTTTCGGGAAAGAGGGGTAGGTGTCGCCGGTGTAGGAGATGTTGTTGTCGATGAAGAGCTGGTAGAGGGCGGTATATTGCACCACGCGGGCGAGGTCGGTGTTGCCGAGGGTGGCGAAGTAGTGGTAGGCTTGGCTTTCGTAGCGGTAGCCTATCGACTGGCTGCGCTCCTGCGAGTTGAAGTAGCTGACGGGCAGCGAGCCGGTGCGGCCGAGGGTGTAGATGGTGTATCCGTCGCGGTCGATGGCGTACATGGCGCCGGCGGTGTTCCAGTTGTAGACGAGTTCGTTGAGGCCCAGCTTGCGGAAGAGCGGCCGGTCGAAGGGGTAGTAGCCGGGCTCGGGATAGCGGTAGTGCCCCTCTTGGATGGTGCCGCTCTCGGACCAGTCCTTGAGTAGCACGTCGGTGATGGTCATGAGGTCGCCAAACTCGGTGTTCTCCAGCTCACGGCTGAGGTAGGTGGGGCACCAGTCGCGGCCGTTAGCCATCTTGCCGGCCATGAGGTCGTTGATATCGAGGCTCTGCGACAACTCCTTCTCGGTGGTGGAAGCCAGCAGGAGGATGCTCTCTATCTGCAGCGGCGGCAGCTCGTGGAGCGGCGACTGGCGCTCACGGCCGATGATGACCAGCGTGGCGCTGTCGGCCAAGGCTCCGAGTATCAGGTCGGCATCCAATGTGAATTGGCGGATGTGGCCCACTTGTCCTGCTATATCCTCGTTTTTGGCCATTGCCCACGCCACAAAGCCCGGCTCTTGGCTGAAGTAGACGCCCCGCGCCTTCTGGGCGAAGAGGTCGGAAACGGTCAGCACCGTGTTGGTGTCGTCGAGATGGAAGAAGCCCTCGCCCTCTTCCATGAACCATGTGTTGAACTCGTTGAGGGTGATTTGGTAGTCGATGTTACCCTTGGCGAAATACTGGCGTCCCTCCTCGGCAGGCAGCGTCATCACCACGGGTTTGTAGTCGCTGAAGAAGAGCTCCTTGCTCAGGCGTTTTATGAGTCGGTCGCAGTTCTCCTGTGTGGCGTTGCCAAGGAGGATGACCATGTCGGTGGTGTAGCCGTCATATCCGATGGGGTGACGGCGCAACTCTGTGCGGTGCGCAAACCCGGCGAAGATGGAGGCAACGGAGTCGGTCTCGAAATGTGGCGGCAGGTCAGAGAGCAGAATCATGCGGCTGCTGTCGGCAAACGACGCCATCCCGATGCCCTGATAATGGAACCGGTATTTCTTCCTGAAGTCCGTATAGATGGAGCCCATCCCCTTCGCCGCCCCGCAGCTGTCGATATTGACATTCTGGTTCGGGATATACTCATAGTCGAACACCCTGGCACTCTCACGCTTCACCATCTCGCCCACCGATGTCCGCGACACCATGAGCGCACCCACCCCGATGATTGCCAGAGCGGCAACCAGCCAGAGCAGGATTCTATGGCGACGTCTATTCATCATTGTTTGCAAAGGAAGAAGACCGCGGCGGTTATCTGCACAAGCAGGATGGCGGGAACCCCATAGCGGAATTTCCGGTGGAGGGTCTTGTGGCGGAACACCCTCATGGCCAGCAGGGCGCCGATGCTGCCCCCGAGGGCGGCGAGGAGTAGAAGCGTTGCCTCGGGGATGCGCCATTTTTTATGCCGGGCCTTGTATTTGTCGATACCGTAGGTAACGAAGGTCAGCAGGTTGGCCGCCAAGAGGTAAAACAGGACTATCCGTTGGTACATTTTATCGGTTCTTGATTAAACGGGGATGTTTCCAGTAGCGGGACATCCCCGTTGTATATTATTTTCCTGCTGCGATATATTTTTTCAACGCTTTGACATAGTTTCTAAAGCCCTCCGTTCCCGACGGGGTGATCTTGCAGGTGGTGCGTGGCATCTTCCCTTTGAAGCCTTTTTCGACGGCTATGTATCCTGCTTCGGCCAGCTTGTCGATCTGCACGCTCAGGTTGCCCGAAGTGGCACCAGTTTGCTCCTTCAGGTAGTTGAAGTCGGCCTCGTCGACGCCGGCCAGTATCGACATCACAGCCAGACGCAACTCGGAGTGTAGTAGCGGGTCCAATTTGGGTAACATAGGACTATTTGTATTGACGTTTGATAATCAGCCCGGTAGCTACCAGCACCAGCCCGGCGAAGGTGAAGATGAACAACTGCTCTTCGTTGGCACCGGTGATGTAATAGATGGCCAGGCCACCGATGCCGGTCACAAATCCGGCAATCTTCATGGCCCAGTTCTTCAGCGCCACGCCGCAGGCGCTTTCGGCCAAGCCGAACAGCAGCACAATCTCGGCCGTGAGACTTGCAACCGACACCATAGCGCGTATGGTTCTGCCAAGTTCAAGGGCACCGTCGCTAACATAGGAATAGGCAAGCGTGAAGGCCGCCACCGTGCAGGCAAAGATGGCAAAGGCGACCCAGATGCCGCCGGTTATGCGGCTCACGTCGTTCTGCACGTTGTTTTGCTCGCCTCTGTGGCGAAGTGCCCTTTCCACAATCCATCCTATCACGGGCATGGCGAACCACAGGCAGTTCCATGCGGCACTATCTGTCTGTTTCCACAGGAAGTAGATTATTAATGATAAAACCGTAAGCAACGTGCCCCACAGTAGGTAGTACCTCCCGCTGCGACGCGTTATTTCCTTGCGGTTGCTGTTGAGCGTCTCGGTAATAAGCGACAAGCTCTCCTGAGCAGACATTTCTTTGTTTTGGTCCATTTTTTTTAATGTTAAAATGTTTTACATTATTTTTATACATTGTGACGTTTTCAATTGCTGCGCAGCTTTCAAAAAATCACGATGCAAAAATAAACAAGTTTATGATATAAACCAAATTATTTTGAAAAATATTTTATAAATCACTGTGTATTATGATAATAAATTTTAGTAATATATCGAAAATTGTAATTTTTTACAGGCAAAAGCATCATAAAACAGCATTTTTGACCCTAATTTTCGCAGATGAGCGTTACCTCTACCGTGTCGCCGAAGCTCTTGCCAATCCGCTGGCGGATGGCTTTGGTGATGCCGATGATATAGCAGATGTTGCCTTCGGCATCCTTCACGCCCATATTGACCACACTGCCGCGATAAGGTTCGCCGTCGAAGGTGGCCTCCACCTTCAGGCGTCCTTTGCCATACACCTCGCGGATGTCGACAGGTACCACTACATATGCGGCATCCATGTCGCCGCTGCGCTCGATTGTGGCTTTGAAGCGGTGCTCCATATCATATTAATGTATCCTGTTGACGGCGCGTATCTTTTCAAGCATGGTGTTGGCCCAAGTCTCGTCGCCGGGCAGCTGGTAGCGGCAATTGCCAGTGGGCGAAGGTGTGAACGGGGTCTCCGCATCGGGCAGGAGGCTTACGGTGCCGCGCTCAGAGAGGGTGAAGAGGCCGTCGCCCTCCACGGCGTTGATGACCACCATCGGGTCCCACATCTTTTGTCCGGTGTTGCAGTTGCAGGTCAGGTACACCTGCTTGACGGGATGCACGTCTGTCCAGTCGATATCGGCGATAACCTGCTCAGGGGTGTATTCCACAGGTTGCCCCGCTTCCATAGGAGAGAAGATGATGTCCACATCAGAGGGCCACAGCTGGAAAAAGGTTTGCGCAGAGTTGATACCCTGTGCGAAATTGAAGTCGCCCTCGTCGGCCTCACCGAAGCGACCGCCCTGTATGTAGAGGCATTTCACCTTCTGTCGCACCAGCTCCACGCCTGTGAGCGGCGAATATTCGTCGCCCTCCGACTCGAGCAATTGTGCCAGACAGGTGACAAAACCCACCGACACGATGCTCACCGAGTGGTCAGGCTCAGCGGCCAGCAGGCGGCGGTAGAGCTGCCATCCGTCAGGCAAGGAAGAATAATCGCTCACCGTCCGCCGGAACATCGGGCTCCCGTCGGCAAGGGTATAGGTGGGCAACGCCTTATAGTCGATCCACACCGCTGGATTCTCGATACCATTCTTCACCAATCCGATAGGCAATTCCCCATGACCGAAGTAAGTGTTCATCACGTCGGCACAAGCGGCGCAATCCTCGCCCATGCGGTCGACCACCACACCGAGCAGGCGGCAGCGTCCCTGATTGTGGTAGTTGTAAAGCATCTCGAGGCCGAAGAGGTCGTCGGTCGACGAGCCGAGGTCGGTGTCGTAGATAATGGCCGGCATGGTGGCGACGGGCTCTTGGGAATTGTTCTTGTTGCACGAATGCAAAGCCTGGCTGCCAACGACTATCAGGCAGCATAGGATGACGACGTGCAAATGTGAAAACGTATGATTGTTCATAATGCAAAGGTGGTTTTTTCGACAACAAAAGTACATTTTTTTTCTGATTCCGAAAAAAGTTGTTATCTTTGCATCAGTTTATCGTATAATCTACCGAGACGTATAATACTCTGAAACAGGGTCAGTTAAAGGTTCCAGATAAACGCTGATAATTGACCTGAAAATTAATCAAGAAATAGGGTATGATACGCAAGAAAACGACTGTTCTTGTCGCCCTTATGGCGACTTTTTTTCTTCCGGTATCCCAGGGAAGGGAAAGACAAATGTCTGCGATGAATTTTTTCTTAAATAATTAAACCTATGTCCAAAAATCGAACTCAGCATTTAGTTTATGCTTTAATTACGGTATTCATTACCGTTCACCTGTTTGTGTTTTATAGCCTGTATGTTATCGAAGGCGAGAGCTTGATGCAGGCAACCGGAACGGCCTCGGTATTGCAGGCACTCGACAGTCAGGGCGGAGTTTACATGTTCGGCACGTATCTGCCTATATGGCTGATGATTCTCATCGAAACGGTTTGCGCCTTTGTGCTTGCGGTGGCGATGGGAAGCCCCCTGGCTTTCCGGCTGGCCAGCCGCAAGTTCGACCCGCGTCGCAACCACCCGATGATTTTTGAGTCGGCCATCATCACGGCCACCGTTTGCCTCATGTGTCCGTCGATGAGCCTGCTGGCCGATTGCTTTTATTACCCTTACTATGAGGGGTTTGACGTTGTCGACTTCTTGTGCCGTTGGTTCCGATTGGTGTGCTACAACCTGCCGTTTGCCTATTTCTCACAGATGTTTTTTGTCCAGCCGTTTGTGCGGTTTGTCGTTCGCAGGCTCTTTGCCGACAACATAGCGCAGCGAAACGAACAGAATAGCAACAAGACGGTCAAACCGGCCGACGAGACGGAGGCAATTGCCGATGTTATCATCCGCGAAGACGAGATTGCCGCTACAGATTGAAATACCAATATTAAATCACCAAAAAACAATTATTATGTCAGTAACAAATTTGAACGAAATCGACAAGGCAGATGTGCTCGTGGCAGGTCTGCGGAAACACCTCAAAGAGGCTCAGGAACTCGGCATCACCACCGATGCCCTCAACCGTCTTGATGAAGCTGCCAAGGCCCTGCGGCAGAAGGACGCCGAGGTCGACGAGCTGCGTCGTCAGGCCACCCTAAAGGCGCACGAGAACATGGATTTGATTGCCGACCTTAAGGCACAGATGCTCACCATGCGCAAAGCCGTCAAAGCCCGCTATCCGCAGTACGAGTGGATTAAGTACGGCGTTCAGGACAAGCGATAATCAATTCTATTAATGTGGTACGGGGTTGCAAGTCAATGCTTACAACCCCGCACTTTATTTTATTGTGCTGTCGCTTTAAAGGCGGACATCCTTGACCAGGCGTACGGAGCGGCCGTAGCCGCGATCCTTGTCGTAGGTGCATTCGGCGCTGGCGTTGACCACGCCGTCGATGAAGAGCAGGGCATAGGCCTGGCGGTTGGCGTTGCAGGTCGAAGACCAGTAGCTGCCGCCCTCGCCGATGGTGGAGAGCCATGTGCCACCTCGGAATCCGGCGGCAGGCAGGAAGACGGCGCCGGCCTTCTCCATCAGCGCCCATTGCTCGGCGCTGTAGGTGTTGTCGGCGAAGTGGATGGCGAAACTGTTGCGGTTGATGCCCACTATCGAATCGAGGGATTCGGGGCGCTCGAAGCGGTCGGGGAAGAGGATAAGCCCTTTGACGCCGCACACGGTGGCTTCGGCATAGCGGGCGCTGTCGGTGCCGTCGATGGTGGAGGCCGCACGGCGGTTGACGAGGTAATCCCATTCGTTGCACGTCAGCGTGCGCCAGGTTCCGGGAGCGTCGTCGCCGATGGCGTTGTACACGCCCCAGTCGGCGTAGGCCTCGCTGCCGCAGAGGCTCTCGATGTCGTAGTCGCCGTCCTTCTCCGAGCAGGGCGAGACATGCCATCCGCTGCTGCCCCAAGTGAGGAGGTCGATCCACCCGCTGTTAGTGTCCGACACCAGGGCGTTGGCCTGTCCGAGGTAGTCGTATTGGTGCTCGGCGAAGCGGAAGGTGCCGTTGGCCGTACCCTCGGCGGTGGCGTGGTTACCGGCGGTGCTGTATTGCAGGTTGCCTGGCGAGAACAGGACTTGTTGCCCTTCGGCTATGCTGAACAAATGTTGCGGGCCCTCATCTGACCCTTCGTGCGTAAACTCTTCGCGTTCGCATCCAGGAAAGACCATACATACAAGCGCAGCGATTAACAGAGACAATGTCTTTTTCATGAATTGTAGGATTTGATGGTTTGATTAGTGTTTTGTTCGTTATCTTCTATTAACGCTACTCTGAACAAGCTATTGCGCCGTACAGCTTATTTGAGCAAATACTTTCATGAAGATGGCCACAGTGTTTCATATTTATGCTTTCACCCATCTGAAATTCTCTTTGCCGGCACCGACCTCGAAGTGGTACTTCACGATGCCGAGGTCCATCTTGCCGTAACCTATCAGGGTGAAGCGTGCACGGGCGGCGACGGAATGGTCGTCGAGGAGCTCGAACTCGAACCTCTGCTGGTGTACCGCTGTGGGTGCCAGTAGGGCGGCTTCCATGCCGCGACGGAACCAGTCGGGCAGATTGTTTATTTGCAGGCGGGACGCCTGCGCTCCCAGGAATTTCTCCATCGGCCGCATAAGGTGTTGCACGCCTTGTGTGGCACCGTAGCCGAGGGCAATGACGCAATGCAGCTTTTCACCATCGGCCACATGGTACTGGTCGGGTTGTTTTTTGAACGAGAGGCCCACCCAGCAGCTGTTCAAGCCCAGCGTCTGTGCCAGCAGCACAAGCCGCTCGCCGTAGTAGCCGATGGCCTCGTCGGCCCCTTTGGGACCCACCATGGCGAGGTAGTTGCTCACACCGCTGAACTTGCCATACTTGGCCATGCCGCCAGCAAAAGCCTTCGGCTCGTCGGTGACCAGCTGTATGTGCAACCCTCCCTCCTGATTGCACAAAGCAATCTCTTCATTAAGGCGCTTAATAATCTCCGCCTCGATGGGTTTCTCCTGATACTGTCGCACCGAATGGCGTGCGACGACAGCTTCCTGCAATGTCATATCTGTGGTATTAAATTCGTGGTTATTTCAAATTCAGCCTCTTTTTGGCGGCCTCAATCTCTGCCTGATACTGTAGCATCTCCTCCTCAATAGGAGTATATTCCTCTCCGTGTTCATACATCCTTTTGTCCATCTCCATCCGTTCCTTGCTGTAGGCTTCTATCTCTTTGTCGCTGACATTCATCATTTCTTTACTTTGTTCGTAGAGGCGCTGCATGTATTGCAGTATCTTTCTACTCAGGATTGCCTCGAAGGAGTAGTCGAAGTCAAGTAAAGCCTTCAGGGATGTATGGGGTGCTTCGTTTTTAAACCTCTTGGCCACCGAGTCGCACATCGTCGATTTGTATAACTTGCGATTCTGGTAGAACTCTGCTACGTTTTCGGTGAAGTGCACGTTGCCTACCGTGTTGATGGTCTCTATATTCGACGAGAATATACGTTCTGTTGTCTCGGTGTAGTTTGTTTGCGGTACTAAATGGATAAAATAAAATCTCAATTTGTCGAACAGCGAGGTGTCGGCAGCAATCTGCCTCTGATAAAGCATGGCCTTGTGGATGTTGGAGTCGGCCTGTTCTATCATCTCAAGTGAATTGTACATGTCGTAAACCACCATCATCACTATCTCCCGCTTCTCTTCCTTCTTCTTGTTGTGGTCGATTATTGCTGCCGTGCCGAACGTTAGTGCTATGGACACGGTGGTGGCCAAGAGTGACATTAAAAAATGTCTTATCAATGTCGTTCTTCTTTTGTCCTTAGGATGATTCTTCGTTGAGTTCATTTTCGTTTTCTTTTCCTTTAATATGATAGGCTGGATGCATTTAAATAATGCCTATTCTTACCATCATTTCACGGTAATAGGAGGCCTTCTCTTCCAGCTTCATGGGGTAGGCGCGCGAGGAAGAGGGCATGCGCCAGAGCCGCATCGGGCGGCCGGCGAGGGTAAATTCATTATAAAAGCCCATCTGCGGCACCGGCACCCCATAGTCGCCGGTGAGCACCGAGAAACTTTTCTGGCCGGTGCAGACGATGTCGTGGCAGTGGGGTATCTTGGAGAGCAACAAAGGGATGTCGGTCTTCTCAACCACCTCGAGGTCCTTGTCCGAGGCGTTGCCGCTCAGTCGGCGCACGGCGCAGGCGGTGTCGTAGATGGCGATGCCGCGTTCCCCGAGCAAGCACTTGATAGCCTCCATGCGGAAGGTCTTATTCTCGGCATCCACCAACCTCCGCGAGTCGCCGAAAAACACCAGCCCGAAAATCTCCCACATCATATTGCTGCGGTTGGGATAGAAAAAATCCATGCACCAACGTTTTCTCGGCGGCGGGAAACTGCCGAGCATGAGCAGTCGCGCCCCTTCGGGCAGGAAGGGGCGCAACGGATGACGTTCTATTTCGGGCAGCGCCATTAGAATTCGGCGGTCTTGGGGGTACGGGGGAAGGGGATGACGTCGCGGATGTTGGCCATGCCGGTGACGAAGAGCATCAGGCGCTCGAAGCCGAGGCCGAAGCCGGCGTGCGGGCAGCTGCCGTAGACCGAGCCGCCGATGATCTCGCCAATCTGCGGGAAGAGCACGTCGGTGCCCTGCACGGTCTTGCCGTCGTCGTTCTGTTTCATGTAGAAGGCTTTGATTTCCTTCGGGTAGTCGATCATGATGACGGGCTTCTTGAAATGTTTCTCAACAAGGTAGCGCTCGTGCTCGGAGGCCAGGTCGACGCCCCAGCTCACAGGGAACTCGAATTTCACGCCGTTCTTGACGGCCTCTTCCAGTATCTTGATACCCTCGGTATAGGGCAGGCGCACGAAGTCGGTGTCGATGACACTCTTCAAGCGCTCGATCAGGCCGTTGTCTATCATCTTGTTGAGGAACTCGAGGTCGTCCATGCAATGGTCGAGGGCCCACTTGACGCAGTATTTGATGAACTCCTCCTCGAGGGCGGTGAGCTCGTCGAGCTGGTAGAAGGCCATCTCGGGCTCAATCATCCAGAACTCGGCCAGGTGGCGCGGAGTGTTGCTGTTCTCGGCGCGGAAGGTGGGGCCGAAGGTGTAGATCTTGCCCAGCGAGGTGGCGCCGAGCTCGCCTTCGAGCTGGCCGCTGACGGTCAACGCGGTGAACTTGCCGAAGAAGTCCTGCTCCCAATCGATGGTGCCGTCCTCCTTGCGGGGCGGGTTCTCGGGGTCTAATGTGCTGACGTGGAACATCTCGCCGGCACCCTCGCAGTCGCTGGCGGTGATGAGGGGCGTGTGGAAGTAGAAGAAGCCGCGCTCGTGGAAGAAGGTGTGGATGGCCATGGCCATGTTGTGGCGCAGACGCATGACGGCGCCGAAGGTGTTGGTGCGCAGGCGCAGGTGGCCTATCTCGCGCAGGAACTCCATGGAGTGGCCCTTCTTCTGGAGGGGGTAGGTGTTGGGGTCGGCCTCGCCGTAGACGACGATGCTCTCGGCCTGCACCTCGACGGCCTGGCCTGAGCCCTGGCTCTCGACGAGCTTGCCTTCCACGCCGATGCAGGCACCGGTGGTGATATGCTTCAGCTCCTCTTCAAACTTGGCGGGGTCGGCCACCACCTGGATGTTGTGGATGATGCTTCCGTCGTTGACGGCTAGGAAGGCGACGTTCTTGTTGCCGCGCTTGGTGCGCACCCAGCCTTTTACACATATCGTGGTGCCTATCAGGGCGCTCACGTCTTCTTTCAATAGGTACTTAATCTCGTAACGTTTCATTATGATTGTTTTTTTACTTTTTATTTCACTTTGCCGTAGAGCAGCTGCATCATCTCCACGTCGTTGGCATACTTGAAGATTTTGTCCTCGTTCTTGCGGCGGCAAATCAACAGGGTGTCGTTGCCTGCGGCGACGATATAGTTGTCCAGCCCGTCGAGGACCACCGTCATGTCGCCTGGCACCGCCACCATGCAGTTGTGGGTGTCGTAGGTCACCACCATGCCGTGTCCCAGGGCGTTGCCCTGCTTGTCGTGGTTGAACACACCGTAGAGCGAGTCCCACGTCTCCACGTCGCTCCATCCAAAGCTGGCAGCCAGCACATGCACATTGTCGGCTTTCTCCATGATGCCGTTGTCGACCGAGATGGCCTCGCACTGCGAGTAGACCTGTTCGAGCATGGAGTGCGAGGTGTTGAGTGTCAGGCCGAAGAACGTTTCGGCGATGGAAGGCAGGAACTGCTCGTAGGCTTTGCGCAGCACCGGCAGGCGCCACACCAGCAGGCCAGTGTTCCAGAAAAACTCGCCGCTGGCAATCATCTGGCGCGCCATCTCCACGGGCGGTTTCTCGGTGAAGGTCACCACCTCGTAGAGCTTCTCGCAGTCGGCCACGGGATCGTCGCGGAATTGGATGTATCCGTAGCTGGTGTCGGGTTTCACGGGTTGTGCGCCGAGGGTGATAATCCAGTCGTGCTCCTGCACACAGTTGATGGCACGCGAGAGGTTGCGCACAAAGCGGTCGAGGCCGAAGATGGCATGGTCGGCAGGCGACACGATGATGGTGGCCTCGGGGTCCATCTGTGCGATGACGGCGGCGGCATAGGCGATGCAGGGCGCCGTGTTGCGGCGCAGCGGCTCGCCGAGCACCTGCCACGGCAGCAGCCCCGGCACCTGCTCGCGCACCCGGTCGGTATACTGCTCGCCCGTCACCACGATGACATGGTCGCGCGGACAGAGCTTCTCCATGCGCTCGAAGGTGAGCTGCAGCATCGAACGCCCCACTCCCATGGTGTCGACAAATTGTTTCGGGCAGTCCACACTGCTCACCGGCCAGAAACGGCTTCCCAGGCCGCCGGCCATGATGATTACCCAGTTATGTTCGTTGCTCATACTGATACTTCTCCTTTGATATGGGGGTGGGGATTGTAGTTCTCGAGGGTGAAGTCTTCGTAGTTGAAACCGAAGATGTCCTTCACGTCGGGGTTGATGCGCATGGAGGGCAGGGGGCGCGGGTCGCGCGAGAGCTGCAGGCGCACCTGGTCGAGGTGGTTCTTGTAGATGTGCGCGTCGCCGAAGGTGTGGACGAAGTCGCCCGGCTCGAGGCCGCACACCTGTGCCATCATCATGGTCAGCAGGGCATAGCTGGCGATGTTGAACGGCACGCCGAGGAAAATGTCGGCGCTCCGCTGGTAGAGCTGGCACGACAGGCGGCCGTTGCAGACGTAGAACTGGAACAGGCAGTGGCAGGGCGGCAGCGCCATGTCCTGGATTTCGGCGGGGTTCCACGCCGTCACCATCAGGCGGCGGCTGTAGGGGTTCTCCTTGATTTCGCGCACCACGTTGGCAATCTGGTCGATGGCGCCGCCGTGGCCGTCGGGCCACGAGCGCCACTGCGAGCCGTAGACCGGCCCCAGGTCGCCGTTGGCGTCGGCCCACTCGTCCCAGATGCTCACCCCGTGGTCCTTGAGGTATTTTATGTTGGTCTCGCCGCGCAGGAACCACAGCAGCTCGTAGATAATCGAGCGCAGGTGCAACTTCTTCGTCGTCAGCAGCGGAAAGCCCTCGCCGAGGTCGAAGCGCATCTGGTAGCCAAAGACACCTACAGTCCCCGTCCCCGTCCGGTCGAGGCGCTCGGTGCCGAGGTCGAGCACATGTTGCAATAGATCAAGATATTGTTTCATACTTCACTCTTACTTAAATTCAATTAACGCCGTTTTCGATAAAATGTTGTATCAATATAAAAAATAATTTCCCGCCCCGCGGACAGAATCGGTTTCCGGCCTGGAACCGGGGCCTGGAAATTAACTTAAAAACCGTTAAAAACCATCCTCGGGACCCCTTCCGGCCCCCTAAGGGCCAACTACCTGACAACCACCTATTAACTCCCTGCCAACTCCCTACCAACTCCTACCGTGGTAGGAGTTGGTAGGGAGTTGGCAGGGCGATGGCAGGGTATCGGTACGGGATAGGTTCCAACGGTCCCCCCTGTAGAGACGCGGCCTGCCGCGTCTCCTCACGCGCCGGTGTCGACCAGTGTCTACCGTGGAGACGCGGCAGGCCGCGTCTCTACGGAGGCGGCAGAAAAAAAAGTTAAAAAATTTGGTGGTTTGAAATAAATGTGTATATTTGTATTTCCAATTATTATGGGATAATTGTTGTATGGTGATAAAATATAGTGATTTACGCTCGGAATGAATGTGGCAGAAAATGATTTTGGGATGGGGAGGAGAAAAAAACGGTTTGGGAACAGAAGAATATAATATATATTAATTAACCTTATTATTAACCAAAAACAAAACACTATGAAACGTTTTTACAAGTTTCTGATGCCATTGGTCGCGATAGTGGCTATGGCATTGCCGTTGAAGGCCAGTGCGCAGTCGTCGGTTCTCATTGCCGATGGTACGACGACGAACTCGTATGTGCCTCTCTACGGTCTGTGGATGGACGACTACACCCGCACCCAGTGTATCTATCCAGCATCGATGTTGGATGATATCACGACTGGTAGCGCGATTACGTCGCTCACTTTCTACACCAGCGATGCAGCCTTTACCTATGGCGCTGCTACGTTCGATGTGAAGCTTGGCGAGGTGTCTCAAACAACCCTCGACAGCTATCTGACTTACACTGCCACAACTGTCTACACTGGTTCTGTGGAAGTTAGCAACAACCAATTGGTCGTCAATTTCGATGTACCGTACGTTTACATGGGCGGCAATCTGATGATTGAATTCTACCAGACCGTCGAAGGAACCTTCCACACCACGAATTTCTATGGTGTGACCGCTACCGGTGCCAGCGCCTCGGGCTACAGCAGTTCGAGCGCCAGCAGTGCCACCTTCAACCAGCGCAACTTCCTGCCTAAGGTGCAGATTGAATATGCCGAAGGCGGCACTATCACTTGCTATCGTGTGAAAAACCTCACCGTCAGCGATATTGACACTTCCGAGGTTACCCTGCATTGGTTGGACACCAACAATGTTGGAGCTACCTACAACGTTGCCTATTGGACCAATCCCAACGACACTGTTACCCTCACCTCTACCGACACTTTCTATACCGTGACGGGACTGAACCCCTCCACTGTTTATTATTTTGGGGTGTGGCCTGAATGTACTGACGGCACCAGCGCCGGTATGGCCATGGTGAATGCCCGTACCAACTGCGCTCCTCTTGCCACTTTGCCTTATACCCTGAATTTTGCGGCTTGCGCCTCTGGTTCCAGTGCTCAATTCGATCCCTGCTGGAGCATTGGCAACAACTACAGCACCTCCAGCAACTATCCCTACTACAACACCAGCGGCTACCTCTACACCTATCTCTCCGGCTCGGGGAAATATGCCTATGCCATGCTTCCTGAAATTGGCTCCTCTCTGGCTACCACCGACATGGAGCTGAGCTTCAAGGCTTGGAACAGCAGCACCTCCAGCTATGGCGGCGGTCTCATTGTGGCTCTCTTTAACGATGACACCTATACTGACGGTGACGCTTTCGACACCATCACTGTTATCGTCCCCACGGCCTCCAGCCAGGCCACTGCCGAGACCTTCTATGTCAACATCGTCAACCAGAACCTCACTGGCAAGCGCATCGGTTTCCTCTTCAAGAATATGAAACCTGGCAACACCAGCACCTCTTATTATAACTATATGAAGGATGTCGACCTTCACGAGGCTCCCACCTGCTTTGTGCCTTCCGACCTGACACTCGACGTGGCCGGTGAGACGACTCTCGACTTCTCGTGGAGCGACGATGCCAACTCCAGCGCCTCCTATTGGGTTGAATATCGTCCTCTTGGGACCGATGCATGGAGTGGTGTCGAGGTCTCCAGTACCTCTGCCTCTCTCACTGCTCTCAATTCCAACACTGTTTATGAAATCCAAGTGAGAGCCCTCTGCGGTGCTGGCGACACCAGTTTCGCCCTCCTTGGCTCTTTCCGCACTGCCTGCGCCACTATCAGCATGCTGCCCTATGTGCTGAACTTGGATGCATGTGAAACAGGCAGCGCTGCCCACTTCGACCCCTGCTGGAGCATTGGCAACAACTACAGCACCACCAGCAACTATCCCTACTACAGCACCAGCGGCTACCTCTATACTTATCTGTACAATAGCAGCAGTGCCAACAGCTTGTATGCCTACGCCATGCTCCCCGAGCTTGACGACGTTCTGGCTACCACCGACTTGGAGTTGAGCTTCACGGCTTGGAACAGCAGCACCGCTTCCTATGGCGCTGGTCTTCTTGTGGCTGTCTTCGACAGCAGCGCCTATGCAGCCGGTGACGCTATCGACACCATCGCTGTCATCCTCCCCACGGCCACCAGCCAGGCCGCTGCCGAGACCTATTATGTCCCCATCGTGGGCCATAACCTCACTGGCAAGCGCATCGGTTTCCTCTTCCAGAACCAGAAAACCACCAGCAGCACCTACTATTACAACTATATGAAGGATGTCAACCTGCACGAGGCTCCTAACTGCTTGGTGCCCTTTGACTTCATTGTCAATGCAGCCCAGGCTGACAGCGTGATCCTTGATTGGGGCGACACGCTTGCCTCTTCTTGGCAGGTCGCCGTCGGTGCCCCCGGCTTCAACCCCGACACAGTGGAGAACCCCATTCTGGCTACCGACAGCGAGTTGGTCCTTGACGAGCTTGTTGGAGGTGAAAGCTATCAGGCTTATGTTCGCGCCGACTGCGGCGACGAGCAGAGCATGTGGATTGGTCCCGTTTCCTTCACCCCTGGCGCCATCAACATGGGCACCAGCGGCAGTGCCTCCATGTCTCTCTGTGGTGCCGTCATCTATGACAACGGCGGAGCCACGGGCAGCTATGACAATAACTGTGACTATACCCTGACCCTCTATCCCAGCGACGACACCAAGCGCTTTAAATTCTGGGGTTCGGGCAATACTGAGGCCAACTATGACTACCTGCGTGTCTACGCCGGTGCTACTGCCAGCGGCACCATGCTGGGTCAGATTTATGGCCAGAACCAGACCATCGACACCGTCCTCACCCAGGGCGGCCCCATCACCCTCAAGTTCCACTCTGACGGTAGTACTGTGTATAGCGGTTTCGAATTCCATGTCGTCTGTGTCGATTTGGCCGCCTGCCGCGACATTGCCGAAGTGAGCGTTCCCGAGGTCTCTGCCTCATCGGCCTATGTCACTTGGACTAATACCACGGGTACCACCCCGCTGGCTAACAGCTACATCGTCACCGTGACCGACACCGCTGGAGTCACTGTGGCCACCATTACCACCACCGACATGTATACTATCGTGAGTGGCTTGCAGGCCAACAACGACTACACTGTCTCCGTGATTCCCTCCTGCGACGAGGCCGACGGACAGCCCGCCACTGCCACCTTCACCACTGCCAGCTTCGGTTGTCTTACCTATGACACCACGGGTACAGGCGCTCCTTACCAGATTGGCGATGGTACGGGTACCAGCTATTACCTGCCTATCGGCAACTACTACAACTACAGTTACACTCAGCAGATTTTTGATGCCAGCGAGTTAAATGGCGCCATGCCTATCACTGGTATCGACTTCCAGTATGCCTACGGTTCTTCCAACACCTCCAAGACCGATGTGACTATCTATTTGGCCAATGTCACGGCCTCTTCTCTGGCCAGCAGTTTTGTGCCCTACGATGCCAATACCTTCGTTCCTGTCTATTCCGGTTCGCTGGTCTGCACCAATGGTTGGAATCACATCACTTTCGACACCGTCTTCCAGTATGACGGCACGAGCAATCTGTTGGTTGTTGTCCACGATAATTCGGGCGACTACGATGGTTCCAGCTATGTCTTTGCCACTCATAACACTGTCGCTGGCAAGGGCCGTTATGTGCAGAACGATGACGACGCCTATTCAATCAGCTCGGTCAGCGGCGGTACTTCCGTCTCCTATCGTGCGAATGTCAGATTTACCACCTACGCTTGCGCCGTGTCTGCCACCTGCGCCGTTCCGCTCGTCATGACCAATGTCGACGATGCAACAACCGTCACTCTGACATGGGCTGCCGGCGGCAACGAGACGAGTTGGAATGTCGATCACATGGCTGTCACCGATGCCGACTGGACCATTGACCTCACCAACACCACTGCCAACACATTCACCATTGGGAACCTCACTCCCAACACCGAGTACCTCTTCCGAGTGTACCACATCTGCGGCACCGACACCTTCGCCACTGTGCGCACCGTGCGCACCGCCTGCGTTGGCGCCGACGTTCCCTTCTTCGAGAACTTCTCTACTTGGGCCAGCGGCACTACCGCTTCTCTGCCCGACGCTTGCTGGTTCAAAGGCAGTAGCTACAATGCCAACTACCCCTATGTTTCCACCAGCTACTCCCTGCCCGGCGACAACAACTCCATGTACTTCTACGCCAGCGGCACTACCACCACCTACCTCGCTCTGCCTAAGTTCAGCGCTCCGCTCGATACGCTTATTGTCTCGGGCTACATCTACTATAGCGGCAATGGTTACACCCTCAATGTGGGTAGAATGACCAATCCCGAGGATGAGTCTACCTTCCAGCCTGTCTCCGTTGTCACCAGCGTGGCCAACCAGTGGGTGCCCTTCGAGGTCAGCTTTGCCGGCCAGCCCGACGGCTACATTGCCTTCGCCAACGGTAACGATGGTTCCTACAGCTACATCTATCTCGACAACATCGAGGTGAACTACTACAACCCCTGCGAGCGTCCCACCAATGTCGGCGACCGCAACGTCACCACCACCACCGCGACTGTCTACTGGACCGACACTGTCACCGCCGACTTCATCGTTGAGTATGGTCCCGTCGGATTCGCACATGGTACAGGCACTGTTCTGAGCGTCAGCAATGCTGACACTGTCCAGCTCACCGGTCTCAGCCACAGCACCCTCTACGACGTCTATGTCCGCGGCCTCTGTGACGGCGATAGCAGCAACTGGTCGTTTGTCCACCAGTTCAGCACCCAGTGCGGCGCCATCGACGTCCTGCCCTACACCGAGACCTTCACCAACTGGGGTTCCGGTACCAGTTCGCACGCTCCTATGTGCTGGACTTATGGTTCCAACTACTCCTCCTCTTACCCCTACATCAGCGTCAGCTACAACCACAGTGGTAATGGCGGCGGTGCCATGTACATGTATGACGGTTCTTCTGCCGGCTCCACCAACAAGACTTGGTTCGCCCTGCCCGCACTCGCCAGCACCACGGCGACTATCAACCAGACCGAACTCATTTTCTACACCTATTCTTCTACCACCAGCTACGACCATCCTGTGATGGTGGGTGTTGGTGAAAACTCCACTCTCGATACCACTGTTGTCTGGATTGACACTGTCTATCCGACCTATAGCCAGTGGACCGAGCATGAGGTTTCCCTCGACAGCTACAACGGCACGGGTTCCTACATCTTCTTCGCCACCCATGTGGGCGGCACCTATGCCTACAGCTACCCCTACATTGACGACATCACCCTCGAGATGATTCCTTCGTGCCGTCGTCCCGACGATCTCTACGCCACCAACGCCACCAGCACTACGGTTGAGATGGGTTGGAACGAGCGCAGCGGCGCCACACAGTGGATTATCGAATACGGTCCCACCGGCTTCCCGCTTGGCACCGGTACCCAGATTGTTGCCAACAGCAACCCCTTCACCGTCACTGGTCTTCCCGTGGCTTATCAGGGTGAATTCTATGTGCGTTCTATCTGCGGTGTTGGCGACACCGGCGAGTACAGCCGTGCTCCTCAGGGCTTCGCCACCAGCCAGATTCCTGCCACCCTGCCTTACAACTACGACTTTGAGGATCCCGCAGAGTGGGCCAACTGGCAGGTTAGCACCAACAGCGAGACCAACAACTGGTATCGTGGTACTGCCGTGGCCGACAGTGGCTCCTATGCCATCTACATGTCTGCCGACAGTGGCGCCACCTATCGCCCCTACGACTACAATGCCGTGGTCAACGCTGCCGCCTTCCGCGACATCGACTTCGGCCCCGTCGACAGCAGCTACACCATCTCCTTCCGCGCTCGCGTGGGTGGTACCATCTCTGCTAACTATGACGGCTTGATGGTCTTCCTTGTTGATCCCGCTCTGCCCACTGTGGCTTCCAACAACAACATCACCAGCCCGTGGGGCAATGTCAACGACCTCTACCGTATCGCCAGCATCCGTCGCGACACCACGTGGCAGACCTACGATGCATCCTTCGACACCATCAGCGGTGTCCACCGTGTGGCCTTCTTCTGGTTCAACCAGAATACTGGTGCCAGCTATCCCAACCTCATCGAGCCCGCTGCTATCGACAATATCCACATCGACTACAGCACCTGCCCGCGTCCGCTCAACCTCGAGGCTGCTACCGTTGGTGGCAACTCCGCCACCCTCATCTGGGACGGCGCCAGCAGCGCTACCTATGAGGTGGTCTACCGTATCCCCGGCCAGGCCAACCAGACTATCCTCACTACCACCAACAGCGTTGTCCTCACGGGCCTCAACGGATCTACTGAGTACTATGCTTGGGTGCGTAAGCTTTGCGGTGTCGGCGACACCAGCCTCTATTCCGATGGTGTTTCCTTCACCACCGCTATGTGCGATGGTGCCGAAATGGTTGTCAACTACGACACTACTCTTACCTCCAGCACCGTTTCCGCCTACTCGCCCATCGGCTATAGCTTCTACAACTACGGCTACACTCAGACCATCATCGACTCCGCTGTTATGGCACAGCTCACTGGTGATGTCACTGGCTTCGGCTTCCTGCCTGTCGACAACGACGATGGTAACGACATGTTTGATGGTATGACCATCTTCATGGCCAACGTGCCCGAGAGCGATCTCTCCTCAGGCTTCATCCATCCCGATGCTACTCACGTCTTCCACCGTGTCCTCAACGGTGCCAGCCTGAGCTGGAGCGATGACTCTCAAGGCGACTGGATCTTCCATTCTTTGGATACCGCCTTCGTCTGGGACGGTCATAGCAACGTTCTCTTCGCTGTCAAACGCGACAATGGCGACTATGAAGGTTCTACCGACTTCCAAGCCCACACCGCTACCACCAGCAAGATGCGCTACATCTATCAGGACAGCGGTCCCTATGACTACACCTCCGTCACTGGCGGTACCGCCAGCACCACTGTGGGTGATATCATGCTCGTGAGCTGCGGTGGTATCCATTGTGCTGCTCCTATTGTCACAAGCTTCGATACCACCTTCAACAGCATCACTCTCAACTGGGCCAACAGCGACAACACCGAGCTCGCTATCATGGAAGGCGCTTGGGATGAGACCATGGTCAACAACACGGTCACTGCCGCCTCCGGCACCTACACCTTCACTGGCCTCACCGACTCCACCGAGTACAGCATCGGCCTCCGCCAGATGTGCGAAGACGACATGACCAGCGCTTGGACTGTCGTCACGATTCTTACCCCGGTGCGTCCCTGCTTCGTGCCTACCAACCCCAGTGCCTCCGATGTGACGCTCACCACCGCCACCCTCAGCTGGACTCCCGGTCGCAACGAGACCGCTTGGGATCTCCACGTCATGGGTGAAGGCTACGATCAGACCTTCGCCGTGACCACCAACCCCTACACGGTTACCGGTCTCTCCTACGGCGTCACCTACACCTTCGAGGTTCGTGCCAACTGCGACGCGGATGTCTACAGTG
>CACXXO010000034.1 GCA_902771735.1 uncultured Bacteroidota bacterium
AACGGGAGTGACAGGGCCGGGAACGCTCACGGGATGGATGGTCATGGGATAGACGTAGGTGTAATACCAATAGCCACCGGATTCCATGCTGTCGACAATAACGCCGGCGGCGGGGTCGCCCCATTTCTCAAGGTCGCCACTGTTGAGAGTCTGGCCCATGCCCATATCCATTATACCATTATTGGTACTGCCCCAATAGTTGCCAGGGGTACCGGCGAGGCTGACGGTGCCGTCGGTGAAGGTGATATCGTTGAACCAACCGGCAGCGGCGTTATAACCGAAACGGGGGTCGGCGATGGCGATAGCACTCATCATGTCGGACACAGTGGCAGTGCCGTTCCAACGGTAGCCCCAAGCGAGGGCGGTGTCGGCCCAGTTGACGGCCAGCACGGCCTCGTTGCTACCAGTACCTACCCAATAGAGAATGTCGGAGGCTGCGATAGTGGCCTCAGTAGGTGTGGAGGAACCATTGGGGTTGCTGGCCGGTGAGATATTAGTGCAGTCGAAGTAGCAGCTCTCGCTGACTTCCATCATGTCACCATCGGAAATGGTAATGTTGTCATACACACCGGGTGCAAAAGAGCCATTCACATAGAAGCAATTGTTTTGGGTAGAGGGGGTTAGATGGATGTTGTTGGTGTTGTCGTGATAGGCAATGGTGCTCAGAAGAATGGAGCTGAAGGTGAATGTGAAGCGGGAATCGTAGGCGGCAATGGTGTCGAGGAGGTTATGGGCTGAGATAATGCCGTTGAAATGGACGCCCCAGGCAAAGCCCTGCGGACTGTAGGAAGCGTCTTCATCGTCCCAAGAGATAACGACCACGGCAGAATTGCTGCCGCTACCTGTCCAGAACTGGATGTTGCTGGCAGGATACGGATAGTTGTCGGCCATAGCAGCATAACCGAGCAGCAGGCCTAATGTCAATGCGAATACTTTTTTTACCATATTGATATTGTTTTTATTAAATAGTTAATACGTCCAATCTCAATATCGGCAACACAAATATTTCGGGGAAAAGAGCTGCAGCAAATGCAAATCTTCTGTCACCGGATGCTTTTTCCTCGAAAGCGGTACCGATTTTTAGCGATTTGGCAGGTCTTCTGGCTTGCTCCTTCGGCCCCGTCTTCCCATGCGGCTATGGCGTCGCACAGTGACGTATCTTACTGGGCTTCAATTTTTGAGCTTACAGCAGCGGGACTGCGCCGGACTTTCACCGGCTTCCCTCTTGGCACCCTCTTCGGGCGACCAAATCGGCTGCAAAAATACAAAAAAAAAATTCATTCCAAAAACAAAATTTCAACCCCTTGAAAACCAATGTTTTACACTCCCAGTCGGAATTGATTATAACTGCTTGATAATTAACACCATGTCCATATCAAGTCGGAGTTGATACAGTTTTCTTACGTTGGAGAGACCTCTTGGGGACCCACACAATATTAGTTTCTTTTTGACGTTTATCTTGTCAGATATTATGCCAACCGAACGGACATATCTTGCCATTGACCTCAAGTCGTTCTACGCATCGGTGGAATGCGTCGAGCGCGGGCTCGACCCGTTGACAACCAACCTGGTGGTGGCCGACGCCAGCCGCACGGAGAAGACCATCTGTCTCGCCGTGACACCCTCGCTGAAACAATACGGCATAGGGGGACGCGCCCGACTGTTCGAAGTGGTGCAGCGTGTGCGCCAAGTGAACAACGAGCGCCGCCGCCAGGCTCCCTATTGGCAGTTCACCGGCGAGTCGGCCGATGACAATGAATTGAAGGCCAATCCCGAACTGGCCGTCACCTATCATGTGGCACCGCCACGCATGGCCTACTATATCGACTATAGCACCCGCATTTTCAGCATCTACATGAAATATGTCGCGCCCGAGGACATCCATGTCTATTCGATTGACGAGGTGTTCATCGACGCTACCAACTACCTGAAACTATACAAGATAACAGCGCACGAACTTGCTCGACGCATGATAGGCCATGTGCTGCGCGAAACGGGCATCACAGCCACCGCCGGCATCGGCCCCAACCTCTACCTCTGCAAGGTGGCTATGGACATCGTTGCCAAACATATACCTGCCGACAAGGACGGGGTGCGCATTGCTGAAATTGACGAGATGAGTTACCGTCGCCAGCTGTGGAATCACCAGCCGCTGACCGACTTCTGGCGTCTGGGACGCGGCATCGCACACAAGCTCGAGGCCTGCGGCATGAGGACAATGGGCGACGTGGCTCGCTGCTCGCTGACCCAGGAGGGACTGCTCTACAAACTTTTCGGTGTCAACGCCGAACTGCTCATTGACCATGCCTGGGGTTGGGAGCCCTGCACCATGGCGGCCATAAAAGCCTACCGACCGCGTAGCAACTCTTTCAGCTCAGGACAAGTGCTTTCCGAACCTTATCCCTTTGAGAAAGCACGCATTGTGATGCGCGAGATGGCCGACGCAATGGCCCTCAAGCTGGTGAGTATCCGCATGGTAGCAAGTCACGTGGGCATTTTTATCAATTATGATGCAAAGAGTTTGGAACAAAACACTTACGCAGGTGACATAGTGAGCGATTACTATGGTCGGCCAGCCCCAAAACCTGCCCACGGCGGCGTGCTCCTCCCCCACCCCACTTCGTCGGCACGCATCATCACCGAGGCGGCCATGGCCGTTTTCGACCAAAAAGTCAACCCAAAATTGCTCGTCCGCCGACTCACCATCACTGTGAACCAGGTGGTTGACGAGACTTCTATTCCGACGGCTCCTGCCGAGCAGCTCGACATGTTCACCGACTACGAAACCCTTGCCCAACAACGCAAAGCCGAGCAATCGGCCCTCAACAAAGAGCGCCGCATGCAGGAGGCCGTGCTCTCCATCAAACGGAAATTCAGCAAGAACGCCATTTTCAGAGGCATGGACCTCGAGGAAGGCGCCACCGCACGCGAACGCAACAGCCAAATAGGAGGACACAAAGCGTAGCCAAGAGTTAAAAACAATAAGCCATGGAATCTGACTATGAGGATATTATCAATCTGCCACACCATGTGTCGACCAACCACCCACGCATGAGTATGGAAAGCCGCGCCGGCCAATTTGCCCCTTTCGCCGCCCTCACAGGCCTCGGGGCAGCCATCCGCCGTGCAGCCGAGCATCCCGACGAACAAGTATATTTCGACGATGAAATAATGCAATCCCTTTACAATGAACCTTTTGACGACAGCGAACAATAAATGCATTGTCGGACTCTCTCCGATGGACGACATCACCGACCTCCCTTTCCGGCAGCTTTGCAAGGAGATGGGAGCCGATCTGCTCATCACCGAGTTCATCGCCAGCGAAGCATTAAACCGCGATGCAGAAAAAAGTCTGCGCAAAATGCGATTCACATCTGAACAGCATCCCATTGGCATACAAATATTTGGTGCCGACAAAGAGGAGTTGCTGCGCTGCCTCGAGGTGGTGGAACAGGCCGAGCCCGATTTCATCGACATCAACTGGGGCTGCCCAGTGCGCAAAGTGGCAGGCAAAGGGGCCGGTTCCGGTATTCTGCAAGACATTCCTAAAATGCTTAGAATCACCGCCTCCATAGTCAAACATGCCCACCTGCCGGTGACGGTGAAGACCCGTTTAGGCTATAGCCATGATTCCATGATGATTACAGACTTCTGCGAGGCTTTGCAGGACACCGGTATCGAAGCTCTCAGCATTCATGGACGCACTAAGAATCAGATGTATAGCGGCGTGGCCGATTGGTCGATGATAGGTGCTGTGAAGAACAACCCCCGTATGACCATCCCCATTTTCGGCAACGGCGACATCACCACCGCAGCGCAAGCCGTTGAAAACAAGAATCGTTATGGTGTCGACGGCATTCTCATCGGCCGTGGCGCCATTGGCAATCCATGGATCTTCGAGCAGTGCCAGCGGGCTTTCCGCGGAGAGCCTGACAGAGAGATTACTGTGAAAGAGCGTGTCGAGGTCTGCCGCCGCCACCTGCTGGCCGCCGCTGAGTTCAAAGGCGAGCGTACCGCTGTCTTCGAGATGCGAAAACACTATGGCGCTTACTTCAAGGGGCTTTTCAACTTCAAACCTTTCCGCCTCGCCCTCGTCGCCACTCCCACCCTCGAAGACACCCTCGCCGTCCTTGACCGCATCGAGGAACACTACAATTGAAAAATATTCACTGCGCAGGATAAGGAAAAACCATAATGGCACAATAAAACGGACGTTCTTTCGTTAAGAAGCTGATCATGGAAGAGAAGAACATCATAGAAATCAAGAACAAAAGAGCTTCCTACGAGTACTTCCTGATGGATGAATATCAAGCAGGCTTGGTGCTGATGGGCTCGGAAATCAAGAGCATACGCGAGGGCAAAGCCAATCTAAGCGACGCCTGGTGCACCTTCATAGGCAACGAGTTGTTTGTAAGAGATATGCACATCTCGGAATACAAGTTTGGTTCCTATTGGGGCCACCAGGCCAAACGTGACCGCAAACTACTACTCACCCGCCGCGAACTACGCAAACTGCAGATGAAAATCAAAGAACGCGGCTACACCATCGTACCCGTACTGCTCTACGTCGATCCACGTGGCTACGCCAAAATGACCATCGCACTCGCCAAAGGTAAACATCACTACGACAAGCGCGAGACCATCAAAGCCAAGGACTCGCGACGCGATATGGAACGCGAACTCGCATAAATAGTTGTTAAAACAAATGAAGGTATTCAAGTTCGGAGGAGCCTCTGTCAACAGCGCCGACGCCGTGCGCAATATGGCTCATATTGTTCAAAAACACTTGGAATCAGCGCCTTTGGTGGTCGTTGTCTCTGCCATGGGCAAAACAACCAACTTGCTGGAAAAACTGGTACCGGGCATCACTTCAGATAACGAACACAAAGCCCTTCGCCAACGACTCGAAGACTATCACATCGATATCGTCAAGTCGCTGATTCCAAACGATAAAAGCATCGTCAACAAAGTTTATACTCTCCTCCATCAACTCGACAGTACCATCGCAACTCTCCAATCCGACAGCGAACACTATAACTACAACTACGACCAGGTGGTCTCCTTCGGCGAACTCATTTCCACCACTATCATTGCCCACTATCTCAATCACCTTGGAATAAACACCTTATGGGAAGATGCCCGCCAATGTATCGTCACCGACAATCATCACCGCGAAGGACGCGTAGACTGGGAATCCACACGCGGCGAGTGTTGGCGGCTGAAAGACAATGCCACTGGGTACCAGGTGGTTGTAACACAAGGGTTCATCGGTGCCACAAGCGACCTCAAAACCACCACTCTCGGACGCGAAGGCTCCGACTATTCGGCTGCCATCCTGGCCTACTGCCTTGATGCCGAGAGTGTCACCATCTGGAAAGATGTCCCTGGCTTCCTCAACGCCGACCCCAAATTCTTCGCCAACACCGTCAAAATATCACAAATACCCTACAATGAAGCCATTGAATTGGCATACTATGGCGCCTCCGTCATCCATCCCAAGACGGTGAAACCTATTCAGAACAAAGGCATTCCGCTTTACATCCGTTCCTTTATCACACCTGAGGCAGACGGCTCTTCCATCGGAGATTATAAAACCATCGTCCCTGAAACACCTCTCTACATCTTTAAAAACAATCAGATATTGCTCTCCATCCTGCCCCGCGACTACTCCTTCATCGCCGAGGACAATCTCCAGGTCATCTTCGGCATCCTCAGCAAGATAGGCATCCGCGTGAACCTCATGCAAAACTCCGCATTGAGCTTTTCCATCTGCATCGACAACAATCCGCAGTTGGTGGCGCCCCTCATTGAAGAGCTAAAAAACATGTTCCGAGTACGTTACAACCAGAACCTCCAACTCATCACTATACGCTACTATACCCAAGAGGTCATCGACAGCATCGTCGCAGGGCGGCCAATTCTCCTCGAACAACGCTCCCGCACCACTGAGCAACTTATTGTGCCCGGCAAATAAACTCCTAACTCATGAAAAAGTTTTTTCTTCTTTCTTTTATGCTGTCCATCGCCTTCTGCGGACAAGCACAGGAAAAAGTATATGATGAAAGCCTCGACGCAATGCAGCAAATCAAGGAGGCCACCGCTTTGGCACAGAAGAGCGGACGGTATGTGCTTTGTCAGGTGGGCGGCAACTGGTGCCCCTGGTGCCTGCGCTTTGCCGATTTTGCCAAAAAAGACAGTGTCATAGCACCTCTCATCGAAGAGAACTTCGTCTACATCCACGTCAACTACTCCAAGGGCAACAAGAACCTGAAAGCCATGCGCTTCCTCGGCAATCCCGGTCGCTTCGGCTACCCCGTCTTCGTGGTACTCGACAATGAAGGGAAACCCATCCACATCCAAGAGTCGGAATCGCTCGAAGAGGGTAAAGGCTACAGCCGCAAGAAAGTGGAGAAATTCCTCCGCCTTTGGAACCGCAAAGCCGTCGAAGCCGAAGCCGCCCTGCTGGAAGAAGCCTACCAAAAACAGTCAAAAGAACAGCTCTATGAGTTCTTCGACCACTGGTCGGAGGACATCTCTTCCAACGAGAGCAAAACCTCCAACCGCTGGGTTGCCGAGGCCCACAAAATCTTCGCAGCCTTCTACCAGCCTCTGCAGCTGGAAAAGATAGGCTGTGGAGGCAACGAGCTTGGTGTCTCCTATCAGGAATATCCATATTTCATTGTACAGAGCAAACTTTCAAGGATTTACAAGGCAGATACCCTTCCTTTCAAGCCCGACGAGATGGAAGCCTACTACACCGACCGCATCAACAAGACCTACCCCGACGACAGCACCCGAAAAAGCTGGATAAATTACCTAAAAAGAGAACTTGAGATAGGCCGTATGTCTCTGTCGTTTGATGAGGGCTGGCTTTTCAATACTTGGGAGAAAATCCCCACCGAAGTGATGGACGCGAATATCGACTTCCGACCCTCGGTGAGCTTTCCCGGCAAGAAAGTCGTCTATCTGACTGATGATTACAAGAAACTGCTGGACAATTTTCTGGGCAACCAGCATGTCGACTTGGGAACGGAAAGCATCATGCAGACAGCCTACGCCAAAGACGAGAGTCGCAAGCGGATGGATTTCATCCAACAGGCCGCCCAAATCTTCTACGGCCACTGGGGCGGCTACTGGCAGTACGAGACCTACCCAGAAGCCTACAGGATAATCATCGATGCCAACATGCAGCGTGCCATAGTCTATTTCCGATTCGTCTACGAAGGAGGCGAAGTCTTCTTAGAGAAACAGAACGGCGAATGGACCGTCGTGTCAGGACGTCTCACCTGGATTGAGTAACATCCAAGTGCAAAAAGGCATCGCGGATCTCGTTGTCGGAGACTTCCACATCTATCATGGCAGCACCAAGCTCCTGCAACAGGACACAACGGACATTGCCCGCGGCGTTCTTCTTGTCCTGACGCATCAAGGGCAACATCGATTCAATCTCTTTGAGATTGAAAGTTAATAGATGAGAGTTTATAGATAATAGTTGCTCCTTAAGCCATTGGGAGTATGCGCTGTATATCTCCTCTGGGAGGCCTGTCTTCTTCATCGAAAGGTACATGGCGGCTTTCATGCCGATGCCGACGGCAAGGCCATGGGGCAGACCACGGTAGACCTCGATAGCGTGGCCAAAGGTATGGCCAAAATTGAGGATCTTTCTGATACTACGGTCGTAGGGGTCGGCCTTCACCACGCGGGATTTCATACGAGCAACCACCTTTATTAATTGAGGATCTGCTGACGCAATCATTTTATAAAACAGCTCAGGGTCGGTGACGGCAGCGGTCTTCACCATTTCCATCTGACCATTAAGCATTTCTTCCTGTGGAAGAGTGTCTAAAAATATTGGGTCTATGACAGTTAAAACAGACGGATAAAAATGGCCGATGCTATTCTTCACACCACCGAAGTTCACAGCCGTCTTGCCTCCGATGGAGGCATCGACCATGGAGAGCAAGGTGGTCGGCACGTTGATATAGCGGATGCCACGCTTATAGCCAGCGGCGACAAAACCGCCGAGGTCACACACACAGCCACCGCCAAGGTTTACTATAACATGACGACGATCGGCTTCACCTTCCATCAGCGTCTGCCACACCTGCGCCACCACCTCCAAACTCTTGCACTCTTCGCCCACAGGCACCTCTACAAACTCGGCCTCCTGCAACGCTTCCACACTACTGATGAGTTGTGGTAAACAATACTGGAAAGTGTTCTCGTCCAACAAGATAGTGTATTTCGTATCTTGCCATTCCTCTGACGCCAATTCGCGACTCAACGACCGCAGTCCACCATATATTATTTTGGTTTTCATGTTCATGCAATAAATAACGCGCTGATTCGTTATTTATTGCATGAAACTGGAACTGTTATCCCCTGCCAAGAATCTGGAATTTGGCTGCGAGGCCATCAACCATGGCGCCGATGCCCTCTATATCGGTGCGCCGGCTTTCGGAGCCCGCGCTGCCGCCACCAATACCATCGAGGACATCGAAGCCTTGGTAAAATACGCCCATCTATATGGTTCCAAGGTGTTTGTAACCGTCAACACGCTCCTCTTCGATAACGAAATCGACGATGCAGTAAAGATGATTCGCCAACTCTACAACATCGGGGTCGATGCCCTTCTCATTCAAGACATGGGGCTGCTCGAGTGCGATTTGCCACCCATTGAGCTGCATGCCAGCACCCAATGCCACAATGCCTCTGTGGAACGCATAAAGTTCTTGGAACAAGCAGGTTTCCGTCGCGTAGTACTGGCCCGTGAAACCTCTTTGAATCAGATGCGCGAGATACGAAAAAACACCCATTTGGAGCTCGAGGCCTTCGTCCATGGCGCCCTCTGTGTCAGTTACAGCGGACAATGCTATATGAGCCAGTACCTTAATAGTCGCAGTGGTAATCGTGGATGTTGCTCGCAACCTTGCCGCAGCACCTACGACCTTTACAATGGCGACGGCAAGCTGCTCATCAAAGAAAAACACCTCCTGTCTCTCCACGATTTCAATGCAAGCCAACAACTTGGGAATATGATAGATGCAGGCATCTGCTCGTTCAAAATCGAAGGGCGACTCAAGGACATCTCCTATGTGAAAAACATCACTGCCTACTATCGACAACTACTTGACAACATGATGGATGGAAACAGGAAATCCTCATCTGGCAGGTGCATCTACACCTTCACGCCAGACCCCGAACGAACCTTCAACCGTGGCTACAACGACTATTTCCTCTGCCAACGTCAGCCCCTGGCCAGTTTTTCCACTCAGAAAGCCATCGGAAAACTCATCGGGAAAGTGACCCATATCGGTAGTAATACACTTAGAATCAGCGGTGAGGAATCCTTTGCCAATGGCGACGGTCTCTGTTACCTCGACCCCGACGGCAAGATGCAGGGATTCCTCGTCAACAACGTGCAGGGGCGCACCGTCACCCCTAATCGCATGCCTGAACTCAATGTGGGCGCCACCATCTGGCGCAATAACGACCAACTATTTGAGAAACAACTGCAAGGAAAAACTGCAGAGCGCAAGATCGGGGTGGATATATCATTCTCTGTCAACAGCCATGGGTTTTGCCTGGAGCTCAAAGACGAAGATGGGGTTTCAGCTGTACAACACATGGACGCAGAGCAAGTTGAAGCCAACAATCCTATCCAGAATTCGAACAACATCGTCAAACAACTCTCCAAACTGGGCAACACACCTTTCACGGCCAACCAAGTAACCGATGTCACTGGAGGCCGCTATTTCATCCCATCGGGAGCTCTCAACGAGCTGCGGCGCAAAACAATAGAGCTTCTTAAAGAAAATAGAATCAACTACTTCTTCCCAAAAGCCCATGTTCGCCACGACCAAAACCAACCCTACCCTGTCGCCGAACTTGACTACCGAGCCAATATTATCAACGACAAGGCGGAATCATTCTATAAGCACCACGGAGTAAAGAAGATAGAGCGTGGGGTGGAGCAAACCGAGGACTACGACGGCAAAGCCCTCATGACCACCAAATACTGCCTCCGCTACGAACTCGGATGCTGCCTGCAGGGCAAGAACACCTCCGCCCCGAAGGCGGACATCCGCCCCTCCGACACACTCGTCCTCCGCAACAACGACCGCCATTTCCGCCTCGAGTTCGACTGCAAGGAGTGCCTCATGCGCATCTACAAAAGCGCCCCTTCTGTCCGATAAGAAGCATCATCAGCTATTCCCCCGTCAGCCCGCCGTAGCTCTTCGCGGCGGCCAGCAGGGCCTCCTCGGTGGTGTAGCGCTCGTAGTAGGTACAACGCGTAACGACACGCTGGTGCGAAGCCACCCCCTTCTCCACCCTCACCAGCCCGAAACCCAGCATCGGGTCGCCATAGCGGTCACCCACAAGGGCCAGCGTCCCGTGCACGTCCTTGTAGGGCGACGTAAGCGTCGACGGCACCCTGACGAAATCCTCGGCCGTCAGCGGCTCCACCTTGATGCTCAGCAGGAACATCTCGGTGCCGTTCTGAAACGTATATACCTTCTGTTGCAACACATAGAGCAGCAGCGTCATCCTGCTGGCTTTTGCTTTGGAGAGGTCGGTGAGCAGTGCCGGCTGTCCGTCCACCTCCCCAAGCTGGTAGCTTATCGGCGCCAGTGGCCCGTCGCTGACCACCATCTCGGGCAGCAGCAGGGCGTTGCCAGAATAGAGTTGGTCTTTTTTCAGGTACGGCACCGGTGAATAGGTATTGACAGACATAAAACGATAGTATGGGGCCTTGTCGCCGTCGAAGTACACCCGTCCCGTCGCCCTCAGCGCACGCCAGAGGACGTTGTTGTGACTCTGTCGTTCGCGCAGTAGCAACTGCTTGCGCGACAGCCGGCGCGGCTGGTGTATCTGCGTCTGACGCACATACGACTTCCCATCCCGTTTGTAGACCGTGAGGCCACCCACGTGCCCCTCCATATTCTCCAACAATCCTGTTGCTCGTGCCATATCCTGTTGATTTATTGTGTTGTTGCGTTGTTTCATCACCCTCTCCCCGCGCCACCGCAGCCCTCGACCCTTGCCGCCAACTCGATCCCGGCATACAAGTAGTACCCAACTCCGTGACAACGAGCAGATAACTCCCTTTGGGTTTCGGTTAAGTTTCGGTTCTGTTTCGGTCTCCTTACAGTCCCCCTACAACCCAGTGGAACATCTGCCCCCCCACACTCTTTCTGCTGCAAATATACATAAAAAAAAGAATTCCAACACAAACATATAAATAATAATCATTCATCACTAATTACCACCAACTTACCATTAACTCACCCAAAGATATTGATACTTTTTCAAAAAAAAACAAGTGTTAAAAAATCATAAATTGCACCTCGCATGTCACCTTTTGTCATTTTGGTGGTTATAATATATACAGAGAGACCGAACAAAATGGACATGGAAAAGGATCCAGAATATAAACTGTTCGACGGCTTGCTCAAG
>CACXXO010000035.1 GCA_902771735.1 uncultured Bacteroidota bacterium
TTTGTCCAACGTGGTGTCGAGCCAGGTGTTGTTAAAATTACTATCCAAGCTCGAGCTGATAGCCACGCCGTAGACTTTCATGGTGTCGTCGGTGTGGTATGCGTAGGCAACCTCGCTGAACTGACCGCTCAGCATTGCAGTTTGTGACAACATGAGGGTGTCCTGGTCGACCCACCGGTTGTGGAAATAGGAACCCTTGAGGGTGTCCGTCGCAATGGTGTCCTGCGCCATAACAGTGGCACCGAAGGCCGCCACAAAGGCCATTACTAATGCTATCTTTTTCATAATAACTAATGTATTAATGTTTTGTTTTTGTGTTTTATTTTTTCTTTTCTTTAATCTAAATAGATTATAAACTTATATTTAATTGGTTGTCTATAATTGCATCTTGTTCGGCTTCTGTGTGGGTGTGAAAAATACTTATGGTTTTGTAAAGTCGGGAGATGCCGAGGATGTTGTTTTCGAGTAGGCAAGAGGTGTCCATGGGGGCGGTAGGGTCTGCTATGGGAGCATAACGGATACTTATCACATCAATGCCTTTTTCTATTTTTTTTCGCGACTTTTCAGGCAGCTCGGGAAGATGGAAGTCTTTTTTCAGTTGCTCCCAGCCTGCGGAGTCGCGGGCCTGGAGGGTGGTGACGTCGAGTCGCAGGGTGTCGTTGACGGGGAAGTCTTTCATGAAGGAGGCGTCCACACCGTCGACTTGCCAATAGCGCTGGAACACATCGCCGCACTCCTCCACGGGCAGCTGGCGCGGATGGAGGATGATCCATGCGCAGGCTGCCACTCCGGCGAGGACGATGGCCAGGGCTATGTAGTGGCGTTTTTTCATTTACCCAACAGATGATTGTTCGTTTCCACCATCTTCTCGACCGTCCAGCCGTCGGCGAGGTGGTAGCCGTCGGTGGGCACGCTGAGGAATGTGACGGCGACGGCCAGCACCGTGGCGACGGCCGTGGGCACGCAGAGCCTCCGCGTGAGGGCGTTCTCCCTGCGGTGGCGGTACCACGCCGTGTCTTCGTCATCCAGAGGCTGCACCACGGCCGGGCAGACCTCGGCCCACTGTTCGTCGCGCTCGCGGCGCACTTGGGCGGCACCCTCTATCAGGCGCCAAAGCCCTTCGTCTTTCACATCTTCTCTATTTCTTCCCATTTCTTTTTCATTTTTTTCAACATTCGGTATCTTATGGTGTAGACACTCCTGAGAGCCAACTCCATTATGGAGGCGATCTCCTCGGAGGTGTAGCCTTCGAGGATGAAGGTCAGCACCTGGCGTTCGCGGCTGTTGAGGTCGGCGGCCAGTTCCTCCACCACGTCGCGCAGGCCGTCGTCGCGCAGGTCGGGCAGCCGGTCGGCCATCTTGTCGTCGATCAAAAGCCATCCACGCTGCTTGCGACGGTGGTGGGAGAAGGTGCTGCGGCACTGCCATTCCACCCATTTCCTCGTCTGGCGCTGCGACGCATCGGGGCGCAGGGTCCCTATATGGCGCCATATCGACAGGCGGCATTCCTGCAGCATCTCGTCGAACCGAGCCTTGTCGCCCGAGGCATACGACCAGCACATGCGGCGAATCACATTGCCGTGGAGGGCCAGCACCTGCCCATAGCATTCCCGGATGTCGTTGAAGTCGGACAATATCGACAAATGTTACCTTTAAATAAATTGTTCTATATATATAATAACCATCAAAACGCAAAAACTACTTCAAAGGTATGTGATTTTTAACATTTGTTAGGTTTTTCCCCCTCTCAGAGACCTCCCACCGGCCTGTCAACGACCTACCATCTCCCACCGTGGTGGGAGATGACAGGGAGATGGTAGGGAGATGGTAAGGAGTTGGGAAAGAGTTGGTAGTTAGAACAGGCTAATTGTCAGGCTGTTGCAATTACGTCAATCTCGACGGTCCGGAGGTTTTTGACAGAATCGTAGAAACGGACGCTTAGCGACTGGCGCACAGAGACTTCGAGGGAGCATTGCATGTCGTAGAACTGATTCTCGGGTTTGAGGTCGTAGTCCTTGAGGATGCGCATCACGTCGTTCATGGTCTCGTAGGCGAAGGCGAGGCGGTAGCGGGCGTCGATGGTCTTTTGGACGATGGTGGCGTGGTCGATGGCGTCGCGTGCGGCGGCCTTGTAGGCGTTGGCCAGGCCGCTGGCGCCGAGGAGGATGCCGCCGAAGTAGCGCACGACGACGATGAGGGTGTCGGTGAGGTCGGCCGAGAGGAGCTGGCCGTGGATGGGACGGCCGCCGGTGCCTGAAGGTTCGCCGTCGTCGTTGGCGCGGAAGGCGTCCTTGCGGGGACCGAGGATGTAGGCGTAGCAATGGTGGCGGGCGTCGAAGTAGTCTTTGCGCAGCTGTTCCAGGTGCGCCTTGATTTCGTCGAGGTTGTGCACGGGATAGGCGAAGGCGAGGAATTTGGAGCCTTTTTCCTTGTAGAGGCCCTCGCTGGGTGCCGCGATGGTTTTATATGTATCTTCGAACATTGATTATCAATTGTCTATTCTCAATCCGGAAGGCCGGGGGGGCGGTCGAGGAGATATGCCCGGACAGCGTCATCGTGTCAAGGTTCTATGATGGTCAGGCGGTTAGTGTTGATTGGCGGGAGCGCGGGAGCGCGGAGGCCGCTGGCGAGGGCCTGCGGGCTGCGGAGGATGCGCACCTCGTCGTAGAGGCCGCTGGCGATGAAGGCGTCGAGGATTGTGCGTCCTCCTTCCACAATGACGCTCTGCAGCTTGGCCTCGTAGAGGGTGTGCAGGGTTTCCTCGACGGTCGGTGTGTGGAGGTGGAGCCAGTGGGAAGGCAGGTCGGAGAGGCGGCCGCGGCGGTCGAGCACCACGGGCTGCGGTTGCGGTCCCAAATAATGGCGGGGCGTGAGGGAGGGGAGGTCTTTGAGGTAGGTCTCGCTGCCCACGAGGATGGCGGCTTCCTCGGTGCGCCAGCGGTGGTTGAGGCGGTTCTGCCGCGGGGTCGACAGCCAATACCTTCCACCGTCGGGTGCCATGAAGCCGTCGCGGCTCTCGGCCCATTTCAGTATGACATAGGGGCGACGCTGCTCCATGAAGGTGAAGAAGCGGCGGTTGAGCGTCCTACCCTCTTCCTCCAGCACATGGCGCACCACCTCGATGCCGGCGGCCTCGAGCTTGCGGAAGCCGTTGCCGGCGACGAGGGGGTTGGGGTCGTCGTTGCAGCAAACCACTTTTCTTATTCCTTTCTCGACGATGAGGTCGGCGCAAGGGGGAGTCTTGCCCTGGTGCGAGCAGGGCTCGAGGTTGACGTAGAGCGAGGCGCCGACTGCGTCGGCGCCTCGCAACAGGGCGTTGCGTTCGGCGTGGTTGTGGCCGTACTCCTGATGATAGCCTTCGGAGACTATCTCGCCGTCCTTGACCACGACACAGCCCACCAAGGGATTGGGGCGCACACGTCCCAGACCATTGGCGGCCAGCTGCAGGCAGCGTCGCATATAGAGTTCGTCGATGTCCATATCCATTGTTTCGGACTGCAAAGATACGAAAAATCCGCCAGCTGGCAAAAAATTATTCCCACTTTTGCAATAAAAGGGGCTATGTGCCGTTTTATAGCTAAATGAAACATGTCTTTATCATCAACCCCTGCGCCGGCGGAGAGGACCACAGCCAGTCCATCGCCGACAAGGCGAAACAACTGGATGTAGAAGCCGAAATCTACATCACCCAAGGAGAGAGGGATGCCACGCGCTATGTTGACGGATACTGCCGCCAGCATGCGGGCGAGAGGGTGCGTTTCTATGCCTGCGGCGGCGACGGGACGCTCAACGAGGTGGCCAGCGGCGCCATCGGCCACGAGGATGCCGAGGTGACCTGCTACCCCTGCGGCAGCGGCAACGACTATGTGAAATATTTCGAGGGTGTGGACTTCCACGACCTGAAGGCGCTGACCGTGGCGCCGACGGTGATGGTGGACGTGATGCGCATAAACGGCGAGCGCTACGGGCTGAATGCCCTGCATATCGGTTTTGAGGCCGAAGTGTGCCGCAACATGGCCGAGGTGAGGCGCAAGCCATTGATTGGCGGCAAGATGAGCTATACAACAGCCATCGTGAAGAGTCTCTTCACCGGCCGTCGCACCTACTGCCGCATCATCGCCGACGGCGAGGTGTGGCACGACGGCGACCTGCTGCTGGCCTCGATGGCCAACGGCCGCTATATCGGCGGTGGCTACAAATGTGCCCCACGCTCGCAGAACGACGACGGGCTACTGGAGACGGCGGTCATGCGGCCCCTGTCGCTTGTGCGCTTCGCACGCTCCATTGGCTACTACCGCAACGGCGAGCACCTCGACCGCGAAGAGCTGCGCGACGTCATGAGCTACCGCCGCAGCCGCAAGGTCGTCGTCGAGAACGACCATCCCTTCTGCATTGGCATCGACGGCGAATTGCTCCACGGCAGCCGCTTCGAGGTGGAGAACCTGCACCACGCTTTGCGCTTCGCCGTCCCTCAGGGACAATAAAAAAAAAGACCCCTGCCTCGAAAGGGAAGCAGGGGTCTGGCTTGATATGCTTGCTTATTGTTTTCTTTAACTGCACTTGCTCCAGCCACAATTGGGGCAGCTCTTGCATCCGCCGGTGTAGATGAGCTTGCTGCCGCAGTCGGGGCAGACTTCGCCGGTCTCGGTGCCATCCTTGATGTAGCGTTTCAGGGCACGGGCCACACCGTTGGACCAGGTGGTGATGGAGTCGGTGTCGAAGTTGAGCTTGCCAATGAGTTCCACCACATTGGGGATAGGCATACCATGGCGCAGGATGCCGGAGATGAGCTTGGCATAGTTCCAATACTCTTTGCGGAACATGCGCGAGAGGCCTTCCATGGTGATGTGGTAGCCGTCCTGGTCGAGGAACTGGAAGTCATAACGGGCATGCTCCTGCCCTTTTTCCTTGACACGGATGACCCACCCTTTCTCGACGCTCTTGGGCAGGAGGAAATTCTCGCTACGGCCGGTGAAGATTTCATAGGGGCGTCCCTCGTACATGCCTACAACGGCAATCCAGTCCTCCTTTTCGTTCTTGAAACGCACCACTTCGGCCTCGAGTTTCTTGGGGCGCTTGGGGGCCTTGCTTTCGCCGAAGCAGGGGTTGTCGTTTTTCTTGCCCTCGTTGTTGCTGACGAGGACACCGGTGCGCGAGCCGTCGCGATAGATGGTGCAGCCCTTGCAGCCACTTTCCCAGGCGGTCTCGTAAATCTTGCTGACAATTTCCTTGGTGGTTTCCTTGGGGATGTTGACAGTGACCGAGATGGAGTGGTCGACCCATTTCTGGATGGCGCCCTGCATCTTCACTTTGGACACCCAGTCGATATCGGCGCTGGTGGCGTGGAAATAGGGGCTCTTCTCGATAATCTTCTGCAGCTCGGCGTCGCCCATGCCCATCACTTCGTCGACATCGTAGCCGTTGACGCGTGCCCAGTCGAGGAACTTGGGATGGAAGACATTGTACTCCTCGAAGTAGTCGCCGTTCTCGTCCTTGATGATGTTGTGGTTGCCCATTGCCGTGTTCACCTGCTCACCCGAGTCGGGGCGGTTGATTTTTTTGCGGCGCTTGTAACTCACGAGGAAGACGGGCTCGATACCTGAGGTGGTCTGCGTGCAGATGCTGACAGTGCCGGTGGGTGCGATGGTCAGCAGGGCGATGTTGCGGCGACCGTATTTGACCATGTCCTTGTAGAGTTCGGGGTCGGCCTCGCGGATGCGTTTGATGAGGGGATTGTTCTCCTCGCGACGGGCATCGTAGATGGGGAAGCAACCGCGCTCCTTGGCCAACTGGACACTCGAGGCATAGGCTGCGCAGCAGAGGGTCTGCTGTACCTTGACGGCAAAGGCCGTGGCCTCGTCGGACCCGTATTGCAAGCCCATGGCTGCCAGCATGTCGCCCTCGGCGGTGATGCCGAAACCGCTGCGGCGACCCTCGAGGCACTTCATCTTGATGTTGAGCCACAGGTTGTGCTCCACCATCTTGATTTCGTCGCTCTCCGGGTCGGACTCAATCTTTTTCAATATCTGTTCCACCTTCTCGAGCTCGAGGTCGATAAGGTCGTCCATCAAGCGCTGACCCTTCATGACATGTTCGCGGAAGAGGTCAAAATTGAACGTGGCCTTCTTGGTGAAAGGATTCTTCACATAGGAGAAGAGGTTGATAGCCTGCAGACGGCAGCTGTCGTAGGGGCACAGCGGAATTTCGCCACAGGGGTTGGTGCTCACGGTACGGTAGCCGAAGTCGGCATAGCAGTCGGGCACACTCTCGCGGAGGATGGTGTCCCAGAAGAGCACGCCCGGTTCGGCACTCGACCACGCGTTGGCGATAATCTTGTTCCACAGTGCGCGAGCGTCGATCTCCTTGGTGAAGGTGGGGTTGGGCGAGTCGATGGGATACTGCTGCACAAAAGGTTTGCCGCTGCGCACACACTCCATGAATTCGTCGGTGACCTTCACACTGACATTGGCACCGGTGATTTTCCCCTGCTCGAGCTTGGCGTCGATAAACTGCTCGGCATCGGGATGCTTGATGCTGATGCTGAGCATCAAGGCCCCACGACGACCACCTTGGGCCACCTCACGGGTGGTGTTCGAATAGCGCACCATGAAAGGCACGATGCCGGTGGAGGTGAGGGCTGAATTCTTGACGGGAGTGCCACCGGGGCGGATGTGGCTCAGGTCGTGGCCCACACCACCGCGGCGCTTCATCAGCTGCACCTGCTCCTGGTCAATCTTCATGATGCCACCATAGGAGTCGCTGCTGCCCTGGTTGCCAATGACAAAGCAGTTGGAGAGCGAGACCACCTGGAAGTTGTTGCCTATGCCGCTCATGGGGCTGCCCTGCGGGACGATATACTTGAAATCCTTGAGCAACTGGTATATATCCTCCTCACTCATGGGGTTCTGGTACTTGTCCTCGATGCGGGCATATTCGGCGGCCAGGCGACGGTGCATCATGTCGGGGTTGAGCTCAAAGATGCGCCCATCGTCGCGCAGGGCGTACTTGTTCATCCACACGTTGGCGGCCAGTTCGTCGCCACGGAAATACTTCACCGAAGAACGCATGATTTCCTCGGGAGTGTATTGCTTGTACTCTTTGGGGGCTTTTTGGGGTTCGGTTGATGAAAACAAGTCGCCTTGCATGATTCCAAATGGTATTTATATTGTTATACAATAATCTTTTACGGCGCAGCAACGCCTTTTTTTTCAGATGCTAAATTAGACAGAAATTCGCTATTTCTTGAAACAAGTTATCAACAAAAAACCTCCCAATTCGAGCACCCCTTTTGCAGTCAAACATTTAGTCGGTGAATAACCGGTGCGGCACAATAAAATATTCAAGCGCACGTTATTTATGATATATGAAACAGATACTACTGATAAACGACGTCGTGGGCTACAGCCATGTGGGCATGGTAGCCATGCTGCCCATCCTCACCCATCTGGGCCACACCACCTATAACCTCCCCACCGCCTTAGTGTCCAACACCCTGGACTACGGCCATTTCAATGTCCTCGAGACTACCGACTATATGCGCGGCACCATTCCTGTGTGGCACCGTCTGGGTTTCCGCTTCGACGCCGTCTGCACCGGTCTGATGTTCAGCGAGGAGCAGGCCACCCTCGTCTCTTCCTACTGCCGCCAGTTGCAGAACGAAGGCACCACGGTCTTCGTCGACCCCATCATGGGCGACGCCGGACGCCTCTATAACGGCATCACCGACACGCAAGTAAATCTGATGAAAGAGATGGTGGGAGTGGCCGACCTCACCTTCCCCAACTATACCGAGGCCTGCTACCTCACCGGCACCCCCTACCGCACAGAAGGCATAAGTTGGGACGAAGCCTGCGACATGCTCGACGGCATTGTCAACCTCGGCGCCAAGGCCGCCGTCATCACCAGTGCCTGCATCGACGGCCAACGTTGCGTCATAGGCCGCCGCAGCGACCTGCCGCTCGAAGGTTTCCGTCAGCGCGGCAAGGACGGCCCCTATTTCCGCATCGACTACGACGAGATTCCCGTGGCCTTCCACGGCACCGGCGACATCTTCTCGGCTGTCCTCATCGGCCATCTCATGAACGGCGAGACGCTCAAGGAGAGCACTCGCACAGCCATGGCCGTCGTCTCCAGCCTCATAGAAAGAAACCGAGAACAGAAAGACCTCTGCCTCGGTATCCCTATTGAAAAATGTCTTGACCTATTGTAGCCCCGCGGGGACTTCTCCTCAATCTTCTGTATGTTTTCTTGAACCGTCGATGGCCTCAGAGACGTTGATGACGTAGTCACCCAGCTTCTCGTAGAGGGCATAGAGGCTCGAGTAGGCGTTGCCGATGGCATAGTCGTAGACACCCAGTTTGAGGGCGTCGAGGTGTTGTGCACGCAGGCGGTCGCGACAAGCGTTGATGGCATGCTCGGCAGTGTAGGCGTCGTCGAGGTCCACATGGTCGTAGTCGTGGAGGTTGTTGTCCATCACGTCGAGGGCCTTCTGCACCAACCCACGCATCTCCTCGAGATTGGCGTTGAGACCGGCGTCGAAATGCACGGCATCCTCACGCTTGCTCTGGCGAGTCATGGCGATTTGGTAGATAGTGTCACCGATGCTCTCCAGGTTGTCGATGATGCGCAGCATGCTGCTGATACGTTCGGAGCCGTGCTCGGAGATGTCGCCGGAACCCACCTTGGTGAGGAACTTCGAAATCTCCATCTCCATGCGGTCGGTAATATCTTCATACTTGGCGATGCGGCTCATGGTGGTGTCGAACTCCTCGTCGTTCTTGGCGGTGCGGAGGTTGGGGAGGAAGGTGTACATGCGCAGCACGCGTTTGGAGAACTCCTCGATTTCGCTCTTGGCGCTCTGGAGGTTGAGCTCGGCGGTGGAAAGCCAGTTGCCGGAGATGTAGGTGAGGCGGAACTCGTCCTCGTTCTCCTCCTCCTTGGACTTCACCAACCAGTTGACAATCTTGAGTATCTGGGGGATGAAGAAGGCGAGGATGACGGTATTGCCCACATTGAAGATGGTGTGGAACAGGGAAATGGCCAGGGGGACAGACTCGCGGTTGTAGAGCGGGTCGTCGATGGGGGCGTAGGGGCTGCAGCCGGTCATGTTCTCGGTGAGGTAGGCGATGAACTGCATGAGGGGGGAGAAGACGATGAGGGTGATGATGACGCCCACGACGTTGAAGACAAGGTGGGCCCTGGCGGCCTTCTTGCCGGCGGCGTTGGCCACGAGGGCTGCCAGGTTGGCGGTGATGGTGGTGCCGATGTTCTGACCCATGACCAGGGCCACGGCGACATCGAAGCCTATCCAACCGTTGTAGCACATGACAAGGGTGATGGCCATCATGGCCGCCGAGGCCTGCACCACGCAGGTAAGGATGGCGCCGATGGCCACGAAAATGAGGATGGACCAGAAGCCGTAGTCGCTGAGGGTGGAGAGGGCATGGAGGAACTCGGGGTACTGGTCGAGGTTGGCCAAGGGCTTCTGCAGCAGTTCCATACCCACGAGCAGGAGTGCCAGGCCGATGACTGTCTGACCGATGGACTTCATGCGGTCACGTCCGGAGAAGATGAAGAAGAGGCTGACGGCAGCCAGCAGCATGGGGAGGCTGAAGCCGCCGGCGCCCTCGCCCAAGCCGAAGAGGGTGATGATCCAGGCCGTCACGGTGGTGCCGATGTTGGCGCCCATGATGACCGCCACGGCTCCCGCCAGCGACAGGAGGCCGGCGTTAACAAAGCTGACCACCATGACCGTTGTGGCCGACGAGCTCTGGATGGCGGCGGTGACCGCCGTACCGGTGAGGATGCCGCTCACAGGGTTCCCGGTGATGTGCTTCAGCACGGAGCGCATCTTGCTGCCGGCAATCTTCTGCAAGCCCTCGCTCATCAGCTTCATGGCGAAGAGGAAGATGGCCAATGCGCCCGCCAAGTTCAAGACAACCAGTAAGATATTCTGCAATTCCATATGTTTCTTTCTTGTAGTTTGACGCTGCAAAAGTACAAAGAATATCGTTATGGAATTGTTACGTTTTTGTTAAGTTTTTCTTCGTGCCACTTCCCTACCCTCCCCCTGCCATCGCCCTACCATCTCCTACCGTGGTGGGAGATGGCACGGAGATGGTAGGGAGATGGTAAGGAGTTGGGAAAGAGTTGGTGGTTATAGGGTGTTAATTATCAGGCAATTCTGTATGGCGGATTAGGGGCGTTTCCGGGAGGGTTTGTCAAAAAAAAAGCGATGCCTGCCAAATGGCAGACATCGCTTTGGATGTTAAAGTGTTACGCCGCTTAGCGGACGATGAGTTTGCGGATGGCGTTGACCTGCTCGCCGACGATGCGGACGAAGTAGGCTCCCTGCGTCATCTCGGTGACGTCGATGGTGAGTGTGCCGTCAACAACGGTCCACTTGCCGGTCTCGCGGCCGTTCATGTCGACCACCGTCACCGTGGCA
>CACXXO010000036.1 GCA_902771735.1 uncultured Bacteroidota bacterium
TGGTTGCCCTTACCGCCATGACCGCCTGCAAGAGCGGGACGAGAGAAAAGACCGTGGCCGAGCCTCTATTTGCGGACACCATCCCTATCTGTTTTGAAACCGATTGGGGGCACACAGGTGCTGGCGGAATATTCTGTAGTGTCGAAATAAATGGGGTGAAGGTTGACACCGTTCTTGTTGACAATGGTTGCTACCGCTCTGACATCGACCCCGATTTGGCCGCAAAACTGGATTTCACTTATAGGGTTTATCGAACCGACACACTGCGGGCTAAACGTGGCTCAGAGGAATTAGCGGACATCGCGCGTTATAGCGTGGTGACGGACAGCCTTTGTTATAAAATCGGGCATACATCATTTCGACTGGACACAATAGACATCAATAAATGGGCCGCACTGATGTACAGCATGCCCTCTTTGGGTGCAACAATAGGTCGTGATGTCTTTGAAAAATATGTCGTGGAGATTGACCTCCAGCGGCATTTTATGGTCTTGAGCAATCATCTCCCAGCATCGATAGGCCAATATAAGGCAATCCCTATGGAATTCACTAATCAACAAGGCCTCCCTCGATACAGGTGTGTCCAGACCGATGGGTTCAGGCTAAAAGACGGGGCACCCTGCACAGCACGGGTATTCCTGGATTTGGGGAATGCGGCTGGAACAGCTTTCGATTCTGCTTTTTTGAATCGTGTTGACCAGCATTTTAGCCAAATAGACACCAGTTCACTTGCATGGCTGATTATTTCACAGATTGGTTCCGCCGTCGACAGCATGAATTTCCCAATTGAACTCATGGATGATAACCACCGTGTTGTGGCGAAAATACCAGGGAGTATGATGGATTTGTCCGTTTTTAATTCCGACATTCTTCTCGGCACAGACTTCTTCCGCCACTTCAACGTCATTTTCGACTACAAGAACAATATGCTATATCTGAAGCACAACTAATGAGGGCGTGACTCAACTGCAATAAGAAAGCCGAGACCACCAGCTGGCCTCGGCTTTCGTCGTTTTTATTGCGGTGATTTGTGAAAGAATTGGCGTAAAATGTGAAACTGCCGTGTGGCGGAATGTTCGTATCTTTGCAGTCGGAAACTGGTGAGGGCGAATGTGCGGAATATATTTAGTCATCAACGATTTACAAGAATATCAACCCCAAACAGACCCATCGAAATGAACGCCAAACAGATTTTTACCACCCTCGCGGCCTTTGCACTCTTCCTGGCCTCGTCGGGCTGCAACGCACAAAACAAGCAAGAGAATACTAACGCAATAACGCAATCAAACAATAAAACAATGAACAAAATAGTCATCTTCTTCTCCCACGCGGGCGACAACTATGTAGTCGGCGACAACGGAGCCAACTACATAACAAACATCGAGGTCGGCAACACCAAGATTGTGGCCGACTACATAAGCGAATTCACCGGTGCCGACCAATATGAGATCGTCACCCACAAGTACGACGGCATGGCCTATACGCCGCTTATCAACCTTGCGCAGGAAGAGGCCAACAAGGGCGAGCTGCCCCCCTACGAGGGTGCCGCCCCCGACCTCAGCAAGTACGACACCGTCTTCATCGGCGGCCCCGTGTGGTGGGGCACCTGTTAATGACGTTCGCTCCACTCCGGTCGCGCACCTGTTAATGACGTTCGCTCCACTCCGGTCGCGCACCTGTTAATGACGTTCGCTCCACTCCGGTCGCGCACATCCCACAGGTGATGTTCACGCTCTTCAAGGACATCGACCTCGCAGGCAAGACCGTCATCCCCTTCACCACCCACGAAGGCAGCGGCTTGGCTAACTGCGTCAGCGACGTGAAGAAAGCCTTCCCCAAGGCCAGCGTCCAAAAAGGCTTCTCCATCTACGGTCACGAAGTCCGCACCGGTAAGGCCAAAGTGGAGAAATGACTTTCATCATTCAAGTAAGAGCCAAGAGGTGGGCAATATCTTACTGATGTCGACGTTATAACATCATCAACTACGGTACAGGCAAAGTTGATTGGAATGATAAAACAACAAACTCTATAAATATGATACGATTGAATTGCTTTTTCAAGGCCAATGACGGCGAACAGTACAAGACTGCGCTGGAGGCCGCCAAAGAACTTACCAGCTATTCGCAGCATCACGAGGGATGCATTGCCTACGATGTGTTCCAGAGTGCTACGCGACCGGATGTGTTCCTCATCTGCGAGACGTGGCAGGATGCCGCCTCGCTTGACAAACATTCCGCCACGCCGGAGTTTAAGAAATACTCGCCTATGATGCGCCAGTGCGGTGAGATGAAGGTGGAAAAATTCGAATTCTAAAAAGATAATTTGTTAATTCGACAATCACTTACGCATTAACGCGTTCACACATTTACGCATTCAGCTATGAAAGTATTACTGATTAACGGTAGCGCGCGTGCCAACGGCAACACGCATATCGCCCTCGAAGAGGTTGGCAAGACATTGAAAGAGAACGGTGTCGACTATGAGATTGTAGGCATTGGCACGAAACCCGTGCACGGATGTATCGCCTGCGGACGTTGTCGCGAGTTGGGCCACTGCGTTTTCGACGACGACCTCTGCAACCGACTGGCTGAAAAACTGGCCGAGAGCGACGCTCTCGTGGTGGGTACTCCCACCTACTACGGCCAGCCCAACGGAGCCCTGCTGGCCTTGATGCAGCGGCTCTTCTACTCGCAGTCACACCTGGCAATGCACAAACCCGCTGCTGGTATCGCTGTCTGTCGGCGCGGTGGCGCAACGGCGGCACTGCAGTCGCTCACTATGATGTTCCAGCTGCAGCATATGCCGATGGTCACGTCGCAGTATTGGAACATCGTCTACGGCCGCGCAGAAGGCGAGGCGGCACTCGACAGCGAGGGAATGCAGACGATGCGTGCGCTGGGCCGCAATATGGCCTTTTTGCTGAAAAGCATTCACTCGCAGGAACCTGTCCCTTACCCCGAAGGTGAGGAATGGGAGCCGATGCACTTCATACGATAATACTAATAATAATGCAATGAAATACATAACTTTAATCCTCGCAGCTGCGGCCCTGATGATGGTCGCCTGCGGCAACAAGCAAGAAACTAACAAAACTGACAATATGAAACAAGAACTTACATTAACTCAAGAGTGGGACAAGGTGTTCCCGCTGAGCGAGAAAGTGGATCACCGCAAGGTGACATTCGAAACACAGTATGGGCTTACGCTTGCTGCCGACCTCTACACGCCCAAGGATGCACAGGGAAAGCTGGCTGCCATAGCCGTTAGCGGTCCTTTCGGCGCCGTCAAGGAGCAGAGCAGCGGCCTCTATGCCATGCGAATGGCGGAGCACGGCTTCGTGGCGCTGGCTTTCGACCCGTCGTACACCGGCGAGAGCAGCGGTGAACCCCGCCGCACGGCGTCGCCCGACATCAACACCGAGGACTTTATGGCTGCCGTAGATTTCCTTTCCAAGCTGGACAATGTCGACCCCGAGCGCATCGGCATTATCGGCATCTGTGGCTGGGGCGGCATCGCACTCAATGCTGCCGCTGCCGACAGCCGCATCAAGGCCACAGTTGCCTCGACGATGTACGACATGACCCGCATCAGCGGCAACGGCTACTACGACAGTGAGGACAAGGAGGAGTCGCGCCACGCTGCCCGCGAGACAATGGGCAAGCAGCGTCTTTCCGACCCGACGGCAATGGCTGGCGGCGTTATAGACCCGCTGCCCGAGGATGCCCCGCAGTTCGTCAAAGACTATCATGCCTACTACAAGACCCCGCGCGGCTACCACAAGCGTAGCGGCAACAGCAACGACGGTTGGCGCGTTATCGGCACCCAGGCCTACGCCAACGCCCGCTTCCTTTACTATATCAACGAGATACGCTCCGCCGTCCTCGTGATGCACGGTGCGGAAGCCCATTCGCGCTACTTCGGCGAAGCCGCCTACCACTATATGGTTGAAGGCAAGGCCGATGGCTACAACTTCATTGGCAAACCAAATCCCAATCCCGACAACAAGCAGCTGCTCATCATCCCCGGCGCCACCCATTGCGACCTCTACGATGGTGGAGAGAATAACTATATCCCTTGGGACACGTTAGCGGCGTTTTTCGGGAAGAATCTGTAGCTTTTTTAATACAGATAATCCGTAAAATCATGATAAAAAACAGGCCCAACCCCAACGAGGCTTTTCCAAATCCCAATCTCCCGCGGCTCTGCTTCATCAAGAACGTGGTGAAGAATCCACGTATCATCATTGGCGACTATACCTACTACGATGATGTGGATGGTGCTGACCAATTCGAGAAGCATGTCACTCATTTCTACGACTTCATAGGTGACCGGCTGATTATTGGCAAATTCTGCGCTATTGCCAAGGGTGTGGAGTTTGTCATGAAT
>CACXXO010000037.1 GCA_902771735.1 uncultured Bacteroidota bacterium
TCATGGGAATGAAAGCACTTGAACTACTCACCACCGAAACGGAAGAGTCTATTTTCTAAGAGTGGATTGTGTTTTCTAGCATAGAACTCGCTCATGTGTGTGGACATACTGAAAGATTCGGCAGAGGTAGATATTTACCAAGCAGCTGTCGAAGAGTAATTCCACTCTAACATAATGAAAGGGACCTGTCCGCTTGGGCAGGTCCCTTTATTTGTCCCTTATCTCTTTATTTCGGTTGGAGGCTGCAGCGGTAGTCGCTGGGCGACTGGCCGAGGTGCTTGGTGCAGTAGCGGCTGAAGTAGGAGAGGGATGTGAAGTTCATGCGGTCGGCTATCTGCGTGAGCGACAGGCGCTCGTTGTTAAGGTATTTCTTCAGGATGGGCACCGTGGCGCGGTCGATGAAGCTGCTTACGCTGTGGCCGGTGACGCGTTTGACGGTGGCTGAGAGGTATTTCGTTGAGACGTTGAGCCGCTCGGCATAGTAGCTCACGTCGCGCTCCGTGCGGCTGATGCCGGTGGCGAGCAGGTCGGTCAGCTGACGGACGATAATGGCGGTGCGGTCGCTGTGGGTGTCGGTGGCGTCGCGACGGGCGTGGAGCTCGAAGATGTCGTACATCATCGTCAGGCAGAGGCTTCCCATCATCTCGCGGTAGAAGAGCAGGTGGCGGTCGTCGAGGCGGTCGCGCAGGCGGTGGAAGTCCTCCAATAGTATCTCCGCCTGTCGGTCGTCGACCTTGATGACGGGGTTCTGGTTGAGGCTGATGCTGCCTCCGATGCTGTAGTTGTTCGACGGCAGCAGGCTATGCAAGAATTTGTTGTCGGCGGCGAACCACTCCACCTCCATCCCCGGTGCTGCCGCGAGGTTCTTCGCCCGTGTGGGGTTCGGCATCACCACCAGGTCGTTCTTCACAATATGGTAGCACCGCTCGTTGAACACGAAGCTCCCTTCGCCTGCCCTGCACAGCAGGTGCATACAGGTGTGTCCCAGCTCCGGCGCATTCATCGCCAGAAAATCCGTCGAATATAGAAAGTCAATCTTCATTATCTATAAAATCGCGTTAATGTGTAATTACGTTAATAACGGATAACTTTTGTGTTTATTGTGAAAATATTGGTGCTTTTTGTGAAATAGAGGTATGGAAAAATGGTTGTAATTTTGCAGCATCGAACGGAATGAATAAGAATTGAATAATAAACAATAAAACAAATGCTTATGCAAGAAATTACATTGTCAAACGGAGTGAAAATGCCCTTGCTGGGTTATGGTGTCTTCCAAGTGTCGCCCGCCGAGTGCGAGCGTTGTGTCAGCGATGCGCTGAGCGTCGGCTACCGCCTGATAGACACGGCACAAGCGTATGCCAACGAAGAGGGCGTGGGTAATGCCTGGCGCAAAAGTGGCCTGAAACGCGAGGAGCTTTTCCTCGTGACAAAGGTGTGGATTGCGAACAACGGAGAGGAAAAGGCAGCCAAGAGCATCGACGAGATCCTGCGCAAGTTGCAGACGGATTACATCGACCTGCTGCTCATCCATCAGGCCTACGGCGATGTGTTCGGCACGTGGCGGGCGATGGAGAAAGCCTATCACGACGGCAAGGTGCGCGCCATAGGAGTGAGCAACTTCCAGTCGGGCTGTTTCTTCGACTTCGCCCACTATGTGGATGTAAAGCCGATGGTGAACCAGCTGCAATGCAACACCCTCATACAGCAGACAGCTATCGAGCCGATACTTGCAGAATTCGGCACACGTATGATGGCTTGGGGACCGCTCGGCGGTCAGGGTGTGGACGGCGTCGTGAAGAGTGAAGAGCTTGCCGCCATAGGTGCCAAGTATGGCAAAAGTGCCGCTCAGGTGGCCCTCCGGTGGCTGACCCAGCGTGGTGTTGTGGCCATCCCCAAGTCCAGTCACAAGGAACGTATGGCGCAAAATTTCGACATCTTCGACTTCACGCTGACCGCCGACGATATGGCCGCCGTCGCCAAGCTCAACCAGCACGACACGGGCACCATCGACTTCGGCGACCCGCAGTTTGTGAAGTATTTGATTGAGAATTACGGATAAAAACAATAACCCAATACCAATAACAATGAGAAGAATCGCATTATTTGCCACTGCGGCGCTGGTTGCCCTTACCGCCATGACCGCCTGCAAGAGCGGGACGAGAGAAAAGACCGTGGCCGAGCCTCTATTTGCGGACACCATCCCTATCTGTTTTGAAA